>NZ_LBJW01000017.1:0-775581 GCF_028128865.1 Bradyrhizobium sp. CCBAU 11357 | reverse complement strand
CTCCACGATGGCCCAGAGAATCGCAAATTCCCCTTTTGTGCAAAGCTCTCGCTTGCGGGAGAGGGAGTGCACTTACGTTGTAGCAATCAAACCTGATCTCATCACGCTCTAGGGCCGTTTGATCGCCGGATCCACAGGGACGATCTGCAGCCCAGCTGCGTTCAGCGCTTCAGTGATCTGCTTCGCCAGCAGCTTGGCTTCTTCAGTTCCGATTTGAGCGTCGGGAAGGTCCTTGAAGACCGCGCAGACCGTCGTCGCTATGATGGTATTGACCTGGTGCGGATCAACCATTTTGGTGCACGCGAGATTGCTTCACCGGATCGGTGGTGCGTCGGGCTGCAGGACCGTCGCGCTCATCGCAAGCCAAAGAACGAAAGTATGGCCGCGATCACAACGACGAGCCCTATGAGGTAGATCAGACCGTTCATCGCAATTCTCCTTTTCGACGTGATGGCTCGGATTCATTCGAGGGTCGTCGTCGCGTCCCTGGCATTACACTGCTGAGCGGCCAGTTTCTCGAGCTCCACTTCCTTCTCGATGGCCGTCAGAGAATTGCCGATCTTGTCGACGATCCTGACCAGATCGGCATTGGAGATGCGAAGCCGCCTGCGTACCGACTTGACCTGCTCGGCGCTCGCAAGATCGAGCGTTGTGCGAATGGGCCGTGGTGGTCTCGAGGACAGCATGATCAGGTCTCCTTACCGAGGTAAGAGAGACGATGTCTTTTTTGTTCCTATATCCGCCGACGGAAGCGCTCGATGACGAAGATGAGTATGCCGAGGCAACTACTGCAACCGTCGCGCGCAGTACGGAGGCGCCACGACGCTTTATGCCCGCGGGGTAACGCCATGGCTTCCTACCGCGCCCCGAACCGTTTCGAGGGTGGTACGTTGCAGTGCGGCTCGCCTCTCGGCGAGGGCATTGCTCAAGAGGTCGAGCACCAGTCCAAAGGCCGCGAGCTCCTCTTGCTCGATCGCGCCGTCATCATAGCATTCGAGCGTCTCGGCGATGATAATATCGGCCTCGCGCTGCAATGCCACAAGCTCCTGATTGGATTCCGCGGTCCTCGCGCTGGAAACCATGGCCAGGATTCTGTTGCGATGGCTGGTGTTGTCGTCCCTTTCGTCGCGGTTCAAATAGCGGCGCAACCAGGCGGCGGCGGAGCCCATTCCAGAGAGAAGCAGGAGTCCGAACCAGAAATAGTCGCCATACCGGTCGAGAAACGTGCGTTCGTTGCCGTCGATGACGGCCGCCGCGCCCCGGTGGACCTGCAGCTCGGCGTCCTTCTCGAGGTCGGGTTTGGTGATGTGCGCAGCGCCTGGGACCTGCCTCGCGATCGCCTGACGAACGGCAAAGAGCTGACGGAAAAACGCGGCGACCGTCGCTTCGGGCAGGCTCTTTCTCGCCACGATCAGATGGCTCACGCTGAGAGTTTCAACCTTGTCACCCGGCCAGGCCGGATCCGCATTGAAGACGCTGGGCGGAATCTCCTCCGATTCATACCGGGGATGCTTGATGGCGATCGCTTCCGATGCCTCGATGGCGAGAAACTTCGGCTCGCCGCGCGCCCGCGCCGTTGCGGCAACGGCGTCGGATGTGATCTTGCTGTCGAGGGGCCCGACCGCCATGAAGGCATCGAGGGTGAGATCGCGCGCGAGCTCATCGATCTGGTCGGTGCCGAACTGCGCCACGGCGACCTTGTCGGGCTGCACTCCGGCGGCGCTCAGGATGACCCGCAGCAGCGCGGGATTCACCGGCGTCCGCCCGATCACGCCGACACGGCGCCCTGAGAGATCGGCGACCTCCTTGATCTTCGGCGACGGCTTTCTTTTCGAACTCTTGCCCGCAAGCCCGGATGGTGCCCAGAGCACGACGAAGTTCTTGCGTATGACGGCGACGGTCTGCGCCTCGGCCGGCATGTCCAGGTCGCCACGGCCGACGGCAAGATCGGCCTTGCCAGACCCAAGCAAAGCGAGAGCTTCCATCGCTCCGTCGGCCTTGACCGGACGCAGCCTGACAGTTCGGCTTTCGCTGCCGAACGCATCGGCCATCGCCTGAATGACCTTGTAGTCGTCGCTGCCAGGCGGCCCGACGGCGATCCGGAGAATCTCCGGCCGCAACGCGTAATAGAGCGCACCCGCTGCGACGCCGAAGACGAGAAATCCAACGGCGAGAAGCAACAGCAGAAAATTGCTCCTTCGCCGCTCCCGGCGGGCCGCGTCACCGGTCGTCTGACTTGTGCTCTCGGACGAGGACATTGCCGCTGCCACCGCAAGTCATGGCGCTCCTGGTCTGCAGGATACCACGTTTTGCCGGCATAACGTCTTGGCGCTCGTTCTGGTTCAGACCGCCGCGACATGGATGAGCCTGCCAAGCGACTGGTCGCGGCCGGAGAAGCCACATTCCGGCATGAGGGGGTCCCACTGCCGCCATTGGCGCCCGCCCCCGCGATCATGTAACCCCACCCAAAACCTTCTCGGGACGGGACGCTCATGACCACGGCCGCCAACGACGCGGGCACAGCCACCCGCGCGCTGATCTTCGCGCTGGTCGCGCTCGCCTGCGGCCACATGCTGTCGACCCTGCTGCGCACCATTCCGGCGGTGAGCCTCGACCTGATGGCGGCGGATTTCCACATCGAGCCGCAGGCGCTGGCGAGCCTCACGTCGGTCTATCACTTCGCCTTTGCGGCTTCCCAGATCCCGGTCGGCGCGGCGATGGACCGATTTGGCGTGCGGCCGGTCTCGCTCGGTCTGCTGGCGGGAACCGTGTTCGGCGCGGTGGCCTCGGGATTTGCGACGGGGCCTGAGAGCTTCGCCGTCGGGCAGCTGCTGCTCGGCGTCGCCACCTCGGGCATGCTGATGTGCCCGATGACGCTCGCCGCCAAGCAATTGTCGGCGGCGCGGTTCGGATTGTGGTCCGGCGCCATCCTCTCGATCGGCAATATCGGCATGCTGCTGTCGGCGAGCCCGCTCGCTTTCGTGATCGACACTTACGGCTGGCGTGCCGGTTTCTGGCTCTCCGCGATCGGCGGCATCCTCGTCGCGCTCGCGGTGTTCGTGCTGGTGCCGCACCAGCCGGCCGAGCACAAGGACTCGTCCTCGCCGCTGTCGCAGATGATCGATGTGGTGAGGCTCGGCCTGTCGCGGCCGCTGCGCGGCGTGATCGCGCTGGCGATGGTGTCGCTGGCGAGCTCGCTGGTGCTGCGCGGCCTGTGGGGCGGACCCTGGCTGATGGAGATCAAGGGACTGACGCGGGTCGAGGCCGGCAACCAGCTCGGCGCGTTCACGCTGGCGATGATCGCAGGCCCGCTGCTGGTCGGCATGATCGACCGCAGGCTCGGCCGCCGCCGCGAGCTGGTCGCCGGCACGCATGCGATCGCGGCGCTGCTGCTCGCGCTGATGGCGCTGGGAGCCCCGCACTTTGCCGTTGCATGGCTGTTCGGCGTGACCGTCATGCCGCCGTCCTATGATCTGGCATTGTTCGTGCTCATCGGGCTCTTCACCTCGGCGCAGCCGCTGCTGTTCGGCATGTCCAGGCAGCTGGTCGACGCGCAGGTCGCAGGGAAAGCACTTGCGGCCGTCAATCTCGCCTTCTTTCTCGGCACCGCGCTGATGCAATCCGTCACCGGCGCGGTGGCCGCGCTCGCGGGACTGCCGGCGGTGCTGCTGTTCATGGCGGCGGCGCTGGCGCTCGGCGTGCTGATCTTCTTGATCTACACGCAGCGCGTCTGAGCCCCTTGCGAAATGCGAAAGCGCAGGGGATGCTGCGCCGCCATCCGCATCAAGGGGAATTCGAGTCCATGCCTGTCGACACCAAAGCCGCCACCGATCGTCTCATGCGCTTCCTCGCTGTCGAGGGCGTCACCGGACAGGAGGCGGCGATCGGGCGGGAGCTCGCGGCTGCGCTGAAGGAGGCCGGCGTGCCGGCGAAGGCGATCCGGCTCGACGACGCCAATACGCGCATTCCTGTGCCGACCGAGACCGGCAACCTCATCGTCGACCTGCCCGGCCGCGGCGCGCTGCACAACCAGCCGCGGATCATGTTCATGACCCACATGGACACCGTGCCGCTGTGCGCCGGCGCCAAGCCAAAGCTGTCCGGGCGCAAGATCGTCAACCAGGCGAAGACCGCGCTCGGCGGCGACAATCGCTGCGGCTGCGGCGTGCTGGTGACGCTGGCCGCCGAGCTCGCCAAGCAGAAGCTCGATCATCCGCCGATCACGCTTCTGTTCTGCGTGCGCGAGGAGAGCGGTCTCTACGGCGCGCGTCACGTCAAGCTCGACGAGCTCGGCAAGCCGGTGATGGCCTTCAACTATGACGGCGGCTCGGCTTCCAACGTCGTGATCGGAGCCGTCGGCGCCGACCGCTGGACCGTCGAGATTCTTGGCCGCGCCTCGCATGCCGGCGTCGCGCCCGAGCGCGGCATCTCCTCGACCATGATCATGGCGCTGGCGCTGGCCGACGTGAAGGCCGGCGGCTGGTTCGGGAAGGTGGTGAAGGGCAAGCAGCAAGGCACCAGCAATGTCGGCCCCGTCACCGGCGGCGAAGGCCGCCCTGCGGGCGATGCCACCAATGTCGTCACCGACTACGTGCATGTGCGCGGCGAGAGCCGCAGCCATGACGGAAAGTTCTTCAAGGAGATCACCAAGGCCTACAAGGCCGCGTTCGAGAAGGCGGCCAAGAAGGTGACCAATGCGCAAGGCAAGTCCGGCAAGGTCAAGTTCAAGGCCGAGACCGACTATTATCCGTTCCGCATGAAGGAGAACCTCCCCGTCGTGAAGCGCGCGATCGAGGCGGTGTCTGCGGTGGGCGGAACCCCGAACGTGCGCGCCGCCAATGGCGGCCTCGATGCCAACTGGATGGTCCGCCACGGCGTTCCGACCGTGACCTTCGGCGCCGGCCAGAACGAGGCGCACACGGTGGACGAATGGATCAATCTCGACGAATACGACCGCGCCTGTGCGCTGGCGGTGCAACTCGCGACGATGCGGTGAGTTGGGCTTTGTAGGGTGGGTTAGCGTCAGCGTAACCCACCATCGTATCCATCCAAGGCAACAGAAGTGGTGGGTTACGCCAGCGTTTGCGCTTCGCGCAACCCGCTGGCTAACCCACCCTACGAACCAAAAGAAGAAACAGGGAGGCTACATGCCGCGCATCGCAAATATCGAGACCGGCCTCTACCGGATCCCCCTCCCCGTCACGCTGTCGGACTCCACGCATGGCGACATGACGGCGTTCGAGCTCATCACCTGCCGCGTCCGCGATGCCGATGGCGCCGAGGGCGTCGGCTACACCTACACGGTCGGGCGCAATGGCGGCGCTGTGGCCGACATTCTCAAGCGCGAGATCCCGACGCTGGTGGAAGGGCGCGAGGCTGATGATACCGAAGCGATCTGGCATCATGTCTGGTGGGGGCTGCATTATGGCGGCCGCGGCGGGCCGGCGGTGCTGGCGCTCTCGGCGCTCGACATCGCGCTATGGGATTTGAAGGCGCGGCGCGCCAAGCTGCCGCTGTACCGCCTGCTCGGCGGCTTCGATGCGCACGTGCCGTGCTATGCCGGCGGCATCGACCTTGATCTCTCCGTCGATGCGCTGCTCAAGCAGACCGACGGCAATCTCGCCAAGGGCTTTCGCGCCATCAAGATGAAGGTCGGCCGGCCCGAGCTCAAGTCCGATGTCGCGCGCGTCTCGGCGATGCGACAGCATCTCGGCGACGGTTTTCCGCTGATGGCGGACGCCAACATGAAATGGACGGTCGAGGAAGCCATCCGCGCCGCGCGCGCGTTCGTTCCTTTCGACCTCACCTGGCTGGAGGAGCCGATCATTCCCGACGACGTCGCCGGCCATGTGCGCATCATGCAGGCCGGCGGCGTGCCGATCGCGGCGGGCGAGAATCTGCGCTCGCTGTGGGAGTTCAAGAACTACATCGCATCAGGCGCGGTGTCCTATCCCGAGCCGGACGTCACCAATTGCGGCGGCGTCAGCGCGTTCATGAAGATCGCGCGGCTGGCGGAGGCGTTCAACCTGCCCGTCACCAGTCATGGCGCGCACGACGTCACCGTGCACCTGCTCGCGGCCTGCCCGAACCGATCCTATCTGGAGGCGCACGGATTCGGGCTCGACAAGTACATCGAGCATCCGCTGGTGCTGAAGGACGGGCTGGCGCTGGCGCCCGAGCGGCCGGGGCATGGGATCGGGTTCGATTGGAAGGGGCTGGCGAAGCTGGCGTAACACCCATTGCTCGTCATTCCGGGGCGCGACGAAGTCGCGAGCTATGGTGCGCAATTGCGCACCTGAGAATCCATTGGGCCTCGGAGCGAGCTGCACCATGGATTCCGGGTTCGCGCCAAGAGGCGCGCCCCGGAATGACGAAAAAAGCACATTGCTGCACGCGAGGCATTCCAAGGCGCGGGGTGCATGGCGGTGATAATCCTTTATGGTGGCGGCAACCGACATCACTCAAGAGACACCTGCCTTGTCCCCCGAACTGCACCAGAAACTGACCGCGTGGCGCCGCCACCTGCATGCGCATCCCGAATTGTCGCTGCAGGAGAAGGAGACCGCCGCCTTCGTGCAGGACAAGCTCACCGAGCTCGGCATTCCCTTCGAGGCCGGCATCGGCGGCCACGGCATCGTCGCGACCCTGACGCGCGGTCACGCGCAAAGGCGAGTCGGCCTGCGCGCCGACATGGATGCACTGCCGATCACCGAGGACACCGCCCTGCCCTACGCTTCGAAGACCTCAGGCGTGATGCATGCATGCGGCCATGACGGCCACACCGCCGCGCTGCTGGGCGCCGCGGCGCTGCTTGCCGCCGACAGCGATTGGAGCGGCACGGTCGATTTCGTCTTCCAGCCGGCCGAGGAAGGCTTTGGCGGCTCGCGCGCGATGGTCGCGGCCGGGCTGTTCGACCGTTTTCCGATGGAGCGGATCTTCGGCTTCCACAATTGGCCGGGCCTTGCCGCCGGCACCATCGCCGTGCACGACGGCGTCGTCATGGCCTCCGGCGGGCGCATCACCATCACTATCGAGGGCCACGCCGGGCACGCCGGCATGCCGCATCTGACCCGCGATCCCGTGGTGGCGGCCGGGCACCTCATCGTCGCGCTGCAGTCGGTCACCTCGCGCGGCGTCGATCCGCTCGACACCGCCGTGCTGTCGCTGTGCACGATCGAAGGCGGCACCGCGCCGAACCAGATCGCCGGACGCGTCACCATCCGCGGCACGCTGCGCTACCACCGCGAGGCGGTCAAGGACACCATTCTCGACGGCATCGAGCGCACCTGCGCCGGGATCGCGACCAGCTTCGGCGTCAAGGTCACGCCCGAGATCGTCTGGGGTGTCGGCGTCGTGATCAACACGCCTGATGAGGCCGACCTCGCGCGCATCGCCGCGGAGAAGGTGCAGGCGCCGGTGCGGCGCGATCTCGCCCCCAGCATGGCCGGCGAGGATTTTGCCCATTATCTGCAGCAGCGGCCGGGCGCCTTCGTCTGGATCGGCAACGGGCCCTTGCGCGACGGCGCGGAGCTGCACGGTCCGCGTTATGATTTCAACGACGCGATCCTGCCGGTGGCCTCGCGCTGGATGGCCGAGGTCGCCAAGGCGGCGCTGGCGTCGAACTAGCTCAGGAGATCTCGCGCGGCAGCTTCCAATCCGGCCGCGGTGCGAATGTCTCGTCCACGCGCTCGACGTGATAGCCGGCGGGCAAGAGGTGACCGTCCTCCTCGTCGGCGACCGGGACATCGGTCACGAGGCCTTCGATCAAGGCGGCTTCCCACACCTCCTTCTCGGTCGGAAAGGGATTGCCGATCTGCTTGTTGCCTTCGAACAGCGCGTACATCGGTTCCGGTCCTCGTGTGGATGCCCACGAGAAACGTATCGGCCGTACGGACGTTCCCTCCGGCAAATGGCAACGGATGGCACGTGAAACATGGCGCGCGTTCTGATCGGAACTTCGGGCTGGCACTACGCCTCCTGGCGCGGCCCGTTCTTCCCGAAAGGCGTGACGCTGAAGCAGCAGCTTCGCTACTATGCCGGGCAGTTCGACACCACGGAGCTGAACGGGGTGTTCTACCGCACGCCGACGCCGGAGGCAGTGACGGGATGGCGGGAGCAGACCGGGCGCGATTTCGTGTTCGCCTGGAAGGCGTCGAAGTTCATCACGCACTGGAAGCGCCTGTCGGACCGCTCCGTCAACAGCCTCGAGCTGTTGGAGGACCGCATCTCCAGGCTCGGCGGCAAGGCCGGCCCGATCCTGTTCCAGCTGCCGCCGCAATTCGAGGCGAATGCGGACCGGCTCGCGTCGTTCTTCAAGCTGCTGTCGCGAAAGCGGCGTTACAGTTTCGAATTCCGTCATCCGAGCTGGTATCAGCCGCGCATCCTGCGCATGCTGACTGAGGAGAACATCTCGCTGTGCCTCTCCGACCATCACGATGCGCCGGCGCCGTGGAGGCGCACCGCGGATTTCGTCTATGTGCGCGGACACGGGCCAAGCGGGCGCTATCACGGGCATTATACGAAGGCCACGCTGGCGCAATGGGCCAAGCGCATCACGTCGTGGAAGCGCCAGGGCTGCGACGTCTACGTCTATTTCGACAACGACCAGAAGAGCGCAGCACCGGCCGATGCCAAGGCGCTGAAGCTGCTGCTGTGATGCTAGATGACACCGCTCTGCCGAAGCGCCGCGATCTCGTCCGCATCGTAGCCGAGCTCGGCGAGGACGCGATCGGTGTGCTCGCCGAGCGTCGGCGGGCGGCTTGCGATCTCGCCGGGCGTTTCCGACAGCCGCACCGCGGCGCGGGCGACCGGCGCCTGCTTCGGCAGGCCGGGATAGTCGACGTCCTGCATGAAGCCGGCGGCGCGGATATGCGGATGATCCAGCGCCTGCTGCGGTGAGAGCACGGGGCCGGTCGGGATCATCGCCTGGCCCAGCGCATCGACGGCCTCCTGCGTGGTGCGCTCGGCGCACCAGCGCGCCATCCGCTCGCTGATGATGCGGCCGTTGTTGCCGCGGCTGATGTCATCGGCAAAGCGCGGATCGTTCAGCCACATCTCCTCCTCGCCCATCAGCCGCGCCCAGCGCTTGAACAGCGGATGACCGGTGACCTGGCAGAGTACCCAGCCGTCCAACGTGCGGTAGATGTCGGCAGGAGCCGCGGTCTGGCCGAGATTGCCGGTCGGCACGCGGTTGACGTTGATGACGGCCTGCTCGATCAGCGTGGCATTGGTGAAGGACAGTGCCGTTGCGAGCAGCGCGCCCTCGACGATCTGCCCGCGCCCGGATTTGCCGCGCTCGATCAGCGCGGCAAGCGTGCCGAAGGCGCAGTGCAGCGCGGTGCCGAAATCAACCCAGTTCACCGCGGCCCGATACGGGGGATCGCCGGTGCCTGTCATGTACACCGATCCCGACATCACCTGGCCGACGCCATCGAAGCCGACGCGGTCGGACCACGGGCCCGGCCCACCGAACGCGGTCGCCGTGGTCAGGATGATGTCAGGCTTGATCGCCTTCAGCGAGTCGTAGTCGAGCTTCATCACGCGCAGGGTCTGCGGCGGCAGGTTGGCGACCACGACATCCGCGGTCGCGATCAGGCGGCGCATCACCTCCTGGCCTTGCGCCTTCATCGGATCGAGCGTGATGCACTTCTTGTTGCGATTGACCTGGAGGAACAGCGCGCCCTCGCCGCCTTCGCCCACCGGCGCGACGAATCGATCCTCGCTGCCGTCGCGCTTCTCGATGCGGATGACCTCGGCCCCGAACTCGGCCAGCAATGTGGCGCAATAGGGCCCGGCGATATAGCGCCCGAAATCGAGCACGCGCACGCCCTCCAAGACTCCTCCCATCGGCTTCTTCCCCAGTGTTTTGCTCAGATTACAGGGAATGGTTGCCGCGGCAAGATGGGCCAGCGCTCAGGCCTCGCGGTAGCGATCAGCATCCAAGGCCGATCAGCATCCTCTGCAGATCGGGAATGAGACATTCGGGCGAAAACTCCCGGCTTCTACGCTCAGTCCAGCGGGACTTCTCATCATTGCTCCGAGAACTCTCGGAGAGCAGAGGCGAACAACCCACGTCTATTTCGCGGTCTCCCTCCTGCCTTCGGCAGGAGACTGGCCGGCGCTTGAAAGGCCGAGGACCATGTCCGAGAACCGTTCGCCCTGCACCAGGACGTGGTCGTGGAGGCGCGTTGCGGCCAATTGCTCGTCACCGGCGCGGATCGCCTCCAGGATGCCGGCATGCTCCTGCAACGATTGCAGCAGCCGGTTGCGCGCCCGCAGCTGGATGCGGCGATAGGCGCTCAAGCGCTTGTGCAGGGCGAAGGCCTGATCGGCCAGGAAGCTATTGCGGCTGGCGCGGTAGATCGCTTCATGGAAGTTGCGGTTGTCGGCGTAATACTGCTCGCTGTCGCCGTTTCGCGCGGCCGTCTCGCAGGCCCGGTGCGCAGCTTCCATCGCCGCATCATTGTCCGGCGTCAGCCGCCGCGCGGCCAGCCGTCCGCAGGCGCTTTCGATCTCCGCCATGGTCTCGAACATCTCGAACAGCCGGGTCGGCGACGGGACGCTGACAATGGCGCCGCGTCGCGGGCGGACATCGATGAAGCCTTCGGCGCCGAGCTGCAGCAGCGCCTCGCGAATGGGCGTCCGCGACACGCCGAATCGCTCCGCCAGCGAGGCTTCGTCCAAGCGATCGCCGGGTTGAAATTCCCCTGCAATCACAGCGTCTTCGATCGACTGCTTGAGTCTGAAGGCCTGGCTCATTGTATACATCCAATCCTGCAATTCCATACCATACGCTTGACAAAACATACAGCATGCAGTTCATATATGAATTGTATGCAAGATTAGAAATAAAAAATGCAATCTAGCAACGGGAGGTATGGAATGAGGATTACAAGACGCCAAGCCCTGGCCCAAACTCTGGCCCTGGGGATCGCGACCCCGGCGCTGCTCCGGTTCGGAGCGGCGCGCGCGGCCACGGCCCTGAAGATCTCGCACCAGTTTCCGGGAGGCACCGCGACCGAGGGCGATTTCCGCGACCGGCTGTGCCGGCGCTTCGCGACGCTGATCCAGGAGCGCAGCAAGGGCGCGATGACCGCCGAGATCTATCCGGGCTCGTCGCTGATGAAGACCAACGCGCAGGTTTCGGCGATGCGCAAAGGCGCGCTCGACATGAGCCTCATCCCGATCTCCTACGCCGGCGGCGATCTTCCCGAGCTGAACATCGGCCTGATGCCGGGCCTCGTCACCGGTTACGACGAAGGTCTCGGCTGGAAGAACAAGCCGATCGGCCAGGAGTTCACCAAATTCCTCGCCGCCAAGGGCCTCGTCATCGTCACCTGGATCTGGCAGGCCGGCGGCGTCGCCAGCCGTTCGCGCCCGCTGGTCGCAGTCGGCGATGCCAAGGGCATGAAGGTCCGCGGCGGCTCGCGCGAGATGGATCTGGTGCTGCAGGCTGCCGGCGCCTCGGTGCTGTCGCTGCCCTCCAACGAGCTCTATGCGGCGATGCAGACCGGCGCGTGCGATGCCGCCCTCACCTCCTCCACCAGCCTGACCTCGTTCCGCCTGGAGGAGCTCGCCAAGCATCTGACGACGGGCCGGGCCAAGAGCTATTGGTTCATGCTCGAGCCGCTCGTGATGTCGAAGGCGGTGTTCGACCGGCTGTCGAACGAGGAGCGCGACATCATCGTCTCGGTCGGCGCCCAGCTCGAAGCGTTCGGCCGCAATGCTGCGGTGGAGGACGACGTTCGTGTCGCCAAGGTCTATCAGGCCGCCGGCGCGACGGTGCACGATCTCGACGACAAGACGGTTCAGGCCTGGCGGGATCTATCGCGCGAGACGGCCTGGAAGGACTACGCGGGCAAGAACGAGAACTGCGCCCGCCTGATCAAGCTCGCCATGGAGGCGGGCTCATGAGCGCGCACGGCATCGATCTCGGCCATTCCACCGCCGTGACATCGGCGCGACCCGGCTCCCCGGTCGGACGCATCGCGCGCGCGATGACCCTGCTCAACAGGGCGATCGTCGTGCTCTGCTCGATCGCGCTCATCGTCTCGAGCACGATTCTGAGCTACAGCGTGGCCGCGCGCTACTTCTTCAACGCGGCAACCTATTGGCAGGACGAGGCTGCGGTGTTCCTGCTGGTCGGCGCCACGTTCCTGTCCACCGCGTTCGTGCAGGCCGGGCGCGGCCATATCGGCATCGAGGCCCTCACCGGCTACCTCTCGAAGCGCGGCAATGCGATCCGCATGCTCGTGGTCGACGCCGCGAGCCTATCGTTCTGCGCCTTCTTCGCCTGGAAATCCTGGACGCTGTTCCACGAAGCCTGGGTCGACGGACAGGTGTCCGGATCGACCTGGGCCCCGCCGCTGTGGATTCCCTACAGCATGATGTCGCTCGGCATGACGCTGATGACGCTGCAGATCGCGCTTCAGCTGGCCGCGAGCCTCGAGACATGGAGGAGCAAATGAGCACGCTTGCCGTCGGATTGATGTATGGTGGTGCGACCCTCGCCGTCATGGCTTCGGGCATGCCGATCGCCCTGGCGCTCGGCGCGGTCGCCGTCATCTTCATGTACTACTTCATGCCCGCCGCATCGCTCGATACGGTGACGCAGAACGTCTACGAGGAGATGGCCTCGATCACGCTGCTGGCGATCCCGCTCTTCATCCTGAAGGGTGCCGCGATCGGCAAGTCGAAGGCGGGACAGGACCTCTACAGCGCACTGCATGTCTGGATGGGCCGCATCCCCGGCGGTCTCGGCATCGCCAACGTGTTCGCCTGCGCGCTGTTCGCCGCGATGGCGGGATCGTCTCCGGCCACCTGCTCGGCGATCGGCTCCGCCGGCATTCCCGAGATGCGCAAGCGCGGCTATTCCGGCGGCTTCGCCGCCGGCGTGATCGCCGCCGGCGGCACGCTCGGCATCCTGCTGCCGCCTTCGATCACCATGATCCTGTACGCGGTCGCCGCCGAGCAGTCGCTCGGACGTCTCTTCCTCGCCGGCATCGGGCCGGGCCTTCTGCTGGTGCTGCTGTTTGCGACCTATGCCGTGCTGAGGTTCAAGGCCGAGTACAAGGCGGCGCAGCGCGCCTATGCCGCCGATCCGGCACAGCATCCGATCCTGTCGAACGAGCGCTTCACCATGGCGATGCGCTTCGGCGCGCTGCCGCGCGTGCTGCCCTTCGTCGTGCTGCTCAGCGGCGTCATGATCGCGCTCTATGGCGGCTATGCGACGCCGTCGGAGACCGCCGGCCTCGGCGGCATCCTGGCGCTGGTCCTGATCGCCTCGATCTACGGCGTGTGGCGCCCGCGGGATCTCGGCCCGATCCTGGAATCGACGCTGAAGGAATCGACCATGCTGATGCTGATCATCGGCATGTCGCTGCTCTACTCCTACGTCATGAGCTATCTCCACATCAGCCAGGGCGCGGCGCAGGCGATCGTAGCGATGCATCTGTCACCATGGGTGCTGCTGGGCGCGATCCTGGTGCTGGTGGTGGTGCTCGGCTTCTTCCTGCCGCCGGTCTCGATCATCCTGATGACCGCGCCGATCATCCTGCCGCCGCTCAAGGACGCCGGCTTCGACCTGATCTGGTTCGGCGTGGTGATGACGATCGTGATGGAGATGGGCCTCATTCATCCGCCGGTCGGACTCAACATCTTCGTCATCAGGAACATCGCGCCCGACATCCCGCTGCGCGACGTGATCTGGGGCACGCTGCCTTTCGTCGTGCTGATGGCGTTCGCGGTGATCCTGCTCTGCCTGGTCCCTTCGATCTCCACCTTTCTGCCCAACCTCGTGATGGGTCCGCCATCGCGATAAACCGAGGAGGCACGAACCATGCTGAACGACATCCGATCCGGACGCATCGCGGCGCCCGAATTCCTGCAAGGACTGATCGACACGCTGACACAACGCGGCCGCGCGGTTCTCGGCATCAAGCCGGAGCGCGAGACGAGCGAGGATCGCGACCTCGCGCTTCTGGGCGAGGCGCTGCTGTCGCGTCGGGGCGAAGCCTCCGGCGTTGCGATCGCGCAATCGCTGCTTGCCGCGTTCGAAGCCGCGGCCGAGCCGCAGCGGCTCAAATTTCTATCCTCCCTCGCCGACCGGTTCGGGCCCGACCGCCGCGCCATCGAGCTCGCGATCGCCGCCTACCAGCGCAAGGAGGGTGGCGACGGCAGCAAGCTCGAGGCGCTCCATGCCGCCGCGGAGCCACGCCGGCAGGAGCTGATCCGGCGCCTCAACCTCGCGCCGGGAGGAACGGCCTCGCTGGTGCGGATGCGCGAGGTGCTGCTCGCGCTGCTGCGCGAGCATCCCGAGCTGCAGGCCGTCGACGACGATTTCGTTCACCTGTTCTCGTCCTGGTTCAACCGGGGGTTCCTCGTGCTACGACCGATCGACTGGACCACCTCGGCCAACATCCTGGAAAAGATCATCAGGTATGAAGCCGTCCACGCCATCCAGGACTGGGACGATTTGCGCAACCGGCTCGAGCCGCCGGACCGCCGCTGCTACGCGTTCTTCCATCCGCAGCTGGTGGACGAGCCGCTGATCTTCGTCGAGGTCGCGCTCACACGCGAGATTCCCGGCGCGATCGGACCGCTGCTGGACAAGTCGCGCCAGGCGATTGCCGCGCACGAGGCGACCACCGCCGTGTTCTACTCGATCTCGAACACGCAAAAGGGCCTGGCCGGCGTCTCGTTCGGCAACTTCCTGATCAAGCAGGTGGTGCAGGATCTCGCCCGCGAGCTGCCGAACCTGAAGACCTTCGTCACCCTGTCGCCAGTGCCCGGCTTTGCCGGCTGGGCGCGGCGCGAGCTCAAGAGCGAAGCATCGGCTGCGATCGACGACGACACGCGCCGCGCGATGGCCGCGATCGAGGACGGCGGCGACATTGCGCAGGGGAAAGACGCCATCACCGCGCTCGCCGCCTACTACTTCCTGAAGGCGAAGCTGCCGTCGGGCAAGCCGGTGGACCCCGTCGCCCGCTTCCATCTCGGCAACGGCGCGCGCCTGGAACGGCTGAATTTCCTCGGCGACGCCTCCGCCAAGGGCATGAAGCAGTCGTACGGGCTGATGGTGAACTATCTCTACGCGCTCGAGCACATCGAGGCGAACCACGAGGCGTTTGCGGAAGCCGGGACCGTCGTCGCTTCCGACAACGTGAAGAAGGCGCTTCGCGCGAAACTGTCGTCGCGCGACCTCGTTCCCAGTCCTCACACCAACTCGCAACGGAAGATCTCGTCATGAGCTCGAACCTGTACGACCGCCTGCTCGCCGGCGCGGAGTCCGACCAATCCATCTGCATCGAGAAGGACGACGGCACGGCGTTGAGCTATGCCGAACTCGCCGCCCTCAGCGGCGGGTTCGCGAACTTTCTCGCCAGCATCGGCATCGGCCCGAACCACCGCGTCGCGGCCAAGGTGGAGAAATCCGTCGAGGCCGTCGCGCTCTATCTTGCAACGCTGCGCGCGGGCGCGGTCTATCTGCCGCTCAACACCGCCTATACGCCGGCCGAGACCGAGTACTTCATCCGCGACGCGCAGCCGACATTGATCGTGTGCGATCCCAGGGAAGAGGCCGATTTGCGGGCCATCGCCGCCAAGGCAGGCGGCCGGGTCGAGACGCTCGATCAGCGCGGCAAGGGTTCGCTCGTCCAGGCCGTGGCAGACTTCCCGGCGCGATTTGACACCGTCGCCAGGACGAACGACGATCTCGCCGCCATTCTCTACACGTCGGGCACGACCGGCCGCTCGAAGGGAGCCATGCTGACGCACGGCAACCTTTCTTCGAACGCGCTGACGCTCGTAAAGGAGTGGCGCTATTCGAGCAAGGACGTGCTGATCCATGCCCTGCCGATCTATCACGTTCACGGGCTCTTCGTGGCCTGCAATGTCTCCTTCGCCGCACGCGCGCGCATCCTGTTCATGCAGAAGTTCGACGCCGAGCGCATCCTGGCGACGATGGCGCGCAGCACGGTTCTGATGGGCGTACCGACCTTCTATGTCCGCCTGCTCGAGAGCCCTGACCTGATCGAGCGAAGCACCGCCAACATGAGGCTGTTCGTCGCCGGCTCGGCGCCGCTTCTGGCCGAGACACATCGGGCCTGGAAGGCGCGGACCGGGCATGCGATCCTGGAACGCTACGGCATGACCGAGACCGGGATGATCGCCTCCAATCCCTATGAGGGGCCCCGCTTTGCCGGCTCGGTCGGCCGGCCGCTCCCCGCCGTCGAGGTTCGCGTCACCGATCCGGAGACCGGCGCAATGCTCCCGGTCGGCGACGTCGGCATGATCGAGGTGAAGGGGCCCAACGTGTTTGCGGGCTACTGGAACATGCCGGACAAGACCGCGGCCGAATTCCGCGCCGACGGCTTCTTCATCACCGGAGATCTCGGCAAGCTCGACGCGGACGGCTACCTGCACATCGTCGGGCGCGGCAAGGACCTCATCATCACCGGCGGGTTCAACGTATACCCCAAGGAGATCGAAACCGAGATCGACGCGATTCCGGGCGTGTCCGAGAGCGCGGTCGTCGGCGTGCCGCACGCCGATTTTGGCGAGGGGGTCACCGCGGCGGTGGTTCGCTCGCCGGGCTCGTCGGTCGACGAGCGCGCCATTCTCGCCGCGCTGTCGGGACGCTTGGCGAAATTCAAGCAGCCGAAGCGGGTCGTGTTCGTCGACGGCCTGCCGCGCAACGCGATGGGAAAGGTCCAGAAGAACGTGTTGCGCGAACGCTTTGCCGATCTCTATTCCGGCCGGGCTTAGCATGCTTTAAGATGCACGCGTTCGTCCCCCAGCGAGAAGTGCACACCCATGCCGCAACAATTCGACCGATCCGCAGAAGATCTCGGCAACGCCATCCATTTCGAGCACGTCAACATCCAGGTCCCGGACCAGCGCCTCGCCACGCTGTTCTACGTCGCCGGGCTCGGGCTCACCCGCGACCCCTACCTGATGGTGTCCGACACCAACATGTGGATCAACGCCGGACGGAGCCAGTTTCATCTGCCGAGCGGCCGGCCGCAGGTGCTGCGCGGACACGTTGGCCTCGTCATCGAAGGCCGCGAGGCGCTGCTGGCGCGGCTCGGGTCCGTTGCGAAGAAGCTCGAGGGCACGGCTTTCGCATTCAGGGAGCACAACGACCACGTCGAGGCGGTTTGCCCCTGGGGTAACCGCGTGCGCTGCTACGAGCCCGACGCCGCGCGGTTCGGCCGGATCGCGCTCGGCATTCCCTATGTCGAGTTCGACGTGCCCAAGGGATCGGCGGCCGGCATCTGCGCCTTCTATCCCGAGATCATGGGCATGCCCGCGAGCCTGCGGAACGGCGAGGCCGCCGTTGCCGCCGTGACGACGGGCCGCAACCAGCATCTGCTGTTCCGCGAGACCGACCGGCCGCCGGGGGAGTATGACGGTCACCACGTGCAGATGTACATCACCGACTTCTCCGGCCCCTACCGCAAGCTGCTCGCGCGCAAGCTGATCTCCCGCGAGGACAATCAATACCAGTACCGGTTCTGCGACATCGTCGACCTCGACAGCGGCAAGAAGCTGTTCACGGTCGAGCACGAGGTGCGCTCGGCGACCCATCCGATGTTCATGCGGCCGATGGTCAACCGCAATCCGGCGCTCAACAACCGCAATTACGCCTTCGGCCACGACGAATCGTCATGGGCGATGAGGCCGGACCAGTACGAGGGGTAATCCTCACGTCGCGATTGCGCGCGTCAAGTTATTGTTTGAGCATGATCTTTTCGGAAAACCGCTTCACACTTTTCCGGATCATGCTCTACGGCAGATTGTCCCGCAGGAAGATGTCGATGCGGATGCGCTCCTGGTCGGGGCTGATCGGCTCGCCCGAACAATGCGCAAGCAGGACTCGCGCCGCAGACCGCGCCTCATGGCCGGCATCCTGGTTGATGACGGCATCGAGCGTGCCGCGCACCAGGAACCGTCTGGTGTGCTCGGTCAGCTCATGGGTGATCCAGACCACCTCGCGCGCGCGGCCCGAAGCCTCGAGCGCATCGGCGATGCCGCGGTTGCCGGCGCCGCAGCAATAGATGCCGCGGAGGTCGGCATGGCGGTCGAGCAGAGCGGCCGTGAGGTCCCGCGTGCGGTCGCTGTCGTCGCGCCCCTCGATGACGGGGAGTGCGGACAGGTTCGCATGCTCGCTCGACAGGATCTGGTGGAAGCCGAACTGCCGTTCGGTGTGATCGCGCAGCGACAACGATCCCGCAATCACGGCGACGGTGCCCTCGCGCCCGGCAAGGAAGCGCCCCATCAGCGTGGCGGCGGTGCGGCCCGCGGCCGGATTGTCGATCCCGACATAGTGCACCCGGGACGAGCTCGGCGCGTCAGACACCAGGGTCACCACGGCAACCCCGCGCGCGACGAGCTCGTCGATCGCGGCGCGAACCCTGGGATGATCGAGCGCGATGACGGCGACACCCTGATAGGCCGGCGAGAGGTTCTCCAGCGCACCGGCGAGCACGTCGGGGTCGAACACGTCGACATGGTGGATGTCGATGAAGCCGCGATGGCCGGCGAGCCAGCCCGCGGTGCGCGCGACCTGCTCGCTGAGATTGGTCATGAAGCTGTTGCTGCCGGTCGGCAGCACGAAAGCAAACCGGAACGTCTGCCCGCGGGCGAGCCGCGCCGCGGCAACATCGGCGCGATAGCCGAGCTTTGCCACGGCGGCCTCGACACGCGCGACGGTCTTGGCGCGGACACCCTCGCGCCGGTTGACGACGCGATCGACGGTGGCGAGCGAAACGCCCGCCGCGCGCGCGACGTCCTCGAGCGTGGCTCGAACAACCGGCTGGGTCGCGCTGTCAGTCATTCGCGCGCGGCCCACAGCATGCCGCGGGTCATCAACGTGCGTATCTCCGGCACGTCGAGCTCGTAGGCGCGGTGGCCGAGCGAGGAATAGAACACCCTCCCCGCCCCATAGCGCTTCTTCCACACCACGGGCATCACCACGCCCTCGATCCAGGGCGCGTGCTCACCGGTGAAAGTCGTCGTTGCCAGGACCTCGTTGGCGGGGTCGACGTGCATGTAATATTGCTCTGATCGATGCTCGAAACTCTTCAGGCCGTTCATGATGGGATCGTCGGGCTTGGTCACGTCGACCTTGTAATCGATGATGTTGCCGGGATGCGCAACCCATTGCCCGCCACACAGGAACTGGTAGTCCACAGAATCGCGGAAGGCATCGCACATGCCGCCATGATGGCCGGCGAGCCCGACGCCGCTGCGCACCGCAGCGCAGAGATTCAGCGCATCCGCCTTTTCGATCTTGGACATGGTGTAGATCGGGATGATCAACGAGAGATCATGGATTTTGGGATCGCCGAATGCCTCGGTCGTGGTTTCGATCCGGACCTCAAAACCTTCCGCCTTCAGCCAGCCGCGGATCATCGAAGCGCAGAGATCGGGATCGTGTCCCGGCCAGCCACCCCATACAATCATTGCCTTGCGCATGGTCATTCCCTCAGTCGATCTGTCCGGTTTCACGTCCGGCCGGCAGCATCGCCGGCCGCTCGACGCGGCTCTCGATCTTGACGCGGCGGCCCTCGTCGGCGGATGTCTGGAACGCCTCCATCACCTCCAGCACGTGGAAGGCGAGCGCGCCGCTGGCGCGATGCGGCCGGTCGTTCAGGATCGCGCCAGCCATGTCGGCGACGCCGATGGAGCGGAACTCGCCCTCGACGTGACCGTGCGTCAGCGGCATCGCCTCCCATTCGCCGCCGGTCTTTGCCACCTGCACCTCGCCGCCGAAGCGATTTGGATCGGGCACCAGCATGCTGCCCTTGTCGCCGTAGATCTCGATCGGCGCATGCCGATGTTTCGGCACGTCGAAGCTCATCGCGATCGACACGACTGCGCCGCTTTCGAACTCCAGCGTTCCCGCGACATGGGTCGCGACCTCGACCGGAATCAGCGCGCCGTTCATCGGCTGGCTGGTGACGACGCGCTCGGTCCTCGGACGCGCGGTCGAGCCCATCACGCTGGCGACGGGGCCGAGCAATTGCACGAGATTGGTGATGTAATACGGCCCCATGTCGAGCATCGGCCCGCCGCCGCGCAGGTAGTAGAAGCCGGGCGCCGGATGCCAGCGCTCGTGGCCGGGGCAGCCGAAGAAGACACTGCCCGCGACGGGCGTGCCGATCGCGCCGTCGTCGATCAGCTTGCGCGCGGTCTGATGGCCGCCGCCGAGGAACGTATCGGGCGCGCAGCCGACGCGAAGGTTCTTCTGTGCGGCGAGCTCCATGACCTTGCGCGCCTCAGTGACATTGATGCCGAGCGGCTTCTCCGAATGAACGTGCTTGCCGGCGTTCAGCACCGCCAGGCTGACGTCGGTGTGGGCGAGCGGCACCGTGAGATTGACGACGATCTCGACATCGTCGCGCTTCAACAATTGGTCGACCCGCATTCCCGGCAAGCCGAATGCCGCTCCCTGGCGCTCGGCAACCTCGCTGCGCATGTCGGCGAGCGCCCTGACCTCCATCACCGGAAAGCGCTGGGCCGCCTTGAGGTAGGCGGTGCTGATCACCCCGCAGCCTATGATTCCGACGCCGACTTTTCTCATTATGATCTCCTCAGATGGCTCATCCCTTGACCGCACCTGCGGTGAGGCCGGCCACGATGTGCTTCTGCGCCAGCAGGAACAGAAGGATCGTGGGCAGGATGGTGAGCGTGATGAAGGCCAGGATCAGGTGCCATTCGGACGAGTATTCGCCCTGGTAGACCATGATGCCGAGCGGCCAGGGATACAGCGCATCGGTGTTCAGCATCACCAGCGGCAGCAGATAGGCGTTCCAGCTGTTGACGAAGGTGATGGTGCCGACGGTCGCCAGGATCGGACGCGACAAGGGCAGGGTCACATAGCGGAAGAACTTGATGTAGCTGCAGCCGTCGACCAGCGCGGCCTCGAGCAGCTCGTATGGAATGTCCTTGAAGAAGCGGCGTAGCAGCAGCACGCTCATGGCGAGGCTGAACGCCACCTGCGGCAGCGCGACGCCGAAATAAGTATCGAGCAGGCCGAGATCCCGCACCTTGATGAACAGAGGCAGCACGGCGGTCGCAGCGGGAAACAGCAGGCCCAGCGTCAGATAGCTGAGCAGCATCGATGAGCCGAAGAACCTGACATGGGCGAAGGTGAACGCGGCCATCGAAGCCGTGATCAGGGTCAGCGTCACCGCCAGCGTCGAGATGACAAGCGAATTGCGCAGGAGCTGCCAGTAGCGCGCCGAGAACAGGATGTCGGCGTAGTTCTGCCACTCCCAATGCCTGGGCAGGCCGAACGGATTGACGCGAAGCTCGCCGAGCGACTTGAAGCCGCCGAGCAGGGTCGCGAGCAGCGGCACCAGGACGAAGATCGCGACCAGGCCGAGGAACAGCGCCTTGAACAGCACGGCGGGATCGAATGCGCTTCTGGCCCCGGCATTACTCATCGCGCATGAACCATCGCTTGTAGGTGAAGGCAAAGGTCACGCAGATCGCGAACAGGATGACGCCGATGGCGCTGCCGTAGCCGACCCGCATGCGCGAGATGCCGTTGTTGTAGAGAAAGCTCACCATCGTGTTCGAGGAGTCGGCCGGTCCGCCGCGCGTCAGCGGCATGACGAGATCGAACAGCTGCAGCGATCCGATGATGGCGAAGAACACCGACAGGCGGATCGTGGGATAGAGCAAGGGGATCACGACATGGCGCAGCGTCTGCGTCCGCGTCGCGCCGTCGATACGGGCGGCCTCGACCAGGCTCTTGTCGAGGCTTTGCAGCGCGGCGATGAACAGCATCATGTGGAAGCCGAAATACTTCCAGACCACCACGATCAGCACCGCCAGCATCGCGGTGTCGGTCGAGGCCAGGAGATGCGGAGGCTCGGCGCCGAAGGCGCGCCAGATCGAAGCGACGAGGCCGTAGTCGCCGTCATAGACGAAGCTGAAGATCAGCCCGGTCGCGATCTCGGCGAGGATATACGGCAGGAAGAACAGCATGCGCAGCGCCACGGCCCCGCGAAAGCGTTCCGCCAGCATCAGGGCCAGCGTGAGTGCAAGCGGCAGCTGGACGGCGAGCGAGACCGCAATGATCAGCCCGTTGTTGCGCAGCGCGAGCCAGAAGGCGCGCGTCTCCAGCACGAAGCGGTAATTGTCGAAGCCGATCCAGTTGGTCGGCCTGCCGAAGCCGTTCCAGTTGAAGGCCGAGTACCAGGCGGCTTCGCCGATCGGCAACACCACGAACAGCGTGAACAGCAGCAGCGCGGGCGGCAGGAACAGGATCAGGACCGTGAAGCGGCCATCCCAGCCTGGGCCACGAACCGCGACCTGATGAGCCGCCTCGCCGGCAACGCCGATCGGCGAGGACATCGCGATCCGTCGCGCCACGGTCAGTTGCCTTGCTTGTACGCCGCTTCGATGGCTTTCGCCGCGTCCTGCGGGCTCATGCTGCCGCCGGCGATCTCAGCCGTGACGTCGTTGACGACGCGGCCGACCGACGGGCCGAGGCTCTGGTCGTAGAAGTTCTGGTGATAGTTGGACTTCGCCAGATTGGCCGCGATCTGCTTCATGAAAGCGCTGTTGAGACCGGCCTCGCCGCCCTTGACGACAGGAACGATGAAGTTGCCGGCGGCGAGCCGCGCCTGCACGTCCTTGGAGATGAAGAATTTCAGGAAGTCGGTGGCTTCCTTGGGCGCCCCCTTGGTGATCAACCAGCCGGTGATGCCGCCGAGCGTGTCTGACGGCTCACCCTTGCCGCCGGGTACGACCGGAAAATCGAACCAGCCAAGCTTGTCGTCGCTGAGACCGACCTTGTCGGCGGCGAGTGCGCGCTGGGTGTGATAGAAGGACGAGATGGCCAGGATCATGGCGGCCTTGCCGTCACCGAAATAGCCGACGGCCTGCGGGTTCTTGAAGCCGAGGAAGCCGTTCTGGAACGGCTGCAGATCGACCAGCTGCTTGAACAGCGCGCCGGATTTCTGGAAGGTCTCCCCGGCGAAGCCACCATTCTCACCCTTCAGCGCTGCATCGAAGGCCGGCTTGCCGCCGACGCGCACTGCGAGATGCGTCCAGTAGAAATGCAGCGGCCATTTGTCGGCACCGCCAACCACAATCGGCGTAACACCCGCGGCCTTCAGCGTTTTCACCGCGCCGAGCAGATCGTCCCATGTCTTGATCTTGCTTGCATCGACATTACCCTTGGCCATCAAATCCTTGTTGTAGAGGAAGCCGACCTGCGAGAGCGCGGTCGGCAGGCCATAGACCTTGCCGTTGCTGGTGAAGGCGGCGAGCGCCGCCGGTGCGATCGTGTCGCTGTAGCCGCCGCTCTTCACAGTATCGGTAATGTCTTCCAGGACGCCCGCTTCGATCTGCGTCTTCAGGACCCCGCCGGCCCAGCTATAGATGATGTGCGGCCGATCCTTGGATTGCAGGATGGTTGGCAGCTTGGCCTTGTAGGCCTCGTTCTCGAGGAACTGCATCTCGACCTTCACACCGGGGTGCGACGCCTCATAGCTGCGTGCGACCTCCTCCCAGATCTTCACCTGGGCCGGGTTGACCTCGATGTGCAGCCATTTCACCGTGGTGTCGGCTGACGCGGAACCGGCCCAAAGCAGGCATGCGACAGCAGCGAGTCCCAGTTTCCCGAGCGATCTCATCACATCCTCCCAACAGACTATTATTCTTTGACGCAATCCTGCCCTCAATTTTTGAGGTACGCAACACAAAATCTGATCTATGCACCTCACCAGCAGAATGGCTAAGGTTTGAAAAAGAGTCGGTTGCGGCCCGCCGCGCCGGCCGCAACAAACCGAGGTGCCCAATGGCCGCCATCTATTCCGACCTCGCTGGCAAGGTCGTGCTCGTCACCGGCGGCGCAGCCGGAATCGGCGCTGCGATCGTGCGGCGTTTTGCGGAGCAGAAATCCACGGTGGTGTTCTTCGACATCAAGATCGACGAGGGACAGCGCCTGGCACGTGAGCTGTCCGACCAGGGACTGGCCGCGCATTTCCAGCACGTCGATCTCACCGACATCGGCGCGCTGCGTGCCGGCGTCGTCGCGGCACGCAAGGCTCATGGCCCGATCAACATCCTGATCAACAATGCCGCGCATGACGAACGGCACAACACCGAGGAGATGACGCCGGAATACTGGGACGACCGTATCGCGGTGAATCTGAAGCACCAGTTCTTTGCATCGCAGGCCGTGTTGCCGGACATGAAGGCGGCCAATACCGGCGCCATCATCAATTTCGGCTCGGTGTCGTGGATCGCAGGACAAGGCGGCATGGCCGCCTACACTGCCAGCAAGTCTGGCGTGATCGGGCTGACGCGCTCGCTGGCGCGCGATTACGGCCCCTACAACATCCGCGTCAATGCGATCGCGCCGGGCTGGATCATGACCGAGCGGCAGCTCGAGAAGTGGATGACGCCGGCCGGCGAGATCGAGCTGCAGCAGCGACAATGCCTGAAGCGAAGGCTCATGCCGGACGAAGTTGCGAAGTTCACCGTCTTCCTCGCCTCCGACGAGGCCTCCGCCTGCACCGCCCAGCATTACATCGTCGACGGCGGCTGGGTCTGAGATGCTTCTGGGGATCAGTGTGCGGAAAATCTGACGTCTGGCAGAGGGCCACTGCCGAAGTGCGACCCGACCGCGGCATGCACCTACCGCGTCGCAGTTGGTTCCTTGGAGCGGAATGGCTTTAGGTCGAATCGATTGCCGCGGGCTCGGTGCAACCTCTCCCGCTTGCGGGAGAGGTCGCGCCGAAGGCGCGGGTGAGGGCTTTCTCCTCTAGGGGATTGTCCATTGCGGAAGCACCCTCTCCCCAACCCTCTCCCGCAAGCGCGTCGCAAGCGGGAGAGGGAGCGCACCTCCGTCTTTGCAGCGATCGAGCCTCACTTCATCACGCTTCAGCGTGGCAGTGCAGAACAGCCCCGGCGGCTCAACTTGTGTGAAGGCCGCAGATGCAATTGACCCTTAGCCTGAACGACGCGCGTCGTGCACCAGAGGTCAGACGTCTCGTGAAAGTGACAAAGCCGATCGCCTCCATCATCCGCGGCAGATCCAAGACGGATCGCCCGCCGCCGGACGGGGACGACGAATGTCAGCTGCCGCCATCGACCGAGAGGCGTCAGGTCGTCGACGAGTACGTCGAAAATTTGCGGGAGATCATCCGGAGGCTGCTTGGAAGGCTGAACTGATCGCGCTTGGGTGCATCCTTTCGAGCGGCAAGTGGATCGTTTCCACTATTTGCATTCGAAGCTGGTGGCGCTTTCCGGATCGCCCTGCCCCTTGAACTGCGCATGTTGCGGATAGGCGCAAAGTGGCCGACTTCGTCCCGGAAAGGCCGAGCCCGTCGCAGCGGCCGACTCGGCCGCCTTGCCCTCTTCCACCCAATTCACGACGGCCGTGAGGAGATCGAAACGATCGAGCGTGGCACCGCTCGAGCAGTGACCCATGCCGGGCACCAGATATAACCGGCTCGATTTCTCCCGCACCAGTTCCATTCCACCGGAGTCCGCCGCCATGCGCTCGTAGTAGTTCACGGTATCGAGCGCCGAGAACCACGGATCGCTCGAGCCGTGGTAGAAAAGGATCTTACCGCCGTGACCGAAGAAGCTCGTCAGATTGGTCCAGTACGCGGTATTAGTGAGGCGATCCATCGCGCTCGCGTTGACCCGGTCTTCGAGTTGATCGACGTCGATGCTTTCCCAAACAGGCGGTCCGACCGGACTGCGCGCGCCGGTGCTCAGGATGCCGGGGATGGACACGCCTTCGGCCGCCACGCCGCTGTCCCACGGAAAGGCCGGATAGACCTGAGTGCCGCGGGAATTCTTCGGTCCAGCGAAAGCTTTTTTCAAAGCATCGACCTTTTGCGGCGCCAGACAGGAATCGGTCTTGGCGCCGTTACAGGTGAGGACGGCGGGATCGAATTGACACGCCTTGCCGTCAAAAATCATTCCATCCTTGAGGCCGTCCTTGGCGTCACAGGAATCAAGGATCGCTTCCGTGATCAGCTTCCTGTCGTCGGCCGAGAAAGTCTTGGCAGGCTCCGGCTTGCCCGATGCGTCTTTCGGCGCGATCTGGCTAAACGCGGCGTTGGCCCAGGCAAGACCAATATTGGAATTGCCCGTGCGCATCGCAGGCGCGCCGGCGACGATGCCATCGAATTGCTCGGGATAGCGCGCCGAGGCCAACATGCCTTCACGGCCCCCGGTCGAGCACCCCGTGAAATAGGAACGTCTGGCTGGTTGCCCATAATAACGCGCGACGATCGCCTTGGCGGCAATCGTCACTTTGCCGACGGACGCATGGGCAAAGTTGAGGGCGGCTTCCTGGTCCTTCAGAAAGGAGGCGTCGAACACCGCTCCCTGATGACCGCTGTCGGTCGAGACCACAGCAAAGCCACGTGCGAGGGCGGGTACCTCGCCGGCGGCTTGTGAACCAAGCGGGGGCCGGATCGAGCCGTTCAGACCGCCACCACCCTGGTACAGAAACCGTCCATTCCAGCGATCGGGCAGCGCGACTGCGAAGCCGATCGCGTAGGATTTGCCCTCGACACCCACCCGCTGATCAATCACGCCATCTGCACGGCAGTTTGGCGGCAGCGCAACCGATACCGTCGCAGGCGCCGGCGGCGAAGGTTGCACGGTCCCCGGCGGGGCCTCAGGCACCTCTTGCGCCTTGTCGACAACGGCCGTCGAACCGGGAATCTTCCAGCCCGTTAGATCCTCGCATTTGAGCGCGGGCGGAATATTCGTGGAACTATCGCTTGCCCCCTGAGCAGCTGCCGCCGATATCGCGACGATCAATACCGCTGCAAGCACAAGGCAAGCCTTCGCGCAGTTCAGCGCCGTGCTCTTTGGTTGCTCCATCATTTCCTCCGGCCGTTTCTTGCGTCGCTGCCGAAACTTCGGCGCCGCGACGATCTACAGGAATTTTCTCAACACTCGCTAAGCCGCCTGCGTGTCCAGGAAACGCTCCGCGTAGTGGCAGGCGACGAGACGGCCGTCGAGCGGGCGCAGCAGCGGACGCTGCGTGCGGCAGAGATCCGTGACATAGGGACAGCGGGTCGAGAACACGCAGCCTTTTGGCGGGTCGAGCGGCGACGGCAGCTCGCCCTTCGGAACGATCCGCTGGCGTTTGCGGCCGAGGCCGGGCGTCGCGTCAAGCAAGGCCTGGGTATAGGGATGCAGCGGCCGCGCAAAGATCCGCTCTTTCGGTCCATGCTCCCCTGCGATTCCAAGATACATGATCATCACGTCATTTGCGATGTGACGGACCACGCCAAGATCGTGCGAGATGAAGAGGTAAGCCAGTCCCAGTTCGCGCTGCAGATCGGCCAGGAGGTTGAGAACCTGCGCCTGCACCGACATGTCGAGCGCCGAGACCGGCTCGTCGGCAACGAGCAGTTTTGGCCGCAACATCAAGGCGCGGGCGATGGCGATGCGCTGACGCTGGCCACCCGAGAACATGTGTGGATAGCGGCCATATTGCTCCGGCCGCAGCCCGACCTTCGCCATCATGTCGAGCGCCTGCGCCCGCCGCTCCTGCTTCGAAAGCGTGGTGTTGATGATCAGCGGCTCTTCAAGGATGGCGCCGACGCGCTTGCGGGGGTTGAGCGACCCGTAGGGGTTTTGAAACACGATCTGCACGGTGCGGCGCAATGTCTTCGCAGCGCTCGCGGGAGGATCGACCGCATCGACGCCGTCGAGCATCAGAGTGCCGGCGCTCGGCTTCTCGATGAGGGTCACAAGCCTTGCGAGCGTCGACTTGCCGCAACCGGATTCGCCGACGACCGCCAGCGTCTTCCCGGCTTCAAGCGCGAACGAAACCCCGCCCACGGCCTGCAAATGCGCTGGCGGACGAAGCCAGCCCTGCTTGATCTCGTAACTGCGCTTGAGATCGGTGGCGGTGACGAGCGCCGTCATGACGTGGTCTCTCGCTCGGGGGTCGGCGCGCTGCCGCCGCCATCGGCCGCGATCCGCTCGTCCCGTGTCGGATCGCCGAGCGGATAATGACAACGGATCAGGCCATCCATCCAGGGGCGCAGATCGGGACGCACCTTGTCGGCCAGCGGCGTCGCATAGATGCAACGCGGACCAAACAGGCATCCCGGCGGCCGATCGTGGAGTCCCGGCACCACGCCGGGAATGGTGGCGAGCCGACCGCCATCGCTGGCCTCCGGGCGCGCCGCCAGCAACGCGGCGGTGTAGGGATGCTGCGGCGAGGCAAACAGGCTCTGCGTCGGGCGCCGCTCCATGATCTGCCCCGCATACATCACGGCGACCCGCTCCGTGGTTTCAGAGACCACACCCATGTTGTGCGTGATGAGGATCAACGCCATGCCACGATTGCGTTGCAGGGACAAAAGAAGATCGAGGATCTGCGCCTGGATGGTGACATCGAGCGCCGTCGTCGGCTCATCGGCGATCAGGAGTTTTGGATTACAGGCGATGGCCATGGCGATCATGACGCGCTGGTTCATGCCGCCCGAGAGCTGGTGCGGATAGGCCGACAGCCGGCGCTCCGGCGCGGGAATGCCGACCTGCTCCAAGAGCTCGATCACGCGGCGCCGTGCGGCCTTCCGATCCATCCCTTCATGGACGTGCAGCGTCTCGGCCAGTTGATAGCCGATCGTGAAAGAGGGATTGAGCGATGTCGTCGGCTCCTGGAAGATCATCGCGACGTCCTTGCCGGTGAGCGCACGCCGCTCGCGGTCGGACAATGTCTGCAGATTTCGTCCCTCGAACAGCAGCTTGTCTGCCCGGACGCGTCCCGGATAGGGCACCAGCCCCATCAGGGCCAGCATGCCGACGCTCTTGCCGGAGCCGGATTCGCCGACGATGCCCAGCACCTCGCCTTTTTCGAGCGTGAGGTCGACACCATCCACGGCGCGCACCATTCCGTTCTGGGATGGAAACTCGACCGACAGATTCTTGATCTCGAGCAGCGGCATCAGATTGCCTTCCGGACGCTATCGCTTGAGCTTGGGATCGAGCGCATCGCGCAATCCGTCGCCCAGAAGGTTGAAGGCAAGCACGGTCACGAGGATCGCAAGGCCCGGAAGCGTGACGACCCACCAGGCGCGGAGCACGAATTCGCGCGCGTCCGCCAGCATGGTGCCCCATTCCGGCAGCGGCGGTTGCGCACCGAGGCCGAGAAAGCCGAGCGCGGCGGCATCAAGGATCGCGGTCGAAATGCCGAGCGTCGCCTGCACGATCAGGGGCGCAGTGCAGTTCGGCAGCACCTCCTTGAACATCAGGCGCAGCCGGCCGGCGCCTGCGACCTTGGCGGCAACAACATAATCCTTCGACACTTCGCTGATCACGGCAGCGCGGGCGATCCGAACGTAGTGCGGCAGCAGCACGACCGCGACCGCCAGCATCGCATTCATCAGGCCCGGTCCGAGGATCGCAACGATCACGATGGCGAGCAAAAGGCTCGGCAGCGTCAATGTGATGTCCATCAGCCGCATGATCACGATCTCGGTGACGCCGCGGAAAAAACCGGCGATCAGACCGAGCACCGTGCCCGTCACCACCGACAAGGTGACGACTGCGATGCCGATCAGCAGCGACAGCCGCGCGCCATGGATGAGACGGGACAGAATATCGCGGCCGATCGCGTCGGTCCCGAGCGGATAGGCCATCGATCCGCCCTGCTGCCAGAACGGGGGCTTGAGAAAGACGGCATTATTGGTCACGATCGGGGAATGCGGCGCAACGACATCGGCAAGGAGCGCGAGCAGAACCAGAACCACGATGACGACGAGGCCGGCCACGGCGCCGAAATTGGCCTTGAAGTCGGACCAGAACTGCGACAACGGATGCGGCGGCGAGCCCGGCTGCGACACGACGGGAGTGTTGAGGACTTCGGCGGTCATCGCGTGTACCGGATGCGGGGGTTGATCAGCCCATAGGCGACGTCAACCAGGAGATTAACGATCATGACGATCGCGCCGATCAGCAGCGTGCCGCCCTGCAGCACCGGATAATCGCGGCGGTTGATGCCCTCGATCAGCCATTTTCCCACGCCCGGCCAGGAGAAGATGGTCTCGGTGAGGATCGCGCCGGTAAAGAGCACGCCGACCTGCAGCCCGATCACCGTCACCACCGGGATCAGCGCATTGCGCAACGCATGAATCGCGATCACCCGGAAGTACGGCAACCCCTTGGCACGGGCGGTGCGGATGTAATCTTCGCCCAGGACCTCCAGCATGGCGGACCTCGTCATGCGGGCGATGACGGCGAGCGGCACCGTGCCGAGCACGATCAGGGGCAGCACCAGATGCGACAGTGCCGAGCGAAACGCGCCGAAATCGCCGGCCAGCAGCGCATCGATCAGCAGGAAGCCGGTGACCGGTTCGACGAAGTATTGCACCGCGATCCGGCCTGACACGGGAGTCCAGCCAAGCTGCACGGAAAAAAGCAGGATCAGCAGCAATCCCCACCAGAAGATCGGCATCGAATATCCGGTGAGCGATACGCCCATCACCCCATGATCGAAGATCGAGTTGCGCCGGACCGCGGCGATGATGCCGGCCGGCAACCCCAGGCACAGCGCAAACAGGATCGCGCAGACCGATAGCTCGATGGTCGCCGGAAACAACGTCCCAAATTCGGAAATCACCGGCTCATGGGTGACGATCGAGCGGCCGAGGTCGCCATGCACCAGCCGCGACAGATAGAGGCCGTATTGCACCAGCACCGGCTGATCGAAGCCGTACTCCTTGCGCAACTGCGCATGCCGGACAGGATCGATGCCGCGTTCGCCCGCCATCGTCTCGATGGGGTCGCCGGGAATCAGGCGGATCAGCACGAACACGAGCAACGTGATCCCGATGAAGGTCGGAACCACGAGACTCAGCCGGGTGAAGATGAACCGGAGCATGCCGTTTCCTGCCGCCTTCCCCGGACAAGGAAAGGGTAAAGAAAAACGGGCGGGATGGCGCTAGGCCACTCGCCCCTGTTTCCTGCTATTCCTTGACGTCGACGCCATAGAAGGTGTGGCGGCCGAACGGCGACAGCTTGAAATCGATCACTCTCTTGGTGACGGGCTTCAACTGCACGGCGTGCGCGATGGTGAACCATGGCGCCTGCTCCTTGAAGATCACCTGCGCCTGCTCGTAGAGCTTGGTCCGCTCGGCCTGATCGCTGACCGTCTTGGCCTTCACGACCAGATCGTCGAACGGCTTGTAGCAGAATTTGGCGATATTCGAGCCCGACGCCGTTTGCGCCGAGGCGCAGCCCAGGAGCGTGTGCAGGAAGTTGTCGGGGTCGCCGTTATCGCCGGTCCAGCCCAGCATGCCCATCTGATGCTCGCCGGTCTGCAACCGCTTGCGGTATTCGCCCCATTCAAAAGACTTGATCTCGGCCTTGACGCCGATCTTGGCGAGGTCCGCCTGCATCAATTCGGCAATGCGCTTGGCGTTCGGATTGTAGGGCCGCTGCACCGGCATGGCCCACAAATCGGTTTCCAGGCCGTTCGGATATCCAGCCTCGGCCAGAAGCTTTTTGGCTTGCTCCGGATCGAAGGGATCGTCCTTGATGCTGTCGTTGTACGACCACATGGTCGGCGGGATCGGATTCTTGGCCGCGATGCCGGTCGACAGATAGACGGCATCGATGATCGCCTTCTTGTTGATCGCCATGCTGATGGCCTTGCGCACACGCACGTCGTCGAAGGGCTTCTTCTGCGTCTGGAACGCGAGATAACCGACGTTGAGGCCCGGCTGTTCCAGAATCGTGACGTTCGGATCCTTCCTGATCGCGTCGATGTCGGCCGGATTCGGATAGGGCATCACGTCGCATTCGCCCTTCTGGAGTTTTGCCCAGCGAACGGATGCATCCGGCGTGATCGCATAGACGAGGTCGTCGATCTTAGCCTTGCCGCCCCAGAACTCGGGGAAGGCCTTGTACCGGATGACGGCGTCCTTCTGGTACTGCACCAGATAGAACGGGCCGGTGCCGATCGGATCCTGGTCGATCTTCTCGGGCGTGCCGGCCTTCAACATGGCATCCGCATACTCCTTGGACTGGATGGCGGCGTAGGGCATCGCCAGGTCGGCGAGGAAGGGCGCTTCCGGCTGGTTGAGCGTGATCTTGATCGTGTAGTCGTCGACCTTCTCGACCGACTTCAACAATTTCGGCATGCCCATGTCGCCGAAATAGGAATGGTTCGGACTAGTCACCTTGAAATACGCGTTGTCGTCCTTCCATTGCCGCTCGATCGAGAACAGGACGTCGTCGGCACTGAACTCCCGCGTCGGCTTGAACGACTTCGACGTCGTGTGCCACTTCACGCCCTTGCGCAGGTTGAAAGTATAGGTGACGCCGTCAGGCGAGATCGTCCATTTTTCCGCGAGGCCCGGCACCACCTTCGTGCCGCCGCGCTCGAACTCGACAATGCGATTGTAGATCGGCTCATTGCCGTCGAACGACGTGCCTGTGGTGTTGACGCCTGGATAGAAGTTCTCCGGGCTGCCTTCCGAGCAGAAAACCAGGGTTTTGGCTGATACCGGCGAGGCCACCGCGAGCGCCAAAGCGCAGACGCCGGCGAGCAGGATTGATCTGTTCACTGTCGGAACTCCCTGTGAATTGGCTGGGCGCGCTTGAGGCAGGCTGCGCCAAAGACGCCCGGTGCGAGATTGCGATTGCGCATTGCAGCTGTCAATGCGTGCCAGGGGGACGAGATGACGTTTCTAGCAAAAGGCATCCGGCTCTGACATCTGCGCAGCTGAGACAGCGGTGCTGGTGCGGGAGTGGGTAGCGGCGGCGCCGGTGCGCCCGCACGCGCAGGCGGCTTCCCGCACATGCAACAGCGCCATTTCCGTCTTGGTCCAGGTCTCGTCGATGAAGACCAGCCGCTCAGCTTCGATGTGGCGATACTTGGCCCGCTTCATCCAGCCAATTGCGTGCTGATCGGCCCCTTAAACTGCTTGATGGTTGCGCATCTAGCCTCGCTCGGAAGCGTTACTCGCCTCTCCCATCCAACCGACGCCGCCTATCCATGTGTCGACGACCTCAAAGTTCGGGTTAAAGGCTACAAGATCCGCGCAGTATCCGGGCGCGATCCGTCCAAGGACGGATCCAAGGCCCAGAAATGAAGCGGGCGTCCGGGACGCCATGATGAGGGCATCGACGAGGGGGATTCCGATCAGCGCAACGGCGTTGCGTACCGCCTCGATCATGGTGAGGTGAGCGCCTGCGAGTGTGCCGTCCGTGCCAGTCAGGCGACCGTCGTGCAACCTGATCTGCCTTCCTTGCAGCAGGAATTGCCGATCGTCGGTGCCGACCAATGGCATGGCATCGCTGACCAGCATCAATCGATCACGTCCCTTGCAGCGGAAGGCAACGCGCAAAGCGGCGCGATCAACGTGGATGCCGTCGCAGATGATCCCTGCAAACAACCGGTCATCCTCCAGTGCGGCCCCCACCAAGCCGGGCTCCCGGGCGCTCAACTGCGACATGGCGTTGAACAGGTGGGTCACCCCCGAGACACCGCGACCGACCGCCTGCCGGATTTGTTCTGCGCTGGCATCGCTGTGGCCAGCTGCGATACGCAATCCGGCGCCAATCAATTCATCGATCATGGACCCGGGCACGCATTCCGGGGCCAGGGTCACAATGGAACTGCCGCGATCCCCGAAGCTTTTGATGGCGGCAAGGTCGCGCCGATCGGGCACGCGTATCTCGGCCTCCGGATGAATGCCCTTGCGGGACCTGTTGAGGGCCGGACCTTCCAGATGAAAGCCGAGCACGCCGGGAATATCGAGGCACGCCTCGGCTGCTACGGCCAATCGTTCGATGACCTCGGGTCGATCGGTGATGAGGGTTGGCAAGCAGCCCGTGGTCCCGGCCTTGCGGTGCGCCTCGACGATGCGTCGAACGCCGGCCTCGGTCGGCTGGTCATTGAGAAGAACGCCCCCGCCTCCGTTCACCTGGATGTCGATGAATCCAGGTGCAAGGATCGCATCTCGGGGAAGGCGGATTGACGCCCCCGCGGCCTCGTCGAAGCTGATGCTTTCGATCTGTCCCTGCGAGATCCTGACCGACCCGGGCCCGCGCATGTCGGTCCCATCAAAGATGTGCTGTGCGGCAATCGTGAGTGAGGCAGAACCAGCATGGCCCATCAGTATCGATCCGGGAATGGCCGTCACGGACTCGTGAGACGAGCCTGTCACAAGAATTCATATGTACGCCGCGGGGATCTCGTTCGGACCCGAAGCGAAACCTTCGCGTTAACTTCCCATGGGAACAAAAGGTACCACGTATCTCGGCATTGATGGCGGCGGAACCCGCTGCCGCGCCCGGATCGAAGACGAAAACGGCACGGCGCTCGGAGAAGCGAGCTCGGGACCGGCCACGACACGGATCGGCATCGACAAGGCCTGGCGGTCCATCATGGAGGCCACCGAAGCGGCGGCCACACAGGCCGGACTGAGCCGCGGGGATTTCGCACAAATGCACGCCGGAATTGGCCTTGCCGGTATTGGCCGCCGGGGGGCGAAAGCGGCGCTTTGCAAGATCGCGCATCCCTTTGCGTCCGTTGACTTCATCAGCGACGGCCTCGCGGCCTGTCTTGGCGCCCATAGCGGCGCGGACGGGGCTATCGTCGTGGCCGGCACAGGCTCGGTCGGCGTCGGCCTGCTCGACGGCCGCGAGATCCGTCTCGCCGGTTACGGTTTCCCCGTGTCGGACGAAGGCAGCGGCGCCGACATCGGCCTGCAGGTTGTCCGACTGGCGCTGCGCGCCGCGGACCGCCGCCGCGAGTTGACGCCATTGCTTGCAGAGGTGCTCGCCGCATTCGATCATGATCCCTATCAGGCGGTGGCCTGGTCCGAACAGGCCAGGGCCACGGACTACGCCGCATTCGCGCCGGTCGTGATGCGGCACGCCGATCAGGGCGATCCGGTCGGCCGTCGCATTGTCGAACGCGCCGCCGATGCCATTGGCGATCTGCTCGATCTCTTCCTGGCGAGAGGAATCGACCGGCTCTCGCTGGTGGGCGGGCTCGCGGATGCCATGACGCCCTGGCTGACGCCCGACCTGCGCGCCCGCCTGAAGCGACCTGACGCCGACGCAACAGCCGGCGCGTTACTGGTGGCGCGAGGGCGGCTGGACCTGCCCACGCTGGCCCTGCCCGAGAGAGAAACTGACCATGAACAGGCTCAGACGTTCCGCGTTTGATGGCGCTTGGATCAACAATATGGCCACCGAAGACGTCGATCCAAGATTTGCCGACCTCGATGCATGGCCGCTGACGTCAGCCATGGAGGCGATGTGGGAGGGGCAGCTTGCGGCGGTCGCTGCGATCGGTCATGCCCTGCCCTCGATCACTGCGGCCACCGAAGCGGCCCAAGCGGCGCTGGGCGATCACGGCCGCCTTGTCTATGTCGGCGCCGGCACCTCGGGGCGCGTGGCGGTGCAGGACGGCGCCGAGCTGACGCCGACCTTCGCCTGGCCCAAAGAGCGCGTCCGCTTCATCGTCGCCGGCGGAGACAGTGCCTTCGTCACCAGCATCGAGGGCGCGGAGGATGACATCGATGATGCGGTCGCGCAGATCAATGCCGCGCGGCTCACACCGCATGATGTGGTGATTGCGGTCGCCGCCAGCGGCACAACGCCGTTCACGGTCGCGGCGCTGCAGCAGGCCGGCTCCTGCGGTGCAGTGACGGTCGGTGTCGCCAACAATCCTGGCACTGTGCTGCTGGCGTCGGCCAAGTTTCCGATCCTGATCGAGACCGGCCGCGAGCTGATCGCCGGCTCCACGCGGATGAAGGCGGGTACTGCGCAGAAGATTGTGCTCAACCTGATCTCCTCCGGGATCATGCTGCGTCTTGGCCGGGTGTATCGCGGCATGATGGTGAACATGCAGCCGACCAACGCCAAGCTGAAGCGGCGCGCCGAGGCCATGGTGGCGCAAATCGCCGACTGCGATCCGTCGCACGCGGCGCGCGCGCTGGAGCAGGCCGAAGGAGACGTCAAGACGGCGGTGCTTCTGGCGCTGGGTGTCAGCAGGACTGAAGCGGAGGCCATTCTGAAGGACGGCGACGGCAATCTCCGGCGCGTGTTTGCCGAGCTCGCCAGAGATCGGGACTCGCATCCGGATTCGCATCCCAAGGCACCGGCGGCACGCAAGCAAGGCGGAGCGGTTGAGTCGTGACAACATCCGCGATGGCGAGCGAAATCGCGGAAAGCGCGGATGTTGTCGCCAATATTGTTCGCAGCCGCCCCGCCACGCGCGACATCGCGCAGCGAATTGGGATTGGCTCCGTCCCCTTGTGCGTCGTGTGTGGTCGGGGAAGCTCCGGACATGCCGGGGTTTTCCTGAGATACCTTGTCGAGACGCGGCTTCGCCTTCCCGTTTCAGCAAGCGCTCCCTCGGTGATCACTGCATTTCGCACACCCTTGATGCTGCGCGAGGCGCTGTTCATCGTGATCTCGCAATCCGGGCGCAGCCCGGATCTCGTCGCAGCGACAAAGTCGGCGCGCGCCTCGGGCGCCCGCACCATTGCCATCGTCAATACGGTGTCGTCGCCGGTTGCTGACGAAGCGGAGTTCGTCGTTCCGATCGCAGCCGACCAGGAGCACTCCGTGGCGGCGACGAAGACCGTTATCGGCTCGATGGCTGCCGGCGCCGAACTTGTTGCCGAACTGGCGCAAGATCGTGCGCTGCGGTCCGCCCTCGACAGGCTGCCTGAGCGCCTGCGTCGCGCGTTGGCGCTCGACTGGTCCGGGATTGCCGATGATCTCGCCAAGGCGGCGGCTGTGTTTGTGGCGGCTCGGGGCTTGGGCCTGGGCTCGGCGAGGGAGATCGCGCTCAAGCTTTCGGAAATCCTGCGCCTGCCCTCCATCGGCTTGAGCGCCGCCGAACTGCAGCATGGGCCACGTGCCGCGCTATCGGCACACACGCCAGTCGTCATGATGCGCCTCATGGATGAAACGGCGGCCAGTGTGGACGCACTGGCAGACGAATTGCGTGCGCAAAAGATCGCGCTGCATCTCTGCGGCGGACCGCATGGCTCGCTGCCCTGGTTGGCTGAGGATGACCCCGCCACCGACCCGATCACCATGCTCGTTCCAGCCTATCGGATGATCGAGCAGGCGGCACGCGCCCGAGGATTTGACCCGGATCGTCCACCTCGCCTGAGCAAGATCACAGAGACGTTTTGACAATTGTCTGATCGCTGGCTCGCAACCAATGCTGGAGCGCATACGCACCGGTTCGGTGCCGGAATTTGAGACGGTCTCAGACGGAAGTCAGCGCCATCGGCAAGTCGCAACATCCAAGAAGAGGTTCACCTGGGTAGCCAGACGGCGAGCCGCCGCGCGGTCGTCGTTTCAGGCGCATAGAAAGATGCGGGCGGCCGAGCAGGCGGCAAGCGCCCCGAGGGGTACGGCGCCGCCAAGATTAGATGCCTTGGCGCCGAAAGATGTGGCAAGCCATTGCGAGCGACACCCTTGCAGCAGTGATGTGTCGCAGAGCTGTGCAGCAGCCTCCCCGGCCAGGCTGGTTTCGCGAGCGATTTCAGACGGAGCGGGCAATCTGGCTGGGGCGGGAGGGATCGAACCTCCGAATGGCGGAATCAAAATCCGCTGCCTTACCGCTTGGCTACGCCCCAACAGACGACGAACGGAACGGGTCAAACCAGCACCCGCAGATTCCCGTCGGTCGCTGCCGGTCTATAGGGAGCGGCGGGGCATTTCAACCGCCTGGAGGGGCAAAAAGGGCCAGGCGGCTGGGGCCAACACTCTATTCTGGGCCCGAATGGCCTCCCCGTTCCGGCCAGACGATCCTGCGCCCCGGCAGTTGAGACCGCTCCCGTTTCATGGGAATACGGCGTCAATATTCGTTCTCGGGGAGTGAGCCATGACCTACCGCGCACCGATTTCTGACATGCTGCTGTCGCTCAACCATGGCGCGGGCCTCAAGGCCGCCTTGGAGGCCGGCCATTACGGCGATTTCGACGCCGACATTGCCGCAGCCGTGCTGGAGGAAGCCGGCAAGTTCGCAACCGACGTGCTGGCGCCGCTCAACAAGGTGGGCGACGAGCACGGCATCAAGCTCGAGGGCGGCAAGGTCACGACCGCGCCGGGCTGGCCTGACGCCTACAAGCGCTGGACCGAGGGCGGCTGGAACGCGGTGTCCGGCCCCGAAGATTTCGGCGGCCAGGGCCTGCCGGTCGCGATCAACGCCGCCTGCACCGAGATCTGGAGCGCGGCCAACGTCGCCTTCGGCCTCTGCCCGCTGCTGACGGCCTCGGCGATCGAGGCGCTGGATGCGCACGGCAGCGACGAGCTGAAGACGATCTATCTCGAAAAGCTCGTCTCCGGCGAATGGACCGGCACGATGCAGCTGACCGAGCCGCAGGCCGGCTCCGACGTCGGCGCGCTGCGCACCCGCGCCGAGAAGCAGGCCGACGGCACCTATCGCATCAAGGGGACGAAGATCTTCATCACCTATGGCGAGCACGACATGACCGACAACATCGTGCATTTCGTGCTGGCGCGTCTGCCCGATGCGCCCGCCGGCACCAAGGGGATTTCTCTCTTTCTTGTTCCCAAGTTCATGGTCAACGCGGACGGCTCGCTGGGGCAGCGCAACGACATCTATGCCAGCGGCGTCGAGCACAAGCTCGGCATGCATGCCTCGCCGACCTGCACCATGACCATGGGCGATCATGGCGGCGCGATCGGCTTCTTGATCGGCGAAGAGAACCAGGGCATGCGCTGCATGTTCACGATGATGAACCAGGCCCGCCTCGGCGTCGGCCTGGAGGGCGTCGGCGTCGCCGACCGCGCCTACCAGCAGGCCCTGTCGTACGCGCAGGAGCGCAAACAAGGCCGCGCGGTCGGCAAGACAGGCGACGGCTCGGATGCGATCTTCGTCCATCCCGACGTCAAGCGCATGTTGATGCGGATGCGGGCGCAGACCGCGGCCGCGCGCACCATCTGCTATGCGACGGCGGTCGCCATCGACGTCTCGACCCGGGCCAAGGATCCGAAGGTGCGCACTGAAGCAGCCGCGCGCGCGGCGCTGCTGACGCCGATGGCCAAGGCCTATTCCACCGATATCGGCAACGAGGTCGCCTATCTCGGCGTGCAGGTGCATGGCGGCATGGGCTTCATCGAGGAGACCGGTGCGGCCCAGCACTACCGCGATGCGCGTATCACCACGATCTACGAGGGCACCAACGGCATCCAGGCGATCGATCTCGTCACGCGCAAGTTAGCTGCCAATGGCGGCGCGTCGGTGTGGGCGCTGCTCGACGAGCTCTCGGCCACCGTCAAGCAGGTGGAAGCCTCCAACGATCCCGCCTTCGGCACCACGGGCGTGAAATTGCGTGAAGCGCTCGACGCGCTCACGCGCACCAGCAAATGGCTGTTGGAGCGCGTTGCCTCCGCGCCGAACGACGCGCTTGCAGGCGCGACGCCCTATCTGCAGCAATTCGGCGCGACACTCGGCGGCTGCCTGCTCGCCTCCGAAGCGCTCGCCGCCAAGGCCGAAGGCCTCGGCGATGCGCCGCGCTACGTCTCGCTGGCGCGATTTTTCGCCGAGAACATTACGGTGCAGGCCGGCGCGCTCGAGCGCACCGTGACGGAGAGCGCGGAATCGGTCGCGGCGGCGGATGCGGTGCTGCTGGGGTAAGAAAGCCTGTGGCCCGGATGGCGCGGCAGCCTAATCCGGGCCGGCGTCTCTCGTGGGCGACCACGGATTTTTCCAAGCGTTTTGTCGCAATTGTTGCGATGCGCTACGGTGCCATGTGGGAATACGCCGAAAAGGTTGAGCCAGCGCATTGGCACGCCTGCGGGATGATGTAGGTTATTGCCTGGCGAGACTCGCGAAGCGGCGAGCGCAAGAGGGGCTCTCATGGCGAATGGCAATATCGTCGTCACCGAAGAGCGCGGAACGCGCGTGATCACCCTGCGCCGCCCGGGCAAGAAGAACGCGATCACCCAGGACATGTACCGGGAGATGAGCCACGCGATCGACACCGCCCAGAACAATCCGGACATCCGCTGCATGATCATCACCGGCGGCTCGGGCGTCTTCACCGCCGGGGACGACATCGACGATTTTCTCCACGCCGACGCCTCACGGCCCGAGATGCTGTCGAACGGCGTCAAATTCCTCTACTCGCTCGCGCTCAATGCCAAGCCGATCATCGCAGCCGTCGACGGCGCCTCGATCGGGATGGGCACCGTGATGCTATTCCACTGCGATTATGTGTTGGCCTCGAACGCGGCGACCTTCTCCGCGCCCTACATCCATCTCGGGCTGGTGCCGGTCGGCGCGGCCAGCCTGTTGATGCCGAACACGATGGGCTATCAGCGCGCCTTCGCGATGCTGGTGATGGGGCGGAGCTTCACCGCCGCGGAGGCCCATGCCGCAGGCTTCGTCAACACCGTGGTCTCGCCGGGACATACCGAGGTCGAGGCGCGCAAGGTGGCGCGCGAGCTCTGCCGGCTGCCGGCCGAGGCGGTCGCGACCTCGCGCAAGCTGCTGCGCGCCCCACCCGAAGAGCTGACCCGCCGCATCGACCAGGAAGGCCATCTGTTCGGCGACCGGCTCAAATCGGAAGAGGCGATCGCCGCGTTCAATGCGTTCGCGAACAGGAAGAAGCGGTGAGGTGACGCGCGTCGCCCCATCTCCGGCGTCATTCCGGGGCGCGCAAAGCGCGAACCCGGAATCCATCAAGCGGCAGAACTGGCGGATGAATGGATTCCGGGCTCGACGCTACGCGTCGCCCCGGAATGACGGCGAGAACTTTCGTGAAATCTTCGCGCCGAACGACTAGACTCAATTCCATGCATTGCCGATCCGTCCTTGCCGCCCTCGCGCTGACCTGGGCCCTCCCCGCCTCGGCGCAAAGCGCAGCTCCCGCCGAGCTGCGCGTTCTCGCAATCAACGATTTCCACGGCAATCTGCGGCCGCCGCCGGGCGGCATCCGCATCAATGATCCCGAGGACAAGTCCAGGAAGGTGACGGTGGCGGCCGGCGGCGCCGAGTACATGGCGACGCTGGTGAAGCAGCTGCGCGAAGGGCACAAGAACACCGTCTTCGTCGCCGCGGGCGACCTGATCGGCGCGAGCCCGTTTCTGTCGGCGATGTTTCACGACGAGCCATCGATCGAGGCGCTCTCGATGATGGGCCTTGCGATCAGCTCGGTCGGCAATCACGAATTCGACGAGGGCAAGACCGAACTCCTGCGCATGCAGAACGGCGGCTGCCATCCCGTCGACGGCTGCCAGGGGCCGCATCCCTTCGCGGGGGCCAAATTCCATTATCTCGCGGCCTCCACCGTCGAGACTGCGACCGGCAAGAGCGTGCTGCCGCCCTACGAGATCCGGGAATTCGACGGCATTCCCGTCGCCTTCATCGGCCTGACCTTGAAGGAGACCGCCGGCATCGTCTCGCCAGCGGGCATCGCCGGGCTCGAATTCCGCGACGAGGCCGAGACGGTGAACGCGCTGGTGCCGCAGCTGAAGGCGCGCGGCGTCGAAGCGATCGTGGTGCTGATCCACCAGGGCGGCGATCCCGCCGGCGACTACAATGAATGCCCTGCGATCACGGGACCGATCGTCGACATCGTCAGGAAATTCGACCGTGCCGTCGACGTCGTCGTCAGCGGCCACACCCATCGCGCCTATGTCTGCGATATCGACGGGCGGCTCGTCACCAGCGGCGACAAATACGGCACGCTCGTCACCGCGATCGACCTCAAGCTCGATCCCGCAACGCGCGACATCGTCGGCGCCAAGGCCGAGAACGTCATCGTCGCCAATGCTTCGCTGGCCAGGGATCCCGAGCAGACCGCATTGATCGACGCCTACGACAAGCTCTCCGCGCCGATCGCCAACCGGCCCGCCGGCTCGGTGACGCAGACATTGTCGCGCGTGCCGAACGAGGCCGGCGAAAGCGCGCTCGGCGATATCATCGCCGACGCGCAATTGCTCGCAACCCGCGATGCGAAGGATGGCAGCGCTGTCATCGCACTCACCAATCCCGGCGGCATCCGCACCGACATCGTTCCGAAGGAGAACGGCGCCATCACGTTCGGCGATGTCTTCGCCAGCCAGCCGTTCCGCAACCGTCTGGTCACCATGACGCTGACGGGCAGCCAGCTCAAGGACATGCTCGAGCAGCAATGGCTGGACCCGAAGCGGCCGCGGATTCTCCAGGTGTCGAACGGCTTCAGCTATGCTTGGGATGCTTCAAAGCCGTTCGGCGAGCGCATCAGCCTCGAGAGGATGACGCTCAACGGCAGGCCGATCGAGGCTGGAAGCGGCTACCGCGTCACGCTGAACGATTACCTCGCCGTCGGCGGAGACGGGTTTACCGTCGCCAAGCAGGGCACGGCGCCGCAATATGGCGGCTACGATGCGGACGCGCTGTTCGCGTTCTTTAGGGCGCACGGGCCGGTCGGTCCGCTGCCGCCCACCCGCATCCTGCGGGTGAATTGATCCGGATCAAGCGGGCAGGCCTTTGCCATTCCCGGCCAAGCGCCTAGATTGTTTTGCATTGCGTTTTGGCGCCGGATGCGCCAACGACGGCAAAAGCCCGCATCGCATGAGGCCGACCTGATGAGCACGCTTCTCCTTTCCCACAAGGCCTGCCTCGACCATGTCACGCCGCCGGGACACCCCGAGCGGCCGGATCGTCTGCGCGCGGTGGAAGAAGCGTTGTCGCATGAGCGCTTCCAGTTCCTGGCGCGCGAGGAGGCGCCGGAGGGCGATCTCGATCTCGTCACGCTCTGCCACAACGAGCACTATGTCACCGAGCTGCGCCACATCGCCCCGACCAGCGGGCAGGTCTATATCGACGGCGACACCTCGATGTCCCCCGGCACGTGGGAGGCGGTGATGCGCGGCGTCGGCGGCGCGGTGGCGGCGACCGAAGCGGTGATGGCGGGCGAGCATCGCAACGCCTTCGTCGCGGTGCGCCCGCCCGGACATCACGCCGAGATCGGCAAGCCGATGGGCTTCTGCTTCTTCGACAACGTCGCGATCGCCGCGCGCCACGCCCAGCGCAAATACGGCATCAAGCGCGCGGCCATCGTCGATTTCGACGTGCATCACGGCAACGGCACGCAGGACATCTTCTGGTCGGACCCGACCGTGATGTACTGCTCGACACACCAGATGCCGCTGTTTCCGGGCACCGGCGCCAAGGGCGAGCGCGGCGATCACGACACCATCGTCAATGCGCCGCTCGCCTCCGAGGACGGCGGCCCGGAATTCCGCTCCGCGTTCGAGCATCTGATCCTGCCGCAGCTCGAGAAATTCAGCCCCGAGCTGCTGATCATCTCGGCCGGCTTCGACGCGCATTATCGCGATCCGCTGGCTTCGCTGAACCTGCGCGCGGAGGACTATGCCTGGGTGACGCGCAAGCTGATGGATCTCGCCGACAAGACCGCTGGTAGCCGCATTGTTTCGGTGCTCGAGGGCGGCTATGACCTGCAGGGACTGAAAGAATCTGTTACGGCGCATGTCGGCGCCCTGATGGGCGCTTGACCCACCCGCCACATTACGCCCGCAAAACTCTGCTTTCTCCAAGGTGAAGCGAAGCGGGCAATCGGAAACGGATATGGCCGAAAATACGCAAGTCGACGTCTCCAGGCTCACCTTCGAGCGCGCGATCGAGGAACTCGAAACGATCGTGAAGCGGCTCGAGGACGGCAAGGTGCCGCTCGAAGAATCCGTGACGATCTACGAGCGCGGCGAGGCCCTGAAGCGCCGCTGCGAGGAATTGCTGCGCCAGGCTGAGGCGCGCGTCGACAAGATCACCACCGATGCCAGCGGCCAGGCCACCGGCACTGCGCCGCTCGACGTCCAATAAAGAGTGCTTTCCCGCTCAGCCTTCTGACGACCCAGGGCCGCGCGAGACGCAACGGCAGGTCCACGCAAAATGTCTTCGCGGGGAGCATGGCCGCTTCATCCTTTTGGGATCGCACGGCGCAGTTCCCGGCCGGCAGCGGTTCCGGGGGTGGATCGATAACGTCCCCGCCCCAGAATCGGGTCTTGAAGGCGAGAAAAGCTCTGATTCCAGGCAAAAAAGCCTGCCAGGAACCGAGCAAGGCCGGAACCCCTTACCCCCGGCCAAGGTTAACCACTCTGGCCCGCGAGTTGCACCTGCATACCCCTAATCGGTCCAGCGGGTTGGCTTTGGCCCAAGCTTTGGTGTAAAGCTGCGCGGAGTGTGGCTTTTTGTAAGCCTTGCGTGGGCACCGATTACCGACGACAAGTGCTTCGAACTGCTAATGAAATTGGCTTGGGACGGACGAAGCCGATCTAAGTGACAGGGATCACAGAGACTGAACCGGAGCGCACTTAAGCTTACCTAAGCTTGAAGGCGGGGCCTTGCCCCGTGCAGGTGGCTCCGACGGTTATAGGACTCGCGCTGCGCCGATATTGTGCAAACCCATCGCGCACCGGAATGACCTTCCGGCGCTGACAAATTGGAAATCGCCGTGAACGCATACAGTAAGACGCCGCTTCTCGACACCATCCGGACACCGGAAGACCTGCGCAAGCTCAAGGTCGAGCAGGTACGCCAGGTTGCCGACGAGCTGCGGCAGGAGACCATCGATGCCGTCTCGGTGACCGGCGGTCACTTCGGCGCGGGCCTCGGCGTGGTCGAGCTCACCACCGCGATCCATTACGTCTTCGATACGCCGCGCGACCGGCTGATCTGGGACGTCGGCCACCAGGCCTATCCGCACAAGATCCTCACCGGCCGGCGCGACCGCATCCGCACGCTGCGCACCGGCGGCGGCCTGTCCGGCTTCACCAAGCGCAGCGAGAGCGACTACGATCCGTTCGGCGCGGCGCATTCCTCGACCTCGATCTCCGCCGGCCTCGGCATGGCCGTGGCGCGCGACCTCTCCGGCGGCAAGAACAACGTTATCGCCGTGATCGGTGACGGCGCGATGTCGGCCGGCATGGCCTATGAGGCCATGAACAATGCGGGTGCGATGAACTCGCGCCTGATCGTCATCCTCAACGACAACGACATGTCGATCGCGCCGCCGGTCGGCGCCATGAGTGCCTATCTGTCGCGCCTCTACTCCGGCAAGACCTATCGCACGCTGCGCGATGCGGCCAAGCAGATCAACAAGCGCCTTCCCAAGATTCTCGCCAACCGCGCCAATCGCGTCGAGGAATATTCCCGCGGCTTCATGATGGACGGCGGCACGCTGTTCGAGGAGCTCGGCTTCTACTATGTCGGCCCGATCGACGGCCACAACCTCGATCATCTCCTGCCCGTGCTGAAGAACGTCCGCGACATGGAGACCGGCCCGATCCTGGTCCACGTCGTGACGCAGAAGGGTAAGGGCTACGGCCCGGCGGAAGCCTCCGCCGACAAGTATCACGCCGTCGTCAAGTTCGACGTCGCGACCGGCACGCAGGCCAAGGCAAAGCCGAATGCGCCGGCCTATCAGAACGTGTTCGGCCAGAGCCTCGTCAAGGAAGCGCAGAAGGACGACAAGATCGTCGCCATCACTGCGGCGATGCCGTCGGGCACCGGCGTCGACATCTTCAACAAGGCCTTCCCCGACCGCACCTTCGACGTCGGCATCGCCGAGCAGCACGCGGTGACCTTTGCCGCGGGTCTTGCGACCGAAGGCTACAAGCCGTTCTGCGCGATCTACTCGACCTTCCTGCAGCGCGGCTACGACCAGATCGTGCACGACGTCGCGATCCAGAACCTGCCCGTCCGCTTCGCCATCGACCGCGCCGGCCTGGTCGGCGCCGACGGCGCGACCCATGCCGGCTCGTTCGACAACGCCTATCTCGGCTGCCTGCCCAACATGGTGATCATGGCAGCTAGCGATGAAGCCGAGCTCGTGCACATGGTGGCGACCCAGGTCGCGATCAACGACCGTCCGAGCTCGCTGCGCTATCCGCGCGGCGAGGGCCGCGGCATCGAGATGCCCGAGGTCGGCATTCCGCTCGAGATCGGCAAGGGCCGCATGATCCGCCAGGGCAGCAAAATCGCGCTGCTCTCCTTCGGCACGCGCCTCGCCGAATGCGAGAAGGCGGCCGACGAGCTCGCCGCCCACGGCCTGTCCACCACGATCGCCGATGCGCGCTTCATGAAGCCGCTCGACACCGAGCTGGTGCTCAAGCTCGCGCGCGACCACGAGATCCTGATCACGATCGAGGAAGGCTCGGTCGGCGGCTTCGGCTCGCATGTCGCGCAGTACCTGACTGACCAGGGCGTGCTCGACAGCGGCATGGTCAAGTTCCGCTCGATGGTGCTGCCCGACGTGTTCCAGGATCACGACACCCCGGCCGCGATGTACGCCCGCGCCGGCCTCGACGCCAAGGGCATCGTCGCCAAGGTGTTCGAGGCGCTCGGCAAGGACGTGAAGGCCGAGACGGTCAAGCTGGCTTGATACCGTCGTACGGGCACCGGACCCACCTCTCCAATAGGGAGAGGTCGGATCGCGCAAGCGATCCGGGTGAGGGGTTCAGGTCCCACGTGAGAGCGTAACCCCTCACCCGCGCCTTCGGCGCGACCTCTCCCTCCGGGAGAGGTTTTGCACCGCCGACGCCGCGGCAACTCGATGCCTTCTTGGTCGGTAGTCCCATGAAAATCTATCTGGCAGGTCCCGACGTGTTCCTGCCGGATGCCGTCGAGATCGGCCGGCGCAAGGTCGATATCTGCACGACGCACGGCCTGACCGGCCTCTATCCCCTCGACAACGCAGTCGACCTCACTGCGCCCGACGCCTCGCGGCAGATCTTTTGCGGCAACGAGGCGATGATGGACGCGGCCGATGTCATCATTGCCAACCTGACGCCGTTCCGCGGCGCCGGCGCCGATCCCGGCACCGTCTATGAGCTTGGCTACATGGCCGGACGCGGCAAGTTTTGTCTCGCCTATTCCAACGACGGCGCCGCCTATGCCGACCGCGTCTCGCGCTTCATGGAGGTCACCTCCGAGGACGGGCGGCTGGTCGATGCCCAGGGGCTGACGGTCGAGGATTTCGGGCTCGTCGACAACCTCATGATGATCCATGCGCTGGACCTGCATGGCTGCCCGCTGGTGACACCGGCCACGATGCCGATCGACGTCTGGCACGATCTTGCCGCGTTCGAGACTTGCGTCCGGATGGCGGCCGCGCGATTGATCGCTAAATAGAGCATGATCCGGAAAAGTGTGCAGCGGTTTTCCGATAAGATCATGCTCACCAAATAAGCCTTCTCGAGTGAACCGATGTCCCCTGCCCGCAAGCGCGCAGATGTATTGCTGGTCGAGCGCGGCCTGTTCGAGAGCCGGGCGCGGGCCCGCGCGGCCATCGAAGCCGGCCTCGTCATGGCGGACGACAAGCAGGTCTTGAAACCCTCGGAGACGATCGCCGAGGATGCGGTGATCCAGGCCGAGCCCGCGCACCCCTACGTCTCCCGCGGCGGCGTCAAGCTCGCCGGTGCGCTGGAACGGTACCCGATCGACATCGAGGACCATGTCTGCCTCGACGTCGGCGCCTCCACCGGCGGCTTCACCGAGGTGCTGCTGGCGAACGGCGCGAGCCTGGTGTTCGCGGTCGATGTCGGCACCAGCCAGCTGCATCCCTCGCTGCGCGATCACCCCAAGATCGTGTCGATGGAGGAGACCGACATCCGCAGCTATGACGGCAAACGCTTGCCGGCGCGCCCCGATGTCGTCGTCATCGACGTCAGCTTCATCTCGCTGAAATCAGTGCTGCCGGTGGCGCTGTCGCTGGCGGCCGCGCCGATGAGCCTGCTGGCGCTGATCAAGCCGCAATTCGAGGCCGACAGGAAGCACAACAAGAAGGGCATCATCCGCGATGCTGCCGTGCACCGGGAGATCTGCGACGACATCGCGGCCTTCGCGGCGTCGCTCGGCTGCACCGGGATCGAAATATTCCCCTCGCCGATCACCGGCGGCGACGGCAATATCGAATTCTTCCTGGGCGCGCGCCGTGGTTGAGCGCCTCACGATCGATCATGTCGGCCATCGCGGCGACGGCGTCTGCCTCGACGCCGGCGAAGCAATCTATGTGCCCTACACGCTCGGCGGCGAGACCGTCGAGGTCGATCACGTCGTGGGCCATCATCCCGACCGCCGCAAGCTGCTGGCGGTGGAGCTCGCAAGCCCGGAACGCGTCGAGCCATTCTGTCCGCATTTCGGCGTGTGTGGCGGCTGCGCCATCCAGCATTGGGCGGCGGAGCCGTATCGCGCCTGGAAGCGCGGCATCGTGGTGGAGACGCTAGCGCAGGCCGGCATCGATTGCGATGTGGCGCCGCTGGTCGACGCCCACGGCGCCGGACGCCGGCGCATCACGCTGCACGGCCGGTTCGGCACGCACGACATCCTCAAGGTCGGCTTTTCGGCTGCGAGCTCGCACGACGTCATCCCGATCCATCGTTGCCCGATCCTCGATCCCGCGCTCGACGGCGCGCTCGATGCCGCCTGGGCGCTGGCGGAGCCGCTGACGTCCAAGATGCCGGTGACCAAGCCATTGGACATCCAGGTCACCGCGACCGCAGGCGGCCTCGATGTCGACGTGCGCGGCTCGGGCCCGCTGCCGACGGCGCTCGTTACGACGCTGTCGCGCGTCGCCGAGCAGCACCGCCTGGCGCGGCTGACGCGGCATGGCGAGCTGGTGCTGCAACGCCTGCCGCCGACGGTGCGGATGGGCCGCGCCGAGGTGACGCTACCGCCCGGCTCGTTCCTGCAGGCGACAGTGGCGGGCGAGGAGACGCTTGCGGCACTCGTCGCCGAGCGCATCGGCAAGGCCAAAGAGGCTCTCGACCTCTTCTGCGGCGTCGGCCCGTTCGCGCTGCGGTTCGCGGAGAAGGCGCGCGTCACCGCCTATGACAGCGACGCGGGTGCCGTCGCGGCGCTGGCGAAAGCCGCGCGGACGCCGGGCCTGAAGCCGATCAAATGCGAGCCGCGCGACCTGTTCCGCCGCCCGCTGGTGCCGCAGGAGCTGCGCGACTTCGACGCCGTGGTGTTCGACCCGCCGCGCCAGGGCGCGCAGGCGCAGGCGCTGAAGCTTGCCGCAAGCAAGGTGCCGGTCGTGATCGCCGTGTCCTGCAACGCCGCAACCTTTGCCCGCGACGCACGGCTGCTGATCGACGGCGGCTATCGGCTGGAGGCCGTGGTGCCGGTCGACCAGTTCCGCCACACGCCGCATGTCGAGCTGGTGGCGAAATTTAGTCGCTAACGCCGAATGGCTTTAGGTTGATTCGATTGCCACGGGCTCGGTGCAACCTCTCCCGCTTGCGGGAGAGGTCGCGCCGAAGGCGCGGGTGAGGGCTTTCTCCTCTAGGGGATTGTCCCATTGCGGAAGCACCCTCCCCCCAACGCTCTCCCGCAAGCGGGAGAGGGAGCGCACCTCCGTCGTTGCGCGATCAAGCCTCAATTCATCACGCTCTAGCGTCGAAGGCCGCTCAGCGCCGGCGATTCGCCGGGCAGCATGTTCGATCTGATATCGCTGTCCATGCGACCCGAATCCTGCTGGGTGTAGCCGACGCCGAACGACAGGCTGAGATTTGAGATCGGCTTGAATTCGACACCAGCAAACCCGCCATAACCGGGCGCGGCGCTGGAAGTGAGCGGCGCCAGCGAGCTGCCGATACCGTTGCCGTATTTCAGCGTGTCGAATCCGGCAAAGAAGGTGACGGGCATGCCGCCAGCCGTCTTCATGTTGTAGCCGAACCGCGTGCTGTCATAGGAGAGCGCGCCGGAATTGCCGAACGAGCCCGCCTGGTTGAAGCCGCTCAATCCGAAGTCGGCGCGTTCGCGGCCGATGAAGAAGCCGTTCGCAGAGCTCGCACGCCAATCGGCCTCCCCGGCGTTGAAGCTCGCAAAGTTGCCATAGGTGTCGGAGCTCAGGCCGGCAGCGCCGCCAAGGCCGAAAGGCCCGCCGGGAATCCAATATCGCAGCGGCGCCACTTGCGCATGAGCCGCCTCTCCGCCGAGGCAGAGCAATGCGAGAGCTGCAAGAGCGCATGAACGTGCAAGGTCGAACATTCTGGCTACCGTCAAAAACGCTGCAAACTATACTCCCCGACCATCATCAATGCCAGCGGAGTGACCGCGCCGCGGCCGTAGGGCTCGCCTGCATCGCGCAGGTGCTGTTCGCATTGGAGCTATTTGATGAACGAGAAGGGGACTGCAGGAGGCACGCGGGCTTGCCCCGAGCGATCCCACATTTGAACCCGACGCGACAGCGCCGTAAACGCTATGCCGTCCTGTCGACGGAAGACGACGAATCCGCCGGCGGATATTTCGTCACCGGCACCATGAAGGATTTGGTGCCGACCTGGTAGATGATCTTGCCGTTCTGCCCGTCGTCGCTTGCGATTTGCGCCTGCCCGAACATGATGACGTTCTTGTAGACGTAGCCGGTGCCCTGGCGGGTGATGCCGTCGGTGGTGACGCTGACCTGCGCTTCCTTGCCATTGACCGCGAGCACCTTGAAGCTCGCGCTCTTGCCGTTGGCGCTGGAATAGCCGCCCCAGCTTCCCATCAGGCGGCTGTCGGACGCCGGCGGGGCCTGCTTCTCGAGATTGGCGGTCTGCTTGCCAGCGCCCCCGAACGAGAACAGCATCACCATGTTCTTGCCGTCCTTGGTGCCGACCGTGACGCCGCCGAAGGTGATGAGCGTGCCCTGAACCTCGGCAAAGCCGCGCTCGGTGTGACCGTTGTGGGTGTACTCGACCTGCGCCCGGGCACCGCGGATGTTCACGACCTTGAAGCCGACCGGCTGGTTGTTGCCCACCCAATTGCCCTTCCAGTCGCCGATCAGAGCGCTCTGGCGATACAGCCGCTCGTTGGCGGGGGAAATCTGGCTGGTGCTCGATGTGACGGTGGCCATTGGATTGCTCGGACGGGCCTGACAAACCCGCTTTCGCTCGCTGGGGCATGTCAGGATGCCGGCGGGAACGAACAGAAACCATGCGATTAGGGCCACGCACCCGTTAACGAGCCGTTAAGCGCGAGCATCGGCCGGGCGGGCAAAAGGTCTCAGCCGGGCATGATCCCGCCGGAATACCCCGTCACCCTCACCGTCCCCAGCGATCGGACCAGATCTTCTCGCCGATGAGGCAATTGACGCGCGGCTCCTTGTCGGCGACGCGCATCACCGGGCGCTCCGGCGTGCGGCCGGCGACTTCCATCAGCAGCTTGGTACGGATCGCTTCCTTGAACTTGTCGCGGTCCTTGATCGTGATGACGAAGGAGCCCGGCCCTCCGATGACGCAGTCCTCGTAGTAGAAATCGAGATTGTCGATATCCATGGTCGAATAGGACGGCTCCTTGACCATGATCGGCAGGCCGTTGATGACGATGCCCTTCTCCAGGGCGGCATCGCGCGCCACCGTGACCGGGCCGCCATTGTTGTTCGGACCGTCGCCGGAAATGTCGATGACACGGCGCAGGCCACGATAGGGATCCTCGTCGAACAATGGCATCGCGAAGTTGATCGCGCCGGAGATAGAGGTGCGCGAAGCGCGCCGGATCGGCGTCTTCATGATCTCGGCGGCAACCGCATCCGCCGTCTCCGGACCATCGACCAGCCGCCAGGGAATGATGATCTTCTGGTCGCTGGAGGCGGCCCACTCGAAATAGGTCACCGCGATACGGCCGTTCGGCCCGAGCTTCAGCGCCTGCAGGAACTCCTTCGACTGGATCGCCTGTGCGTAGCCTTCGCGCTGGATCGCGAGCTCATCCATGTCCATGGAGTAGGAGACGTCGACCGCGAGGACCAGCTCGACATCGACGGTCTGCGCGTCCTTGTCGCCCGCAAGCCGTTGCGGTTGACTTCTGGACGATTCGAATTTGGGTCCTGGTGCCGCGATGCCCGCGACGTCCCCTCCGGCAAACATGCCGGCCACCAGCACAGCCCCGATCGAGAACAGCAAACGCATCGCAGTCTCCCGTCGTATGACGCGATGGTGACATGCAATCGGCTTGCCGCAAAGCGCGAAGATCGCTTGTGCTTCACATTCAAGTGCATCGCTGCTGCGTGTTGCCGTCGTTTGGCCATAGCGCCGATAGACGGGAACAGGCGCGACTCGCATCTGCTGTCATTCCGGGACTCGCGAAGCGAGGACCCGGAATCTCGCGAGATTCCGGGTTCGATGCTGCGCATCGCCCCGGAATGACAGCTGCTGGCGGAGACACGCGGCTCCCGCCCACTTGTCCGGCACGATTTCCATGCTAGGCTTGTCGCACAGATGGGGATGGAGTCCCCCGACAACCGCCCGGCGGTCGATGACCTCGTGGGCTGATGACTCCTGCTTAAGGAGAGGCGATCTCGAGCCTCTGCCTTTGGCGGGAGCATGGACAAACCCGCCGACGGCGGGTTTTTTGTTGCCTGAACGCGGGAGAAGCAGAAGGCGTGACGACGATACCGAATGCCGCGCGGAGCGGGCTGCCGAGGGGGATCTGGGTGCTCGGCTTCGTCTCGATGCTGATGGACATCTCCTCGGAGATGATCCACGCGCTGCTGCCGGTCTATCTCGTCACCGTGCTCGGCGCCTCCACGCTTACCGTCGGCTTCATCGAGGGCATTGCCGAGGCGACCGCCTCGATCACCAAGATCTTCTCCGGCGCGCTGTCGGACTGGCTCGGCCGCCGCAAGCTGCTCGCCGCGCTGGGCTACGGACTGGCCGCGCTGACAAAACCGCTGTTCCCGCTCGCGCCCAGCGTCGGATGGCTGGTCGCCGCGCGCTTCATCGATCGCGTCGGCAAGGGCATCCGCGGCGCGCCGCGCGATGCGCTGATCGCCGATATCGCCCCCGTCGGCCTGCGCGGCGCGAGCTTCGGCCTGCGGCAATCGCTCGACACGATCGGCGCCTTCCTCGGGCCGCTCGTCGCAATCGGCCTGATGTGGTGGACGGCTGACAATTTTGCCCTCGTGTTCTGGGTGGCGGTGCTGCCGGCGTTCCTGTCCTTTGGGTTGATCGCGTTCGCGGTGAAGGAGCCGGCGCCCGATCCGAGCCGGAAACCTGCAGAAAATCCGCTCAATCTCGCCGCGATGCGCCAGCTCGGAGCGGTCTATTGGCGCGTCGTCGCCGTGGGCGTCGTGTTCACGCTCGCGCGTTTCAGCGAGGCCTTCCTGATCCTGCGCGCGCAGAACATCGGGCTCAATGCGATGTGGGTGCCGGCCGTGCTGGTGCTGATGAATGTCGCCTACGCGCTCTCCGCCTATCCGGCCGGCGTGCTGTCGGACCGGATCAACCGGACCGGGCTGCTCGCACTCGGCCTCGTCTTCCTCGCCGGCGCCGACCTCGCGCTGGCGCTGTTGCCGAACCTGGCTGGCCTCGCGCTCGGCGTCGTACTGTGGGGACTGCATATGGGATTGACGCAAGGGCTGCTCTCCGCCCTCGTCGCCGACGCCGCGCCGCCCGCCTTGCGCGGCACCGCCTTCGGCTATTTCAACCTGTTCACCGGGCTTGCCTTGCTGGCCGCGAGCGTGATCGCGGGTGCGCTGTGGGACGCCTATGGACCGGCGGGAACGTTTCTCGCCGGGCTCGGCTTCGCGCTGGTTTCGCTGGTGGGGCTGCGCGCAGTCGGCAACGGTCTTGCGGTAGGGAGCAAGTGATGACGGGGGACTGTTCGTCTTGCTGAGCGGGGCAATTGCGATCGTGATCGGCAGCGCGCTCGGCGGCTGCGCGCGCTATTTCGTCTCCGGTGCGATCGCGCGGCGACTGGGCGAAACGTTTCCGTGGGGCACCATGACCATCAACGTCACCGGCGCCTTCCTCATCGGCATTTTCGGCGCGCTGGCGACGCATCCGGGCTCGGTCTTCGCCTCACCCACACCATGGCTGTTCGCGGTGACCGGGTTTCTCGGCTGCTACACCACGGTGTCCTCGTTCAGCCTGCAAACGCTGACACTCGCCCGCGGCGGCGAGCCGCTCTCGGCGCTCGGCAATGTCGCCTGCTCGGTCGGGCTGTGCCTCGCCGCCGTCAGCTGCGGCTTCCTGCTTGCGGATCGTCTGGGAGGCTAGAGGCTGATGAGCTCACCTTTTGCCGAACGCTGGCGCAGCTTTGTGCTCTACGCCTGGGTTGCCGCCGGCAGCATCGTCGGCGGGCTGACGCGCTACCTGGTCGGGCTTGTGCTCGACACCGGGTCGGGCTTTCCTGTCGCGACGCTGTTCATCAACGCAACGGGCTCCCTGATCATCGGCTTCTACGCGACGCTGACCGGCCCGGACGGCCGCGTGCTGGCGCGGCCCGAGCACCGACAATTCGTCATGACCGGGTTTTGCGGCGGCTACACCACCTTCTCGGCCTTCAGCCTGGAGACCTTCCGCCTGCTCCACGGCGGCATGAAGTACACCGCGCTCGCCTATGTCGCGTCCTCGGTCGTCTGCTGGCTGGTGTCGGTGTGGGCCGGGCATATGCTGGCGAGCCGCTACAACCGCTTGAAAAGGAGCTGAGCATGCAAATTCCCAATCAGGCAGTTTCGCTCCGCATCTTCATCGGCGAGAGCGACCATTATGATGGCAAGCCGCTCTATGAGGCGATCGTGATGACTGCGCGCGAGCGACATCTGGCCGGCGCCACCGTGCTGCGCGGTCCGATGGGCTTCGGCAAGTCCAGCCGGCTGCACACCTCGAAGATCCTGCGGCTGTCGGAAGACTTGCCGCTCCTGATCGAGATCGTCGACAGCGAGGACAACATCAACGCATTCCTGCCCATCCTGGACGGCATGATGTCGAGCGGTCTGATCACCTTGGAGAAGGTGCAGGTCCTGCAATATGGTGCGAAAGCCGCGGGCTGATTGCCCGGCAGGGAACCCAAGCCGCCGTGTCCAGGAGGCGGAATGAACGACACCGTCACCAAGCCGAAAACCAGGACGAAGACCAAGGTCGAGCGGCCGAAGCTGCACAAGGTCATCCTGATCAACGACGACTACACGCCGCGTGAATTCGTCACCATGGTGTTGAAGGCCGAATTCCGCATGACCGAGGATCAGGCCTACAAGGTGATGATCACCGCGCACAAGCTGGGCGCCTGCGTGGTCGCCGTCTTCACCAAGGACGTCGCCGAAACCAAGGCAACGCGCGCCACCGACGCCGGCCGCGCCAAGGGCTATCCGCTGCTGTTCACGACAGAGCCGGAGGAATAGCCGCGCGCTTGCCTGCTTCGGGTCGAGGCCGCTGTCGGCGCGTTTAGGCCATCACCACCGGCGTCTCCTCCGCCAGCCCGTACACGCGCTGCGCCTTGGAAAATCCCGCGATCGGAAATTCGCCGAGCTGGTGCCAATCATGGCGGCAGACATTGGCAAAACCTTCCGAGGCCACGACGGTCCGCCCCAGGCGCCCCGTGATCTTCTCCAGTCTCGCGGCGAGATTGACCGCCGGGCCGATGCAGGTGAAGTCGAGGCGGTTGCCGCCGCCGATATTGCCGTAAAGGATGTTGCCGACATGCAACGCGACGCCGAAGCGGAAGCGCTCGACGACGTCGCCGACCGGAACGGCGAGCGCCTCGACGCTGGCGCGGGATTCGCGCGCCGCCTCCAGCACCCGCGCGCAGACATGGGCGGCATCGCCGACATATTCGTCGATCGGAAACACGGCGAGCAAGCCGTCGCCCATGAATTTCAACACCTCGCCGCCGTGGCCGCGGATCGCGGCAACCTGGCAGTCGAAATATTGATTGAGGATCTCGACCACCGTCTCGGCCGGCAGCCGGTCCGACAGCGCGGTGAAGCCCCGCAGGTCCGACAGCCAGATCGCCGCCTGCATGGTGTCGTTGTGACCGCGTCGGATCTGGCCACCGAGGATGCGCGCGCCGGCGCGATTGCCGACATAGGTGTCGAGCAGCATCTCGGCGGTGCGGCGCAGGCTGATGATCTCGCTGACGCGCGCGAGCGGGGCTATGACGGCTCGGATGGCCGCGATGTCGTCGTCGCTGAAGCCATCGGGATGCTGGGTGATCCAGCTCGTTGCGTGGACGGAGCCGTCGAGAAAGCGCACCGGCACCGCGATATAATCGGTCGCGCCTTCGGCTCGCATGTCGTCGAGGAACGGAAATCGCTTGCTGTCGGGATCGCGTGCGCGGCCTCTGACCTCGATGCCCTGCTCGAACACGACGCGGAGCGGGCTGCGGGCGAATTCGGGCGTGTCCAGGATCTCGAAATCGACGCTGCCGACTTCGACTTCCTGGCCCTGCCGCCAGATGAAGTTGCGGCCGAAGACTTCGGGATGCAGCGTGCGGATGAAGATGCCGAACCGCCATAGCGGCAGGCCGGCCGCGACCAGACGTTCGCAGAAATCGGCGATCATCTCGGCCGGCTCCTGCGCCGACCAGGCGCCGTCGATCAGCCAGTTGCAGACGTGCTGAATCCCGGAGCTGTTCATGGCCGCATTTGCGGACGAAGTTGCGGGGTCGTCAAGCTGCACGGTGGGCTAGTACCGCGAGTTCAACGCCCGACCTGCCCGCGATCGCGCAGGAAGTGATCGGCCAGCACGCACGCCATCATGGCCTCCCCGACGGGGACGGCACGGATGCCGACGCAGGGGTCATGGCGGCCCTTGGTGAAGATCTCGGTCTCGGCGCCTTGCCGATCGACGGTGAGACGCGGCTGCAGGATCGACGAGGTCGGCTTCACCGCGAAACGCACCACCACCGGCTGTCCGGTGGAGATGCCGCCCAGCACGCCGCCGGCGTGGTTGGACAGGAAGCGCGTGCCGTCATTGCCGGAGCGCATCTCGTCGGCGTTCTCCTCCCCGGTCAGTTCTGCCGCGCCAAAACCGGCGCCGATCTCGACGCCCTTCACCGCGTTGATCGTCATCATCGCACCCGCCAGATCGGAATCGAGCTTGGCGTAGATCGGCGCGCCGAGACCTGCCGGCACGCCTTCGGCGACGACCTCGATCACCGCACCGATCGAGGAGCCGCTCTTGCGGATGCCGTCGAGATAGGTCTCGAAGAACGCGGCCTTGTCCTTGTCGGGACAGAAGAACGGATTTTTCGCGACCTCGTCCCAATCCCACTTGTCGCGATCGATCTTGTGCGGACCGATCTGCACCAAGGCGCCCCGCACCGTCACGTCGGGCAGCACTTTCCGCGCGATGGCGCCGGCGGCAACGCGCATCGCGGTCTCGCGCGCCGAGGAGCGCCCGCCGCCGCGATAATCGCGCAGGCCGTACTTCGCCTCATAGGTGAAGTCGGCGTGTCCGGGACGAAACTTGTCCTTGATCTCGGAATAATCCTTCGAGCGCTGGTCGGTGTTCTCGATCAGAAGGCCGATCGGCGTGCCCGTCGTCACCTGCACGCCGGTCTCCGGATGCGCCATCACGCCGGAGAGGATCTTCACCTGGTCCGGCTCCTGGCGCTGGGTGGTGAAGCGCGACTGGCCGGGACGCCGGCGGTCGAGATCCCGCTGGATGTCGGCCTCGGTGAGCGGGATCATCGGCGGGCAGCCGTCGACCACGCAGCCGATCGCCACCCCATGGCTCTCGCCGAAGGTGGTGACGCGGAACATGTGGCCGAAGGTGTTGAAGGACATCGCTACTCGCAGGTTCGATCCCGGCGTGTGGTAACGCGCTCTCGATGAGGGGTCAAATGGCCGCCAGCGTCGTCATGGCCGGGCCCGTCCCGCCTGCGCGGCCGAAGCCGCTTCGGCGAGGCGAAGGCCCGGCCATCCACGTTCTTAGGTCGGGAGGTAAAGTGCGTGGATGCTCGGGACAAGCCAGGACAAGCCCGGGCATGACGGTGGGGATGGGGCCGCCCTAACTGAACTTCTCCAGCCGCCCGTCGCGGAACACGTAGACGGCTCCCTGCTCGATATAGAGCTCGGCGGCGCTGGCGGGCGTCTCGAGCCCCAGGGACACCATCAGGGCCCGGCAGGTCCCGCCATGGGCCACCGCGACGGTGTCGGTCCGGAGCTGGTCGTACCAGGCGCGCACGCGGACCTGCACGTCGGCGTAGGTCTCCCCGCCCGCAGGTCCCACGGTCCATTTGTCGGCGAGCCGCCTTGCATAGATGTCCGGATCCTTCGCCTGGCTCTCAGCCAGCGTCAGCCCCTCCCAGGTGCCGTAGCCGATCTCGCGCAGACGATCGTCGAGCGCATAATCGGCAGGCGGCAATTCGAGCTTGCCGCGCGCGAGCTCCATGGTCAGGCGCGCACGGCCGAGCGGGCTCGACACGTAGGGCAGCGCGGCCTTGTCGCGTCCGTCGCGCTTGAACAGTTCGGCCAGAACGGCGCCGGCGTGCACGGCCTGGCTGCGGCCGCGCGCGTTCAGCGGAACGTCCCTGGTGCCCTGAAGCCTGCCGAGCGCATTCCACTCGGTCTCGCCGTGGCGAAGATAGTAGATCGTAGGCCCGGGCATTGCAGCTAGTGGCTAGTCCTTCCCGCCAAGCGAGATATCAGGCGCATCCGGCCGCTTCATGCCGAGCACGTGATAGCCGGAATCGACGTGGTGCACCTCGCCGGTAACGCCGCGCGAGAGGTCGGAGAGGAAATACAGCGCGCTGCCGCCGACGTCTTCGGTGGAGACGTTGCGCCGCATCGGCGCATTGGTCTCGTTCCACTTCAGGATATAGCGGAAGTCGCCGATGCCGGACGCCGCCAGCGTCTTGATGGGGCCTGCCGAGATCGCATTGACGCGGATGTTCTTCTCGCCGAGATCGGCGGCGAGATAGCGCACGCTGGCTTCCAGCGCCGCCTTGGCCACGCCCATCACATTGTAATGAGGCATCCACTTCTCGGCGCCGTAATAGGAGAGCGTGATCAGCGAGCCGCCATCCGTCATCAGCTTCTCGGCGCGCTGCGCCACCGCCGTGAACGAATAGCAGGAGATCAACATCGACTTCGAAAAATTCTCCTGCGTGGTGTCGACGTAGCGGCCGTCGAGCTGCTCGCCATAGGCGATCGCATGCACCAGGAAGTCGATCTTGCCCCACTTCTCCTTCAGCACCGCGAACGCGGCATCGATGGTCGCGGCATCCGTGACATCGCAATGGCCGAGCACGAGGCCGCCGATCTCGGCGGCGAGCGGCTCGACGCGCTTCTTCAGCGCATCGCCCTGATAGGTGAAGGCGAGCTCGGCACCCGCGGCGTGGCATGCCTTGGCGATGCCCCAGGCGATCGAGCGGTTGTTGGCAACGCCGAGGATGACCCCGCGCTTTCCTTGCATCAGACCCGAATTCTGCGCCATTTTTGCACGTCCCGTCGAACTCTCGTTGAGGTCTGGAGGTACACCAGCCCTCCCCCGCGGTACAGCCCAAATCCGCGGCGTTAACGCTGTTTCGAGGACCGGAATAGCCGTTCCGCTCGGGTGTTATGATCGCTATAAGCGCGCGCCGAACGTCAGGGACGTCAAGACTGCAATGAATGCGTTTCGCCAGAGTGTGGAAGCCATGATCCCGGCGTTGCGCCGCTATGCCCGCGCGCTCACGCGCGATGCGGATGCGGCCGACGATCTGGTCCAGGATACGTTGGTCCGCGCGCTGCGTTCGGAGCGGCTGTTTCTCGGAGGCGACGTCAGGAGCTGGCTCTATACGATCCTGACCAACCTCAACAAAAACCGGCGGCGTTCCCTGGCAAGGCGGCCGCAATTCATGCCGCTGACGGACAACAACCCGGATGCCAGCGGGACCGAGGCCGAAGGACGCGACATCGAGAAGGCGCTGGCTACTCTCGTCGAGGAGCAGCGTTCGGTGCTGCTCCTGGTGATGCTGGAAGACATGAGCTACCGCGAGGTTGCCGACATCCAGGGCGTGCCGATCGGCACCGTGATGTCGCGCCTGGCACGCGCAAGAGCCCACGTCAAAGCCTCGCTCGAGGGTGAGCGGACGGCGCTCAGGCGGGTGAAATGATGAGCTGCGCGAAACTAACTTGCAGAAGATATTTTGGGCCGCAGAGCCAGAGACGACCGATATGAACGACCGCAACATCCCAGTGACCGAGGACGAACTGCACGCCTATATCGACGGCGAGCTGCCGGCTGAGCGACGCGCCGACGTCGAGGCCTTTCTTGCCGCCCACCCCGACGACGCCGAGCGGGTGCAGTCCTGGCGGACCATGGCCGAGATGCTGCACGCCCGTTACGATTCGGTCGTCCATGAGCCGGTGCCCGCACGGCTCGAGCTCGAGCGGCTGGAGCGTCGCCCGCGGCAATGGCTCTATGGCGCCGCCGCGGCCGTGCTGGTTGCCTTCGTCGCCGGCGGCACCGCAGGCTGGGTGGCGCATGGCGCCGCCAACGCACCCTCGACCTTCCAGAGCTTTACGGCGGACGCGCTCGGTGCGCACCGCCTCTATGTCGTGGAGGTGCGCCATCCCGTGGAGGTCGGCGGCAACGAGCGCGATCACTTGCAGGCCTGGCTGACCCGGCGCTGCGGCTGGACCGTGTTCGCGCCGAACCTGGAGGCGAGCGGGCTGAAGCTGGTGGGCGGCCGGCTGCTGCCGGGCCCGAACGGTCCGGCGTCGTTCCTGATGTACGAGGGCGCCTCGGGCGAGCGGTACACGATCTACTCCGCCAAGACCGAGAATGGTGCAACGCAAATGCGCTACGCCAAGACGGACAAGGACGGCGCGTTGTTCTGGTCCGAGCGCGGCGTCGGCTACGTCGTCAGCGGCAGCAGTGATCGCGAGCGGCTGACCAGGGTGGCGCAGGCCGTCTACGACCAAGCAGAGAAAAACGGCACCTAGACAACCGCACAAGCGCAGTGCCCAGATTCCGTCATCGAAAATTTGGAATCAGGACATCGACGCGTCGATTATCGCACCGGGTGTTCACGCGATTATGAGTGGCGTTCGATCCGCCGATCGACGCGGGCGGCCTCGATTGGGGTTTTTGGTACCGCGCTGGTCCCCCTCTCGAGGCCGCACCTTTTCATCGGCTGCCCCGCCGGACAGCCGACACGTCGAAACCATGAAGCGTGACCCACGCCTCAGGTATATGATGAGCATCATCTCCAGGACGATGCCTTGAGGATGATGCCTTGGGCCTTTAGGAGAACCCCATCACTCTCGCCCTAACCAATCCCGCTACGTGGATTGTAGGGGTGTTGGTCCCGCCACTTCTCCATCAATGCTTCAAGCTCGGCGTCGTTCCCGTCCGGTAGCATAATCCTGATGGTGACGAAGAGATCCCCGGTCCCGCCAGATTTCGGCAGGCCCTTGCCCTTGAGACGGAAGGTCCGGCCGCTGGAGGTGTTTTTGGGGACCGAGAGCTCCACGGCATTGCCGAGGGTGGGCACGCGGACCTTGCCGCCGAGCACCGCCTCGTAAAGCGTGACAGGCAGGTCGATCCTGAGGTCGGCGCCCTCGACCTTGAAGAACGGGTGCGGCGCGATGTTGATGGTGATCAGGAGATCGCCGGGCGGATGGCCCTGCGCGCTTTCGCCCTGCCCACGGAGCCGGATCTGCTGGCCATCGGTGACCCCGGCCGGAATCTTGACGTTGAGCTCCTTGCCTGTCGGCAGCCGGACACGCTTCTCGCCGCCCTTGACCGCCTCTTCAAGCGAGACGCTCATGGCGACGTTGACGTCGAGATCGAGCCCGACACCGCCGGTGTCGAACTCGAACTGGGCACCGCCGCCGGCTCCGGGCCGCGCGCCGCGCATTCCGCCGCCGAACATGCTGTTGAGGATGTCCTCGAACGCGCCGCCGCCCGGGCCGCCCGCACCGCCGCTTCGGAACGTATAGCTTTCGAACCCGCCAGGACCGGCGCGGCCACGAGGGCCGCCGCCGCCCGGAAAACCCTGGAAGCGCGGCTTGCCATCGGCGTCGATCTCGCCGCGGTCAAACTGCTTGCGCTTGTCCTCGTCGCCAAGGATCTCGTTGGCCGAGTTGATCTCGGCGAAGCGTTCGGCCGCCTTCGGATCACCCTTGTTGCTGTCCGGATGGTGCTTCTTGGCCAGCTTGCGATAGGCGCTCTTGATCGCGGCAGCGCTGGCGCTCCGCGGCACCCCCAAGACCTCATAGGGGTCGCGCATTCGTCACGTCTCCTTCAAGAAATCGAATTGTTCAAAGGGCTCCCCGCCCCACCTGCCGGTCATGTGGGAAGAGAGTGGCATTTTTGCAACTAGGAACGCGAGCTGAAGCTCAATGTTTGGAGCATGGCCTTATCGGAAAACCGGTTCCCGCTTTTTCCGGATCGTGCTCAGCTCCGCCACGGCTTTAGCGTATGAATCTCCCAACGGCCACGGCTGCTTTGGCAGCCGGCGCCCTGGAGCCAGCTTTCGGTGTTGCCGTTGACGTAGCTCGCCAGGAAGTCGCGGCATTTGCGCCCGTCCTCGGCGGCGTAGGACTGGGCGATGGGCGTCACCGAGCCGCGCGCCCCGGTCTCCGGATTCTCCCAATGCTGGCTGGAATCCTTGTCGCCCTTGCTGAGCACGTCCGAGGCGGCGTTGCGGGTGAAGGCGAGATCGGTCTCGGTCGGCGGAGCGTCCTTTGCCGGCCGCGCGATCGAGCCGGTGAGGTCGCTGTCGTCGCCCTTGGCATAGGCGGTGCTGTCGTTGCGAGAAAAGCTGCAGCCGCCGGCGCCGAGCCCGACCAGAATCATCGTCATGACGAAGCCGGACGGCCGGATCGCCGATAGGCCAACGCGTGCCCATGCCCTATATAGGGCGGTAGCGGACAACAACGCGTTTTGGGCCGCGGGACGCAACTCGGACTCCGGACATGACCGACACGACCTCGATGAAACACCAGACACCCTTAACATCCGGTGATTTCACCGCTGCCGACGAGCCTTTTGCGCTGTTCGAGGCCTGGCTGAACGAGGCAATCAAGAGCGAGCCGAACGATCCGAACGCCATGGCGCTCGCAACCGTCGATTCCGACGGCTTGCCTGACGTGCGCATGGTGCTGATGAAGGGCTTCGATACCGAGGGTTTCGTCTTCTACAGCCACATCGCGAGCCAAAAGGGCCGCGAACTCGCCGCAAATCCTAAGGCAGCGTTACTTTTTCACTGGAAGTCGCTGCGCCGTCAGGTCCGCATCCGCGGCAACGTGACGCCGGTGAGCGACGCGGAGGCCGACGCCTATTTCGCGACGCGACCGAAGCAGGCCCAGATCGGCGCCTGGGCGAGCAAGCAATCGCAAGAGCTGGAGAGCCGCTTCGCGTTCGAGCAGGCCATCGCCAAGGTCGCGGCCAAATACGTCATCGGCGAAGTGCCGCGGCCGCCGGGCTGGAGCGGCTGGCGCATCACGCCGCTCCGAATCGAGTTCTGGCACGACCGCCCGTTCCGCCTGCACGACCGCATCGAATTTCGGCGTGACGCCGCCGGCCAACCGTGGTCCAAGACGCGGATGTACCCGTAAGCTTTGGGCCGACCTGAAAGATGTCCATGCCGCATTCGTCCAATGCGCCGCGCCGTACGCTGCTCCTGACCGGAGCCAGCCGCGGCATCGGCCACGCCACCGTGATCCGGTTTTCCTCGGCGGGCTGGCGCGTCATCACCTGCTCGCGGCATCCTTTCCCGGAGGACTGCCCCTGGGATGCCGGCCCTGAGGACCACATCCAGGTCGACCTCGGCAACCCAGAGGACACCGCGCGCGCGATCTCCGAGATCCGCAGCCGGCTCGAAGGCGGCGCGCTGCACGCGCTGGTCAACAACGCCGCGATCTCGCCGAAGGGCCCCGGCGGCTCGCGGCTGGGCTCGGTCGACACCGACCTCGACACCTGGACGCACGTCTTCCATGTCAACTTCTTCGCGCCGATCATGATGGCGCGCGGGCTGATCGAGGAATTGAAGGCGGCCAAGGGCTCGGTCGTGAACGTCACCTCGATCGCGGGCTCGCGCGTGCACCCCTTCGCAGGCGCCGCCTATGCCACCTCGAAGGCGGCGCTCGCCGCGCTGACGCGCGAGATGGCCTCCGACTTCGGCCGCATCGGCGTGCGCGTCAACGCGATCGCCCCGGGCGAGATCGACACCTCGATCCTGTCGCCCGGCACCGAAAAGATCGTCGAGCAGCAGATCCCGATGCACCGCCTCGGCACGCCCGACGAGGTGGCCAAGATCATCTACGTGCTGTGCACGGACACCTCTTCTTACGTCAACGGCGCCGAGATCCACATCAACGGCGGCCAGCACGTGTAGGCAATCCGCCATCCTTTGTCATTGCGAGCGCAGCGAAGCAATCCAGACTGCCTCCGCGGAGACAGTCTGGATTGCTTCGTCGCTTCGCTCCTCGCAATGACGAAATTTAGCGCTTAGGGAAGCAAGGCGATCCAGACAACGCCGCCGCAAGACCTGGATCGCCCTTACCTTCCGTTCCTCAATCGAGTCGAATCCGACGTGACCTCTCGCGCGGACGCGGAGCGGCCGTGCTGAATGCAGTCGAGCAGTCGTCGTCGTTCTCACCATCGAGCAGCGGAGCACCACAGTGCCGGCACAGGCGTGCCGACATCGACGACGCCTTGCCGCTCGTCACCGCCTGACGATAGTGCGCCAGCTCGATGACGTTGCGGGGCGTCGTTATGTGTTTTTCAACCATGGCTGTTCCTCGCGGCTACGCACTACTTATCGCAGACAAGTTTCGCGCAAACGTTCAGCCCACCGCTCAAATTTTACCGGAGGAATTGCGGCATGACACACACATCACCGCGTCGCCGCAATGCCGATCTATTCTGCGACACGATCCACCGTGTCTATGCGAGCAGCGTAAGGTCTCGGTAGGTATCTTTGCGGAGCTTGATTCCTACAGCCACTTCTTGAACTTGAAGATCCAGTACGGAACGATGGCAGCGATCAGCATCATCACCAGCGCCATCGGGTAGCCGTGCACCCATTCGAGTTCCGGCATCACCTTGAAGTTCATGCCGTAGACCGAGGCGATCAGCGTCGGCGGCATCAGGACAACAGCCATGACCGAAAACAGCTTGATGATGTTGTTCTGCTCGAGATTGACGACGCCGAGCATGGCGTCGAGCACGAAAGTGATCTTGCTGGAGAGATAGGAGGCGTGGTCGGTCAGCGAGGCCACGTCGCGCTGCATGGTCTTGAGCTGCTCGCGCATGTCCTTCGACCATTTCACGCCCTCGACCACCGCCGACAGGAACGTCACGACGCGGCCGATCGACACCAGGCTCTCGCGAACCTTCGAGGTCAAGTCGCCCTTGCGGCCGATCGAGATCAGGATCTGGGAATATTGCTTGGCATGGCCGTGGCGCTCGCTCTCCGGCTCGAAGATGTCGTGGGAGACCTGGTCGATCTCGGCACCGCAGCGCTCCAGAATATCGGCGCAGCGGTCGATCACGGCGTCCAGGAGCTCCATCAGCACCATCTCGCCGGTGATTGACGGGGTACAGGAGCGGGCGAGCTTGGCTTCGACCAGCGCAAAGGGCTTGGGCAGGTCGTAGCGCACCGTCACCAGGCGATGGTCGCCGAGGATGAAGGTCACCGCCGTGGTCCGGGGCATGTCGGTATCGGAGTGGCACATCAGCGTCGCGGTCATGTAGCGCGCGCCGTTCTCCATATAGAGGCGGCTGGAGATCTCGATCTCCTGCATGTCTTCCCGGGTCGGGATGGCGATGCCCGCCAGCCGCTCCACGGCCTTGTCCTCGGCGGCCGTCGGGTTGACGAGGTCGATCCAGACCGCGTTGTCCGGCAACGCCGTGAGATCTTCGATAACCGCCTTCTTGAGGGAGGCCTCGGAGGGAACGAACGCCCAAAACATCAAAAGCTCCAGAGATCCTGCGACAGAACGACAGCCCTTAGCGCGATTCTGGCAGGTTCACGATGACAACAACATTAACGGAGCGTTTGCATTTGCGGCACCGCCGGGGCTCAACTGTGGCGCGGAAGGAACAGTTTGGCGCGTCTGGCCAAAAAACCTTCGCAGTAACCCCAAATTTGCGGCAGAAAAGCCACAGCTGGGGTCTTGCAGCGCGGGAAAACGGCTTCAGCGCTGGAATTGTGGCAGATTTCAACCATAATGGGATTAACGGAGTCGAGGAACTTGGGCGCTAAGCTCAGGCCCCTTCCGCACGGTATTGTTTTGATTGGAACCAAACCATGTCGTCGCTGAAAGTTATGTTTGGGATTTTGGCCGCTGGCCTGATGCTGTCGGGCTGCATGCAGGCCACTCATTATGAGGCGGCCGACACCAAAGCCTTCAAGCCGAAGGACAAGGAGCTCCTCGCCAAGGTCCGGTACGAGAACACCCCGGTCGCCGAGCCGTTCCGCCGCGCCATCGTCCAGTACCACCGCAAGGAAACGCCCGGCTCGATCGTGGTCGATTCCGACAACCATTACCTCTATTACGTGCTGGATGGCGGCAAGGCGATCCGCTACGGCATCACCGTCGGTGAAGAGGCGATGGCCTGGTCGGGTATTGCCAAGGTGGGCAGCAAGACCGAGTGGCCGGCCTGGCACCCCACGCCCAGCGAAATTTCGCGCCTGGGTGTGCCGACCTATGTCGCGCCGGGTCCGGACAATCCGATGGGATCCCGTGCGCTGTACCTGTATTCGGGGGGTAAGGACACGCTGTTCCGCATCCACGGCACCAACCAGCCGGAATATATCGGCGCCTCGATCTCGTCCGGCTGTATCCGCCTGACCAACGAGGACGCGATCGATCTCTATGATCGCGTCAAAGTCGGCACCCTCGTCGTGGTGCTCGAGCCGAAGCACGGCGATTCGCCCTACAATTCGCGCCTCGCGCTCCAGGGCGGCGGTTCCAGTTCATCCTACTGAGCAGGCCTTGCCTGAGGCTTTTCAAAAGCGCCGGTTTCACCGGCGCTTTTTTGTTGCCGATTGGTGCGACCGGCCTTTGTTGCCACCCGCCGCCGGCTTGTCTGCCGGCGCAGGAGGTGTCTCCGCCCCTCCGTCGTGGGCGCCGTCCTTTGCCTCGGGTTTGGCCGCGACCTCGCGCGGCGGTGCCTCCTCCGGACGTTCCGCCGGCAGCAGCGGAGCGACCTGAGGCAGCGGATCCCAGACGTTCCACTGGCAGATCCGGTAGTCGTTGCGCCGCTGGGCGAGATCGAGATGGATGTGGTCCTCGTGGTACCAGTCCGAGCCCGGGCCGAGCACGGTGGAAAAGCGCGCGCAGACCGAATGCAGCACGCGCTCGCGCACCTCGCGCGAGGTGGCGCGGTCGGTAAGGCCGATCGACTGCCCATTGGCGAGCTTGATGGCGCGGATGTCGATGGCATTGGCTTTGCCGTGCTCGGACAGCATCGCCCCAGCGACGCGGTTGCGGCCGCGGCACTCGAAGGAATCGAAATTATCGAGGTCGCTGATGGGCGAGCCGAGGCTGGCGGCCAGGGGCACGATGTCCTTGCGCACCCAATCGGCGAGCGCGGACGCCATGGTGCAGCGAAGGATCGCCGCCGGCTTGACCGTCACCTTGCGCTTGTCCGGCAGCACGATGGCCTCCAGCCGCACCAGATCCTCGCCGCCGCAGGCGCCAGGGCCGCGGATATCCGGAATGGACGGCGCGATCGCGATCTCCTCGGTCAGCGCCAGCCGGCAGGCCGAGGCCTGCTTCTCGGGCGGCGGCGCGGCCTCGGCGGGCTTGTCCGCGCCTGGCTTGTCGGGGGACGGCTTGCCGTCTGCCTGCGGCGCCCCCTCATCCGACGCTTTGGGCGCGTCCTCGGGACGCGGCTTCGGCAGCGGAATCCTGGCGGGGCGAACGGTTGGGCGGGGCTTTGGTGCTCCAAGGTTGAAGATATCGAGCGGCGCAGGATATTTCCGCGCCTCTGCCCTTTCGGCGAGCAGCAATAGCCCCGCCGCAGCGGTAACCATTGCCGCGCCAGCGGACATATAGCCGCGACAAGACCATTTGCGGCGAAAGTCCGGCAGGCTAAAACTCATGTCAATTCTTTGGCCCAACGCTGAGAGCGACAATGCGCCCAGCGACTTCTCGGAGGAACGTCGGAATGCTTGGTTTGATGCAAGATTGGCCCCTGCTCTGCCACCGAATCATCGAACACGCCGCCAGGATTCATGGCAAGCAGGAGGTGGTCACACGCTCGGTCGAGGGTCCGATCCATCGCACCACCTACGCCGAGATCCACCAGCGCGCGCTCAAGGTCTCGCAGATGCTGGAGCGCGACGACATCAAGCTCGGCGACCGTGTCGCAACGATCGCCTGGAACACCTGGCGCCATCTCGAGGTCTGGTACGGCATCATGGGGATCGGCGCCATCTGCCATACCGTCAATCCCCGCCTTTTCCCCGAACAGATCGCCTGGATCATCAATCATGCGCAGGATCGCATCGTGATGACCGATCTCACCTTCGTTCCGATCCTGGAGAAGATCGCGGACAAGCTGCCAAGCGTGGGGCGCTACATCGTGCTCACCGACAAGGCGCACATGCCGGAGACCACGCTGAAGAACGCGGTGGCCTACGAGGACTGGATTGCGCAGGCCGACGGCAAATTCAAATGGAAGGACTTTGACGAGAACACGGCGGCGGCGATGTGCTACACCTCCGGCACGACCGGCGATCCCAAGGGTGTGCTGTATTCGCATCGCTCCAACGTGCTGCACGCGCTGATGGCCAACAACGTCGACGCGCTCGGCACCAGTGCGTCCGAGACAATGCTGCCGGTCGTTCCGCTGTTCCATGCCAACAGCTGGGGCATCGCATTCTCCGCCCCCTCGCAGGGCACCAAGCTGGTAATGCCGGGCGCCAAGCTCGACGGCGCCTCGGTCTATGAACTGCTCTCGACCGAGAAGGTGACGCACACCGCCGGCGTGCCGACGGTGTGGCTGATGCTGCTCCAGCACATGACCGCCAACAATCTCAAGCTGCCGGACCTGAAGATGGTGATCTGCGGCGGCTCGGCGATGCCGCGCTCGATGATCAAGGCCTTCCTCGACATGGGCTCGAACGTCCGCCATGCCTGGGGCATGACCGAGATGAGCCCGATCGGCAGCGTCGCGGCGCTGAAGCCGCCGTTCCAGAATGCGACCGGCGATGCCAGGCTCGACGTGCTGCAGATGCAGGGCTATGCGCCGTTCGGCGTGCAGATGAAGATCACCGACGATGCCGGCAAGGAGCTGCCCTGGGACGGCAAGACGTTCGGCCGCCTCAAGGTCTCCGGGCCCGCCGTCGCCAAGGCCTATTACCGCGTCGACAGCAACATCCTCGACGAGGACGGCTTCTTCGACACCGGCGACGTCTCGACCATCGACGAGGACGGCTATATGCGGATCACCGACCGCTCCAAGGACGTGATCAAGTCCGGCGGCGAGTGGATCTCCTCGATCGACCTCGAAAACCTCGCGGTCGGCCACCCCGCCGTGGCGGAAGCCGCCGTGATCGGCGTGTTCCACCCGAAGTGGGACGAGCGGCCGCTTCTGATCGTGCAGCTCAAGCAGGGCCAGCAGGCCACGCGCGAGGACATCCTCAAGTTCATGGACGGCAAGATCGCCAAATGGTGGATGCCCGACGACGTCGCCTTCGTCGACGGCATTCCGCACACCGCCACCGGCAAGATCCTGAAGACGGCGCTGCGCGACCAGTTCAAGGATTATCGCTTCCCGAACGCGGCGGCGTAATCGTTGGTGCCACCCTCCCCTGGAGGGCGAGGGTCGGCTCGCAGCGCGTCAGCGATGTGAGCCGGGGTGGGGTGACAGTCTCTCCCCAATAGCGGTGCCCGTGCGGAGAGATCACCCCACCCCGCTCGCGCTGCGCGCGATCGACCCTCCCCCTCCAGGGGAGGGTGATCGACCCTTGAATTTGCCCCCGCGCCGTGGTCTCAACGGTCCTATCGTCGCGCCAGATCGGCCGGCATCGCGCCCAACATCCGGCAGAGCTTCACCCGATGGCCCGCAGGTTTTCCGCTCCCTACCAGTCGGAGCCCGTGTCCAGCCTCGCGAGCTGGGCGCGTAATCTGGCCGTGTTCGCGGTGGTGGCGGTGGTGGTCTCGATCATCGTCGTCCGCTTCGATTTCCTGGAGCCGAAGCCGGCGCTTGCGACGTTCATCGGCGGCATCGCGATCGCCGGCCTCTCGATCCTGTTCGGGCTCGCCGGCTTTGCCGCGATCTGGCAGAACGGCTCGCGCGGCATGGCCCGCATCCTGCTCGCCTTCCTGATCGACGGGGCGATCCTCGCCTACCCCGCTTATCTGGCCTTTCAATATCGCAAGCTGCCGGCGATCTACGACATCACCACCGACCCGATCGATCCGCCGCGCTTCGACGCGCTGGCGCGCCTGCGCACCGGCGAGGGCACCAACACCGCGGTCTATGCCGGTCTCTATTCAGCGGAGCAGCAGCGCCATTTCTATCCCGACATCGAGCCCGTCGAGCTCGAGATCCCGGTCGACCGCGCCTATGCGATCGCGCTCCAGCTCGTCCACAAGCGCAAATGGATCGTGATCGACGAGCGCGCACCGCAGCCGCCGCGCCGCATCGGCCGCATCGAGGCGGTCGCGCGCACGCCGATCATGGGTTTCCGCGAGGACGTTTCGATCAGGGTCGTGCCGGATGGCGATGATTCCCGCGTCGACATCCGCTCTGCATCGCGCAATTTCGACAGCGACCTCGGCAGCAACGCCGCGCGCGTCAAGAAATTCATCGACGACCTCAACACCGCCGCCGATGCCGACGCGCTCAAGCCGGTGAAGAAGACCCCGGTCGCACCGCCCAAGGCGCCGGCGAAGACGGTGAAGAAGTGACGCGCCAGCGTCATTCCGGGGGCGATGCGCAGCATCGAACTCTGAGGCGCAATTGCGCATCAGAGGATCCATTCATCCACCAACACTGCAGCCCGATGGATTCCGGCTCACGCTGGCGCGCGCCCCGGAATGACGAGAGTTTAGCCCGCCATCCGATAGGTCCCGCCGATCACGGGATCGCCATCCGTCGCCACCACGCCGCGCGTGACCAGGTCTTCGAGGTGCGCCAGAACGGAATAGCCCGCCGCCGTCGTCAGGCGCGGATCGATGCCGATATAGATGGCGCGGACCATGGTCGGGATGTCGGCCTCGCCCTTGGCGAGGCGGTGCAGGATCGAGGCCTCGCGCGCCTTGCGGTGACGGATCAGGAAGCGCACGAAGCGCTGGCCTTCGGGAATCTCGGGGCCGTGGCCCGAGAAATAGAGATCCTCCTCGCGGGCCGCGAGCCGGTCGAGCGAGTCCATGTAGTCGATCATCGAGCCGTCCGGCGGCGCCACGATCGAGGTCGACCAGCCCATGACGTGGTCACCCACGAAATTGAATTTTCGCTCGGGCCAGGCGAACGCCAGATGATTGGCCGTGTGGCCTGGCGTCGCGACGGCCTCGAGCCGCCAGCCGTCACCTTCCACGACGTCGCCGTGTGCGAGGCTGACGTCCGGGGCAAAATCGCGGTCGGCACCGGATTCCGGATTGTGCTTCTCGCTCTCGAAGCGCGGCCGCGAGGCGCGATGCGGGCCTTCGGCATAGACCGGCGCAGCTGTCGCCTGCTTGATGCGCGCGGTGTTCGGCGAATGATCGCGATGGGTGTGGGTGACGAAGATGTGCGTCACCGTCTCGCCGCGCACCGCATCGAGCAGCGCCGCCGCATGCGCCGCATCGTCTGGACCGGGATCGATGATCGCGATATTGCCCTTGCCGACGATGTAGCTGACCGTCCCCGTAAAGGTGAACGGGCTCGGATTGTTGCAGAGCACGCGCCGCACGCCGGGGCGGACCTCCTCGACGATGCCGGGCTTCAGCGGAAAGTTGCGGTTGAACGGGACGTCGTCATTGTCGGACATGGCTTCTTCTTTGTTCTTTGACGTCATTCCGGGGCGATGCGAAGCCTCGCACCCGGAATCTCGAGATTCTCAGGTGCGCAAGTGCGCACCATAGTTCGCCCCTCGGGCGCCCCGGAATGACGGAGAACCAAATCAGAAAAACGCCTGAATGCCCGTGATCGCGCGGCCCAGGATCAGGGCGTGGACGTCGTGGGTGCCCTCGTAGGTGTTGACCGTCTCGAGGTTATGGACGTGGCGCATCACGTGATACTCGATCGAGATGCCGTTGCCGCCGTGCATGTCGCGGGCGGTGCGGGCGATGTCGAGGGCCTTGCCGCAATTGTTGCGCTTCATGATCGAGATCATCTCGGGCGCGAACTTGCCCTCGTCCATCAGGCGGCCGACGCGGAGCGAGCCCTGAAGGCCGAGCGCGATTTCGGTCTCCATGTCCGCGAGCTTCTTCTGCACCAGCTGGGTCGCGGCGAGCGGCTTGCCGAACTGCTTGCGGTCGAGCGTGTATTGACGGGCACGGTGCATGCAGTCCTCGGCGGCGCCCAGCGCACCCCAGGAGATGCCGTAGCGGGCGCGGTTGAGGCAGCCGAACGGGCCCTTGAGTCCGGAGACGTTGGGCAGCAGCGCGTCTTCGGGAACCACAACGCCGTCCATCACGACCTCGCCGGTGATGGAGGCGCGAAGCGAGAGCTTGCCGCCGATCTTCGGCGCGGACAGGCCCTTCATGCCCTTCTCCAGCACGAAGCCGCGGATCTGGTTGTCGTGCGCGGCCGACTTGGCCCAGACCACGAAGACGTCGGCGATCGGCGCGTTCGAGATCCACATCTTGCTGCCGGTGAGGCGATAGCCGTCCGACACCTTCTCGGCGCGGGTCTTCATGCCGGCCGGATCGGAGCCGGCATCGGGCTCGGTCAGGCCGAAGCAGCCGACCCACTCGCCGCTGGCGAGCTTGGGCAGGTACTTCTTGCGCTGGTTCTCGTCGCCATAGGCGTAGATCGGGTACATCACCAGCGAGGACTGCACCGAGTTCATCGAGCGATAGCCGGAATCGACCCGCTCGATCTCGCGCGCGACGAGGCCATAGGCGACATAGCTCGCATTGGCGCAGCCATATTCCTCGGGCAGCGTGATGCCGATCAGGCCGAGCTCGCCCATCTCGTTGAAGATCTCGCGGTCGGTCTTCTCCTCGAGATAGGCCTTGGAGACGCGCGGCAACAGCTTGTCCTGGGCATAGGCGCGGGCAGTGTCGCGCACCATGCGCTCGTCTTCGGTGAGCTGCTCGTCGAGCAGGAACGGATCTTCCCACTGGAAAGAAGCCGCAGCCGGCTTGTCCTTGGCCTGAGGGCGCACGCTCATGAAACGTCCTTTCGCGTCTGGTTCCGTCTAAATATTGCCCGACAAATTAAAGCGCCGCGGCAACAAGTGCAATTGCATCCTGGATTCGGTCATTCCGGGTCGCGCAACGGCGCAAACCGGAAACGATGCGGTCAGATTTCGAGCTGCTCGTTGGCGAGGATCTCGATGCCGAAGCCCGACAGACCCTTGTAGTCGTGCACCGACGAGGTGAGATGCCGGATCGAGGTGACGCCGAGGTCGCGCAAGATCTGCGCGCCGACGCCGACCTCGCGCCACTGGCGGTTGCGGTCGGCCTCCGTCGACGTCTCGTCCGGCAGCGGCGAAACGGGCACGCCGGCCGCGCCGTCGCGCAAGTAGACCAGCACGCCACGGCCGGCCGTCTTGAAATGCTCGAGCACGGCGGCCATGCGCTTGTGGCCGGTGAAGGTGTCCTTGACGATGTTCGGCTTGTGGAAGCGCGTCAGCACGTTCTTGCCGTCGCCGACGCCGTTGTAGACGAAGGCGACGTGGGCGATGGAATCGAACGGCGAGCGGTAGGCGTAGCCCTGCAAGGGGCCGATCGGGCTGTCGGTGACGAAGGTCGAGACCCGCTCGATCAGCTTCTCGCGCGCCTGGCGGTAGGCGATCATGTCCGCGATGGTGACGTGCTTGAGCTTGTGCCTGGCCGCGAACTGCGCGACCTGCTCGCCCTTCATGACGCTGCCGTCGTCGTTCATGAGCTCGCTGATGACGCCGACCGGCGGCAGGCCGGAGAGCTTGCAGAGGTCGACGGCGGCCTCGGTGTGGCCGGAGCGCAGCAGCACGCCGCCGTCCTTGGCGATCAGCGGGAAGATGTGGCCGGGCCGGGCGAAGTCGTTGGCGCCGACATTGGGATTGGCGAGCGCGCGGCAGCACGAGGCGCGCTCATCGGCGGAGATGCCGGTGCCGCCGTCGGGCTTGTAGTCGATCGAGACCGTGAATGCGGTGGTGTGCGCGGAATCGTTGTGGGCGACCATCGGGTCGAGCCGCAGCCGGCGCGCGTCCTCGGTCGTCACGGGCGCGCAGACGATGCCGGAGGTATGGCGGATGATGAAGGCCATCTTCTCGGCGGTGCACAGCGAGGCGGCGACGATCAGATCGCCCTCGCCCTCGCGATCCTCGTCGTCAGTGACGACCACGAGCTCACCCCGGGCAAAGGCCTGCAAGACTTCCTGAACGCTATCGGGCATTTCCCAATCTCTATCGGTTATGGCCGGGAGGCTTAGCCGGACTTGGGTCGGGGCGCTAGTCTTCCCAGCGCAACCACATATGCCTGAGGGCGGGCCTGCCGACGGGTTTCAGGCTTGCACCGGGCATACCAGCGATATAGGCGCAGATTGCCCGCAAGGAAGGCGGCAAGGATGACGGCCCGACGCCGTCAGGGCAGCACCTCGCGGCGCTCGCCGAGGCGCTGATCGAGCTCGGCGCGCTTGTCGGCGAGCAGGCCGGCCTGGGCGGCTTCGATCACGGTAAACAGCTCATGTGCATCGCTGAGCCGGGTCACGGTGACGTAGCTGGCGCCGGCCTCGTAGAGCGCGTCGACGTCGGCCAACAGGTCGGCCGTGGCGACGATCAGGGCGGTCGGATTGAGCGCGCGGACGTGACGGACCAGCTTCTCGTTGGTGGCGCCCTTCAATAGCGAATCCGGCACGCTGAGGATGATCATCTCGGACTTGCCGATGCCGGCGTGGATCAGCGTGTCGACATTGCTGATGTCGCCATAGATCACGTGCAAGCCGCGCGAGAGCAGGGTCTGGTACACATTGGGGTTGAAATCGACCACGGTGATCTGCTCGAGCAGCACCGGCGTCTGCCGTTCGATCTCGGCGAGAAGCGCGCTCGCCGCACGGAAAAAGCCGAGGATGACGATGCGGCGGGCCTCGCCATGGCCGCCCTCGTGGCCCTCCTCGGGATGGCCGTTGCCATGGTCGAGATCGCGCAGGCCGATCCGCTTCAACGGGCCGATCGCCCAGCGGGTGATCTGGTCGCTGCGGGTCATCACGAAGGTCGAGAGCACCGCCAGCACCACGAAGGCGAAGGAGGCGGCATTCGCCGTCTCGGCCGCGATGTGGTGGTCGGTGACGCCGGTCTGGATCACCACCAGCGAGAATTCGGAGATCTGCGCGAGGTTGAGCGCCGGCAGCAGGCTGGCGCGCAGGCCCTGCTTCATCAGATAGAGCGGCGTGAACGTCGTGACGAGGCGGCTTGCCACCGTGAACGCCGCGATCATCAAGGCAAGACCGATCACCGAGAGGCCCGGCACGGGAATGGTCATGCCGAGCGCGACGAAGAACAACGTGATGAAGAAGTCCCGCAGCGTGGTGACCTTGGCGGTCACGTCGAGCGCGTAAGGGAAGGTCGAGAGCGAGACGCCGGCAATCAGCGCGCCCATCTCGCGCGACAGGGACAGCCGCTCGGCGGTCTCGGCGACGAGAAAGCACCAGGCCAGCGCGCCGAGCAGGATCAGCTCGGGCCGCCGGGCGATCTGGTGGAACAGGCGCGGGAGCACATAGCGGCTGACCAGCAGCGCGGCGGCGACCAGCACCGCGACGCGGCCGATCGAGAGCAGGATGACGCTGACCTGCAGATTGGCGAGACTCGGCTGCACCGCCAGGAACAGGATGGCGAAGATGTCCTGGAGCACCAGCACGCCGAGGGTGATGCGGCCCGGCAGCGTGTCGAGCTCGCGCTTCTCGTAGAGCACCTTGACGATGATGACGGTGCTGGAGAGCGCGCAGGCGACGCAGAGATAGACCGCATCGAAATGCCCGCCACCGAGCGACAGGCCGATGCCGACGAAGAATAGAACCCCGAGCAGGCAGCCGCCGAGCAGCTGGCTGCCCGCCGCGAACAGAATCACCCGCCCTGCCCGCACGATCTTCTTGAGGTCGATCTCGAGCCCGATCATGAACAGCATGAAGATCAGGCCAAGCTCGGAGATGACGCTGATCGATTCCTGCGAATGGACCCAGCCGGCGCCGAATGGACCTATGCAGAAGCCGGCGATAAGGTAGGCCAGGATCAGCGGTTGCCGGGCGAAATGGGCGAGCAGGCCCAGCATCCAGGCAAACAGGATAGAGAGAGTGATGTCGCGAATGAGCTCGTGCATGCCAAATTGGTCCGTTTTGCCGCACCCTAGAGACGGGTTGCGGTGCGGCAAGCGAGCAATTCGTCACATGCGGAATGGGCTCATCGCAGCCATGCTGCTCAGTCCCCTCGCCTTTGCCGTGCCCGCCGCCGCGCAATCCAAGGTCAATATCGAACAAAACTTTGCCGAATCGCTCACCCCACTGCCGAAGGAAGACCTCGCCGTTTCCGGCGGTTTCTACGTGCCCGCCTATTCCAGCGTCGCGATGAGCCAGGGCAAGCTGCGTGTCGACTTCTCGGTGACGCTGAGCGTTCACAACGCCTCCGAGACCCAGCCGCTGGTCATCAAACGCATCGCCTATTTCGACACCGCAGGCAAGCAGGTCGAGAGCTATCTGAAGACGCCGGTGGCGTTGAGGCCGCTCGCCACCGTCTCGATCTTCATTCCGACCGACGACGTGCGCGGCGGGACCGGTGCCAATTTCCTGGTCGACTGGGCCGCCACGAGCGAGATCGCCGAGCCGGTGGTCGAAGCCTTGATGGTTGGCGGCATCGCCAACGCGCATTACGCTTTCATCAGCCAGGGCCGTCCGACCAGGACGGCCGGCAAGAAGTAAGGCGGCCGGTGCAAAGCCGACGCTCAACAAGAACAAAACGAGGAACGCTCCCATGACGTCCAGCTTCGATTTCGCGCCCCTGTTTCCAGCAGGGCTGCCGGCCCCTTCTGCGCGCTGGACGGGCCTTGCCAAATACAGCTTCGTCGGCGGCAACAACGATTCCGAACAGGTGCCGCTTGACGAACTGATCGAAGCGGCCAACAAGGTGCTGCGGCACGAGGGCCGCTCGCTCGCCACTTACGGGCTGGCGCATGGGCCGCAGGGCTACCTCCCCTTGCGCGAATTCCTGGTGACGAAACTCAGGCGCGATGCCGGCATCAGCTGCACGGTCGACGATCTCCTGATCGTCTCCGGCTCGCTCCAGGCGCTCGACCTCGTCAACGCCACCCTGCTCACGCGCGGCGACACCGTGATTTTCGAGCAGGAGAGCTATCAGGGCTCCCTGACACGGCTGGCGCGGCTCGGCGTCAACGTCGTCGGCATTCCCCTCGATAAGGACGGCATGCGCATGGACCTGCTGGCCTCCACGCTGGCCGACCTGAAGCGCCGCGGCATCCGGCCGAAATACATCTACACCATTCCGACGGTGCAGAACCCGACCGGCAGCATCATGCCCGAGAGCCGCCGCACCGAGCTGGTGCGGCTCGCGACCGAATATGGCGTGCCCATCTTCGAGGACGATTGCTATGCCGACCTCGTCTGGTCGGGGCAGCGGCCGCCTGCGATCTACGCGATGAGCCCGAACGGCGGCGTGATCCATATCGGCTCGTTCTCGAAATCGATCGCGCCGGCGCTGCGCGTCGGCTTCGTCGTGGCGCCCTGGGAGGTGATGTCGCGGATGCTGGCGCTGAAGACGGATGCGGGCTCCGGTGCGCTGGAGCAGATGGTGCTCGCCAGCTATTGCAAGCCGCACTTTTCAACCCACGTGCCGGCCTTGACCAAGGCACTGCGCAGCAAGCTCGACACGCTGATGGAAGCCCTGAACGAGCAGTTCGGGACCGCCGCCGAATTCGAGGCGCCCAAGGGCGGCATCTTCCTCTGGGTCAAGCTCCCCGACCAGGTCGATACGCTGAAGCTGTATCAGGCCGCGCTCGCCGCCGGCGTCTCGATCAATCCGGGGCCGGAATGGTCGACCAACAAGGGCCATTCCGCATCGCGGCTGCGGCTGTGCTTTGCCAGCCCCTCGCACCAGCAGATCCGCGACGGCGTCGCCGTGCTGGCCGAAGTGTGCCGCAAGGAGTTCGGCGTGCCGGCGCGTAGCGCCAATGTGGAGAAGCGGGCCTGAGGCCTGGTCGAGCGTCTCCTCACGCCGCCTGTGGCTGACTGCCGTGGATCGCGGAAGCGAGCCGCAGCAACAGGACGATGGAGACGTTGCCCTTGCCGGCCTCGATCTGGGCGATATAGCGCTCGGAAATCCCGGAGCGGCGGGCCAGCTCCCGGCGCGACAGGTCGCAGCGGGTGCGCGAGGACCTCAGGCGGTCGCCCAGCTCGGCCAGAAACGCGGTCTCCGAATAGGGCGGCACGGCACAGCTCCCCGGCAGCACTTCGCCCGCAAAATCCATGACTTGATTCAGCATTGCTCTATCCACGTTCGCCTTCGGGAAATGCCATCTTACCTTCGAAACGCCCTGCCTCATTGACGCGGATCAAATTCGCGCGCGATCGACGACGGCCGTGGACGACTGCGCTCGGAATGCTAGACTTCGCAATTCGTCGAGGCGGGGTTTCTCAGGACATGATGCGTTGTTCGGGTCGCTGGATCGCGGCTGCGGTGCTGTGGGTCGCGTTCACCTCCTCGGCCGGTGCCGAGACGCTGGCCGTGACGGTGGAGCAATGGGGCCTGCTCGGCTCCTGGGCGGTCGATTGCGCGGCCCGGCCAGACCGCGACAAGGGTGCACTCCTGAGTTACGAGATCCGGAAAGACGGCCGGGTGATGTACCGGCGCAATTTCGGCCAGGCCATGGACGAGAACGAGATCGTGTCCGCCACGGTCAATGCCGAGGGCCTGCTCAATGTGATGGTCTACTTCCCCTTGCTGCGTCAGGCGCGCGAGTTCGGGCTGCTGTTGCAGAAGGACGGCAGTCTGCGCGCGATCTATAATCGCAGCGAGCGCGGCGAGTACACGATCAGGGACGGCAAGTACGTCGCAACAGGTGCACCGACGCCCGCGCAGCAGCGCTGCGATTAGCACGCCTTCGTCTGAACATCCGTTCAGAATTCTCTCGCCGTTCCTCCGGAACGTTCGCGCAAATCTGCGGTTTAGATGTGCATTCGTTTGGAGGAGGACATCATGAAGAAGCTTGGTTATGTGGTTGCGGCTCTCGGCGCGATCGTGATCGCGGCGCCGACGCTCGCCAGCGCAGAGACGGTGGTGATCAAGCGCGGTCATCATCATCACGGCCCGTACGGCGCTCGCGCCGAATACCGCATGCACCATGACCGTGGCTGGCATCATGGCTGGCGCCATCGCGGCGACAAGGTCGTCGTGATCAAGCGCAGCCATCGCCACCATCACTGGGACTAATGCGCAACGCGACAAGGAAATGGCCCCTCACGGGGCCATTTCTATTGCCTGATCACTCAAGCTAGTCCCACGCCGGCGCGAAGGCTGGATTGACGCAGCGTCGGTCTTTCGCCAGCGCGGCGATCTTCTTGCGGTCGGCATCGTCGAGCGTGATCTTCAGCGCGTCGAGATTGGCCTGCTGGCTCTCGCGACGCGAGGCCTTCGGGATCGCGGCGACGCCGTCCTGGTCGAGCAGCCATTTCAACGCGACCTGCGCGGCGGTGGCATTGTGCCTGGCGCCGATGTCGGCCAGCACCGCGTCGGTCGCGAATCGTCCCTGCGCGAGCGGACAATAGGCAACCAGCGGGATCGACCTCGCCTGGAGAAAGGCGAGCACCTTCGATTGATCGAGCATGGCGTGATATTCGACCTGGTTGCAGGCGATCGGCGCCTTGATCTCCTCGACCGCGATCTTGAGCAGCGCGGTGGTGAAATTAGCAACGCCGATGGCGCGCGTGCGCCCCTCCTCCTTGAGCTTCATCAAGGTCTCGAACACCGCGCCCCAGTTTGCGGCCTTCGACGGCCAGTGCACGAGATAGAGATCGACATGGTCGAGCCGGAGCTTCCTGAGGCTGGCGTCGAAAGCGCGGCGGATCGCATCGGGGCTGAGGTTCTCGTGCCAGACTTTCGTGGTGACGTGCAGCTCACCGCGCGGCACGCCGGACGCGGCGATGGCCGCGCCGACCGCCTCCTCGTTGGCGTACATCTCGGCGGTGTCGATGTGGCGATAGCCGATGGACAGCGCGCTCTCGACCGCGGCACGGCAGGCATCGCCCTGCATGCGGAAGGTGCCGAGGCCGAGCTTGGGCATGCTGATGCCCTGTGTTTTCAGACGGTCCATGAAACAGGCTCCCGAGATGTTCAGCCCACCGGATGCACGCGGCGATGCCGCGTAAGCAGACTTTCCGGTGATGGAAAAGAAGTGGCGGGAAGCCTCACCATAGCGCCGGAGGAGCACGGCGGCCAATCAAGATCGGGTTAGCAGCCTACGAATGCTGCGCCACCAGCGACGGATGCACCTGCGGCTGCGGCACGATGTCGACCGACCAGAGGTCGCAATCATCGACGTCCTTCAGGGTCACGGTCATCACGCCGGTCGGGCCATCGATATCGACCTTGCCGAAGAATTGCAGGCCGAAGCAGGGCGCCAGATTGTCGCCCTGCGCGGCGCTGCAGCCATGCTGGTACATCGCGACCGGGCCGAAGGTGTCGTCGAGCTCGCCCGGGCTCCAGCTGCCGGCATGCAGCGGGCCGGAGACGAACTCCCAGAACGGCTCGAAATCCTGGAACTGCGCCTTGTTCGGATCGTAATAGTGCGCGGCGGTGTAGTGCATGTCGGCCGTGAGCCAGACGATGTTGCGGATGCCGGCGCGCTTGATGGAGGCGAGCAGATCGGCGATCTCGTGCTCGCGCCGGTCGGGCGGCCCATCGCCGAGCGCGACCGCATCCAGGCTGATCAGGCCGATCGGCAAATCGGCCGCGATCACCTTCCAGGTCGCGCGTGAGGCGGCAAGCTCGCGCTTCAGCCAGGCGAGCTGCTCGGCGCCCAGGATCCAGCCGCGGTGATCATCGCCCTTGTTCCAGCTCTCGTCGCGGTAGCTGCGCATGTCGATCATGAAGACGTCCAGCAGCGGGCCATAGGCGATCTTGCGATAGACGCGGCCATGCTGCGCGCCGATGTTGCGGATCGGCATGAAGTCGAAGAAGGCTCGGCGGGCCCGCGAGACCAGGCGCGGGGTGCCGTCGTCCTCGTAACCGGCGTCATCAGAGGTCCCGATCGGCGACCAGTCGTTGGTCACCTCGTGATCGTCCCATTGCGCGAACATCGGGACCTGCGCATGGAAGGCGCGGAAATGTTCGTCGAGGTGGTTGTATTTGTAGTTGCCGCGGAATTGCGCCAGGGTGTGCGCAACTTCGGATTTCTCTTCCGTGACGATGTTGCGCCAGGTCTCGCCGTTCGGCAGCTTCTGTTCGGAAGGGATCGTGCAGTCCGCGTAGATGTGATCGCCGCAGTGGACGAAGAAATCCGGACGGTTGTCGAGCATGGTCCGATAGCTGCGATAGCCGCCGCGGGAGACGTCGATGCCCCAGCCCTGCCCCGCGGTGTCGCCGGACCACAGGAACGAGATCGACTGGCGCGCTGCCGGCGCGGTGCGGAAATGGCCGACGCTGCTTTCGCCGGCAAGACCGGTGGCGATGTCATCGAAGCGGACACGGTAGAAGATGTCCTGCCCGGGCGGCAGATCCGCCAGCAGAAGCTTCGACGTGAGATCGGCATCGGGCAGCGCATCGCCGGAAGCCGAGGCGATAATGGTCTTGAAGCTCTCGACGGTCGAGCATTCCACCTGCATCCGCGCAGGCCGGTCGGCGCGCGCCCAAATCACCGCGGAGCCGCCGGAGACATCGCCGGACTGGATGCCGGCTGCGATCTGCGGCCGGTCGGCGGCGCGGCTCAAATCAGGCTTCGCGAGCGAGGCGATGGCGAGACTGGAGGCGGAGCGGACCAGGAACTGCCGCCGGGTCCATGCGCGCGAGGCGCGGAGCGTTGCCATTCAGGAGACCTTCGTCGAATCGCGACGGAAGGTGCCTGCGCTCCTTGACTCCCAGCTTACAGTTTCTTGACTCCGCGCCTACGGTTTTGCGACGCGGGGATGACGCCTGTGATCACCGCTTCCAGTTGCAGATGCCGCCGGAGCGGCATGGCCAGGTCTGGATGCGGGTGTCCATCGCCTGCGCATCGAGCGGATTGCCGCGGCGGTGGGCAAGCTTGGCGCGGGCCGCGCCGCGCGGCGGTGTGCTCGCAGCATGCGCGGCCTTCGGCTCGGCCACACGAACGCGTTCGGCGGCAACCTTCTTCGGCACCTCGACGGGCTCAGCGCGCGCCTGCGCCTCGTTGCCGCCACGCGCTTCGAGCGCGACCGGGGCGAAGTGCGTCTCCGGCCCGAGACGTTTCGGCGACAGCAGGGCCTTTGAGAGATCGAGGCCGAGATATTCGTCGGGCTTGTAGTCGTCGGCGCGCGCAACACCGGCCCCTGCGACCACGAGGGCAAAGGCAATGGCGAAGTGAACACTTTTCAGGACCACGGATGCCTCCTGAAATCGATTTATGAAAGGGGCAATTTACCCCTATCTAGGAGACGCCGCGCGCATTTCCAGCGGTCAAATGCCGCCGTGGTTAAGAAGTTTGACGGTGTCACGCGACCTTTCGCGTCGCCCCCGTCCCGTCCAGGAACCCCAGCAGGCGGCTGCGGATGATGGTTTCCGCTTCGTCCATGATGCGATCGATCAGCTCCTTGCAGGACGGGATGTCGTGGATCAGGCCTGCGACCATGCCGCAGCTCCAGGCGCCGGCGTCCATCTGGCCGTCCAGCATGATCTTGGGATAGACGCCCGCGACCTGGTCGTGGATGTCGTCGATCGTGAGCTTGGCGCCCTTCTCGCGCTCGATCTCGAGCAGGCGGTCGACATTGGCGTTCTTCAGGACGCGCTCGGTATTGCGCAACGCGCGCATGATCAGACGGGTGTCGAGCTCGGTGGCCGCGACCAGCGCGTCCTTGACGTTCTGGTGCACCGGCGCTTCCTTGGTGGCGATGAAGCGCGTGCCCATGTTCATGCCCGCCGCGCCCAGCGAGAGCGCCGCGACCAGGCTGCGACCGTCGGCCATGCCGCCGGAGGCGACGAACGGGATCTTCAACTCCTCCGCCGCACGCGGCAACAGGATCATGTTGGGGATGTCGTCCTCGCCGGGATGGCCTCCGCACTCGAAGCCGTCGACGCTGACGGCATCGCAGCCGATGCGCTCGGCCTTCAGCGAGTGGCGCACCGAGGTGCATTTGTGGATGACCTTGATGCCGGCGGCCTTCAGCGCCGGCATGTAGGCTTCCGGGCTGCGGCCTGCGGTCTCCACAGCCTTGATGCCGCCCTCGACGATGGCCGCGATGTATTCCGGATAAGGCGGCGCCGAGAAAGCTGGCAGGAAAGTGAGATTGACGCCGAACGGCTTGTCCGTCATGTCGCGGCAGCGCGCGATCTCCTTGGCGAGCAGCTCCGGCGTCTTCTGCGTGAGACCGGTGATGATGCCGAGCCCGCCGGCATTGGAGACGGCAGCCGCCAGCTCGGCAAAGCCGACGAAATGCATGCCGCCCTGGATGATCGGGTGCTCGATGCCGAACAGTTCGGTGATCGCGGTCTTCACTGAAGGTCCTCCCGGAATTTTGCTTGATGTTGAGATCAGTCTAGCCGGACTTTCCCGCCGCGGTCACCATTTCTCTCCGAAGGGGCGGATCTCCATCTCGAAGGTCCAGGCGCTCTTCGGCTGCTGATAAAGCTGCCAATAGGCGTTCGCGACCGACGACGGCGGCATCAGGAGGTCGGGATCGTCAAGCGCATCCGGGCCGAGCGCCTCGAACCGGCGCTGGCGCACCCATTCGGTGTCGACGCCGGAATCGATGATGAGATGGGCGACGTGGATGTTCTTCGGCCCGAGCTCGCGCGCCATCGCCTGCGCCACCGCGCGCAGGCCGAACTTGGCGCTGGCAAAGGCGGCAAAGCCGCTGCCGCCGCGCAAGGACGCCGTGGCACCGGTGAAGAAGATGTTGCCGCCACCGCGCGGCAGCATCAGCCGCGCCGCCTCGCGGCCCGCAAGGAAGCCGGAATAGCAGGCCATCTCCCACACCTTGCGAAACACGCGCTCGGTGGTGTCGAGGATCGGGAAATTGACGTTGGCGCCGACGTTGAAGATGCAGACTTGGAGCGGTGCATGCTTGTCGGCGTCATTCAGGAAGGCGATGACCTCATCTTCCTTCCGCGCATCGAGCGAACGCGCGTGGATCTCGCCGCCTGAGGCTTCGATATCCTTCACCAGCGGCGCCAGCTTGTCACCGTTGCGGCGGCCTGCAAACACCGTGAACCCCTCCGCCGCGAATTTCTTGGCAATCGCGGAGCCGATGAAATCACCGGCCCCGATGACGGCCGCAGTGGCGTTTCGCTTGGACAAGATCGCCTCCTCCGGTAAGCCGCACTGCGAGCGTACGGCGTTTATGTGCCGGAGGCTATAGTCCAAAATAGAACTGTCAGGCGGCGGACCTCTCGAAGCTCAAGCGAAGGGAACGCCGTAATAGGAGTTGATGCCGCGCACGGCGGCGTCATCACCCCAGTTCCAGTCGGTCTTCTCACTATATTTCGGCGCGCCTTCCAGATCCTTGGCAGTAATCGCGGTTACGTAACCGCCGAGCTCGGTGTCGTACTTCAGCGACTGCCAGGGCAACGGATAGTGATCATTGCCGAGGCCGAGAAAGCCGCCGAAACCAAGCACTGCATAAGAGACCTTGCCGCTGATCTTGTCGATCATGACCCGTTCGATCGATCCGATCTTGTTGCGATCGGCGCCATAGACGGCGGTTCCCTCGACCTTGTCGCTTCCGATCAGCCGGCCCATCTCGTTGCGGTCCAGTTCACCCTGATTCAGCATCGTCATTCTCCACTCAGCCATTTGGAAATCAACCGAAAGGGGTGAGTGATCGTTCCGGCGCGTGTTCCGCAAATGCTTGGGAACATCGCCACAAAGAACCGGTTCTCTGAGACGACCGAGGCCGCAACAAAGAGAGCCGCCCGCAATGTCCCAGACCGTCTCCGACTTCATCATTCAGCGCCTGCACCAATGGGGCGTGCGCCACCTCTTTGGCTATCCCGGCGACGGCATCAACGGCGTGTTCGGCGCGATGAACCGGGCCGACGGCAAGATCGGCTTCGTGCAGGCGCGGCACGAGGAGATGGCGGCGTTCATGGCGACCGCCTACGCGAAATTCTCGGGCGAGCTCGGCGTCTGCATTGCGACCTCCGGCCCCGGCGCCTCGCACCTCGTCACCGGGCTGTACGACGCGCTGCTCGATCACCAGCCGGTGCTGGCGATCGTCGGCCAGCAGGCTCGCAATGCGCTCGGCGGTCACTATCAGCAGGAGCTCGATCTTCTCTCGATGTTCAAGGACGTCGCAGGCGCCTATGTCATGCAGGCCTCCTCGCCTGCACAAGTGCGACACCTGATTGATCGATCGGTGCGGATCGCACTGGCGCGGCGCACTCCGACGGTCATCATCTTGCCCAACGACCTGCAGGAGGAGCCTTACGAGGACCCGCCGCGCGCGCACGGCACGCTGCACTCCGGCGTCGGTTACAGCGCGCCTAAAGTCATCCCTCGTGATGCCGATCTCGACCGTGCCGCGGAGATCCTCAATGCCGGCAAGAAGGTCGCGATGCTCGTCGGCGCCGGCGCACTTGGCGCCACCGACGACGTCATTGCGGTCGCCGACCGGCTGTCGGCCGGCTGCGCCAAGGCATTGCTCGGCAAGGCCGCGCTGCCCGACGACCTGCCATGGGTCACCGGCTCGATCGGCCTGCTCGGCACCGAGCCCAGCTACAACATGATGATGGAATGCGACACGCTGCTGATGGTGGGCTCGGCCTTTCCCTACGCCGAATTCCTGCCGAAGGAAGGCAGCGCGCGCGGCGTGCAGATCGACATCGACGCCAGCATGATGTCGATCCGCTTTCCCATGGAGGTCGGCCTCGTCGGCGATGCCGCCGAGACGCTGCGGGCCTTGTTGCCGCGGCTGAAACCCAAGAGCGACGGCGCCTGGCGCCAGAGCATCCAGGAGGACGTTGCGACATGGTGGAAGACATTGGATGACCGCGCGCATCAGCCCGCCGCGCCGGTCAATCCGCAGCTCGTCGCCTGGGAATTGTCACCGCGCCTGCCCGACCGCGCCATCATCACCAGCGATTCCGGCTCATGCGCCAATTGGTTCGCGCGGGACCTCAAGATGCGGCGCGGCATGACGGCCTCGCTGTCCGGCGGCCTCGCCTCGATGGGCGCTGCGGTGCCTTACGCGCTCGCGGCCAAATACGCCCATCCGGACCGCCCCGTGATTGCACTCGTCGGGGACGGTGCCATGCAGATGAACAACATGGCCGAGCTGATCACCGCTGCGAAGTATTGGCGCGACTGGAAGGACCCGCGCTTCATCGTGTGCGTCTTCAACAACGAGGATCTCAATCAGGTCACCTGGGAGCAGCGCATCATCAACGGTGATCCCAAGTTCGAGGCTTCGCAGCGCATTCCCGATGTCTCCTATTCGCGCTTCGCCGAGCTGATCGGCCTGCGCGGCATCTTCGTCGACAGCCCACAGCTGCTCGGCTCGGCCTGGGAGCAGGCGCTTGCGAGCGAGATGCCCGTCGTGCTGGAGGTGAAAACCGATCCCGAGGTGCCGCCGCTGCCGCCGCACATCACCTTGCAGCAGGCCAAGAACTTCTCGCTCGCCCTGATGAAGGGCGACCCGAACGAAAGCGGGATGATCAAGGGAGCAGCGCGGCAGGTGCTGGAATCGATTCTGCCCGGAAAGCAATGAGGTGAGCCATGAGTGACTTCCGCGATATCAGGCACGGCGTCAACGACCCCGTCGATGGCGTCGACGTGAAGTACCACATCAACGACAACCGGACGCCGCACGAGCGGGCGCAGCGCCATGCTGACGTCCGGGCCGACGCAACCGCTGCGCCGGCCGAACCGTTCCTGCCCGAGCGGCTTCGACGCAAGCCGACATATCCGATCAATCCGCGCACCGGACGCAATCCCGCGGATTAGCCGTTAGGAACCTCGGCTCCGGCGGCGTGTTGGTCGGCGCACGTCGCGGGCAAGCGGCCGCGCGACCTATGGGAAGGATTTGACCATGAAACGCACAATCATCGCGCTTGCCTGCATGGTTCTCGCAGGCCCGGCCCTCGCCCAGTCGCTCGGCGAAAAGACCGGCGTGAATTCGGTGCTCGGCGTTGCGCCTGCGACCGCCGACTTCGTGACCCAGGTCGCGATCAGCGACATGTTCGAGATCGAATCAAGCAAGCTCGCCCAGCAGAAGGGCAACGCGGAGGAGAAGACCTTCGCGCAGCAGATGATCACCGATCACACGAAGACGAGCAGCGAGCTCAAGGGACTGGTCGGCAATGGCAAGGTGCAGGCCACGCTGCCGACGGCGCTCGACAGCTCGCATCAGAGCAAGATCGACAAGCTCAAGAACGCGAGCGGCAAGGATTTCAGCTCGGACTACAATTCCTATCAAGTCAGCGCGCATGAAGATGCCGTGTCGCTGTTCGAGCGTTACGCCAAGGGTGGCGACAATGCCGAGCTCAAGGATTGGGCCGGCAAGACGCTGCCAGCGTTGAAGCACCACCTCGACATGGCCAAGAACCTCGGCAGGGCGCCGAGCGTCGGCCAATCCAAGTAACACATTGCGGCAGGACGCCGGCCGTCCCGGCGTGCTTCCCGGCAGCGCGATGAGAAAGGTCATCGCGCTGCCTGTCGGTTGCGCCTAGGAACCTTCCTTGTCTCCAGGCTTTACAAAACCGTCATGGAGGATATCTCGCCGACGGACCGATGGCCTTAGTAACAGTCAAACCCACCCGGATCGATACGGCGATCGCCAACGAGATCGCGCACAATACCAACTCGGGGCTCGAGCATGCCGCCCAGGCCATGACCTGGGGTGCCGACGAGCATATCCTGGTCGCACTCGCGGCGACGGGATGGCTCTACACCCGCCTCCGGCATCCGCAGCAGCGCCCCCTGGCCGATCACGTTCTGATCGTGTCGCTGGTGACGGCCGTGTTGCCGCATGTCTTGAAATCCGTGTTCGATCAAACGAGGCCCGACCGGCTGACGGTGAGCGGCCACTGGCGCGGTGTTCCCTTTTCGGGGCGGGCCCGCGACGCATTTCCCTCAGGTCACGCCGTGCATATGGGCGCCCTTGCCTCGGCCGCCGGCCTGTTGCCGCCGGCTCGCCGCAGCCTGGCGCGCTCCTTTGCCGTAGCGCTGTCCCTGACGCGCCTCGCGCTGCTCGCGCACTGGGCCAGCGACGTCGTGGCAGGCTTCACGCTCGGCATCATCGTCGAGCGATTGCTCAGGCCGTTCACGCTGGCGACGTCACGGCAGCGGCGCGAGGGCTCGGAGGGACAGCCATGACCGAGTATCTCGTGCGCTTCGTCGCCGGCGGTCTGATCGTATCCGTCTTCGCGATCTTGGGCGACATGCTGCGGCCGAAGAGCTTTGCCGGGCTGCTTGGCGCAGCGCCGTCGGTGGCGCTGGCTACTCTCGGCATCGCCGTGGTCCAGCACGGACCGCAATATGCTGCGGCCGAGAGCTGGACGATGATCTATGGCGCCATCGCGCTCGCCTGCTACAGCATCGTCGTCTGCCACCTCCTGATGAGGCTCCGTCTCGGCGCGCTTCCAGCAACGATCCTCGCCTTTGCCGCATGGCTCGTGGTCGCCTTCGGCCTGCTCGCCGGCCTGGGAGGTGCGGCCTGATGCTGGTGAAGCTATCGACATCGGCGCTGAAACAGACGCGGTGGTACGAGTACGCCATTCGCTTCGTGCTCGGCGGCGGTGCCACGGCACTCGCGGGCGTTATCGGCTCGAAGTTCGGCACGGCCGTCGGCGGGCTCTTTCTTGCTCTTCCGGCCGTCTTCTGCGCCAGCGCGACACTGATCGAAAGCCACGAGCGTCACGCCAAGGAGAAGGCCGGCCTGAGCGGGCGCCGTCGCGGGCAGAAGGCGGCGGCGCTCGATGCCGCCGGTGCCGCACTCGGCAGCATCGGCCTCGCCGCGTTCGCCGCCATCTTCTATGCCATCGTCGAGGCAAGCGCCGTATTCGCTTTCATCGCGGCGCTGACGGTCTGGGCCATCGTTTCCGTGTCGGCCTGGTGGCTCAGGCGCAAGCTTCGCATTGTCTCCCACAAATCACGCCGATCAGGCCATTCGCCGTCGGCAACGGGCTCTCGCTACGCGAAGCCCTAGTTCGCTTTCGCCCCCGTCGAGGGCTGCGATTGCGGCGGCTGGAGGCCCGGGCTGTTGGCCCAGCGCTCGACCTCATCGATGATCTTCTGCTGGCTTGGCCGCACCGGCCCGGGCGCCGCGGGTTCTTCGGAAAGCTTGCGAGGCAACCTGACTTCGTCCGTCATGGTCTCTCTCCTTCGGCGAACAATGCCTCTCGTCGTGGCGCGCTTCTAAATCATTGATTTTATTTTGTTTTCTTACTCATTTGGAGGCTTTGTCGGCTTTCGCGGAACTCTCACCAAGTTGGTTCGTTGAGTAAACTACTCAACCTACTCAATTTGCGTAATCGCCATGAACGACCTTCGCGCCGAGCGCCTTCAGGTCATGCTCTCGCCGGAAGAGTTGGCCGCCGTCGACGATTTCCGGTTCAAACACCGCATGCCGACGCGGGCGGCAGCCGTCCGCGAACTCCTCAAGTTCGGACTGGCCGCTGTGGGCGTCGATGCCGCTGCCGGCGTGAAGTCGAGCAGCTTCGGCGTGTTCGGCCGCGGGCCTGAGGGACATACTCAGGGGGATCCGGAGAGCGGCGGCGGCTGACGCACATAAGCCTCTTCCACAAGCAAACGACCCCGGCACGGTGGGTGCCAGGGCCGTCCTTGGAGATGCTTCCGGCGCACCGGGGGCATGACGACCGGAAGCAATCCGTCGACTCGTCCCGCGCGAATTCGTTCCTGTGACAGCTAGCCTGTGGCGTCGCTCGAGCCGTCCGGCATGGCGCCGGAACCCGGCGTCTTGCTGTTGTCGTTCAGCTTGGGATCGCGCGTCGCTTCCCGCGAGGGCGAGCCTTTCGGATCCGTCTTGTGCACGGATTGCGCACGTTCCTTGTCGCGGGGCTGCACCTCCCCACGCTTGTCCTTGACGATGCCTTGATCGGAATGGGCCATGATGCGCTCTCGCTTCTCCTGATGTGTCGGAGCGCTTACGCATTACGGCCGTGAATGTTCCGCTGCTGCAATCAGCTGCGCGCGGCGTGAACGGCAGATGCATTCTCGAGATGCACCTGTCGCACCGTCGTCACCGTCGCGAAAGCGACGGAGACGCCAAAGGCGAGAATGAGGGAAAGAAGAGCCAGACGTGGAGCCATCGCCAAACCTCCTTCTGCAACTGGAAATCGCCGCGATCGACGTTCCCCGGATGATCCCAAATCAGTTGCGTGCCTTCCGTGAGCGGTCTCACATGCAGATTCGTGAGGCCGAGTTCACCCGTTCCGGTTTGGAGCTGCATGAGCCGGAACGGGGGAAATTTCGCCATCGAGCCAATCCTGCTCGTTGGCCAGCGCCGTCCAGGCGTCGGCCATGCGCGAATAGCGCTTATGGGCGGGCTGTCCGTCGGCACGCTCGGCAAGCTGAAGACAATTGTCGGCGTTGTCTCTGAAGATGTCAGACTGTTTCATATAAAAGACGTGGGGACGGAACTCCTGCGTCGCAACCCGCTTACCGGATCGTAATGGTTCAGGGAACTTTCGCACGGCGTTGGTCATTTAAGATCGATGCGAGTTGTCGCCGCAATCATCCTGGCATTCATCAGCACATCGGCGCTTGCCGACAGCGTTGCCGAACGAAAGCACGGCGAACGGCCACCTTCCGCGATCGAGGTGATCAGCGGGGTCTACAATTTCAGCCGGTTTCAACAGGGGCTGCTCGAGAACACCGACCTCAAGGGCAACGCGGAGGTCAAGAATCTCGCCGCCTTGCGCGCCGAGGAAGCAGTCAAGCGCGACAAGAGGCTGAAGGAGGTCCAGGAGGCCATCGGCGCGGAACTGCACATCGGTAAGGCAGCACTCGCCTCTCCAAGCGCGAGCCTCGTCGAGCCCGAAATGTCGGACGGCCCGGCCTACGTCAGAAGCTTCTATGCCGCGCAGATTCCCGAATATGAATCCATCATCGGCCTGCTCGAGCGCTACCTGGTGGCGCCCGACAATGCGGCGCTCGCAGCGTTCGCGCGCGAACAGCTGCCGCTGCTGCGCGCGCAGGTCAGGGACGCCGAGCGCACCATGGCGGACAAATAGCCTCTACTTGTCGCTCGGACGTTGCTGGCTTTGCGGCCGTACGGTGCGGTCACTCTCCGGCATCTTGTCGCGGCCTGCATCGCCGTTGTCGTCCTTGCCGCCGGACGACGACGTGCCGCTTCCGCTTGGATTCGAGCGGGTGGCCGCTCCGGTGGTCGGCGTGTCCGCCCGCGGGTTGGCGGAGCTTGCGGCGGGGTCGCCCGTCACGGACCCACGCCCGCTCGGCGCACCGCCCTGAGCCAGGGCCGATCCCGCGGCAAGCACGATAATGGCGATGGCGGCAAGTCCTGCTTTCATATCCGTTCTCCCTGTCTGCGCTGGCTAACCGTCGGGCTCGGCGCTCCGTTCCGAAGGATGGACGCCGACGGACGCATGGGGCGACCGGACCCGGGGCATTTCTTTCCGAGCGGTGTGGAACCAAATCGGGGGATCGTGGTTAGCTCGGTCGGGCTGAGCAAAGCGGGTTCCATTTCCCGGCGCCATACGTTGGCGCTTGATTTCGAATTTGGCTGACGCTCTATTCGACCAACGCGTCTTGCCTCGGATTCGGCCGACGCCTGCGGGGGAATCAGTATGAGCGACCTCGATCCCGGAACTGCATCACGCTCCGGTCGTCGCGTCCCAAAGCCAAAAATCAACGGTACGTCCGAGCCGGATTCCCGGGCGGAACTGCTACTCGCCTTGCAGGCGATGCGCAGCGGTGACTTTTCGGTCCGCATGAGCGGCGACTATCTCGGCATTGACGGCAAAATTGCCGACACTCTTAACGAAATCATCGCAGCCAACCAGCGCATGGCACAGCAGCTCGAGCTGGTCGGCCAGGTGGTGGGGCGCGAAGGCAAGACCCGCCAGCGCGTGAAGTTCGGCCTCGCCTCGGGCTCCTGGGCCGACATGGAAGGTTCGGTCAACACGCTGATCGACGACCTGTTGTGGCCGACGCGCGAGGTGACGCGCGCCGTCGCCGCCGTGGCACAAGGCGACCTGCTCCAGACCGTCAAGCTCGACGTCGACGGCCGTCCGCTCGGCGGCGAGTTCTTGCAGTCGGCGACCATCGTCAACACCATGATCAAGCAGCTCGGCGTGTTCACCTCCGAGGTGACGCGCGTGGCGCGCGAGGTCGGCACCGAGGGCAAGCTCGGCGGACAGGCCCAGGTGCCCGAGGTGACCGGCGTCTGGAAGGACCTCACCGAGAGCGTCAACTCGATGGCGAACAACCTGACCAACCAGGTTCGCAACATCGCCGAGGTGACGATCGCGGTCGCCAACGGCGACCTCTCCAAGAAGATCACGGTCGACGTCCGCGGCGAGATCCTCCAGCTCAAGGAAGCCATCAACACGATGGTTGACCAGCTGCGCTCGTTCGCCTCGGAAGTGACGCGCGTGGCGCGCGAGGTCGGCACCGACGGCAAGCTCGGCGGCCAGGCCATCGTGCCGGGCGTCGCCGGCACCTGGAAGGACTTGACGGACTCGGTCAACGCGATGTGCGGTAACCTGACCGCACAGGTGCGCAACATCGCCAACGTCACCACCGCCGTGGCGCGCGGCGACCTCTCGCGCAAGATCACGGTGGACGTGCGCGGCGAAATCCTGGAGCTGAAGGACACCATCAATACCATGGTGGACCAGCTCAACTCGTTCGCCTCGGAAGTCACGCGCGTCGCGCGCGAGGTGGGCACGGAAGGCAAGCTCGGCGGCCAGGCCCAGGTGCCCGGCGTGGCCGGCACCTGGAAGGACCTCACCGACAACGTCAACTTCATGGCCTCGAACCTGACCGCGCAGGTCCGCAACATCGCCGACGTCGCGACCGCCATCGCGAGCGGCGATTTGTCGAAGAAGATCACGGTGAACGTCTCGGGCGAAATCCTTCAGCTGAAGGAAACGCTCAACACCATGGTCGACCAGCTCAACGCCTTCGCCGGCGAAGTCACGCGCGTCGCCCGCGAGGTCGGCACCGAGGGCCGGCTCGGCGGCCAGGCCAACGTGCTCGGCGTCGCCGGCACCTGGAAGGACCTGACCGAGAGCGTCAACTCGATGGCCTCGAACCTGACCGCGCAGGTCCGCAACATCGCGGAGGTGACCACCGCAGTCGCCGGCGGCGACCTCTCGAAGAAGATCACCGTGGACGTGCGCGGCGAAATTCTGGAGCTGAAAGACACCATCAACACCATGGTGGACCAGCTCAACGCCTTCGCCGGCGAAGTCACGCGCGTGGCGCGCGAGGTCGGCACCGAAGGCAAGCTCGGCGGTCAGGCGGTGGTGCGCGGCGTCGGCGGCACGTGGAAGGACCTCACCGACAGCGTCAACTCGATGGCCTCGAACCTCACCGGCCAGGTCCGCAACATCGCCGAGGTCGCAACCGCGGTGGCGAAGGGCGACTTGTCCAAGAAGATCACGGTGAACGTGTCGGGCGAAATCCTTCAGCTGAAGGAAACGCTCAACACCATGGTCGACCAGCTCAACGCCTTCGCCGGCGAAGTGACGCGCGTCGCCCGCGAGGTCGGCACCGACGGCAAGCTCGGCGGCCAGGCCGACGTGCCCGGCGTCGCCGGCACGTGGAAAGACCTGACCGACTCCGTGAACTCGATGGCGGGCAACCTCACCGCCCAGGTCCGCAACATCGCCGAGGTCGCGACCGCCATCGCCGGCGGCGACCTGTCGCGCAAGATCACCGTGGACGTGCGCGGCGAGATCCTTCAGCTCAAGGACACGCTGAACACGATGGTCGACCAGCTCAACCGCTTCGCGGGCGAGGTGACGCGCGTGGCGCGCGAGGTCGGCACCGAAGGCCGCCTCGGCGGCCAGGCCAACGTGCCCGGCGTTGCCGGCACCTGGAAGGATCTCACCGACAGCGTCAACTCGATGGCGGGCAACCTCACGGCCCAGGTCCGCAACATCGCCGAGGTGACGACCGCGGTGGCGCGCGGCGACTTGTCGCGCAAGATCACCGTCGACGTGAAGGGCGAAATCCTCGAGCTGAAGAACACCATCAACACCATGGTCGACCAGCTCAACGGCTTTGCCGGCGAAGTCACGCGCGTCGCGCGCGAGGTCGGCACCGAAGGCAAGCTCGGCGGCCAGGCCGAAGTGCCCGGCGTCGCCGGCACCTGGAAGGACCTCACCGACAACGTCAACTTCATGGCCTCCAACCTGACGGCGCAGGTCCGCAACATCGCCGAGGTCGCGACCGCCATTGCCGGCGGCGACCTGTCGAAGAAGATCACGGTGGACGTGCGCGGCGAGATCCTGCTGCTCAAGGACACCCTGAACACCATGGTCGAGCAGCTCCGCTCCTTCGCCGCCGAAGTCACGCGCGTGGCGCGCGAGGTCGGCACCGAAGGCCGGCTCGGCGGTCAGGCCGTCGTGCCCGGCGTCGGCGGCACCTGGAAGGACCTCACCGACAACGTCAACCTCTTGGCTGCGAACCTCACCACCCAGGTCCGCAACATCGCCGAAGTCACCACGGCGGTCGCACGCGGCGACCTCTCGCGCAAGATCACAGTGGACGTGAAGGGCGAAATCCTCGAGCTGAAGAACACCATCAACACCATGGTGGACCAGCTCAACGCCTTCGCCGGCGAAGTGACGCGCGTGGCGCGCGAGGTCGGCACCGAGGGCAAGCTCGGCGGCCAGGCCCAGGTGCCCGGCGTCGCCGGCACGTGGAAGGATCTCACCGACACCGTCAACTTCATGGCGGCGAACCTGACCGAGCAGGTCCGCGGCATCGTCAAGGTGGTGACCGCGGTCGCCAATGGCGATCTGAAGCAGAACCTCACCGTGAAATCGAAGGGCGAGGTCGCGGCTCTCGCCGACACCATCAACAACATGACCGAGACGCTCGCGACCTTCGCCGATCAGGTGACCTCGGTGGCACGCGAGGTCGGCGTCGAAGGCCGGCTCGGCGGCCAGGCCAACGTGCCCGGCGCCGCCGGCACCTGGAAGGACCTCACCGGCAACGTCAACCTGCTCGCGGCCAACCTGACCTCGCAGGTGCGCGCGATCGCGGAAGTCGCAACCGCGGTGACCAAGGGCGACCTGACGCGGTCGATTCAGGTCGACGCCCGCGGCGAAGTGGCGGAACTGAAAGACAACATCAACACGATGATCACCAACCTCCGTCTCACGACGGACGTGAACACGGAACAGGACTGGCTGAAGACCAACCTCGCCAAGTTTACCAACATGCTCCAGGGCCAGCGCGACCTCACCACCGTCGGCCGGCTGCTGCTCACCGAATTGTCGCCGCTGGTGAACGCCCACACCGGCGTGATCTACCAGGTCGAGAACGAGAACGATCCCCAGCTCCTGCTGCTCGCTTCCTACGCCAGCGACGGCGTCTACCCCTATCAGCCGGTGCTGCAGTTCGGCGAAGGCCTGATCGGCCAATGCGCCTTCGACAAGCGGCCGCGCGTCGTCTCCGACATTCCGTCCGACGTGGTGCCGATCAACTCGGCGCTGTTCCGCGTCGCACCGAAGAACCTCGTCGTGCTGCCGGTCCTGTTCGAAGGCCAGGTCAAGGCCGTGATCGAGCTCGCCTCGCTCGTCTCCTTCACGACCTCGCAGATGACGTTCCTGGAGCAGCTCACCGACTCTATCGGCATCGTGCTCAACTCGATCGAGGCGACGATGCAGACGGAAGGTCTGCTCAAGCAGTCGCAGCAGCTCGCCGGCGAGCTGCAGACCCAGCAGCGCGAATTGCAGCAGACCAACGACCAGCTCGAGCAGAAGGCGCAGCAGCTCGCCGAGCGCAACGTCGAAGTCGAGCGCAAGAACCAGGAGATCGAGCAGGCCCGCCGCGCGCTCGAGGAGAAGGCGACCGAGCTCGCGCTGACGTCGAAGTACAAGTCCGAATTCCTCGCCAATATGAGCCACGAGCTGCGCACGCCGCTGAACTCGATCCTGATCCTCGGACAGCAGCTCAGCGACAACCCCGATGGCAACCTCTCGGCCAAGCAGGTCGAATTCGCCCGCACCATCCACGGCGCCGGCACCGACCTCTTGAACCTCATCAGCGACATTCTCGATCTCTCCAAGATCGAGTCCGGCACGGTGACGGTCGACGCCGAGGAAATCCTGACCGCGAACCTGCTCGAGACCGTCGGCCGGCCGTTCCGGCACGAGGCGGACAACCGCAACCTGTCGTTCAAGATCGACGTCGATCCGAACCTGCCGCGCAGCATCGTGACCGACTCCAAGCGGCTGCAACAGGTTCTGAAGAACCTGCTCTCCAACGCCTTCAAGTTCACCGCCGACGGCGAAGTGCGCCTGAAGGTCACCGGCGCCATCGGCGGCTGGGGGACGGATCATCCGGTGCTGAACTCGGCGCCGGCCGTGATCGCCTTCGAAGTGTCCGACACCGGCATCGGCATTCCCCTGGAGAAGCAGAAGCTGATCTTCGAGGCGTTCCAGCAGGCCGATGCCGGCACCAGCCGCAAATATGGCGGCACCGGTCTCGGCCTTGCGATCAGCCGCGAGCTTGCCAGCCTGCTCGGCGGCGAGATCCACTTGCGCAGCGCGCCGGGCAAGGGCTCGAGCTTCACGCTCTATCTGCCCTTGAAATATTCCGGCCCGACCCTCGCGCCGCGGCCGCCGGCGTCACAGCAATACAGTCAGACGCCGGCGCTGCAGCCGGCCGCGCCCGACCAGCAGCGCGTCATCGAGCAACTGCCCGACGACCGCCTCAACCTCGAGCCCGGCGACACCATCCTCCTGATCGTCGAGGACGACCCGCATTACGCCCGCGTGCTGGTCGATCTGGCCCGCGACAAGGGCTTCAAGGTCCTGGTCGCCGCGCGCGGCGCCGAGGCCCTCGAGCTCGCCAAGCAGTACCAGCCGACGGCCGTCTCCCTCGACGTCTTCCTGCCCGACATGCTCGGCTGGACCGTGCTGAGCCAACTCAAGCACAATCCGCTCACCCGCCACATCCCGGTCCAGATCATCACGCTCGACGAGGACCGCCAGCATGCGCTGGCGCGCGGCGCGTTCTCCTTCGTCAACAAGCCGACGACGACCGAGGGCGTCTCGGCCGCGCTGACGCAGATCAAGGAATATGCGCGGCCGCGGCGCAAGCGGCTCTTGATCGTCGAGGACAACGAGGCCGAGCAGCTCTCGATCCGCGAGCTGCTGCACCACGACGACATCGAGATCCTGGTCACGGATACCGGGGCCGGCGCGCTCTCGACGCTGCGCGAGCAGCCCTGCGATTGCGTGGTGCTCGACCTCAGGCTGCCCGACATGAGCGGCTTCGAGGTGCTCGATCAGATCCGCAACGACGAGGCGTTGTCGAACATCCCCGTCGTGGTGTTCACCGGCCGCGAGCTTTCCGCCGAGGAGGATGCCGAGCTCCACACCATGGCACGCAGCATCGTGGTCAAGGGCGTGGAATCGCCCGAGCGCCTGCTCGACGAGACCGCGTTGTTCCTGCATCGCGTGATCACGGAGCTGCCGGTCGAGAAGCAGCGCATGCTGGAGAAGCTGAACAGTTCCGACGAGGACCTGATCGGCAAGATCGCCCTGCTCGTCGACGACGACGCCCGCAACATCTTCGCCCTGTCCAGCGTGCTGGAACGACGCGGCATGAAAGTGCTGACGGCGACGACGGGCAGCGAGGCGGTGACACTGGTCGAATCCAATCCGGAGATCGCGATCGTGCTGATGGACATCATGATGCCGCAGATGGATGGCTACCAGACCATCGGCGTGATCCGCGAGAATCCGGACTTCTCCCGTCTGCCGATCATCGCGTTGACCGCCAAGGCGATGAAGGGCGACCGCGAGAAGTGCCTCGAAGCCGGCGCGTCCGATTACCTCGCCAAGCCGGTCAACACCGATCAATTGCTGCTTGCGATCCGCATGTGGCTGCATCGCTGAGTTGGACCCACGTATGGACCAGGAAAAGGTCAACATCCTGCTCGTCGACGATCAGCCGGCCAAGCTGCTCGCCTATGAGGTGATCCTGAAGGATCTCGGAGAGAACCTCGTGATCGCCTCCTCGGGCCGCGAGGCGCTGGAGGTGCTGCTCAAGACCGAGATCGCGGTGATCCTGGTCGACGTCTGCATGCCCGAGCTCGACGGCTTCGAGCTCGCCGCGATGATCCGCGAACATCCGCGCTTCCAGAAGACCGCGATGATCTTCATCTCGGCCATCCAGGTCAGCGACATCGACCGGCTGCGCGGCTACGAGATGGGCGCGGTCGATTACGTGCCGGTGCCGGTCGTGCCGGAGGTGCTTCGCGCCAAGATCAAGGTGTTTGCCGAGCTCTACCGCAAGACGCGCGAGCTCGAACGGCTGAACCACGAGCTCGAGGACCGCGTCCGCGCCCGCACCGCGGAACTGGAGGCTTCCACCGCGAAGCTGCGCGAGAGCGAGCAACGGCGCAGCATGGCGATCGCGGCCGGCAAGATGGGGTCCTGGGACTGGGACTGGATCAGCGGCGATTGGATGTGGGACGAGGGGCAATACCGCATCTTCGGCGTCAGCCCCGAGGATTTCGAGGTCACTCCGGCCAGCGTTCAGGCCCTGTTGCACCCCGACGACGTCGATCAGTTGCGCAAGGCGATCGCCGAATTCAACAAGGGCACGCGCGCCTACGAGACGGAGTTCCGCATCGTGCGGCCCGACGGCGAGGTGCGCTGGTGCGTCGGCACGGCGGCTGCGACGATGGATGAGAGCGGGCGCGTGGTGCGCGTCAGCGGCGTGACCGTCGACATCACCGAGCGCAAGCGGGCCGAGGAGCGGCAGAACCTGCTGGCGCGGGAAGTCGATCACCGCGCCAAGAACGCGCTGGCGCTGGCGCAGTCGATCGTGCGCCTCACCCGGGCCGACGAGGTCAAGGCCTATGTCAATGCCGTCGAGGGGCGCATCAATGCACTGGCGCGCGTGCACACCATCCTGTCGCTGTCGAGCTGGCAGGGCGCCGAGCTCTCCAGGCTGATCGACGAGGAGCTTGCGCCCTATTCGCTCGGCGGCCAGATCAAATTGGCGGGGCCCGAAGTTCAGCTGCTGCCGGCGACGGCGCAGACGCTGGCGCTCGCGCTGCACGAGCTCTTCACCAACTCGGCCAAGTACGGCGCGCTCTCGACCCGATCGGGGCGGCTCGCGATCGGCTGGCAGGTCGACGCCGAGCGGCTCACGCTGAGCTGGGAGGAATCCGGCGGTCCCCTGGTCAAGACCCCGAAATCGCGCGGCTTCGGCACGCGAAGCCTGCTTGCGAGCATCGAGTCCCAGCTTGGCGGACAGGCGCAGTTCGATTGGCGCGCCGAGGGCCTGTTGTGCCGTCTGGAGGTGCCGTTGACACGCAAGAGCGCGACGACCGCAACCGGCAAGTTCGACACCGCAGGCGCTGCCGAATTGCAGCGCGCATCCGGCTAGCCGGACGCTGCGCTCGTCATGCGCTGAGCCGTGCGCGGTTCGCGCGCGATGCGCCCTTCGAGCCAGGCTTCCGTTCGCGCGAGATCGCGCAGCGCCCTCGCGTAGCGGCGAGCCGCGCTCCGCTCCGCGCCACGCGGGAGCTTGCGCGCCTTGCGCAGCATGTCCGCGGCTGCGTTGCGATAGGCCAGCGAGCGGTAAAGAAAGACGACCTTACCCATATCGATGTTCCCGTTTTACTGGGGCTCATCTTGGCAAGCCCGGCATGAACGCCGGATGAAGCGGGCGATGACAATTCCTTCAGCGGAACGGAACCAGGGAATCACGAGCGCGTTGGCGTGGCAGTTCGGGATGCCGTCCCATGCGCACCAACAAGAAGTCGTCCGAGCTGATCTCTGCCAGCGGCCTTATCAGGCTGATGACGCATGCAATGATGGGCGCAGCGCTCGGCCTCACCTTCAGCCTCACGCTCGTCCTGTCCAATCCAGCCGTGGCCAACCTGCTGAACAACGGCGGGGGCCAGGCCGCGACGGTCTTCGCCCTCACCTTGGTGACGACCTTCGCGATCGGCGCGACGCTCACCGGCGCCGTGTTCATCCTGGCCGAGGACAAGCAAACTTGAAGCGTGCGTGACGCACGGAAGATGCTTTGCCGGGAACTCCTGCCGCGAGGCGCGGTTTGCTGCCTGCGTCAATTTAACACAGGGAGTTCCCCCGCATGAAGACGACCAAGCTCGCTCTCGCCGTCATGGTAGCAATTGGCCTTGCCGCCACGCCGGTCGTCGCCCAGGCCAAGTCGCACAAGGCCAAGCATGGATCCTCGACGTCATCGTCGCAGACCACCGGCGCCAACACCAAGTCTTCCAAGGGCGCTGACCCCACGGGCCAAGGCGGCGCCGGCTCCGGCTCCGATCAGAGCGGCACCATGACGAACAAGGGCAGCATGACCAACACCAAATAGGCGCTCCCTGGAATCATGGAGGGCCCCGCCATTGCGGGGCCCTCTGTCTTCTATCTTATCTTGGGTCCGGCACTTGGCGGTATCCGGCGCCAACGATCTCAGCGGCGCTCGGCTGCGCGCGCGGGATTGCCGCCTGTCTTCACGGGACGCAGGCGCACCCGGTCGCGGACGTCAGGCAGAACGTCGCTGCCGCCGGCCGCCTTCCATTCGGCAATCAGGAGGTTGATTTTCCGGCGCAGGTCCATCTGCGCCAGGGCCCTTTCCGTGCAGTCGCGATCGCGCTCGACGAGGTCGCGCACCGACGCCTCGACGTCGGCCATCTCAAGCCTCAAGGCTCTGATTTTACGTCGAATTTCATTAATTCTGTTGTCCATGGCTTGTTAGAACAAAATAAGAACATATAGTCAAGTCACGATTTCAGGACGGAGACGCCAGATGCAGGTTCAAGGTAAATACGACGCCAGATTTGTACTTGGCGAGCAGATGACGCGGGCGCAGGGCCTGAAGCTGAAGCGGCTGAGCGAAGAGGCCTATCAGCCCGGCCAATATGCGCGGGATCTGTCCTTCGGCGAGGCCGCACGACGCATCCAGGCGCTGGAAGCGGAGATCGAGCTGGCAAATTCCTTCTAGAGCATGGTCCGGAAAAGTGTGCGGCGGTTTTCCGAAGCCTAAAGCGCGATGACGATTCATCCTAATCGCATCGCGGCTTTAGCTGCGCCGCCCGCGCTCCCGGAACCATGGCTGTGCCGAATGGTTCTCCTCGCCGAGGGAGGACATGCATGGCACGCAAGGCAAAGAAACGCCGCTACTCAAGCAGCTCGGGCAGCGATGTCGCCAGCGAGATGCGGCGCTACAAGAAAGGCACCGCGAAGAGCGGCCGTGGCGGGCGCGGCGGCCGCGTCAAGAGCCGCAAGCAGGCGATCGCGATCGGATTGTCGAAGGCGCGCAAGAAGGGCAAGAAGGTCCCGAAGAAGGCTTCGAAGCGCAAGAGTGCCAAGAAGACGTCCAAGAAATCGTCGAGGACGTCGTCCAGGAAATCATCGAGCAAGAAATCATCGAAGCGCAAATCATCCAAACGGTCGCGCTGACCGGTCTCAGATCATGCTCCCAGGCATGAAGCAGCGGATCGAAATCCCGAACGCAGTCTTGACCGGCCACACCATGGTGCGGCCGGCCCGGTTCGGCTCGGTGATGACGGCTTCATCCGGCACGTCGATCCACTGCCCGTCGAGGCGCACACGGTAACGCCCGTTGTGCGACTCCCAGTCGGGATCGGCGACGGCGAAACCGTCCGCATCCGAGCAGCACGGACCGAGATGGCTGCGCAAACTGTCGAACCATGGCTTCAGAGGGGAATCCGCGTAGCGGCCGTCGTCGCGCCCGAGGGCGTTTCCGCCGGAGAGCACCAATGGCGCCACCAGCAGCGCACTCCTCAGCGAGACCTTCAATCGATCCATGTCGGCACCGATCTCATGTGAACCGCCGGCGAGTTCCACAAAGCGCCGCGAGGTTCGAAGTTCCACGCTTGCAACCCCTCTCAGCGGCGACGTTGCCGCAGAGCACCGAGGCACCTGGCGAGTGTGATCAGCGAACACGGCTTTTTCGGACGCACCCGGTCACCCTACCTGCCGTTAACGAGAATGTTATCGGACCTGGCGAGCTCGTGTGCGAAAGGCGGCCCGAGGCCGCCTTTCTGGATTTGTAGCGGTCGAGGTTCGCGTCAGGCGAGTGGCACCGCGACGAAGCGGGTGGCCTCCGCGCTTCTGATCTGCAGCAGCACGCTGCGCTTGCCCGACGATTTGGCCTGCGCCAGCTCGGAGCGCACCTCGCCGACACTGCTGACAGCCTTGCCGCCGACATTGAGGATGACGTCGCCGGTCCGGATGCCGCGTTGCGCGGCCGGGCCTTGCGGATCAACCTCGGTGACGACCACGCCGTTCTGGCCTGCGCCCTGAACGTCACCTGCCGGCGCCAGGCTGAGGCCGAGGCGTGGCGTGCCGGCACCCGGCTGACCCCTCCCCTCGTCGGCATTGCCATGGCCCTTGGCCTGCCGCTCGTTCGGCAACTCGCCGAGCGCCAGGGTCACGGTCTTGCTGCCACCCTTGCGGAAGACATCGAGCTTCACGGACGTGCCCGGCGCCAAGCCGGCGATGGTGCGGGCGAGATCGCGGGAATCCTTGATCGCGCTGCCATTGACGGCGGTGATGACGTCCCCCGCCTCGATGCCGGCCTTCGCCGCCGGGCTGCCATCTTGCGGATTGTCGACGATCGCGCCGCGTGCCTCCTTCAGGCCGAGGCTGTCGGCAATATCCGAGGTCACCGGCTGCACCTGCACGCCGAGCCAGCCGCGGGTCACCGCGCCCTTGTCCTTCAGCTGCGCGACGACGAGCTTGGCGGTCGAAGCCGGGATATCGAAGCCGATGCCGACCGAGCCGCCCGAGGGCGAGAAGATCGCGGTGTTCACGCCGATGACGTTGCCGTTCATGTCGAAGGCCGGGCCGCCGGAATTGCCCTTGTTGATCGGCGCATCGATCTGGATGAAGTCGTCATAGGGACCATTGCCAATATCCCTCCCGCTGGCCGAGACGATGCCCGCGGTCACGGTGCCGCCAAGACCGAAGGGATTGCCGACGGCGACCACCCAGTCGCCGATGCGCGGCTTCTGGTCGGAGAATTTGACGAACGGAAAGTCCTTCTTGCCGTCGACCTTGATCAGCGCGAGATCGGTCTTCGGATCGGTGCCGACGACCTTCGCGGTGTAGGTCGTACCGTCGTCCATCGTCACCTGCACGGACTGGGCGTGATCGACGACGTGATTGTTGGTCACGGCATAGCCGTCCGCGGAAATGAAGAAGCCGGAGCCTTCGCCCGTGATCATCTGGTGGCGCTGGCGCGGCATGCCGTTCGCACCGCCCGGGAAGCGGAAGCCGAACTGCCGCGAGAACTGGTCGAACGGCGAGTCCTCGTCCGAATCCATCCGGTTCTGCTGCAGCATCGCGCTCTTGTCGTTGTCCTGGTCGATTTTGACCCGGACCGAGATCACCGCGGGTTTGACCTTGCTGACGAGATCGCCGAAGCCGGGCGGCGTCGCGGCGGCTTCGGCCGCCTGAGCCGGCGCAACCAAGGAGGTGATGCCGAACGGCGAAGCGCCCGGCGCAATGGCCAGGGCGGCCACGCCCAGCGCGGCCACGGTGCCGAGCAGCGCGAGCCGGCGCGGCCGCAAGATCTTGCGAGACGTGGTGATGTCGGAATTGACGCGATCGTTCATGTCGAAATATCCATGTTGAGCAGGTGTCGCCTTGCCCTCAACATGGTCGCTGCCACCTTACGGCGTCCCGTCCGTCCGATTAAATCTCGGCAAAGAATGGATGAGCGGGCGCAGCAGGCAATCTGGAGGTTTGATGCAGCTCAACGCGCCGCCTTCGCGCAGTGAAAAACTGCGACCATCCGATGATGCTCAGCGGAGGCGCGCCATGTACAAAGACATTCTCGTCCACATTCCCACCGAACGTCCCATGCGTCCCGCGATCGAGGGCTCGATCTCGCTTGCGGCGAAGCTCAACGCGCATCTCGACGCGGTCGCGGTCGGCTATGTCGCCACCAGTGCGGCTTACGTCATGGAAGGCGGCGCGGCGGTGGCGGCCGTGTTCGAGCTGGAGCGCGAGCGCGCCGTGGAGCGGGCCGAGGCTGCGCTCGCGGTATTCAAGAGCGAGGCGGCGAACGCCGGCATCTCCTATACCTGCCACGCACTCGGCGCGATCCCGGTGGATGCAGCCGGCTCGCTCGGCGAGATGGCGCGTTTGCACGACCTCAGCATCGTGCTCCAGCCCGATCCGGCGCAAGGCGCGTTCGACAACGACGTGCCCGGCGAGATCCTGTTCCAGGCGGGCGGCCCGGTGCTGTTCCTGCCCTACACGTTTCGAGGAGCCTTCAAGGCGAACCGGATCGGCATCTGCTGGGACGGCAGTCGCCTTGCCGCCCGCGCCATGCGCGACGCGGCCCCGTTCCTGGCCCGCGCCGAAGAGATCGTGATCATCAGCGTCAACGAGACCGACGCCGTCGCCGGTGAAGCTTCAGCACACGGCCTGGCCAGACATCTCGGCCGGCGCGGACTGACGACCCGCATCGTCGGCCGGACGGCAACCCGCGCCGAGATTCAGCCGATCATTCTGTCGCTGGCGGCCGACGAGAACCTGGATCTCCTGGTGATGGGCGGCTACGGCCATTCGCGGTTGCAGGAGCGCGTTCTCGGGGGCGTCACCCGCGCCATGCTGGAAGCCATGACGGTCCCGACGCTGATGTCCCATTGAGGCGAGCCCGGCTCGGCGCCGTCACGCCGCGACGGGAGCTGTCCATGTCGCGGGCGCGGCGGCGTCTTTGTCGCGGTGCACATTGCACGCGTCGAAATGCGCCTGGAGCTCGATTTCAGCGAGATGTTCGAAATGTTCGGCCTGGCCGAGGAGTTCCCAGGTCTGGAGCGGCCGGTAGGCCGCCTGCTGACGGCAGAGGGACGCCAGCGCCCGGTAGCGACGTACGTTCTCCATGAGACCCTCCCTCGCGTTCACAGGCTTATTCTCCTTATTTGCGTCAGGCCGATGGCGCTTATGCAAAACATTTGCTGCGCGCTCAACGCGCCTGAGCCAAGTTAATTTTCGAGAAGCGCCGGTAAGGATTTTAGTTCCAAACGTCAGGGCAAGTGGCGCGCCTTGGCACATCGCACCTACATCGGTCCGCGGCTTCCACAGTTTACCGGATGAGCGCACTTTCTCCGGTCCGCTTCGGGGGGCGCGGAACCATCTTGCAGCCTGGGAACCCGACCCGTCGCCGCGGCGATGCGAATAGCCGCAATATTGGTGGCATATTCGGCAGCACTCTTGCCGTGAAACACGGCGGAGCCTGCGACCAGCGTGTCGGCGCCCGCTGCAGCCACAGCCGCGGCATTGTCGCGCGTGACACCGCCATCGACCTCGAGGCGGATCGGCCGCTCGCCGATCATGGTTCTGATCCGCCGGATCTTATCGATCTGCGATGCGATAAAGGATTGGCCGCCAAAGCCGGGGTTGACCGTCATCACCAGCACGAGATCGATGCGATCGAGCACATATTCGATCACCGTCTCCGGCGTCGACGGACAAAGGCTGACGCCAGCCTTCCTGCCGAGCGAGCGGATCGCCTGGAGCGAGCGGTCGAGATGCGGACCCGCTTCGGCGTGAACAGTGATGACGTCAGCGCCCGCCTTTGCGAACGCTTCGATATAGGGATCGACCGGTGCGATCATGAGGTGCACGTCGAAGACCTTCTTCGTCAGCGGCCGGATCGCCTTGATGACGTCAGCACCAAAGCTGATGTTGGGGACGAAATGACCGTCCATGACGTCGCAATGGAGCCAGTCGGCGCCGGCCGCGTCGATCGCGGCGATCTCCTCACCGAGACGCGCGAAGTCTGCGGCCAGGATCGAGGGAGCAATAAGGATCTCGCTGGTCATGCCTTCACGCTCCTTTCCGCGCCCGGACCGCCGCTGAAGACGCGGCTTGCAAGGACATCCGCCGGGTCGATGGTTTCGAGGTCGGCGACATCGAGCATGCGATCGAGATCGGACACCAGCCGATCGGCCTGCCGCAGGCGGATGCGGTCGACGGCGTTGCGGATCGAGCGCGCATTGGAGAAGAACGGCTGCGTCCGGCGCAGCGCGATGTATCTCTCCAACGCCTCGCGCGCCGCGGCCGAGAGACGATAGCCGCGCTCCTTCAGCATCAGCTCGGCAATGACGAGCAGCTCGGTCTCTGCATAGTCAGGGAATTCGATGTGGTGGGCGATGCGCGAGCGGAAGCCGGGATTGGAGGCGAAGAAGCTCGTCATCCGCTCGCCATAGCCGGCGAGGATCACGACGAGGTCCTCGCGCTGGTTCTCCATGACCTGGAGCAGGATCTCGATCGATTCCTGGCCGTAGTCGCGCTCGTTGTCGGGGCGATGCAGGTAATAGGCCTCGTCGATGAACAGCACGCCGCCCATCGCCTTTTTCAGGATCTCCTTGGTCTTCGGCGCGGTGTGGCCGATATACTGGCCGACGAGATCGTCGCGCGTCACCGAGATCACTTGCCCGCGCCGCACGAAGCCGAGCCCGTGCAGGATCTTGGCCATGCGCAGCGCCACGGTGGTCTTGCCGGTGCCGGGATTGCCCGTGAACGACATGTGCAGCGTCGGCGGCGCCGATGCCAGCCCCGCACGCTGCCGGATGCGCTCGATCAGCAGCAGCGAGGCGATCTGGCGCACGCGGCTCTTCACCGGCTTGAGCCCGATCAGCTCCTGATCGAGCTGCTGCAGCGTCTCGGTGATTCCGGCCGCTTCAGCCTCCTTGCGGAGATCAAAATGGGTCTCGCTGTGTTCGGTTGTGGTTGCGTGGGGGACATCGAGCATGGCTACCCTCGAAGAAAAGAGCTTCGCCGCGGGAGGCGGCGAAGCAGTGGTCCGCCAGGATACGAAGCAGGGAGAGCTCCGCGCGGAAGCGGATGACCTAAGCTGGTGCGGGCGCCGGCTTTCGAGCCGTGGTGTAGCGGATCGCGCGACCGCCGACCTCCTGGCGCACCAGCTCGAACTCCGTCTCTTGCTTCGGCCGGTTGACGAGGAAGGAGATCCGCACCGATTCCCAGCCGTGGCTGGAATCGAAGCCGCTGATGCGGATGTAGCGGTCGCTATAGACCCTGCGGCACTCGGCGAGCTCCATCATCACGCCGGCGGCGTCCTGGAGATCGAACATCGGCAGGCTCCACATCTCCCAATAGGTGTTGCGGGGATGCGGATCGTCGGTGAACTCGATGTTCACCGCCCAGCCATTGGCGAGACAGTACTGCACCTGGCGGGTGATCTGCTCGTCGGTCAGATCCGGCAGGTACGAAAAGCAGCCCTGGGTGATCTTCATCTCAATCTCCTCAGACGGTTTCCAGCGCCGTCGGCACGAAGTCCGGCGTGTCGGTGGATTGATAGTTGAAAGTGACGTCCTTCCAGACCTCGAGCGCGGCCTTCAGCGGCGTGCAGGTCTGGGCTGCCTTGGCCAGGATCTCCGGGCCTTCGTGGACATAGTTGCGGCCCTCATTGCGGGCGAGGATCATCGCTTCCAGCGCCACGCGATTGGCGGTCGCGCCGGCCGCAATGCCCATGGGATGGCCGATCGTGCCGCCGCCGAACTGCAGCACGACGTCCTCGCCCAACAGGTCGAGCAGCTGGTGCATCTGCCCGGCATGGATGCCGCCGGAAGCGACCGGCATCATCTTGTTGAGGCTCGCCCAGTGCTGGTCGAAGAACAGGCCGTGCTCGAGCTTGGTCGGATTGAAATCCTCGCGGCAGACATCGTAATAGCCGCGCGTGGTGTTGGGATCGCCTTCGAGCTTGCCGACCACCGTGCCGGCGTGAATGTGGTCGACGCCGGCGAGCCGCATCCATTTGGCGATGACGCGGAACGACACGCCGTGGCTCTTCTGTCGGGTATAGGTCGAATGACCGGCGCGATGCAGATGCAGGATCATGTCGTTGCGTCGCGCCCACTTGGCCATGGACTGGATCGCCGTGTAGCCGATCACGAGGTCGATCATCACGATGCACGATCCGAGCTCTTTCGCGAACTCCGCGCGCTCGTACATGTCCTCCATCGTCCCCGCGGTGACGTTGAGGTAGGTGCCTTTCACCTCACCGGAAGCCGCCTGCGCGCGGTTCACCGCCTCCATGCAGTAAAGGAAGCGATCGCGCCAGTGCATGAAGGGTTGTGAGTTGATGTTCTCGTCGTCCTTGGTGAAGTCGAGCCCGCCCTTCAGCGCCTCATAGACCACGCGGCCGTAGTTGCGGCCGGACAGGCCGAGCTTCGGCTTCACGGTTGCGCCCAGCAGCGGCCGGCCGAACTTGTCGAGCCGCTCGCGCTCGACCACGATGCCGGTCGCCGGCCCCTGGAACGTCTTCACATAGGCGACGGGAAAGCGCATGTCCTCGAGGCGCAGCGCCTTCAGCGGCTTGAAGCCGAACACGTTGCCGATGATCGAGGCCGAGAGGTTGGCGATCGATCCCGGCTCGAACAGGTCGAGATCGTAGGCGATGTAGGCGAAATACGAGCCGGGCGAACCCGGAACGGGATCGACGCGGTAGCACTTGGCGCGATATTTCTCGGCCGCGGTCAGGCGATCGGTCCACACCACCGTCCAGGTCGCGGTCGAGGATTCGCCTGCCACGGCAGCTGAGGCCTCGATCGGGTCGACGCCCTCTTGCGGCGTGACGCGGAACAGCGCGATGACGTCGGTGTCCTTTGGCGTGTAGTCGGGCTCCCAATAGCCCATGCGCTTGTACTCCATCACGCCGGAGCGATAGCGCTCTTTGCCGCGGACCGTGCCTGCATGTGCGTTCATGTCTCTCTCCTGCTCTTTTCACTCTTCTTGCTGATTGGTTAAGCGGCAACAGGCTCGCGGGTGATGCGCGGGTCCAATTCGCCCGCCCGATAGCGCCGCGCCATCTCGCTCACCGGGACCACCTTGATCTTGCTGGCGTGGCCTGCGGTGCCGAACTGTTCGAACCGCTCGCGGCACAATTCGCGCATCGCGTCCATCGCCGGCTTCAGGAACTTGCGCGGATCGAACTCGGAGCGCGTTTCCGCCGCCACCTTCCGGAACACCGCGGTCATCGCGAGGCGGCAGTCGGTGTCGATATTGACCTTGCGCACGCCGCTTCGGATGCCGCGAACGATCTCCTCCACCGGCACGCCCCAGGTCTGCGGCATCTCGCCGCCGAACTGGTTGAACATGTCCTGCAGCGGCTGCGGCACCGAGGAGGAGCCATGCATGACCAGATGCGTGTTCGGCAGCCGACGGTGGATCTCCTCGACCACCTGCATCGCCAGGATGTCACCATCGGGCTTGCGGCTGAACTTGTAGGCACCGTGCGAAGTGCCCATCGCGATCGCCAGCGCATCGACCTTCGTCGCACGGACGAAGTCGACGGCCTGGTCCGGATCGGTCAAGAGCTGGTCGTGGCTGACCTTGCCCTCGACGCCGTGGCCATCCTCCTGCTCGCCGCCGCCGTGCTCGAGCGAGCCGAGCACGCCGAGCTCGCCTTCGACGGAAGCGCCAACCCAATGGGCGAGATCGACGACGCGGCGCGTGATCGCGACGTTGTAGTCATAGTCGGCCGCCGTCTTGGCGTCGGCCTTGAGTGAGCCGTCCATCATGACCGAGGTGAAGCCATGCGCGATGGCCGAGGCGCAGGTCGCTTCGTCATTGCCGTGGTCCTGGTGCATGCAGAGCGGAATGTCCGGATAGGTCCGCTCCAGCGCGTCGATCATGTGCGAGAGCATGAGATCGCCGGCATAGCTGCGCGCGCCGCGCGAGGCCTGGATGATGACGGGCGCATCGACCGCGGCCGCCGCCTGCATGATCGCAATGCCCTGCTCCATGTTGTTGATGTTGAACGCCGGCACGGCGTAGCCGTGGCTGGCAGCGTGATCGAGCAATTGGCGAAGGGTGATACGGGCCACGGGTCGTCCTCCTTATTGGCTCTTGCGGGCGATCGCCCGACGGGCCGCTTCCGCAATGCTTTGCGGGGTGATGCCGAATTCGCGGTACAGGACCGGCGCCGGCGCCGAGGCACCGAAGCCGCGCATGCCGACGAACTCGCCGTCAGCGCCAATCCAGCGATGCCAGTCGCCGGCGACAGCGGCCTCGATACCGACACGCGGCGCGGTGCCGAGCACGGCGGCGCGGTAGTCCTCCGGCTGCTCCTCGAACAGCGCGAAGCACGGCGCCGAGACCACAGCCGGACGAATATGTTCGGTCGCGAGCAGGCGCGCGGCTTCCAGCGCGATGGAAACTTCCGAGCCGGTTGCGATCAACGTCAGGTCGCGGCCGCCATCCGGCGAGGCGACGAGATAGGCACCGTTCGCGACGCGGTTTCTGCCGCGGGCGTCGCTGCGGAAGGTCGGCAGCGCCTGCCGCGACAGGCACAGCACGGACGGACGGTTTTCGGAGCTGAGTGCGCAGTCCCAGGCTTCCAGCGTCTCCACCGCGTCGGCAGGACGGAACACCAGGAGGTTCGGGATCACGCGCAGCGCGGCAAGGTGTTCGACCGGCTGATGTGTCGGGCCATCCTCGCCGAGCCCGATGGAGTCGTGCGTCATCACATGGATGACGCGCAGCCGCATCAGGGCGGCAAGTCGGATCGCCGGCCGGCTGTAGTCGGAGAACGCGAGGAACGTGCCGCCGTAGGGGATGAAGCCGCCATGCAGCGCGAGGCCGTTCATCGCGGCGGCCATGCCGTGCTCTCGGATGCCATAGTGGATGTAGTCGCCGGTGAATGCACCGCTCCTGACCGGAGCTTGCGCCTTGGCGTGCGTCAGGTTCGAATGGGTGAGGTCTGCCGAGCCGCCGATCAGGCCGGCTATCGTTCCAGCAATCCCGTCGAGCACCTGCTGCGAGGCCTGCCGCGTTGCGAGCTTCGGCCGCTCGCTGGCAAAGCGCTCGCGCAATTTCGCCGCGGCCAGCGCATACGAGGCCGGTAGCGCGACGGCCTTGCCTTCGACGAACAGATCGCGCTGCTCGGGCGTGGCGTTTTCGTAACGATCAAGCCAGGCGAGACGGTCGACCTGCCCGCGCTGCCCGATCATCCGCCACGCCTTGAGCACCGGGATCGGCACCACGAAGGGCTGATAGTCCCAGCCGAGCGTCCGGCGCGCCGCTGCCGTCTGCTCGGTGCCGAGCGGCGCGCCGTGCGCCTTCTCGGTGCCCTGCCGATCAGGCGCGCCATAGCCGATGATGGTGCGGCAGGCGATCAGCGACGGTTTTGCGGTCCCCCGCTCCTCCGCAATCGCCTGCGCCACCGCTTCGGGATCATGCCCGTCGACGCGGCGCACCGACCAGCCGGAGGCGGCGAAGCGCGCGAGCTGGTCGTCCGACGTCGCCAGCGAGGTCGGACCGTCGATGGAGATGCCGTTGTCGTCGAACAGCACGATCAGCCGACCGAGCCCGAGATGGCCGGCAAGCGAGATCGCCTCCTGGCTGATGCCCTCCATCAGGCAGCCGTCGCCCGCGATGACATAGGTGAAGTGATCGACGAGGCCATCGCCATGCCGCGCATTCGCCATGCGCTCGGCAAGCGCCATGCCGACCGCGGTCGCGATCCCCTGTCCCAATGGGCCCGTCGTGGTCTCGACGCCGGGCGTGTGGCCATATTCGGGATGGCCCGGCGTCTTCGAGCCCCATTGCCTGAAGGCCTTGATGTCGTCGAGGCTGACATCGCCGCCGGTGAGATGCAGCAGTGCATAGAGCAGCATCGAGCCATGGCCGGCCGACAGGACAAAACGGTCGCGGTCCGGCCAGTTGGAGTGCGCGGAGTCGAATTTCAGGAAGCGCGAGAACAGCACGGTTGCGACATCCGCCATGCCCATGGGCAGCCCGGGATGGCCGGACTGCGCTGCCTCGATGGCGTCGACCGCAAGGAAGCGGACGGCATTGGCGAGATCGTTGTGCGTGACCGCATTGAGGTCGGCTTCGGCATGGACGGAGATGTTCATCGGCTTCTCTCCCTGTTCACTTCAGGCTGCGCTTGCGCTCGATCAGCTGCATGATCAGCGGCGTCAGGATCAGCTGCATCGCGAGGTCGAGCTTGGCACCGGGGCAGACGATCGAATTGGCGCGGGACATCCAGCTCTGCGGCAGCATCGAGAGCAGATAGGGGAAGTCGATCCCGCGCGGATTCTTGAAGCGGATCACCACCATCGATTCGTCCGGCGTCGGGATCCAGCGCGCGATGAACGGGTTGGAGGTGTCCACCGTCGGCACGCGCTGGAAGTTGATGTCGGTCTCGGTGAATTGCGGGCAGATGTAGTGGATGTAGTCGGGCATCCGCCGCAGGATGGTGTCGGTGACGGCCTCGGTCGAATAGCCCCGCGCGCTGCGGTCGCGGTGCAGCTTCTGGATCCATTCGAGATTGATGACGGGCACGACGCCGATCTTGAGGTCGGCATAGCGCGCGACGTTGACCTTGTCGGTGACCACGGCGCCGTGCAGGCCTTCGTAGAACAACAGGTCGGAGTTCTCCGGCAACTGCTTCCAGTCGGTGAAGGTGCCCGGGGCCGCGCCATGCAGCGCCGATTCCTCGGCGTCGTGGACGTAATGCCGCGTTACCGCGGTGCCGGTCTCGCCATAGTCGCGGAAGGCGCGCTCAAGCTCCTCGAACAAATTGGTCTCGGGGCTGAAATGGCTGAAATGCTTGTTGCCGCGCTCGGCCTCCTTCGCCATCTGCGTGCGCATCTCGGCGCGGTCGTAGCGATGGAAGGCGTCGCCCTCGATGTAGGCGGCGTTGACCTTCTCGCGAAAGAAGATCTGCTCGAAGGTCTTCTTGACCGATGTGGTGCCGGCGCCGGAGGAGCCGGTGATGGAGATGATCGGATGCTTCCTGGACATGGGGCGCCTCGCTCAGAGCCGGAAGAATCCGCGCCGCGCGAACAGCGGCGCGGAGACGCTGGCAACCAGCAGCGGATCGCAATGCAGCTCCTCGACGCGCCGCACCTCGTTGCTCGAGCCCATGATCAGCGGCACGCGCTGGTGCAGATTTTGCGCGGAGAGGTCGAGGATGCGCTCGCGCCCGGTCGAGGCCGAGCCACCGGCCTGCTCGATGATCATGGCCATCGGATGCGCCTCGTAGGTCAGGCGCAGGCGGCCGTCGCCGTAGCCGGGACGCGCATCGGAGGGATAGAGGAACACGCCGCCACGGGTGAGGATGCGATAGGCCTCCGCGACCAGCGAGCCGATCCAGCGCATGTTGAAGTCGTGGTTGGCGGGCCCGTCGACGCCGGCGAGGCATTCGTCGATGAAGGCGCGCACCGGCGGGTCCCAGTGCCGGCGGTTCGAGGCGTTGATCGCGAACTCCTCGCAGGCCTCGGCGATCTGCACGGCGCTGCGCGCGAGGCGGAAGCAGCCCGCCTTGCGATCGAGCGTGAAGATGTCGACGCCGTCGCCGAGCGTCAGCACCAGCGAGGTCTGCGGGCCGTAGGTGACGAAGCCCGCCGCGAGCTGCGCCGAGCCGCGCTGATGGAAGGCCAGTGAGAGATCGTCGGGGGCCGGCAGGATCGAGAAGATCGTGCCGACGGTCATGTTGATGTCGATGTTGGAGGAGCCATCGAGCGGATCGATCGCGATGCAGATGCGCCCCTGACGATCGACGATCTGGGCCTCGCGCATCTCCTCCGACGCCAGCGCGGCGATCGGCAGCCGGCCGAGGCAACGGCGCAGGATCGCGTCCGCCTGGACGTCGAGGTCGCGTTGGAGATCGCCGTCGCTGTTGCGCCCGGTGGAGAGGCCCGAGGCGTCGGCGAGATCGCCGCTGGCGATGAGATCGGCAATCTCGATCGCTGCCGCCGCGATGGCATCGACGGCGCCGGACACTGCGAGCGCGTGAGGTGCGGTCTCGGAATACCGTTGAAGGTGGTCGTCCAGCCTGAGTTGCCCGGTCATCTGCGTCCATCCCCTGGGCCGGTGCCGCAACCGTTCCCTCCACTCTAGAGGTCGGTGCGGTCAGTGCCGGCATCAGGAGATTGACAGGGGTGACTTAATAAGGAAAATTTCTATTCATAATGAGCGCCAAAGAATTTTCTTATAATGGTCCCGGCCATGCGGCGGCCCAGCTCCGGCATCTGACGATCCGGCAGCTGCGCTCGCTCGCGGCGTTGTCAGCCAAGGGCAGCGTGACGGCGGCGTCCGGCCATCTCGGGCTGACGCAGCCGGCCGTGACCCAGCAGCTGCGTCAGCTGCAGGACCTCGCCGGCCTGCCCCTGGTGCAGCGGACCGGCGACGGCATGCTGCTGACCGAGGCGGGCAAGGAAGTGCTGGCGCTGGCCGAGCGGGTCGAGGCCGCGATCACGGATTGCCAGGGCGCGCTCGACCTGCTCGCGGGGCGGACCGGCGGCACGGTGCATCTCGGTGCGGTCTCGACGGCCAAGTATTTCGTGCCGCATGCGATCGCGGCGTTCTCCAAGCGCTACCCCAAGATCGAGATCAAGCTGACCATCGGCAATCGCGAGGAGATCCGCGAGGCCATGCACGGCTACGACCTCGACTTCGCGGTGATGGGTCGGCCGCCGGCCGACGTCACCGTCGACGTCCGCCAGCTCGGACGCAATCCGCACATCATCGTCGCGCGCAAGGGGCATTGGCTGGAGAAGGATTCCGGCCTCAGCCTGACCGACCTCGTGCACGAGACCTTCCTCACCCGCGAGCCCGGCTCGGGCACGCGGACGCTGATGGAGGGCATGTTCCAGAAGTCCGATCTCGAGCCGATCATCGGCATGGAGATGAGCAGCAACGAGACCATCAAGCAGGCGGTCATCGCCGGGCTCGGCATCGCCTTCATCTCGGCCCACACCGTGGCGCATGAGCTCGCCGAGGGCCGGCTCGTCGTGCTCGACGTCGCGGGCCTGCCGATCGTGCGGCAATGGTACGTGATCCGCCGCAGCGACAAGGTGCTGCTGCCGCCCGCGCAGGCGATGTTCGATTTTCTCGGCTCGGAGGGATCGAACTATCTGCCCGACGTGCCCGAACTCGGCGGGCGGTAGCCGGCCGGCGCTCAGCTCATCAGCTTCATGGCAAGGGTCGCCGCCAGCACCACGATGATCTGGAGCAGGCGCTCCGTCGTGAAGATGCGGTTGAACGTGGTCATCTTTTGCCCCGGCCGTCGTGAAGTAGATTCGATCGGCCCGTTGCTAGCACAGAAGGGTGCGGAGACAACTCCGTAATCGCCCCGTGGATGATCGGGCCTGCGGCGGGCCGGTTCGCGGCCGCGCAGGTCGGTAACGATCAGGCCGCGAGCGGGGCGGCGCGGTCCGTGCGCGAGGCGAAATAGGCTTCCAGCTCCGACAGCGCCCGCGCTTCCCACTCCCTCGCCTGCTCCAGCAGCGACCAGCTCTGGCCCGGGCGGAATGCTGCGGTCTGGCGATAGAGCGATGCTATGCCGCGGTAGCGGCGCACGTTCTCCAAGATGGCGTGACCGTTCATGTCCGAAAACTCCCTCGTCATTCCCGCGGGAGAAACTGCGGCCAAATCTTTTTCGAAAAGTTAGCGGCGCGCGGCAAGTCCGCGGATGGTTGCCGGACTGTTGCGCAGCCGCAACGCGCGCGGCGCGATCCATTACGGATTCGTTGCCGCGCTCTCGCCCGAGGGCTTCAGCCCGCCGCTTCTGACGATCGTCATCGTGGCGCGGCAGAGATCGGCAAGGCCGATCAGGAGGACTGCGAGAAGACAGAACAGGTTGATGGAATCGGCATTCGCGCTGGTCAGCGCGTTGAACTCGAAAAAGGGTGGGATGAACGCCCACCACACCAGCGGCACCGTGAGCAGCGCGGCCAACGCTGCCGCCGGTGCGCCCGTCATGAGCGCAAGCACGAACAGGCCGGGCAGGAACGCTGCGAAATAGAACTTTGCGCCGAGCACGACGCAGATACCCTGAAGCACGGCCGACACCGCGACGACGGCCAATCCGAGCAGAAACGCCTGCCACGACCATGGCCGTACCCGCGGTACGCCAAACAGCCCCGCACGCTTCATCAGCCTCCCCCTGCCGCCCGTTAACTAGGTGCGTTTGCGACGAAAGTACTACAACCGCAACCAATCCGCGAGATGGAAATTGCCTCATCGCGCGGTTGGTGAACGGCTCGCATGGCGCCATCCCGGCAACCGGTCGCTACTCGGTCACCGCGTAGAGCAACCCCGCGACGGGCAAAGCAAGGCCAATGGCCGATGCGAGCACCCAGCCGCCCTGTGCGAACGCCCAGGCTCCGACCGCCGAGCCGGCCGCGCCGGCGGCGAAGAACGTCGCCATGTAGAGACCATTGAGGCGACTGCGGTGCTCATGGCCGAGCGCGAAGATGGCGCGGAAGCCCAGCACCACATTGCCCTGGACACCGATGTCGATCGCAATCGCGGCGACCACCAGACAGGCGAGGTTCAGCATCGAGCCGGGCGCGCCGATGGCGGTCACGAGGAAGCCGGCGGCCGTGAGCAGCATCGCAATCAGCGTCGCGATGCGACTATGGCCGCGGTCCGCGAGGCGCCCGGCGATCGGCGCGGCGAACACACCGGCGACGCCGGCCAGCGCGAACAGCGCGATGCCGCGCTGGGAGAAGCCGAACTCGCCGGCGAGCTGGAGCGGCGCCACCGTCCAGAACAGGGTGAAGGCGCCGAACAGGCTCGCCTGGTAGAGCGCGCGGCGGCGGAGCAACGGCGTGGCCCGCACCAGATGCGGCATCGACAGCAGCAATTGACCGTAATGCATCCGCGTGACCGGCTTGCGCTTCGGCAGCGTCATCCAGAGCACGGCCGCGAGCACGATCATCAGCGCGGCGGAGGCGAAGAACACCGCGTGCCACGACAGCAAGGCCGTGACGAAGCTCGATACCGGACGCGCCAGCATGATGCCGAGCATCAGGCCGGTCGAGACGTTGCCGACGACGCGGCCGCGGATGGCTTCGGGCGCCAGATGCGCCGCATAGGGGATGATGATCTGCACCGCGACCGAGCCGAGGCCGATGAACAGCGCCGCGAGCAGGAACGGCAGCGCATGGGTTGCGAACGCCGCGGCGACGAGCGCTGCGGCGCCGAGCATGATCACCGAACAGATCAGGGCGCGGTTCTCGACGAGATCGCCGAGCGGCACGATCAGCAGCAGCCCGGTGCCGTAGCCGATCTGCGTCATGGTCACGATCAGCCCGCTAGCTGCATGCGACAGGCCGAGCGCGGCGCTGATCGGGGCGATCAGCGGCTGCGCATAATAGATGTTGGCGGCGACCATGCCACAGGCCGCGGCAAGCACGAAGGTCAGGCGCTGCGACACCGCATCCGGCCCGGGCGCGGTCTCGATCGTGGCATTCATGGTCATTCGCATCGACTCCAGATATTAATAGGGAACAATCATTCCCTATTATGACGAAAAATTCAGGCGAGCAGCTTCATCGCGACGCCGACGAGGCGTCCGCCCTCGAGCGGCACACGGGCCTTGCCGACGACGCGCAGGCCTTGCGTGATGCAGATCATCAGCCGCGCGGTGTCATCGGCCGCGACGTGGCGGGGAATAGAGCCGTCGGCCTGGCCCTCGCGAATGAGGCCGGCGATGAAGCTTTCGTTGCGCTCGAGCTGCGCATTGACGCGGGCGCCGACGACCGGATCGACCGCGGCGAGCTCGACCGCGCTGCCGACGACGAGGCAGCCGCGCCGCCCCTCGCTGCCCTGGGAATGCTCGACATAGGACAGCAGCACGTGACGGATTCGCTCGCGGCCGTTCGCGCCGCGCGCCGCCGCGCTACGGGTCTGCTCCTGGCGCAGCGCCGCGTAGCGCTCGAAGGCGGCGAGGAACACCGCATGCTTGTCGCGAAACGCCTTGTAGATGCTTCCCGTGGCGAGCCGCATCGCCGCGCTGAGCTCGCCGATCGAGGTGGCATGATAGCCGCGCTCACGAAACACGCGCACGGCGCGGTCGAGCGCGGTGTCCATGTCGAATTCCCGGGGGCGGCCGGGCGGACGTGCGGCAGGCCGGGAGCGGCGGGCGGTCTTTTGCATTGCAGGATAATAGGGAATGAACGTTTCCGAATAAAGACACGTGGTTGTGAATGGGGTGAGACGGCCATCGTCTCTCGTGCTCCGTCATCCTGAGGTGCGAGTCGTGGGACGCAACGCGTCCCACGGAGAGCCTCGAAGGATGAGCGGCCGAGATGCAGCCGGGCCGCCGCCCTTCGAGGCTCGCTCAGCGGCGCGATGCGCCGCTCAGCGAGCACCTCAGGGTGACGGTGAGAGAGGAGTGCACACTGCCTCCACATAGTCATTGCGAGCGCAGCGAAGCAATCCAGAGTCGTTCCGCGGAGGGATTCTGGATTGCTTCGCTGCGCTCGCAATGACGGAGTATGAGGCAGCATCGCAGTTCTCCGACATGCACTCGCAGGATGGGTAGAGCGAAGCGAAACCCGTCACGCATCCTCCCCGCCGAAGCATGATGGGTTTCGCAACTGCTCTACCCATCCTACGCCTCCATGGCCGCAGACGCGCCTTCGCGTCCTCGCGGGCGTAATCCGCCCGAGCTTTGCTTCGTCTCGCCGCCCCCCGGAAGCCCGGATGGAGCGCGAGCGTAATCCGGGAAAGTGCAAGATGCCGGGCGTGCGGCCCCAGATTACGCTAACGCTCGATCCGGGCTACCGGCAGCATCACCCCTTCACCGGCGTGCCATCCGCCATCGTCGTCACGCCCTTCCGCTCGACGATCATGCCGTAGGCCCGCGGCTGGCGGTGGACGTCGAAATTGAAGGTGGTGCGCTTGTAGGAGTTGCAGAGATCGAGATCGCAGCGCGCCAGCGCGATCTCGTCGCCCTTGGTGGTGCAGGCCGCGATGATCTCGCCCGAGGGCGCGATGATGCAGCTGCCGCCGATGTGATCGACGCCTTCCTCGATGCCGGCCTTGGCGACGCCGACCACGAAGGTGCCGTTCTGATAGGCGCCTGCCTGCATCACCAGATGATTGTGGAACAGCGAGAGATCGTCATGCTCCGGCGCGGGCGGATTGTGCACTGGCGTGTTGTAGCCGATCAGCACCATCTCGACGCCCTGCAGGCCCATCACGCGATAGGTCTCGCTCCAGCGGCGATCGTTGCAGATCGCCATGCCCATCACGCCGCCGAAGGCATCGACCACGCCGAAGCCGCTGCCGGGCTCGAAATAGCGCTTCTCCAGATGCTGGAATTCGCGCCAGGGCTCGTGCTCGGCATGGCCGGGCAGATGCACCTTGCGATATTTCAGGACGATCGCGCCGCTCTTGTCGACGAGGATGGACGTGTTGTAGCGCCTGAGAATCCCCGCCTCGACGGTCAGCTCGGCGTAGCCGAGGCAAAAGCCGATGCCGAGTTCGCGCGCGAGATCGAACAGCGCCTGCGTCTCGGAGCCCGGCATCTCGCGCTCGAAGAAGCTGTCGATCTCGGCCTGGTCCTCTAAGTACCAGCGCGGAAAGAATGTGGTCAGCGCCAGCTCGGGATAGACGATCAGGTCGCAGCCGCAAGCCCGTGCCTCGCGCATCAACGCCATCAGCCGCGCCACCACCGCGGTCCTGGTCTCGCTCTTCGCGATCGGTCCGAGCTGGCCGGCTGCGACGGTCATAATTCTCGCCACGCGTCATTCCTCATCTTTTTCGAGTGCGCCGGGCCTGAGCCTATCGGGCGGCGCACCGCGCGCACAGGCCGCCTGGCCCTCCGTGCCGAGGGCACAATCAAATTCCGTGCCTGCGGGTATCATCTTGCGGCGCTGGGTGAGCACCCTGGACGGGAATTTCGTTGCCGATCTGCAACGGTTCCCCACCGTCTGAAGCTGGACAAAACAAACTCCCATTCCGGCCACGAACCGCTCTCACAAGGCCGTGAGACTATCAGGGGAAGACGATGCGTGCACAACGCGTTTGGAAAGTGAATGGGGCCGCCAGCATCGGGCAGCTCCAATCCAGGCTGGACGATCTGAACAAGCGCCTCAGCCAGCTCGAAAACCAGAATCCGGAGAATTGGAAGCTGGAAGAGCTGAGATCGAGTGCGCTCAGCCTGTCGCGCGAGATCGACGACATCCGCTGCGCCGAGGCGACGGCGGCCTTGAGCGAGCTGCTGCGGAAATAACCAGGCCTACCGATTCGCTTCGCGCCAGGGGAACCAAGCGCGGCGGCGGCCATTTCCATGCAAAGCATGGAGCGAGATCATGAGCGGGCACCCGACGCGCGCCTATCTCGCGCGCGGCGTGGCCGGTGCGGTATCCATGCTGGTCCTGTGCGCGGCGGCGTCTTCACCATCGCGCGCCCCTTCGCGTTATGAAGAATTCGGCTTGTGAGGGATTTCGCATGACGTCCGATCCCGAGGAGCAGGTCAGGCTGCAAGGCTACGGCGAGATGACGCTGCGCACGGCCGTCGAGACCTTGATGCTGCTCGCGCCGCGCGAGCGATCCGAGGCCGCAATCTTTCGCGTCCGCGACGGCGTGCGCCTCGCGCAAAGCGAGATCGCCGAGCTCGCATCCAGCTGGGCGATCGAGCCCGCCCCAAACGTGCGATCGCCGAAACTGGTGCCGGAGCAGCACTGGCATGACGTGGTCCGCGGCATGGTGCGCGACGCCCCGCTGCCGTCGCTGATTGTGGCCTTCCTGGTGGGTGTGCTGATCGCTCGCAGATGATGATGCGCTCGCGACCACGCGCCCGCGTGAATGGAATCACCCGCGTTCCGTGAAACCCGAGGAAACCCATTTTGCTCGCGACATCGCGACCGTTCCGCGCGGAACGTCTCGCGGCAGGAGGGATTGGTCCCCCGTTGAACCCGAACATGGAGACAACCATGACACGTACGAAACTCGTGAGCGTCGCCGCAACTCTTGCCGCGATTTTGCCGCTCGCAACTGCAAGCCCCAGCCTCGCTGCGGGACGCGGTCCCGGCTGGTGCACGACACCCAGTGGAGAAGCTGTCGGCGCCGCCGGCCCGGCGATGAGCGGCGGCCAGTTGATGGCCGGCGTCGGCCAATGCCAGCGCATCGGCGGTTGGCACCCCACCAACACCTACGGCTATCAGGGCCCGGGCTACGGATATAATGAGCCCCGCTGGGGCACATCAGCCTACGCACCCTACGACTACGAGGACTAGGGCCTTCACGTCGCAAGATCACAGCGGCGCGGCCGATCGCGGCCGCGCCGTTTGCGTTTGAGAGGCAGCGATCGGAGTGAGGGAGTGAGACGCGGCGCGATCTGAGAAAGGTCATTGACCGCCGGCGCCAACCTTCTGCCAGCCATGCCGCCGCGACAAGCCGCCCTGCCCCGCCAAATCGGCCGTGGACCCGGTCCCGAAATAGTTGCAAAAGAGCGCTCCGAGGCGCCAGCGGCCGGCCCGCCAAGCCTCTAGGACACGTCGATTTTTGGAAGAATGGTCGGAGTGGCAGGATTCGAACCTGCGACCCCTGCGTCCCGAACGCACCAGCCAGACCACCACTCCCCGCACTTTCAACCACTTAGCACTACTCGGCACGACCCGAGACTCCGGGAAAATCGGGTCTCGAACGCCCCTGCGTGCAGGTTGCGTGCAAAAGTGGATCGGAGGTGCCGGCGCCCCTGTCCCCCAGCGGTGTATGGGCCGGCAGACCGTTTCGGCGAGGTCGGGTCATGACGGCACCGGAGCTTCAGGCGTGCCTCGACGCCCTGCCCCCGGACATCCGGCAGGAGCTCGATGACATTCGAGACATCGGCCGCGGTCCGTTCCGCCACGCTCAGACCCAGCAGATCGTCGACGATCATTTGGTGCTCCTGATTCGACTCCGGCGCCAGTACCACGCCACCCACGCCGACCTGGTCGCGGTGCTCGGCCATTGCGGCATCACCGGGCCGGGCGGCGCGGCACTCACCGCGGCCACGTTGTCGTCAGCGATCAGCCGGGCCCGGGCCAAGTCCAAGGTCAGCGCCTCCAAGGTCGGCGCCCCCAAGGTCGGGGCCCCCAAGATCGGCGCCTCCAAGTCCCGCGCCCGCACCGCGTCCCCTGCGCGAGCCGCTGCCCCTTCCCCCGTTTCGGAGCGCCCTCGCGGGCATGCTGAAGTCGGCGAGCCGGAGCCCGATCTCGTCTTTGCGAGCCAGGCCGCACCGCCGCCGCGGACCGTCGCGCCGACCGACGCCGACCTGGTGGTCGGCGCGCAGGTCTCCTCTTCGGGCCATGAGGCTCCCGAAGTCCGCCGCTCCGACCACAGAGGGCGGCAGATCGACTTTCTCGCTCGCGCCATGGAGGACTAAATGACCGACACCATCAGTCTCGACGCCCCTAAGACTTCGACCGCCGCCGTAACCGAGTTCGTTCCCGCCTATCGCTTCCTCGAGTTCGTCTCGGTCGCCTCCCATGTCGGCAAGTCGACGCTCGCGGACTTCACGGCGCAGTTGCTCGGTCAGTTCGGCATTCCGATCAAGTTCATCCGGATCGAGTCCCGGACGGCCCGGTCGCGACAGTCGGGCGACGTCGTCCAGATCGACACGGAGAATTTCGCGGCGGCTGCGCGGCTCGCCGGTGCGGAGGCAGCCGTGCTTCGGCCGGTCTTCGAGATCATGGAGGAGGCAGCTTTCGACGAGGCACGTCCGGTGATCGTTCTGGACTGGGGCGGCGGCCTCTCCCAGTTGCGTGCCCAGATCTACGCGGCGACGCAGTTCGACGCTCAGCTCTCGGAACTGGGCATGCGCGGTCTCAGCGTGGTGATGACGAACAGCCTGACCGACCGGATGGCTCAGGCGCGCGAGCTGATCGAACTGACCCGAGACATCGTGCCGGGCATGGACGTCGCGCTTCTGCTCAACCGCCGGAACGGCAATTTCGGCTTCGTGGACGGAACCGAAGAGAAGCGCGTCTTCAGGGATCTCTTGAAAGCGGTGAAAGGCCTGCCTGTCATCAAGGTGCCGGCTGTCGCCGGCGAGAGCTGGCAGGCCTGTCAGGCTGCGGGCCTGACCATGCATGAGGTCATCAACATGGAGCCGGCCGCGCTCCGGCGGCGGTTCGGAAGCGAAAACCGCTGCCTCGTACGTGCCTTCCAGTTGCATGTGGCTGCGTTCTGGAAGGTCGCCGAGAGAGAGATGCTGCAGGTTCTGGCGGGCACGGATGCGGACCCGACGAGCTAGATTCCTGAAGCGTCTTGCCGCAATCGAGTCCCAGGCGCCGGCGTTGCGGCGCCGGGCCGAAGCGCGGATCCGCGAACATTACCGCCTCCATCGCAGGCCTCCGCACGCCGCGGTGACCTGCCTACTTCCGCGGCGCCGCGTCTACGCGCTGATCTTCCTCGGCGAGCTCGAGCATCGGCTCGGGCTCGCTCCCCTTCTTCTACGCCTCGTCGCGCTCCGTCGTCATGCCGCCGCCGTGCGCGACCGGCTGCACTGGTAGGTGAATATGTCCAAGTCGAATGGCTCTGTCTCGCCGACGCAATCTCCCGGCACCATGAAGGCTTACGCGCGTCGCTGCCGGCAGCTCGCGGCGGCGGCGCAACGCGAACTCGCCAAAGCGACGGGGCAGCGGGCGGACACCATCGACCTGACGCCGACCATGCTCGTCGACTTCGTCATCGGCAAGAAAGCCAACTATCTCGCGAATTCGTGGCGCGTGGTGCGCAGCGCCGTCATCTGCACGCTGGAGAACAGAGCCACTCTGGTCGACGAGACCGTCGCCACGGAGATCAAGACCGTGGTCGAGCGGCTCAAGCAGGAGAAGCCGGCTCCCGAGAAGGAGAAGAAGCCGGTGACGTCGCGCACCAAGGACAAGTCGCCGACCGAGAAGGACCTTATGCGGATCAGGCACGCAGCGTTGGCCAGGCAGACGGAGGGCGCGATCGACCTGGTCCTCTACTTCAAGGCTGCGGTGCCTACGGGCCTGCGCCCCTGCGAATGGCCCCGCGCGCACTTCGGCAGGTCGAAGCGTGACGGCTATCGCTGGATGCTCGTCGTCGAGAACGCCAAGGCCACGAACGGCCGCGCCCACGGACCAGCCAGGACCTTGTACTGGGAAGAGTTGGAGCCCCAAGTCGTGCAGGACATCCTCGCCTGGATCAAGACCGCCAAGGACGTCGACTACGGTCGCCGTCTCAACACCGTCGGCCACGCGCTTTGGGAGATCACGCGCGAACTGTGGCCTCGCCGCAACGAGTGGCCGACCTTGTACTCGACCCGCCACGTCGCCATCGCCGCCTGGAAGGCGTTCTACGTTCGCAAAGGTCAGAGCCCCACCGAACGGCTTGAGGCCCTGGCGATCATCGCCGCGCTCTCCGGCCACGGAAGCGACGAGACGGCGAGCACGCATTACGCCCGACCAAATGCGGCTTCCGGCAAGGGCCTCGTGCCGGCAGCCGACCCGGCGGAGGTCCGGAACGTGCGACAAGTCATCAGGCTGGATTGGCGGGAAACCATGCGGGAGGCCAAGGCCAAGAAACAAGCACGGCCGCCGGCGTAGTCGGCGGCGGTCTCAATTCTTCATGGCCACGCCTTCGCCGTGCGACTTGGTCGGATAGAGGAATATGATGCCGCGCTTCTTCAGAATGTCGCGCACCCTTTCATAAGTCCAGACCCGCAACGGATTGCTCGAAGGGTCGGTTTCGGCCTCGAGCCGCGCGATCGTGCGCCGGTCGACGCCGGCCTCAGTCGCCAGGTCCCTCTGCTCCATCCCCAATAGCCCCCGGGCGGCCCTGATCATGCGCCCGGAGGGAATCTTGTCGGCCACTGCCCGCTCCGAATCGAATTGCGAGTAACCATACACCGGTTGCCGGCCAGTGAGCGAGCACGGAAACAAATGTCCTTTAAGTGGCACTTGACACTTATGTGGCACATATTCATATGTGTCATGTGTCCCTTAAGTGGCACATTTCCATGACGAACTTCCACTCCAGCAAGACGAGGCCGACCGCGTGAAACCGCCCTTACAGTCCTCTTCCCCGAACGAGACCACTGTCTCCGGGCGAAGCGATCCTGCGCCGTACGCTCTCGAGCGTCCGTTCGCCGCCACGACGATCTATCTCGACGGCCCGCCCGCCGGGCTGCGTCGGATCGAGTCCTGGGGCTCGCGGCTGTCGCTGTTCGCCGGCCCGTATACCGACGCCGGCCGGCTGCGCGCGTTCCTCGACTCGGCCGCCTACGTCGTCTACGCGATCGCGGACCCGGCGCCCGGTTCCGACCAGCCCCCGTATTTCGGCCACAGCGACAAGGAGCGCAGGTGGGGCGACAGGCTTCCCCCGGAGATCAAGGGCACGACGCAGATCTACATCCTGACTGCCGACGCGGGGACGCTCGACAAGGTCATGGCGTCGTACATCGAAGCGCGCTTCATCCAGATCTGCACCGACCTGAACATCAAGCTCCTCAACTCGGCAAGGCCATATGGAGGCGGCCTGCGAGTGCGTGCCGAGGCAGAGCAGCTCGTCGGCCATGCGGAGATGCTGCTGCATGCGGCCGGCTTCACCCTCATCGACGATGCTCGGCGCACCCCCGCAACCGTCCGGCGCAGGCTGTCGGTGACCGCAGACCTCGACGAGATGGTGGTGATGACCGAGACGGAAGCCATCGTGGTCCCGCGCGAAGGCGAACGCTTCCGCCTCTCACATCGCGAACTGAAGGCGGACGCCTACCGCTGGAACGGGAGTTTCTACGTGATGCCGGGCGCCGACTACGCACGGCTGACGCGGAGCGGCCTCTCGGACGATCATCGAAAGCGGCGCGAACTGATGAAGGCCGAGAAATGGGTCGGCGCCGTCCCGTGCGCCAAGGACAAGATGACACTACAGCTCGGATTCCGGTGCAGGAGCGGCGCATTCGCTGCCAAGCTGCTTTCGGGCGAGCACCTCGACGAAGAAGCTTGGCTTGCGGCCGATGCTCCCAGCAACGACGCCGGTCCTTCTCCGAGCTACGAGGACCCCGCATGAGCCTGATCGTCCTCGCCGCTTCCACCCGGCCGCTCGCCGAGGTGTTCCTCGACCGGTTGCGCAACGGTGCCGGCTTCTCCAGGCTCGCCGGCGAACTCCCGGCGGTCGGAGACGACGAAGGGCAGCACCTCGACGAAGATCATGATGACGCCGAGCGTCGCCGCCCGAAGTCTCGCCCCCCATCGCCCGATGCAGCGGCGTCGGCCATTCTGCTCGGGCGTGCTTTCGAAGACTCGCGCGACATCCTCGCCAAGCTGACGGCGCCCGATACGGTCGCCATCATTCAGGTGGCTGATCCGGATCTGGTGAAGCCGATCAGGCGTATGCTGCGCATGCTGCTGGCGAGCGAGGCCACTCTCGTCGACGGCGACGATCTCGACGACCGCTTTCGCTCCTCGCCGACGACCAGTTCTGTAGTCGTGTTCACGGACAGCGGCAAATCGAAGGTCACCTCGAAAGACGACGAGGCGGTCGCGGCCGCGATGAGGCTGCGATGCGCAGTGATCGGGATCGCGCGCCCCGGCGATCGGCTGCCCCGTGCGCTGCTGCGCATCGCCGAACACCGTATCGTCGTTCCGCCTATGGACGCCGACGTGGTGGCCGGCGTCATCGAGGCCGTGACCGGCAATCGTCCTGCTTCGATCGACGAGTCCACGAGCCGGCGCATCGGCGTCAACGACCTCGCGATCGCGGTGCGGGAGGACTTGTCCGCGGAACGTTCCCTGGCTCGCCTTGAGCGCCTCGTCGAGATCCCGATCGACGCCGGTCCGCGCCTGTCCGAGCTTTCCGGGCTCGGACAGGCGAAGGTCTATTGCATGCAGGTGGCGGAGGCGATGCGCGAGTATCTAGCCGGAACGAGGCCTTGGCACCAATGCCCCCGCGGACTGCTGCTCAGCGGACCGCCCGGCACGGGAAAGACTTCGCTGGCCCGCGCGCTGTGCCGCGAGCTTTCCGGGAACGTGAGCTTCATAGCGACGTCCTATGCCGCCTGGCAGGCGCACAAAACAGGGCACCTGGGCGACGTCACCGCCGCGATCCGCGAGACCTTCTTCGACGCCGCGCGGCGTAAGCCATGCATTATCTACCTAGACGAGTGCAATTCCATTCCGGCCCGTGGAGGTCGTGACCACGATGCGTGGTGGACGGCTATCGTGAATACCCTCCTGGAAATGATCGATGGGTTCGAAAAAACGGAAGGCGTCTTCTTGATCGCCTCGTGCAACGATCCGACGCGTCTGGACCCGGCGCTGGTCCGCGCAGGAAGGCTCGACCATCACATCGAGATCGGATTGCCGGATATGCCGGGCCTGGTCGGCATCTTCCGCACGCATCTCGGATCGGACTGCGCCGGCGCAGACCTGCGTGAAGCGGCCCTTGCCGCGCGTGGGCGCACCGGCGCCGACGTGGAAAAGTTTGTACGCGTCGCCCGGGAGACGGCGCGCAAGGAAAAGCGGGCTGTGACCGTGAAGGACCTCGTTGATGCAGTTCGGGACGGAGAGCCCGACTGGCCCGACGATCTGCGCTGGCGCGTTGCCTATCACGAGAGCGGCCATGCCATCGCACATATGGCCCTGGGAATCGGCATGCCGAAATCGCTCTCGATCGACGGCAACGGCGGGTACGCCGAGACGTCGGCGGCGAAGCCGCAGGTGCCGACCCGGGCGCACCTCGAGGATCTGCTCGCGACCATCCTCGCCGGCCGCGCGGCCGAACAGTTGAAGTTCGCCGAAACGACGACCGGCTCCGGCGGACCTTCCGATCGGAGCGATCTTGCCAGGGCGACCAACCTGGCGTTGCGGATGGAAACGTCATATGGCTTCGGATGCCTTGGCCTCGTCACGCTCGCCGAAGACCATCTCAACGACGGCTATCTGCTCATGACGGAGCCTCTCCGATCGGCTACGAACGAGACCCTGAAGCGGGCTTACGCGAAAACGCTCGCCCTCCTCGAACGCAATCGGCGTTCGCTGGACGCGCTGGCTCAAGCGCTTTTTGCCTCAGGCCATCTCGATCGCGGCGAGATCGATGCCATCGTCGCAAGGCACCCGCTCGAGTCCGCTTTCGTGGCAACCGTCCTGCCGCGGACCGTCGCATCGTCGATCCAGAACGGCGGCGCCACGATCTCCGATCCCGCGCTCCGGTGACCAGGCGATGTACAACCGAAAGAAGAGACGATGCCGACCGATGCGAACGAAGAACTGGCGAAGCAGCTCGAAGCGACGGGCGACTACAGGGTATTGCGCCGCCTCGTGCCGTATCCCGCGAACCTGCGGCCAGGCGGTTGCGCGAGGATCGGCGTCGCCATCGACGTCGAAACGACCGGTCTCGACGTCGCGCGAGACGAGGTCATCGAACTCGCCATGGTCAAATTCGCCTATTCGGCCGACGACCGGGTTCTCGGTGTCGTCGATGTCTTCCAGGCCTTCCAGCAACCCTCCCACCCGATCGCTCCTGAGATCGTCGAGCTGACCGGCATCACCGACGCCATGGTGGAAAGCAAAATTATCGACGCAGAGGCGGTCGTTCGATTCGTCGAAAACGCTCAAATAATTACTGCGCACAACGCCTCTTTCGACCGAAGAATTGCCGAACGGTTCTGGCCGACCTTCGTGCACAAGCCCTGGGCCTGTACCGCAACCGGCGTCGCCTGGAAGGAGCACGGCTTCTCGGGAGCGAAGCTCGAGCACCTTCTGGCACGATGCAGCCTATTCTACGACGCCCATCGGGCGACCGACGACTGCGACGCACTGGTGGCGCTCCTCAGCCAGACTTTACCCCGCGCGTCCGCGACGGTGCTTTCGGTTCTGCTCGCGCGCGCGCGTCGCAAGACCGTAAGGATCTGGGCGCTGCAATCTCCCTTCGAGCTGAAGGATTTCCTGAAAAAGCGCAATTACCGTTGGAGCGACGGCGCCGACGGCCGTCCGAAGTCCTGGTATCTGGACATCGACGAGGCGGAACTGGAGGCAGAGTTACGCTTCCTCAGAACCGAGATCTACCAGCGCGACATCGACATCGAGCGGCAGGAATTCACTGCGCTGGATCGATATTCGGACCGTGACCGGCCCCTGATGCGCCGCGATCGCGGGCACCAGTCGCTCGATTTCATGCGCATCGCAGGGGTCGATGACCGTCATGTTCGGCATGGCGCGAAACAGCGCGAGATCCTCCGCGGCTTGATGACTCGGGCCATAGCCTGAGGTCAAACCGGGCAATGCGCAGACGATCTTCACGTTGCGGTCTTTCCTCCGCGATGGTCTGATGGATGAAGTCGTAGGCACGGCGCGAAGCGAACACCGCGTAGGTCGTTGCGAATGGCATAAAGCCTTCAGCGGCAAGACCCGAGGCCGCGCCGAACAGAAGCTGCTCAGCCATGCCCATTTGATAGTAGCGGTCCGGAAATTGCTTCGCAAAAACGTGCAGGTCGGTGTATTTGCCGAGATCGGCTGTCATGCCGACCACATCGGGACGGCTTCGCGCGAGCTCGACGAGCGCGTGTCCAAACGGCGCCGGCCTCGTCTTCTGTCCCTCCCCCGCAATCGAGGCGATCATGGCCGAGGTGGTCAGGCGCGGCTTGCCCGGATTCTTGGCCGGAATGTGAAAATCGCCACCGATTTGATGACGGAACATCTGCGCTTGACCGAGGTGCTGACGCTTCAGTCGCTCAAGTTGCAGGACGCAGCGGTCGCCTAGCAAAAGCGTCTCACGGTCCGATACATTCAATTCGGCCAACCGCACTCAATTGACCATCCGCTCGTATCCTTCCCAGTAGCGCTCTCGCAGCAGCCGCTTCAGGATTTTCCCGGATGGATTGCGGACCGGAGCCTCCCGTAACAAGAGCGCTCCTGCCGGTAAGATCGAATGCCTTCTTGATGCTTCCCATGGTCAAATCCTCCGGCTCGTAAGCGACGTCCAATTGTGCGGTCCGCCGGATTCTATTTCCCGCGGAACACGGCCGAGCGACGTTCCACGAAAGACTGGATGCCTTCTTTCATGTCCTCGCTGCTGAAGACGCGATCCTTGATCTTGGGAATGTAGTCGATCGCGGCTCTCTCGCCGGCCTCGATGTATTTCAACGCGGCCTCTTTCGTCACCTGAATGCCGATCGGCGCGTTCTTGGCGATCAAATTCGCAATCTCCATCGCGCGCGCAATCTGCTGGCCGGGTGCAACGACTTCCTGAACGAAGCCGATCTTGTGAGCCCGGGCTGCGCCGAACTCATCGCACAGGAACAGGTGATACATCGCGTCTCCCCAGCCCGCTCGCGTCAAATAGCGGAAATGGGCACCCCCAAGAGGTGCGATCCCGCGCTTGGATTCCATCTGACAGAATCTGGTGTCGTCGGCCGCCACGACGATGTCGCCAGCCAGCATCATTTCGATTCCGATTGTGAAGCAGATCCCCTGTACGGCCGTCACAATCGGCTTGTGGCACCGGCTCTTCAAGGCGAACGCATCGATGTTGCCGGGCTTTAGCTCGGTATTCTCGGCCTTGGGTCCGAAGAACTTCGGCATATCCAGCCCGGCTGTGAAATCCGGACCCTCGGCGCAGAGTACCCCGACCCAATAATCGTCGGTGCGATCGAGAAGGGTCATCGCATCCGACATCTGCGCCATCATCTGCGGACTGAATGAGTTCTTCTTCGCCACGTTGTCGATGATGATCTTGAACACATGCCCGTGCACCTCGGTGCGGATTCGGCCGACTTGGGTCTTGGTGTCGCTCATTGTTCGTCTCCGAATTGCTTCCAGGCGACTGCACAATGACGCGCACGCCTCTGCCGTCGACCGGCGCGCGCCGATCTTCTTTAGCAACCAGCTTGGACAGATCGCCGGAATACCGGCCACCAAATATTTGGATAACCTTTATTCAGCCGCGACGCAGCCGACTTCGCAACCCGTCATCGCTGAGCCTTAGCTCAGCGCAGCGAACGCAGTCCGTTCGAAGGCCATCAATTCCTCGGTCCTGCCGTCGCGTATCTTCAGGAGCCATCGCGGATCCTGAAGCAGCGCCCGCCCCACCGCGACAAGATCGAACTCCTCGCGATCGAGGCGGCGGATCAGTTCGTCGAGGGACGCCGGACGGGAGCTCTCCCCGCCATATGCGGCGATGAATTCGCCGGTCAGGCCGACCGACCCGACCGAGATTGTCGGCACCCCCGTCACCTTTTTGGCCCATCCGGCGAAGTTCAAATCGGAACCATCGAACTCCGGCTCCCAGAAGCGCCGTTGCGAGCAATGCAGAATATCGACCCCCGCGTCGACCAGGGGTTTGAGCCAGGCTTCCAACGCGCGAGGCGTATCGGCCAGCTTCACTTCGTAGTCCTGCTGTTTCCACTGGCTGATCCGCAGCAATATCGGAAAGTCGGGTCCGACCGACTTGCGCACGGCGTGAACGATATCAGCGGCAAACCGCGCCCGACCCGGCAGGTCCCTGCCTCCATAGGCATCCTCGCGGCGATTGGTGCCTTCCCAGAAGAATTGATCGATCAGATAGCCGTGCGCGCCGTGCAATTCAACGGCGTCGAACCCCAAGCGCTTCGCGGCAAGCGCCGCATCGGCGAAAGCGCGGATGGCGTCTGCGATGTCCTCTTCGCTCATCGGCTCGCCGAATTTCTTCTCCGGTCGCGACAGGCCGGACGGACTGTCGTAGGGACCCGGAGGAGACCAATCCTTGGCGCGGGTGCGAACGGCTCCGACGTGCCATAACTGCGGTGCCATCAGGCTACCGGCGGCATGCACCTCGTCGACCACACGCCGCCACCCCGCCAACTCCTTCTCTCCGTGAAAACGGGGAACATTCGGATCATTCAAGGATGCCGGACGATCCACACCCGTGCCCTCCGAGATAATGAGGCCGACCGCTCCTTCGGCACGCCGGCGGTAATATTGCGCGACGTCCTCGGTCGGGATTCCGCCCGGAGAGAATGAGCGCGTCATCGGCGCCATCACGACCCGGTTCGGCATGTTCAGCCCTTTCAGCTTGAAAGGCCGGAAAAGAACGTCGCTGGACATCCGTGCTCCATGATTCAGTTGATCGCGTTACGGGCTCAAATCACCTGCGCAGCGTATTCAGACGATACAATTCATTTCCCGTCGGCGCTGAGTACACTACCAAATTGCTCCCACGTGGTCCCATTCCAGCGCTGCAGCTGCAGCTGCGTATACGCCATACTGCTTTCGGGGCCCGTGTTGATGATGACACCTGGTATAACAGTGGGAAGCGACAGCCCCCGGATGCTGCGCGATTGCCTGACGATATTCTCCCGCGAGAGATCGTTGCCACATTGCTTGAGTACCTGCTCCAGGATCTGTCCCTGCTGGGTCCCGAACAGATAATTGTTGTCTCCGATATCTGCGCCCGGCAGGTATTTGGCAAAGAACTCGCGGTACCATTTGATGCCGGGATCGTCGGCCCACTTCTTATCATTCGGATCCTTCGTGATTGTCGCGGCGACTATGCCTACGGCCTTTTCCGGTCCTGCGGGGACGATGGTCGAAGACACCGAGCTCGAAACAAAGTTGATCAGGAACAGCGGCTTCCAAGCTATCTCATCGGCCTTCTTGATGGCCTGCGCTGCGAATTTTGGCGTGCCGGCCACCAAAAACGCCGATGCGCCAGACGATTTCAGCGAAACGACATGGGAATCAATGGTCGGCTCCGTCACTTCGTAGGACGACGCGACGACTTTCTTGTCGAAATCGTCCTTCAAATAGCCCTTGAATGCATTGACGAAGTCCTTACCCAGATCGTCGTTCTGATACAGGATGGCAATCTTCGCGTCCGGCCGGGTCTGGGTGATGTATTTCGCGTAGATTCGTCCCTCGGTGTCGTAGCTCGGCAATCCCGTCGTGGTCATGGGGAATTCAGCGAAGTTCGTGAATTTTGTGACTCCGCTCACAACAAACAGATGCGGGACTTTCTTCGCGTTGACGTACTTGATAGTAGCGCTGATGCCGGGCGTCCCCAGCGGGCCGAACAGGAACGCCACCTCGTCACTTTCCACGAGTTTCCTGGTCTGCTCCACCGTCTTGGGGGGACTGTAGGCATCGTCGTAGGTGACGAGGTTTATCTTCCGCCCGTTGATGCCGCCGCGCTCGTTGATAGAATTGACGTAGGCGATCATGCCCTTTCCGGTATTGCTGAGCGGCGAAGCGGGGCCGCTGAAAGGGAACGTCGCTCCTATCTTTATCTCGGATTCAGTGACGCCCGGCGTCTGCGCATGCGCCCCGGCTATGGATGCCGCGAGCGCGGCTACAATCATGACGCTTCTCAACATTGTCATCTCCCTTCGGCGACAAGTCCGTCGCTCACGTTCTTTCTTAAACCGGCATATTGCCGATCAAATCATCCTGACGCCCGTCAGCCAGCGGCTGCCGCACGCGACCCCTTCGGGGCAGCCTGTTCGTTCGCCATCTCTCGCAGCTTGTGTTTCAGTATCTTGCCGGTGGAGGCCGAGGGCAGAGCGTCGAGCACGATCAATTCGGTCGGACGCTTGTAAGACGTGAGCAATTGGGCCGTATACGCCTTTAGGTCTTCCGCGCTGATGCTCGCACCGGGGAGAAGCTGAACGAACGCGACGACCTCCTCGTTGCCCTCGACCTTTCGTCCGACGACGGCCGACTGAACGACCTGGTCGTGCGCGTTCAGGACCGCTTCCACCTCGGCGGGATAAACGTTGAAGCCGGAGCGGATGATGAGCTCCTTGGTGCGGCCGGCAATGTAGAGATGCCCCTTGCCGTTCACCCGCGCGAGATCTCCCGTGTTGAACCATCCCTGCTCATCGATCGCCGCCGCCGTCAGGTCGGGCGCACGATAGTAGCCGAGCATGATGTTCGGACCTCGAACGTGCAATTCGCCCACCTCACCGGTCGCCACCTTTTTTCCTTGTCCGTCCACGATCCGGTGCTCGATGCCGGGAAGAAACGGGCCGACCGACTCGTCCGAGACAGGCTGTTCCGAACGGACCCCCGTGAGGCCTGGTGAGCATTCCGTTATGCCGTAATTGTTCAGCAGCGGGATTCCAAACTCGTCCTCGATCCGCTTCTTGAGATCGAGGTCTAGCGGAGCGCCAGCCACCGCCATGATCCGCAGGCTGCCCCGTTCGAGCCGTTGGATGCCCTTGACCGCCTTGTGCTCAAGCAGCCGCTGATATGTGGCAGGCACGCCGAATAGGCTCGTAATCCCTTGCTCGGCGATGGCATGAGCCAGCGCAGCGGGATCGGCCTTGGCCACGACGTGCAACGTGCCGCCGTGCATCAGCGTCGAAATCAGTAGGATCGCATACCCGACGATGTGCGACATCGGCAGCACGCCGTAAATGCGGTCGCCTGGACTGCTTCGTCGAAGGATTCCCGACGTCCTTGCGGTGAAGAGCAGATTGCGGTGACTCAGCATGACGCCCTTCGGCGCACCGGTCGTGCCCGAGGTGTATAAAAGGCCTGCGACCTGGCGGGCGCCATCCTTCTCGACGGGCTCTGCTTTCGCATCCGCATTGAGAGGACCGACACCGATTCCACCAAATGGTCCGACGGCGCCGATTTTCGCTCCGACGCGGGTGGCATGATCGGCCGCTTCCTTCGACAGAGCCGAGTTGAACAGAACGCGTCTGGCGCCGCTGTGCGTCCCAATCAGGTCGATCTCTCGGGGCGAAAGGCGGGGATTGACCGGAATACCCCAGGCATCGAGCTTGCTCGCTGCGAAGAGCATCACGCCGAGGGCCACGCTGTTCTCACTGGCAATCATCACGCGATCACCGGGCCTGATGCCCAACCCGGCGAGATTCTTTGCAGCAGCGTCGACAGCATCCGAGAACTGCCGGTAGCTCCAGGAACGCCCGCCTTCCACGAAGGCCGGATGATCCGGAATATCCCGCACGAACGGCGCGTAAACCTCGTGCACTCTGGACGGCAGGCCGTCCAGCAGTTCGGCTGCGGTGAGCTCGTCCACGCTCCTCATGCCATCCTCCCTCGCGCCTTGTTTTCGGCAGCGTGCGCGGCCTCCTTCAACCGGGAGGTCCGCACCCCTCATTCATATCGGCCCGCGGAGTAAATCGTTCTAAAATAGAACTGTCAAGACGATCAGACGTCAATGTGCCAGAGAATGGCGGAATTCTTGGTGCAGAACTCGAATTCCAATTTAGAATTGGCGATCTCCGCGCACTTGTTCGGAGGGATCAGCTGAGCGTAATTACCATTTCTCGACCCACGGCCGCAGCACGACTTCAAAAGCCCAGGTCGACCGATGCTGGCGGTGCAGCTGCAGATAGGTTTCCGCAATATGGACAGGGTCGGCCATGTTGTCTTCCACGGTCGTCCCCGCCAGACGGTGCGCGCGGGTCCCGTCTTCCTGAGTCCAACCGATCGCGGCATCGATCGGCACATTCGCCACATGGATTCCCTGCGGCATCAATTCTCTCGCCATGCTTTGCGCGAGTCCGGATTTGGCATGGCACGCCATCGCAAATGCACCACTCAATGGAAAACCCTTGAGCGCCGCGCTGGCGTTCGTAAAGATTATCGTTCCTCTCGTACCATTGACGTCGGGTTCGTTTCCGAGCATGAGCCGAGCTGCCTGTTGACCTACCAGAAACGCGCTGAATGCCGAGTTTCGGATTGTTTCGACCGCCATTATCGGGTCGGCTTCGAGAATGTCCTTGCGGAAAATGCCGGGAACGCGGCCATCGATGTTATGCACGACAAGCCTCGGCGCTCCGATCTCTCGAGCGACATTCGCGAACAGCTGTGCCACGGCCTCCGGTTCGCTTGCATCGCAGGCGTAGCGACGTACGCCGTGCACCTTTTCGAGAGTCTCAAGGACGGCTTTTTCCGGATTCCTGGCTGCGGCGGCGACAGACATCCCGTTTTCCGCGAACAGCCTGGCGCAACTCGAACTGATGCCCGGGCCACCGCCGACAATAAGTGCGACGTCCTGCAGGAAAGGCTGTGTATCGCGGTTGGATTCAGCCATGTCGTTTCCTCATGCACTTGGTGCCGGCCGGCGTATGGCGTCGCAACGCAGGCGGCACCGTTACGGAACTATTGTTTCACCGCGATCACGACCTTGCCCTTTGCGCGCCCGGTCTCGACATAGGCGAGCGCGTCGCCGGTTTTTTCGAACGGGAAAACCTTGTCCACGACCGGACGGATCACGCCGGATTCGATCAGGGACGTTATTTCGCGTAGCTGCTGTCCCTGCGCGCGCATGAACAGGAATGAGAAGCGCACACCAAGTTTTCTGGCTTTCTTCCGCACACCATGGCTCAGCAAACGCAGCACCAGTTTCAGGAAGATGTTCATCCCCTGCTCCCTCGCGAATTCGGGGTCGGGCGGCCCGGAGATTGAGATGAGCAGGCCGCCCGGCTTGAGCACGCGCAGAGATTTTTCAAGCGTCTTGGCGTCCTGGCTGTGCAGGACCAGATCGTAGCCCGACAAGACCTTCTCGAAATCCTGGGTTTTGTAGTCGATGACCAAGTCCGCGCCGAGGCTCTTGACCAGCTCGACATTCTTCGCGCTCGTCGTCGTCGCGACGACCGCACCGAGATGCTTGGCGAGTTGGATCGCGAAACTCCCCACCCCGCCGGAGCCCGCCTGGATGAAGACCTTCCGGCCGGGCCTCAGCTTGCCCACCTCGACTAGCGCCTGCCAGGCGGTCAGCCCCACCAGCGGGATGGAAGCGGCCTCTTCCATGCTGATGTTCGAGGGCTTCGGCGCCACGTCGGCTTCGTTCATGGCAATGAATTCGGCGAATGTTCCGATCCGATGATCGCGCGGCCGCGCATAGACCTCGTCGCCTGCCTTGAATCGCCTGACATTGCGGCCAACCCTGACGACCGTCCCGGCAACATCGTGGCCCAGAATGAAGGGCGGACGATACGGCAGGATGAGCTTGAATTCTCCATCCCTGAGCTTGGAGTCCAGGACGTTCACAGCAGTTGCGTGAACCCGAACCAGGACATCATCGTCCCGCAACTCCGGTTCTGGCATGGTTGCCGAGCGCAGAGCCCCTTTCTTCTTATATTTGTCGACGACGAATGCCTTCATGATGTCATCTCCAATCTGAAAATATGGTCGCGGCGTCAGGCGTCGAGGAACGACAGCGCCTTCGGCACGAAATCGGCGTGGTACTGGAAAATGCCGCCGTGCCCGGCATCTTCGTAGATGACGAGTTGGGCGCCGGGAATACGCCGTGCCATGTCGGTGCTGTTTGCGGTCGGCACCATGATGTCGTTATCGCCATTCGCGATCAGGACCGGGATGCGGAGGCTGCCGAGATCCTGAGGCGCCTGCTGGCCCCAGCTCTTGATCGCCTTGAGCTGCCGCAACAAGGCCACTGGCGTGGCTCCTTTGTCCCGATTTGACTTACGCTCCTTCAGCCTTTCCAGAAAGGCCTTTGCGGCCCGGCGGCCATTGGCTGTGGAGGTGAAGAACAGATAGAATTTCGGGTCTCGCAAAGTCAGCAAGCCCTTGATCATCAGCAGCCAGGACACCGGCCCGACCTTCTCGATACCTTTGCCGCCTGCCGGGCCCGTGCCGGTCAGAATCAGCTTTCGCACGAGACCAGGGGCCTTCAGCGCGATATCCTGGGCTACGAAGCCGCCGAGGGAAAAGCCGAGCAGATCGACTTTTTCAAAGCCCAGCGCGGCGATCAGAGCAATCGTATCTTCTGCCATTTCGCCAACGCTAACAGGCGCTTTCCCGCCTGAAGCGCCGATGCCGCGGTAGTCGATCGCGATCACGCGATGCCTGGTGGCGAGCCCGTCGACGATCGGTGGATCGAAATTGTCGAGAACCGCGCCCCAATGGTTGAGAAGGATCAATGGCACGCCAGTGCGTGGACCGATATCGCGATAGGCAAAAGTTGTTTCTGCAGCACTGATCGAAAGATTCGGCGCATCGACATAGCGCACGACCGATCCTGGGTGGCTGACATAAGTTGACATCACTTACTCCATAGTTCGGCTGACACCGGAATCCCTGAGATCAGAGGGATATCGGATGACGCGGTTCTTCCTGTGCGCACGAAGAGGTGCACGTGTTGATAGGCCGCTGTGTTGGCCTTGGCCCGACGCCAGCCCAATGCTGGCGGAAGCACCCGGCATCAGCGCAATTCCGCGTTCTCGGCTCCGGTCTTCCCAATTTGGCGTGGAACACCGACGAATGATCTGTTACTATCAATTTAGTATCAAGTCACTACTAAAATGAGACTTACATGAAAAAACCTTCGGCCCAGCCTTGCCTAATCGCCCGAAGCCTGGCGCTGGTCGGAGACGCATGGAGCATGCTGATCATGCGCGACGCCCATGCGGGACTGACCCGTTTCGACGATTTTCGCAGGAGTCTCGGTATCGCGCCGACGATGCTGACGGGGCGCCTTTCGGCGCTGGTTGACGAGGGAGTGCTGGAGAAGCGCCGTTATTCAGACCGTCCGCCACGGGACGAATATGTGCTGACGGAAGCCGGGCGCGACTTCTTGCCGGTCCTATTCGCGATTGGTGCGTGGGGACGCAAGCATCGCAGCGGAGGCAAGGTGACCCGGTTTTTTGATGCCGAAAACGGAACGGAGATCGATCCCCTCACCATCGACCGCGCGACCGGCGCTCCGATCGGAACGCGTCCCATTCGTATCGCCGCAGTCGAATGAGCAATTAGCTTGGCACCTCCAGCTTGTGCGGTTGCGGGTGCGGCCCGCTAGGCCTTCGAAGTCATGACCTGAAAGAGTTTTACCTGTAAGTCGGCGGACGCTTCTCAATAAAAGCCCGGACAGCTTCGGCGTGCTGCGCAGTGCCCGCCGCGAGGACCATCCTCTCGGCCTCTTGATCTAGTGACGTCAAGAAGTCGGCCGACAGCGCAAGGTCGAGATTATCCTTCATGGAGGCATAGGCGCTCGCCGGGCCATTCGCCAATGTTCTCGCCATTTCGAATGCTTCGCTTTGCAGTTCGGAATCAGACACCACGCGATTGATAAGGCCCAATGCTTCGCAGCGCCGTGCACTGATCCGTTCAGACAGAAACATCAGTTCGCGAGCACGTGCCGTCCCGACAAGCCGGGTCAACAACCACGAAATGCCGTAATCGCCGGTGAGCGCAATCCTGGCATAGCCTGTCGTCATGATCGTGGATTCGGCCGCGATACGAAGGTCGCAAGCGAGTGCGATCGCAAGCCCGGCGCCAGCCGCTGGTCCCGGCAAAGCTGCGATGGTGGGCTTCCGCACCGAAACAAGTACGCCGGTCAGGGTTCGCTGACGTTCCCGCAATCGCGCAACCTTGTCGCTGAAGGACATCGCCGGCGCGGCAGCGTTGCCGCCCATTCCCTTAACATCGCCGCCCGAACAGAAGGCAGTGCCTGCACCGGTAATCAGGAGGGCTCCGACCTCAGGATCATCTCCATTCTGTTTGATCATCCGGCGCAACGCCGGCGTAAGATGATCGGACAACGAATTTCGGGCTCCGGGCCGGTTCAAGGTAATCACCGCGACGCGATCCCGGATCGCGCACAGCAGTTCGTCCGTCCCCGTATCAACCGAGATGGATCCATCAGTCATGTTCCTGACCTTTCAAGTCCCGCGGAGAGCTCTCCAAAGTGACCCAGCCCGCCGTGCCCGTGTTCGAGCGTTACCAATTTTCGTTGAATGGCCGCAGTTCCGTGAGAAACGACCAGGCCGAGCGATCCTGACCGTAGAGATGCAATAATTCGTCAGCGATCGCCGCCGGCTTGATGAAGAACTCATCCGGTTTGTCGCTCATCCGCGCGCGCATCCGGGGCGTATCGATAACGGCGTCGATGAGAACGTAGGAGACGTGGACGCCGAGAGGTCCTACTTCACGTGCGATCGACTCGGCCAGAATGCGCTGCGCCGCCTTCGTCGGCGCGAAGCCGGCGAAATTGGCTTTGCCTCGGATCGAAGAGGTGTTGCCGGTCACCAGGATTGCGCCCTTGCCCCGAGCGATCATGTCAGGCGCCACTTCTCGCGACAGGTACAACAGACCCATCACGTTGACTTCGAAGTTGCCCTTCAGCATCTTCGGATCGATCTCGCGAAAACTCCCCCAGCCTCCTCCGACCGCGTTGTGGATGAGAACGTCCGCCGCGCCAAAGCGGCGCTTTACGTCAGCGACTGCGGTCCGCACCTGAACCTCCTCGGAGACGTCGCAGGTCACCGCGTGCACGTCCGGAAGCTCTTGCGCAAGTCGATTGATGAGCTCCGCTGAGCGGGCAAGCGCGATGATACGAAACCCGCCAGCAGAGAAGCGCTTGACGATGGCAGCTCCCGTGCCTGGCCCTACTCCGGTCACGATTGCGATTGGTTTCTCGGTCATTCGACGCTCCCTTCGAGCTATTGTCCGGCCGCTCTCTTATGAATTCGCTCGGATTGCGACTGACAGGCGGCAGCTTCGTGCTCGGTCACCAGGGCCAGTCGAACCGCGACGTTCTTGTGGTAGGGCGTGCCCGCAATGGGATCGCGGTTGGCGCTCTCGGTGAGCAGATTGATGCGCGGCCCGTTGATCAGGCGCTCTCCGTCCGACGTCGGGTAGCCCTGACCATAGCCGTGCGGCAGCGCCAATTGGCCGTTCCGCATGGCGTCATCGACCTTGCAGCGGACGACGAGCCGCCCGGCCGCCGACTCCACCGCGATCCAGTCACCATCCTTCGCGCCCAACTCGCTCAGATCGCGCGAATTGATCAACAGGGCGCCGTCCGGGTCGTCGCGCCGCCACGCGGGATCGCGAAATATCTGGTTGGCATTGAACATGCGGCGACCACCAGCCGCCAGCACGAACGGGAACTCCTTTGGCGCGCTAGCGGCTTGCGGATCGAGACGCGCCAGCCATTCCAGCATCTGCGGGACGATCAGCCGAACCTTGCGATCCGAATGGCCGATCAGTGACCAGACCTCGTCATATTCGTGCCGTGTAACCGCCGTGCCTTGCCGGGAGGCCACGATGGTGTCGAACAGGAGATCTCCGAGCTGATGGTCCGCCACCTGCTCGGATGCGCCGATCGCCCGCCGCACCGCTTGCGGCGATCGCTTCGCGCAAGCCTGTGCCGCGCTCCAAATCGGCGCCGCAGCCGCGGTACCGTCCGGAAGCGTCTGCCCCAGCGTATGGTAGAGCACCAGGGCAGGCACTGCCGCAGGGTTCTCCGCGATGAAAGCACGAAAGGCCACGGCGAATTCAGGTCGCGAGCGCCGTGCTATTTCGCGTAGCGGCGCGAGCACATTGTCACCCGGCAGAAGCCCCAGGGCGACGGCAAGCCGCGTGTAGATGTCGGGCTCCGGCAAGGTGCCGGCAAGTGGCGGCAGAACACCGGCGCGGACATGAAAATAGTTGGTCGGAAATTCGAAGTTGAACAGAGTGAATTCGGTCTTTTCGTATTGTGTGGAGGCCGGGAGAACGTAGTCCGCGAGCTGTGCGGTTTCGGTCATCGCAACGTCGACCACAACGCATAGCTCCAGCGATTGCAACGCGCGTTCCACCGCCACGGTATTTGCGGCGGTGTTAGCGGGATTGGAGCTGTCGATCCAGACGCAGCGCAACCGCTCTGGATGATCCTTGAGTACCGCCTCGGGGAAAATGTTGGGCGGCAACAAGCCCCCAATGATCGCGTCGCCGGTCGGCGCGAATGTCTGGTTCGGCGAGTTTCCCCATAGCGGTTGAAGCCAGCTATGCAATTGGTTGGTACCTTCACGGCCGAAATTGCCGGAAAGCATGATCAAGAGCTTTTCAAGATAGGAGTTGAGTGTCGAGTTGACGCCTTGCTGGATGCCGAGTTCAACCCGAACCACCATGGCCTTCGCGGCTGCGATCATCGCGGCGCAGCTCTCCAGCTCCGCGATCGAGATATCGGCGGCGGCCGCCCATTGCTCAACGGGGATGTTCAATAGCGCTTGCCTCACTTCCGCGAAGCCGATCGTGTGCGCCTCGATGAACGCGTGGTCGATCCGGTCAGACCGGACGAGCGTGGCCAGCAGCGCGCCAAGGAGAAACGCATCGGCACCGGGGCGAACCGCAAGATGCAGATCCGCCATCTCTGCGGTTTCGGTTCGACGGGGGTCGATGACGATCAGCTTGCGTGCGGGATCCTTGCGGATCTGATTGAGATGGTCGCGCGCATTGGGGAAGCCGTGCGCGATCCAGGGATTTGCCCCGATGACAAGCAAGAGATCGCAATGATGAACGTCCTCTGACGTGTGGCAGGTTTGGCTGCCGAACATGTGGCCATTGACCCAGAAATCGCCGGTTTTTTCCTGCGAAAGCGCGTTGAAGACGCTGCGCGAGCCCAGCGCACGCAACAAGCCACCGGCGTAGGCACCGCCGGCGTGGTTGCCCTGCCCGCCGCCGCCATAAAGGGCAATACTCTTGCCGCCATACCTGTCGACGACGTCCCGAAGCCGCTCCGCGATTTCTGCGATCGCGACGTCCCACTCGATTTCATCAAAGCCGCCATCGGCGCGACGACGCAGCGGGGTCGTGAGCCGATCCCTGTGATGCGCATAGTAGGGAATGCGCGCCGCCTTGTTGCACAAATAGCCTTGCGACTTCGGGTTTGAACGGTCGCCTCGTACCTTCTCGAGACGCCCCTCATTCACCCAGACCTCGATGCCGCAGTTTACGTAACAGAGGTTGCAGGCTGTCTTGAGCCACTTGCCGGCCGTCATGGGCACCTCCCAGATTATGGTTTGTCGCAGCTCATCGCCTTTGCTGTTCTGCGCTGTCGCTTGTGAGTCCGGCCGCAGACAGTCATCCGTCCGGCGTCGAGAATATCGTCAGAAAGCTTCCCGGCGCCGACAGCACGCGATAGCACGATCGATCCAACCATGGTCGCAATGGTGCTCGTCGCGATTTGGCGTGCCTGTTGAGGACCCTCGGCGGGAAGCATTTCGACCAGGATGTCGATCATCTTCTCCAGCTTGGAAGCAAGCGCCCGTTGCTCCCTCGGGCTCGATCGAGCGACATCAGCGGCCAGGGCCGGAAGCGCGCAGCCTTGTCTGGGATTGTCGCGGTGGCGAGAACTGAGATAATCGGCGATCAACGTCTCGAAACGATCCTCGTTCGCCTTCCGGTTCGCCAGTTTTTTCCACCGCTCGGCCGTTTGATCCATCGCAAACGCAATTGCCTCGCCAACAAGCGCGGCACGCGACTCGAAATGGTTATAGAACCCGCCGTGCGTAAGACCGGCGAGCTTCATCAATTCGACAACACTAAGCCCTTCGGCACCGTTTTGACGCAAGCCGTAGGAGGCACTTTCAACGATCCGGCTGTGGGTCTGGCGCCTATGGTCTCCTACGTAACGCATCTCCCCTCCGTGCAAGCTGCTCGGTGACCAGCTGTTCGACCGATCCCATCCACCAGCGCTTCTGGACCGCGCTTTTGGAGCGACGGCAATATTTCATTGCAATGTCGCCCATGTTATATGACTATCGTCATATAACGAAGTGATCAACAGGAGAATTCGCCATGGCCGCCGCTTCCGATCCCGTCGTAATCCTCTCCGCGGCCCGTACGCCGCTCGGCCGCTTCATGGGCGAGCTCTCGCCACTCAGTGCCCACAAGCTCGGCTCCCATGTGATCGGATCTGCTCTCGAACGAGCCAAACTGGCGCCCGAGCGGATCGACGAGGTGTTCATCGGCAACGTGTTGCCAGCCGGACAGGGCCAGGCGCCGGCACGCCAGGCCGCGCGCGGCGCCAAATTGCCGGATGCCACCGGCGCCACCACCATCAACAAGGTCTGCGGCTCCGGCATGAAGGCCACCATGCTGGCTCACGATATCATCAATGCGGGCTCCGCCGAGATCGTTCTGTCTGGCGGCATGGAGAGCATGAGCAATGCGCCGTATTTGCTGGCCAAGGCGCGTGGCGGCTATCGCGCTGGCCACGACCGCATCATCGACCACATGCTGATGGACGGCTTGGAAGACGCCTACGAGACCGGACGCTCGATGGGGGACTTTGGCGAGGCCACGGCGGAGGCCTATCAATTCACCCGCAAAGACCAGGACAACTATGCGATCGAGACCTTGACCCGCGCCCGCAAGGCGGTTGAAGGCGGCGCGTTCAAGGCTGAGATTGCTCCAATCACGTTGACCGAGAAGGCCGGGCCCCGGATCATCTCCAATGACGAACATCCGCTCAAAGTCGATCCCGCCAAAATCCCCGGGCTGAAAGCCGCGTTCCGCGCCAACGGCACCATCACGCCCGCCGCCTCATCCGCCAATGCTGACGGCGCTGCAGCGCTCATCTTGGCAAAACGCTCGCTCGCCGATCGCGACGGCCTTCCGGTGCTCGCCGAGATCAAGGGCCATGCCACCCACAGTCAGGAGCCACAATGGTTCACGACGGCCCCGATCCCCGCTATTCGCAAGCTATTGGACAAGGTCGGCTGGAGCGTTGGCGACGTGGATCTGTTCGAGATCAATGAGGCATTTGCCGTCGTCGCGATGGCGGCACAGAAGGATCTCGGCATCCCCAGAGAAAAGCTGAACGTCAACGGCGGCGCCTGCGCGCTAGGTCATCCCATTGGCGCCACCGGCGCGCGGCTGATCGTGACGCTGCTGCACGCGCTCGAAGCGCAAAACCTCAAGCGCGGCGTCGCGTCGCTCTGCATTGGCGGCGGCGAAGCTACCGCCATCGCGATCGAGCGCGTCGTCCGCTGATATCACGGCTGGACCGACGAGACGGACTCGGCGAGCGGCGCGAACCGCGTCACTCGCCACTTGATCTGCCCCATCCCCGCGACGAGGAATATCCATGGCTGATATGACGAACACCGCGTCGCGGGACATTCCTAGCTCCAGCGTCCTGCCGATCGCGATCCTCTCCGTGCTGGCCGCGATGGGAACGCTTGCGACCAACATCTTGCTGCCGTCTCTGCCGCAGATTGCGATCTCGTTGAATGTCACGACTGCGGAGGTCACGTCCGCCATTACCGTGTTTCTTGCAGTTTTCGGGTTGGGCCAGCTCGTGGTCGGACCGCTTTCAGATCGCTACGGAAGACGGTGGTCGGTCATGATCGGATTTGCCGTGTTCTTCGCCGGCAGCGTTTGGTGCGGTCTGGCAACCGACCTGCCCAATCTCCTCATCGGCCGCGTCGTGCAGGCAACAGGTGCTTGCGCGACGTCAGTGCTGTCTCGCGCCATCGCCCGCGACATGTTCAGTGGCGCGGCACTGGCACGCGCGATGGCGCTCATCATGATCGTGATGTCCGCAGCTCCCGGGTTCTCGCCGCTGCTTGGCGGCGCCCTCGACCATAGCCTGGGCTGGCGCGCCGAATTCGCGCTGGTCGCGGCCTTTGCCGCCATCGGCGCCGTTGCCTACGCCATCGTTCTTGGCGAAACCCACAATTCGATCCGCACGCCGTTCAATCCAATTGTCGTCGGCAGGACCTATGCCGGTCTGATTGGAGACCGTCGCTTCGCTACCCCCGCGGGCGCCTCGAGCCTCACTATGGGCGGCTTGTTCTCGATGTTTTCCGCTGCGCCGCGCCTATTCATCGAAGCGTTGCACTTCACGCCGATCCAGCTCGGGCTCTTCTTTGCCGGCACCGTCTTCATCGTATTCGCCGCGGGTATGCTTGCCACAAGATTGGCACCACGCTACGGGCTCGATGGTCCGATCTGGGCAGGTTTGTGCGCGACGGCCGCCAGCAGCCTTGCGATCCTGCTCATCTCGCTGATCAACCCGACTTTCTTGCCCTTTCTAGGCGCGATGAGCGTATATCTCCTCGGCATGGGCATTGTCAGTCCGTTGGCCACGGCGCGCGCGTTGTCTCCATTCGGCGAGAAAGCCGGCGCGGCCTCGGCGCTGCTGGGTTTCTTGCAGATGATGATCGCGGCAATCGGCGTATGGCTTGCTGCCACAGTGTCACATGAAGCAATGTTTGCGCTGGGCGTCGTGATGAGCGCGTTCTCCCTGCTGGCTCTTGGCCTGTACGTGCGGGGCCCGGGGTCTTGATGGGCGTATGACTCCGCACGCGCTTCCGTTCAGTCACTCATCGGCTTTGCGAAGTCGGGCTTAGGCCTGTCGGGCAAAACGCGGCAAGGCATGGTCGGCCCACAATTGAGCCTGTTTCCAGCTCAATCAGGTCCCGTGGAATTCCGGCTTGCTGCTGCCCGCTGGGCGCTTCATCTCGAACATGTTCTCGGTCCTGACCTCGAGATAATCTCCACCCCGGCCGGCGCGCAGAATGGGACGCGCAAGTGCCGTGTTGTAGACGCCGTCCTCGATCAACGTCTTGTCGATGTAGACCGCGACGACCTCGCCAAGCACGAACCATCCTTCGACCTTTTCTCCGCGTGCGTTGGCCAGCTGAGAGACCTCGACGACTTTGCATTCCATGGCGGCCCTGCTCTCGCCACCCGCGGCACAGCAACGTGGCGTCCGGGTATCGGCGTCAAACCGGCTGCTTCGAACTCGCTCACGCCGTGATCGAGTGGCGTCGCTGTCACGTTCATGCGCTCGCCGAGATCCATGGTGACCAGATTCCAGACGAATTCACGTGTCTCGCTGACGTTCTTGACGGTGTCTTTCCACGAGATCGAGGAAAATCCGATGATCGGAGGATCGTAGAGGAACGCGTTGAAAAAGCTGTAGGGGGCCAAGTTCAATCGACCGGCTGCATTGCGCGATGAGATCCACCCAATCGGACGCGGCGCGATTATCGCATTGAACGGATTATGCCGGAGCCCGTGGCCTTTCGAAGGCTCGTAGTAGTGGAAGTCGGCCTGGTCCATAAATGCCCCCGAAGCTGCCGAAGGCCGTCGATCTGGCCCGTTGAGCTTCAACAAAGATCGACGCACGCACGACCATGCGTGCGCATAGCCTCCGTCAGAACGTGCGGAAGCGGTATGTCCTCCGGGGCTAAGCCATCGCCCGAGCCGCAGCCGGCCGCTGCCCGGCGCCGTCGAGGAAACCAGTCAGGCGCTGCCGGATGAGTCTTTCCGCATCCGCCATGATGCGGTCGATCAGTTCCTTCACGGACGGAATGTCGTGAATGAGCCCGACGACCATGCCGCAGCTCCATGCGCCCGCATCCATGTCGCCGTCGATCATCACCTTGGGATAGACGCCCGCCACCTGGTCATGGATGTCCTCGATCTTGAGGCTCTTGCCCTTCTCGCGCTCGATCTCGAGCAGTTGCTCGACGCCCTTGTTGTTCAGGACCCGCTCTGTATTCCGGAGCGCACGCATCACGAGCCTGGTGTCGAGTTCCGTCGCCGCGACCAGCGCCTTCTTGACGTTCTCGTGCACCGGCGCTTCCTTGGTGGCGATGAAGCGCGTGCCCATGTTCATGCCCGCAGCGCCCATCGCCAGGGCGGCAACCAGGCTGCGCGCATCCGCCATGCCGCCCGAGGCAACGAACGGGATCTTCAGTTCCTCCGCGGCGCGCGGCAACAGGATCATGTTCGGCATGTCATCCTCGCCGGGATGGCCCCCGCACTCGAAGCCGTCGACGCTGACGGCATCGCAACCGATCTGCTCGGCCTTCAGTGAATGCCGGACGGAGGTGCATTTGTGGATCACCTTAATGCCGCCCGCCTTCAGGGCCGGCATGTACTGTTCGGGGCTGCGCCCGGCGGTTTCGACGATCTTGACGCCGCCCTCTCTGATGGCCGCGATGTACTCCGGATAGGGCGGCGCGCTGAAGGTCGGCAGGAATGTCAGGTTCACACCGAACGGCTTGTCCGTCATGTCGCGGCAGCGAGCGATCTCCTTGGCCAGCAGCTCCGGCGTTCTCTGCGTCAGGCCCGTGATCAAGCCGAGCCCGCCCGCGTTGGAGACGGCCGCCGCCATTTCGGCGAAGCCGACATAGTGCATTCCGCCCTGGATGATCGGGTGCTCGATGCCGAACAGTTCGGTAATTGCTGTCTTCACGAATGATCTCCCGCGTTGCCGCTCAGTGGATGATTTCGAACAAGCCAGCCGCGCCCATGCCGCCACCGATGCACATGGTCACCACGCCGTACTTCGCCTTGCGTCGCCGGCCTTCGATCAGGAGATGGCCGGTGAGCCGCGACCCGGTCATGCCGTAGGGATGACCGATAGCGATCGAGCCGCCGTTGACGTTGAGCTTGTCCGGATCGATTCCGAGCTTGTCGCGGCAATAGATCACCTGCACCGCATAGGCCTCGTTCAGCTCCCACAGGTCGATGTCGTCGATCTTGAGGTTATGGCGCTTGAGCAGGCGCGGGATCGCGGCGACCGGGCCGACACCCATCTCGTCCGGCTCGACGCCGGCGGCGACGAAGCCACGAAAAATGCCAAGCGGCTTGAGACCCTTTCTGGCCGCAATCTTGTCGCTCATGATCACGCAGGCCGAGGCACCGTCCGAGAGCTGGCTGGCATTTCCCGCGCTGATCGTCTTGCCCTCGAACACCGGCTTGATCTTGGCTAGGCCTTCGGCGGTGGTTTCGGGACGCGGGCCTTCGTCCTTTGTGAGCGTCACCTTCTCGTAGGTGACCTCCTTGGTGTCCTTGTTGAACAGCGCCATCCTGGTCGTGAACGGCACGATCTCGTCGTTGAAGCGGCCGGCCTGTAACGCAGCGCCGACGCGGCGTTGGCACTCGAGGCTATATTCGTCCTGCTTGTCGCGGCCGATCTTGTAGCGCTCGGCAACGACCTCGGCGGTATCGAGCATCGACATGTACATTTCGGGCTTCATCGCCATCAGCTCGTCGTCGACGGCGTGAAACTTGTTCATGTGCTCGTTTTGAACGAGGCTGATCGACTCGATGCCTCCGCCGATCGCGACCTCGACCCCGTCTGATATCACCGAGCGCGCGGCGACCGCGATGGCCTGCAGGCCGGACGCACATTGCCGGTCGATCGTTGTGCCGGCCACCGTGATGGGCAGGCCGGCGCGGATCGCGCCCTTGCGCGCCACGTTCATCACCATGGTGCCTTGCTGCATCGCGCAGCCCATGACCACGTCTTCTACTTCTCCGGGCGCGATGCCGGCGCGCTTCACGGCTTCGGCCATCACGTGCCCGGCCATGGTGGGGCCGTCCGTGTTGTTGAGCGCGCCGCGATACGCTTTGCCGACGGCCGTTCGGGCGGTGGAAACGATGACTGCTTCAGTGGTCATGCCTGCCTCGCTGCTTATGCGGCCGCGTCCAGCTGCGCGTAACGCAGCACATGGAACGCGGGATCGCCGAACTGGATGTTGATGGAGGAGATTCGCTTGAAATAGTGCCCGACGTTGAGCTCGTCGGTCATTCCCATGCCGCCGTGAAGCTGCACCGCCTGATCGGCGACGAACTTGCCGGCATAGCCGATCTTCGATTTGGCACCCGAGGCGAGCCGCGACAGGCCGGCATCGCCAGCGCTGAGGCTGAGGCTCAGATGCTGCATCAGGGAAAGCGCCTCCTGATGTGCGATGAACATGTCGACCATTCGGTGCTGCAGCACCTGGAAGGAACCGATGGCGGTGCCGAACTGCTTGCGCGTCTTCGAATACTCCAGCGTCGCCGAGTTCAGCTCGCCGATGGCGCCGACTGCTTCCGCGCAGAGCGCGCCGATGGCACGGTCACGGCAGGCTTCCAGCGCGGCAACACCCTCGCCTTCTGCGCCCAGCAATTGCCCGCGGACCTCGCGCAGGCCGAGCTCGGCAGCCCGGCGGCCGTCGATGGTCTTGAAGCTCTGGAGATCGACGCCGGTCGCGCGCCGATCGACCACGAACAGGCTGACGCCGCCGCGGTCACGATCGTCGCCGGAGGTCCGCGCAGAGACGATCAGATAGTCGGCCCAAGGTGCGGCGATCACCATGGTCTTCGCGCCGGTCAGGATATGGTCGCTCCCCTCGCGCCGCGCCCGCGTCGTGACATTGGCAAGATCGAAGCGCGATGCTTTCTCCGTCCAGGCCAGCGTCCAGATTTTCGAGCCGTCGATGATTTCAGGGATGAAGCTTTGCTGCTGCTCCGGCGTGCCCACGTGCTCGATCAATCCGCCGGCCAGCACCACCGTCTCGACGAACGGCTCGAGCACGAGGTGACGGCCGAACTCATGCATCACGATCATGGTCGATAGCGGACCGCCGCCGAGACCGCCAGCGCCCTCGGAGAACGGCGCAGCGAGAAGGCCGAGTTCGGCGAAAGCGTCCCATTGCTTTCGGCTGAAGCCCTCCTCGCTTGCCACGATCTTGCGCCGCGCCTCGAAGTCGTACTGGTCGCGCAACAGGCGCTGGACGCTGGATCGCAGCAATTCCTGCTCTTCCGTGAACTGAATATCCATCCGATCCTCCCGATCCGCCGCGGCTAGAGGCCGAGCACGGCTTTGGCGATGATGTTGCGCTGGATCTCGTTGGATCCGCCGTAGATGCTGAGCTTGCGCGCGTTCAGATATTTCTCCGACGCGGTATGGCCGTAGTCGGGACCGGGCATGAAGCGGTTGGCGCTGACCGGATGCTCGCGGATGGCAAGGCCGTAATTGCCGATCGCGCGATGGGTGAGTTCGGTGATGGCCTGGAAGATTTCGGTGCCGCGGATCTTGAAAAGCGAGGCGGCCGGGCCTGGATCTATGCCGCGCGCCATCTGGGCGACGACGCGCAGCTCCGTCGCCTCCAGCGCCAGCACGTCGAGCTCGATGCGGGCAATGTCCCGCAGAAATTCGAGATGCGCGGGATCCTCGGCCGGTATTTCGGCCTTCACGATCTGTTTCAGCTTGTTGATGTAGCGGGTGGACCGGCCGATGCCGGCCATGCTGGTGCGCTCGTTGCCGAGCAGGAACTTGGCGTAGGTCCAGCCCTTGTTCTCCTCGCCGATCAAATTCTCGGCGGGCACGCGGACGTTCTCGAGGAAGACGTCGTTGACCTCGTGGCTGCCATCGATGGTGATAATCGGCCGCACGGTGACACCGGGCGACTTCATGTCGATCAGCAGGAAGGAGATGCCGGATTGCGGCTTCGCGCTCGGATCGGTGCGCACGAGGCAGAAGATCCAGTCGGCATGCTGCGCCAGCGTGGTCCAGGTCTTGTGACCGTTGACGATGTAGTGGTCGCCGTCGCGCATGGCCTTGGTTCTGACGGTTGCGAGGTCCGAGCCGGAGCCAGGCTCCGAATAGCCCTGGCACCACCAGTCCTCGCCGGACAGGATCCGCGGCAGAAATTTCTTCTTCTGCACTTCGTTGCCGAACGTGTAGATCACCGGCCCGACCATGGTGACGCTGAAGGCGAGCGGCGGCAGCGTGCCGGCGCGCGAGCTCTCCTGCTCGAAGATGAAGCGCTGCGTGACGGACCAGCCCGGGCCGCCATACTCCTTGGGCCAGAGCGGGGCGATCCAACCCTTCTTGTGGAGGATCCGGTGCCACAGCAGCGATTGCTCCTTGGTCAGGTCGGTCTCCGGATTTGGAACGCGCATTTCCGGCGGATAGTTCTCCGCAATGAAACTGCGCACCTCGTCACGAAACGCGGCGTCCTCCCGGGAAAGCGTGAGCTCCATCGCAACAGGCTCCGCTACCACTTCTCGCCGAAGGGACGGATCTCCAGCTCGAACGTCCATGCGCTTCTCGGCTGCTGGTAGAGCTGCCAATACGAAGTTGCGACGGAGGACGGAGGCATCAAGGCATCCGGATCGTCCAGCGCGGTGGGCCCGAGAGCCTCCAGCCGGCGTTGCCGAACCCACTCGGTGTCCACGCCGGAGTCGATGATGAGATGCGCGACGTGAATATTTTTCGGGCCAAGCTCGCGGGCCATGGCTTGCGCGACCGCACGAAGGCCAAACTTGGCGCTTGCGAAAGCAGCATACCCGCTGCCGCCGCGGAGCGAGGCGGTCGCCCCGGTAAAGAAGATGTTGCCACCCCCGCGCGGAAGCATGAGGCGGGCCGCCTCCCGCCCGGCCAGAAAGCCGGAATAGCAGGCCATTTCCCAGACCTTGCGGAAAACGCGCTCTGTGGTTTCCAGAATCGGGAAATTGACGTTCGCCCCGATGTTGAAGATGCAGACTTCCAGCGGCGCGTGCTTGTCCGCATCGTTGAGGAAGGAGATGATTTCGTCTTCCTTGCGAGCGTCGAGCGAGCGTGCGTGAATCTCTCCGCCGGCAGCCTCGATATCCCTGACGAGCGGAGCCAATTTTTCGCCGTTACGACGGCCGGCGAAGACCGTGAAGCCTTCTGCGGCGAATTTTTTGGCGATCTCGCCGCCGATGAAGTCTCCGGCGCCGATAACGGCCACGGTTGCGTTTCTCTTCTGCAAGATGTCCTCCCGGTAAGTTAGATATGTTGCCTGCGGAATTCGGGCGTCTGCACCGCAGGGACTGCGCCACCTTCGCGCAAGCTCTCCGCGAGCTTGTGTTTGAGTATCTTGCCGGTCGATGTCGCCGGCAAGGCATCAAGGATGACAATTTCGGACGGCCGCTTGTAAGAAGTAAGCTGAGGCCGGACAAAATGCATCAGGGTCTCTGGTGTCGTGCAAGATCCTGGCAGCAACTGCACAAAGGCCACGATCTCCTCATTGCCGTCCGCGGCACGACCGACCACAGCGGATTGCACGACGTCCTTGTGTGAACTGAGGACTGCTTCGACCTCCGCGGGATAGACGTTGAAACCGGAACGAATGATCATTTCCTTGGTGCGGCCGACGATATACAGACAATCGCCGTCGAAACGTGCGAGATCGCCGGTATTGAACCAGCCCTCGCTGTCAATCACCTTCGCGGTGAGCTCGGGGGCACGATAGTACCCCAGCATCACGTTGCGCCCGCGAACATGCAGCTCGCCGACTTCACCGGATACAGTCGGAAATCCTTCGATGGTTCGCACCCGCGCTTCCACGCCAGGCAGCAGCGTTCCAACAGCCTGATCCGAGCGTGGCCTATCGAAACGTACGCCTGATATTCCCGGCGAGCATTCGGTGATCCCGTAACCGTTGAGCAACGGAAGCCCGAACTCTTTTTCCACGCGCAACTTCAGGTTCAAATCCAGCGGCGCGCCGGCCACGGCAATCAAGCGCAACGGGCCTCGGGACAGTTGTTCCATGCCGGATACGCTCTTGTACTCCAGCAGGCGCTTGACAATGATCATCCGATCGCCGGCCCTAATCCCCAGCGATGAGAGCACGGTGGCGATCTCGCCGACGCGCTGCTCCAGTTCTCGATAGCTCCACGAAGCCAGGTCCTCGACCAGCGCAATCCGGTCGGGCGCTCTGGCAACCGGTCCTGCCGTTACTTCATGGATTCGGCTCGGCAAGTCGACAGCGATCTCGTCGACACTGATCGTCTCTGAAAGCTCCAGCACGACTGACCTCCCGACCGACCGTGCCAACTTTGCAATGCGGCACACTTGGGCTTCGGTTTATAGTTCTTTTTTAGAACTCGTCAATCGATAAAATCGTCGGCGGACTTTTTCCGGAGTCAGATGGACAATACATCTCAGAGCATGGATTTGCGCTGCTCTTAGAACCGTCATTTACAACGCATCATCGGACAGCTAATCTACAGTATCAAATAAGAACTGGAGGATCGAGGATGGCGGCGAGCCGCGGTGTAGCGATACTTGTTGGCGCAGGCGATGCCATTGGCGCGGCGGTCGCCCGGCGTTTTGCCCGAGGCGGCTATACGGTTTGCATCTGCAGGCGCGATGCCTCCAAATCGCAGGGACTGATGGCCGAGTTGAGGGCTGCGGGGCATGACGTTCACGCATTCAGCGTGGATGCGCGCCAGGAAGCTGAAGTCCAAGGCATTTTCGCGCGGGTCGAGAAGGAGCACGGGCCCGTCGAGGTTTGCCTCTACAATGCCGGCTCGAACGTCAACAAGCCTCTGCTCGACACGACGGAGAAGTTGTTTTTCAAAGCCTGGGAACTCGCCTGCTATGGTGGTTTCCTAGTTGGACGTGAGGCTGCCCGCGTGATGCTGTCGCGCGGACGCGGCACCATCTTCTTTACGGGCGCGACGGCAAGCGTGCGTGGCGGCTCGGGGTTTGCAGCATTTTCATCAGCGAAGTTCGGACTTCGAGCAGTGGCCCAGGCGATGGCGCGCGAGCTTGGACCGAAGGACATTCACGTCGTACATCTCCTGATCGACGCCGGCGTGGACAGCGAGGCGATTCACCAACGCATGAAGGCAGCGAAGGGGATCGAAGCAAGCGATATTCCGCCGGATAGCCTGACCAAGACGTCTTCCATTGCCGAAGCCTATTGGTTCACCCACCAGCAAAGCAAAGATGGCTGGACCCACGAGCTCGATCTCCGTCCGTCCGTGGAGAAATGGTAATATGGATGCGACATCAAACCTGACCCTGTGGGGCGTTGGAACGAGTCGCACCATTCGTCCGCATTGGGCCATGCACGAACTGGGCCTAGCCTATAAGACAAAGCCCATTGGCCCGCGAACCGGCGAAACAAAGACCGCAGAATACTCGAAGCTCAATCCGCGCCAGAAAATCCCGCTGCTTCAGGATGGCGACTTCTGCATCGGCGAGAGCGCAGCGATCGTTGCCTACCTGTCGCGCATGTATTCCAAGCCGGAACGATCGCTGATTCCGGAAGCCCCGCGCGAGTATGCCGCGTGGCTGGAATGGTGCTTCTTTATCGTCGCGGAGCTGGATTCTACCAGCCTTTACGTGATGCGCCGCCATCGGGCCGACGCGCTCGGACCGATCTACGGCATTGCACCCGAAGTCGTTGCCCAGGCCGGCGAGTATTTCCGCCAGCAGTTGCGCCATGTCGAAGTCGCGCTCGCAGATGGCCGGCAATTCCTGATGGGCGACCGGTTTACGAGCGCAGACATCCTGCTCACGACCTGCCTAGAGTGGGCCATCGCCTATGGGGTCGGCATTTGCGACAACGCTCAGCCCTATCTCGAACGCATCAGGAAACGGGAGGCCTTTCAGCGAGCCGTTGCGGCGAATGCTCCGATGGCACCGATCACCCCGGCGCCGGCGAAGGTCTAAAATACCTCGCCAACGGGCTTCGCGGTTAGACCGCGACGCGCACACTGCGCTCGGCGACCATCTTGTCGATGGCGTCGTCGTCGTAGCCCAGCTCGTGCAACACGTCGCGGGAGTGCTCGCCCACCCGGGGAGCAGGCCCACCGATCGCGGCCTCGTTGATCGCAAAACGCGCTGCCGGCTTAGGTTGCCGCACCCGCCCCACTTTCGGTTGGTCGAACTCGGCAATGATATCGCGCGCGACCACCTGTTCATTGTGGATGATCTCGCCCCGCCGCAGGATCGGCGAACAGGGGACGTCGGCGGCATCCAGACGCTCCAGCCATTCTGCGGTGGTGTGCTGGCTGATATATTCGGCCATTTTGTTGATGCGTGCCGTGGCGTTGACCGAGCGCGCCGATGGCGTCGCAAACCGGGGATCCTTGGCTAGCTCGGGGTCGCCGGTGGCGCGGCAAAAACCCTGCCATTCGGAATCGGAAATAGTACCGGCAGTGATGTAGCCGTCGCTGGTCTTGAACACGAGATCAGGCCGATCGTTAGGATCGGCGGTAGCGGCCTCGGCACCCACCACCGTGTATTGCATCATGCCTTCCGGCCACAAATACGAGATCATCGCATCCAACATGGCGACCTGAATGTGATCACCTTGCCCTGTCTTCTCGCGGGCATAGAGTGCTGCCGCTACCGCCTGGGCGGTGAACACCGCGGTAGTCTTGTCACATACGATGGTTCGGATCATCTGCGGACGGTTCGTGACCGGCTGCGACTGGATATCGGCAAAGCCCGAGAGGCCCTGAATGATCGGATCGTAAACACGCTTCTTCACATAGGGTCCGGTGTCACCAACACCGCTGATCGAAACATAGATCAGGCGCGGATGTCGCTGGCGCAACTCTTCCACGCCGAGACCGAGACGCTCCATAGTGCCCGGCCGGAAATTCTGCACCAGGACATCGGTTTGCGCGACCAGTTTGGCGAGAACCTCACGGCCGGCTGCGCTTTTGACGTCAATCGACAGCGAGCGCTTGCCACGATTTGAAGAAATGAATAGCGCGGAGAACTCGCCATCCTTATCAATGGTGGCACGGCTGCGTCGGGTAATGTCGCCGCCGATCGGCTCGATTTTCAGGACGTCCGCGCCCTGATCCGCCAGGAACATGGTCGCGAAAGGACCCGACACTACGCCTGTCAAATCGAGGACACGCACGCCGTTGAGGGGGCCGGGCATGACATTCTCCCTGAATTGGTTTTGTTATAAGGCCGACTGAGCTTTCGTCATGCAGGCGCGCGGACGTCTGCTCGGCTCTGCAAGTCTCCAGGTTCTGGCCTTAGGCCGTCTTCGAAACGGGCTGGCCGATCTGCTCGACGATCGACTCCTCCACATCGCGGAGTTGGTCCTTGCCGAAGAACATCTCATTTCCAACGAAGAAAGTCGGCGAGCCGAATGCGCCGCGGTTGACGGCGTCGGTGGTCCGATCGATCAGCCCCTTCTTGACGTCATCCTGCTGCGCACGCGCAAGCAACCGATCGATATCGACGCCTGAGGAGATGAACGCTGCTCGGAAGGTCTCGAGATCATCCATCTTCTTCGGCTCCTCCCACATGTGGTGGTACGCCGCGCGGAAGTAGGGTTCGAACACGCCTTCGAGCTGCGCCGCGACGGCGCCGCGCATCAACATCAGCGTATTGACCGGAAAGAACGGATTGGACCGGAACTTCGTTGCGTTATGACGGCGAATGAAGCGCTGTGTCTCCAGCGCCTGATACTCCGGCTTGTTCTTGATGCCACGAAGGGATTCGAACGGGGACATGTTGCCCGTCGCCTTGAAGATGCCGCCGAGCAGGACCGGGACATATTCGAATTTCACGCCGGTGCGCCGTTCGATTCCGGGAAGGGCAAGTTCCGCGAGGTAAGCGTTCGGGCTGCCGAAATCGAACAGGAATTCAACTTTCAGGGACATGTCAGCTCCTCCCGCAGAGCGCGATGTTTGTTAGGCTTGGCGTGATCTTATAGGCCAAACGCAGGCTGCACCCCTTCTATAGTTCTAAAATTGAACTGTCAAATCTACTTTGAATTGGTTCGTTTGAAACAACTGGCAGGGTATTGTATCCACTTTAGTGCCTATCTAGAATGGTGGGGGTGGCGCCTGCCGCTCCCCCTGATTCGAGCGGAACAGGCGCCGGTCGACCGGAGAGCAGGAATGAAATGGGATGAACTTGAGGAAGAGCCATGTTCAATGGCTCGCACCATCGGTGTGATTGGTGACCGCTGGACTCTTCTGATTCTCCGCGAATGCTTCCTGCGCACGCGCCGCTTCGAGGGGTTTCAGTCAGCGCTTGGAATCACCCGCCATCTGCTCGCAGAGCGACTAAAAAAGCTGGTTCGGCTGGGCGTCCTGCGCCGCATTCCTTATCAGGAGTCGCCTAAACGCCACGAGTATATCCTGACGCAAAAGGGCCTCGATCTCTATCCGATCATGATGGCGCTCGTGCATTGGGGCGACACCCACATGGTCGACGAACGCGGACGCCCCCTGCTGCACGAACATCGCAAGTGCGGCAAGACGTTCGACCCCATCATGGTGTGCTCGGAATGCGGCGAGCCGCTTTCAGCCAAGGAAGTTCATGTCCACCCTGGTCCAGGCGCGCGCCCGGCTCCAGAGAGGGTCTTGCTTGACAAAAAAGCAAAGCCGAAGCCCCGCAGGAAAGCGGCGTAACGGCGACGAGCCGCGTTTCCCCCGCAACGGCCGCAGCGCCACCGTGGCTAACTCTGCGCCATCGGCTGGGTGAACTACAGCTTGTCGCCCCCTGGTGCAGAAGCGCATCAGTTCGACTGACTATCCGATCGGCTCGCCATGACCCTCTGTTCTACGGCAGCGCGTAAGACGCCAGCCCGAGCAGCCTCTGCAGGACGTCGCTTGGTTCGATTCTGGACCGAGCATTAGAAGCTCAATTTCCAAACGCGCCAAAAAATTCGGCAGGAATGGAGCTGCTTACGCAACGAACTCAACGGCTTGTAAGCTGGCTGGGGCGGGAGGGACCCCACCTAGATTTGGGCCACATCGCCGTTGCAGCTACGCACCTGAAAAACCTAACTAAATCAGGCAACACCGGTCCGGTGTGTAGCACCTCAGTGCTGCAGCCTGCAAGCACGGCAGCTGGGCACCATCCCATGGATTGCGCCCGGGCGTCACTCAGGGCTGCACAGGACGGCGCGGAAACGAGAAGGACGGCCGCCCCAAACTGGGTGCAGGCTGGACCTGATCAGTTGCTCGTTCTCCGTGCCCTTCATCGGCCTCGACCGAAGGCACGATGGCCGCCACGTCGGCAGAGACCTCGCCTGGAGCGCCAGCCGGCGGCTCCCCAAGGGGATCGCCCGCATCCTCACCCTTCAACGCGCTCACGCGGTCTCCGAACGTCTTACGCAGGCTGGCAAGCTGCGCTTCGGTCACCCGGCCGACCCATCCGCCATCCCGGCCGTGCCAGTGGAGCCCCGCCGAGGAGGCCTCACTAGCAAGATTCACGCGGTGGTGGACACCAATGGCCTGCCGGTCCATCTCGCGCTCACGCCCGGTGAAGCGCATAACAATCGGCTGTGTTCGGTTCTCCTCAGCGCCTTGCTCCCACAAACCATGTTACTCGCGGATCGTGGATACGACGCGGACTGGATCAGGGAGCTTGCCCGCCAGCAAGGAGCATGGGCGAACATTCCGCCGAAACGAAATCGCAAAGACCCGATCTGCTTCAGCCCGTATCTGTATCGCGCGCGCAACTTGATCGAACGGTTCTTCAACAAGATCAAGCAAAGTCGGCGTGTCGCAACCCGATATGACAAACTCGCAGCCAACTATCTGGCGTTCGTCAAGCTCGCATCAATCCGAATGGCTGCGTGCTAATGAGTCCGCGCCCTAATAGGACAGAGCTAAACCCTATTAACTACCAGTAGTCGCCCCGGTTGCTTCACGATATGCCGGTAAAAAGGCACTGCCGCGCCGCCGGATGAAGTCTATCTTTCAGAATTACCGACAAACAGACTGAGACTCCATCTGCCTATAGGCAGAGGCAGAGGGGTTCATTTGGCTCGGGGGCGAAACCCTTAACAGGCGCCGATCGGGTCAAAAATTGCCGGCGACCAGATCGTAAGAGCCCCTGGTACCGCGAACGTACACCTTGGCGGCGGCGGCGCATATCAAGTCCCGATTGGAATCGAAAGCGTGGAGAAGGCTCGACTCATCGTAACCGGTATCGGGTTGAATTCGCTTCAGCGCTTCTTCTTCGATGAAAAACGATGCCTCAATGGCGCTATCGTGTCCCCAGAACCGTACGGCACGCCGCGTGCGGTCGTATGAACGGCTATGGTTTGGAAACTCGATCATGTGGCCGGAGCCGATCCGTTGTGGAAAGGTGACTTCCTTGCCTTGCCAGCTCGACGCGATTTACCTTTTGGACGGCCGATCTGCGACCGCCCTTGCGAGCGACGGTGCCAAACCTGGCGCTGGAAGAGCGTTGAGGCGCCCGCAAACTCTTAGATGGCTACGTGGAAAGCGAACTACAATCCCGTTCGCCCTGTCACAGCAAATAGTTTCTGCCTGACCTCGCTATTCCGCGGACGGGCACTATATCTTGAATATCACCGCGTGCTTCCCGGCTGTTATCGGTGACTGAGAGCATCGTGCTCCCGCCGCGACCAAAAGGCGGTCAATATGTCAAACATCTCAAAATTCGGACTGCGCGAGTGGCTGGTGCCGCCGGTCGTTCTGCCGATCTTCTTCGCGTTTGTGATCGCTGGTGCGGTGCTCATTCAATGGTAGCCGCCCGCGGGCCGCAGCGGCGCAACTCTCTGAGATCATGAAATTGCATCTCAACGGATAAAGGGATGCGGCAGCGAGACAGGAACCATAGAGGGGCGTGCCGATCATCGGTGCGCACCCACAGCAGCCGTGAGTCTCAATGACGTTCGGTCCATCACGCGTTCCAGCCTTCGTTCTCGTCGTAGAAGACGAGATGGTGCTCCGCAGGCGCGCAGTTGGCATGGTGGAAGACGCCGGCTACACGCCGTTGGAAGCGCTGGATACCGACGAAGCCCTCGCAATCCTGAGCTCCAGATCCGACATCGCGCTCGTTTGCGCCGACATCCAGCTGCCGGGCAGCATAGACGGCATAGGCCTTGCGCACACCGTGCGTAGACGGTGGCCGGCAATCGACCTCATCCTGATGTCCGAGAAATTGAACCCGCCGAGCATCGATCTTCCCCCTTGCAGCGAGTTCTATGGTAAGCCGCTCCAGGCTTGGCAGATCAAAGCTGGTATTCGTAGGATGATTGGCCACGCCCGAGGCGCGTGAGAGGACCCACCATCGTCCGGTCTCCGCGTCAAGCGGCCAGCGAGCAAGCTCTCACCTCTCGTCGATCGGCGGTACCATGGCGATCTTCCTCGTCCGGCATATCACGACATATCGGTACCGGCGCGCGGTCAGGCTCGGCCGACATCAATTAATGGCACGGCCGCGCGATAGTTTCGACCAGCGACTGATTGATTTCTCGCTCAATGTGACGCCCGAGCCTTCTGAGGTGAGGTGGCTGCACGATGTCTTCGGGAATTGTGTTGCGCAGGTCGAGTTTGGCTGTGACAGCGACAATTTGCGATTCGAGTGTGTCATCAAGGTCGACCACACGCCGGAGAACGCGCCCGACTTCAGAATTGAGGACCACGCGAAGGACCATCCGTTTGCGTATCAGGCGGAGGAGGCGCCCGACCTGGCACCCTATGTTCAGAGATGGTTCTCAGACCCGGAAGACCATCTCGGCAGGTGGCTGGACACGTTTCTCGTGCGCGGGACCAGACGTTCTACCGGACAGGTCCTGATGACCCTCAATGAAGCAATCTCGGATGGCTTCGCCTACGACCGCCGCACGGCGCCAGGAACGCAAAGTCCTTCTACGACACTCGAACGCAGGAAGGGCACCTGCCGGGATTTTGCCGTCTTGATGATTGAAGCTGCGCGAAGCCTGGGCTTCGCCGCACGCTTTATCACCGGCTATATCTACGTACCGGATCGCGATGGTCCTGTCTGGCTGGGCGGGGGAGCCACCCATGCCTGGTGCCAGATCTACGTCCCCGGCTCCGGCTGGGTCGAGTTCGATCCGACCAATGGAATCGTCGGAAACCGCGATCTGATCCGCGTGGCGGTGGCCAGAGTCCCAAGCCAGGCCATTCCCCTGTTCGGCACTTATTGGGGAGCTCGTGAGGACGAGCTTGGGATGGATGTGGACGTGAACGTCAAAACAGCGTCGGCTCTGTCGTAATGTCGTTCAATGAAGAGGCAGGAACACGCCCCCCGCCAGCGCGTTGGAACTTCCGAACGCCGCGCTGTGTCGACAGGCATAATCGAGATCGAAGCAGCCGCGGCAATTTGTCGACTTTGGAGGACGCCGAGTGAAGATCCGGGTCGGCTATGAGATGATCTACGACTTTCCGCAGCCCACACCCATGATCATGGTCCTGGGCGTTCATTTCTCTCGGGCATCGGACGTCGTCGTGCCCGATTATCTGACTACCACGCCTTCGGTTGCGATCGTCCCCTATCGTGACGGCTTCGGCAACTGGTGCAGCCGCATCGTTGCTCCAGCCGGCCGAATGCGCCTGGCGGCTGACGGGATGGTTCGCGACACCGGCTTGCCGGACGTCGTTATGCCCTCGGCTACCCAACACGCGGTCGAGGACTTGCCGGCAGAGACAATCGTATATCTGCTCGGCAGCCGCTATTGCGAAACCGATCATCTGTCCGATGTCGCGTGGAAACTTTTCGGGAAGGTCTCGCCCGGATGGGCCCGTGTTCAGGCGATCTGTGATTTCGTTCACAATCACATTCAATTCGGCTACGAACACGCGCGCGCAACCAAGACGGCCCGGGACGTCTTCAACGAAGGCAAGGGCGTTTGCCGAGACTTCGCGCATCTGGCCATCACGTTCTGTCGCTGCATGAACATTCCCGCCAGATACTGCACCGGCTATCTCGGCGACATCGGCATGCCTCCCCCCTACGCCCCAGGAGACTTCGCGGGATGGTTCGAAGCCTACATCGGCGGACGTTGGTACACATTCGATCCACGCAACAACGTCCCCCGGATTGGACGTGTGCTGATCGCTCAAGGACGTGACGCGGCCGACGTGCCGATTACCCAGACGTTTGGCCCTAACACCTTGGTCAGCTTCAAGGTGTGGACCGACGAGATCCATTCGTGAGCACAGGATGAAGTGAGGCTGAGCCCTGAATCGCTTCAGGAGAAATGATCCCGGACTTGCGACTCGACTTGACCGTACGAAAGCGAGTTGAGCTTCTGCCGGAACGAATGTCGGTGTCGCAACTTGGTAAGGACGACCGGATGCAAACGCCCCCCACAGCATCCGAGGAAATGACGGCCTCATTGCGCCCCCACGCTCTGGGGCCGTCGCTTGGGAGCCTCTCTAGTCGCGCTCTCTGAGCACGGGCTTCTCGTGCAACACCGCACTCAACAACGAGTTGTGGACCTCGATGTGGCCATTATAGCTGATGAGCCCCAACCTTCGAAATTTGTTCATGAAATAGCTGACCCGCGATCGCGTGGTCCCGATCATCTCAGCCAGTGTCTCCTGATTGATGCTCGCACTGATCGGCTGCGGACTGCCTTCCTTGCCGAAATTCGCGAGCAGCAACAGCAGGCGAGCCAGCCTCCGTTCGCTGGAATTGAATAGCTGGTCGATCAGGTCCTCCTCGATCCGGCTGTTTCGGGTCAACAGATACGAAATGAACAGCTGGGAGAATTTCGGCTCTTCACGGATAGCCGACATCATCGCTTCTTTGGTTATCGACGTGATGACGCAATCTTCCATCGCCGTTGTCGTCGCGATCCGCAGAGGATGACCATTCATGCATCCCTCGCCGAAGAACTGACCGGGCTCGAGAATGGCGACGACTGCCTCCTTGCCCTGCTCCGAAACGACCGTCAGCTTGACCTTGCCGCTTTGAATGTAGAACACCGAGTCAGCAGCGTCGCCCTGCTGAAACACATGCTGGTTCTTGCGAAACGTCAGAATGGCTTTGCCGGCGCCCACCTTGCCGAGAAAATGTTGGGGATCGAACGTGTCCTTGGACGGCTTCGCCACGCGTGGACTCCTTTGAATCGACCAAACTTGTTCGCTTCGATCGGCTGCCAGGGAACGGCTTTCTTGACCAAGCGACGAACGGTTGCTCCTTGCCGGCCAGACCTTGCGGCAGCGGCCCTATTGGGCAGAATTTACTCCCTGATTGTTCGCAATTCTAGGGAAGAGCCACTTTCCAAAGGGCGCGGCTCATTGCGCGCCCATCAGCAGGCATTCTCGGGCGAAGCGACGGTCGCCCTGCGCGTGGCACGACTTTACGATTGAGCATGGAAGTATGCCGACCCGGCGGCACGACGCGCTGGTCAATATAGCTCACCATGGAGTTAGGCAGCGCCCGAACTCCTTGCGGGCCCTGCTTTGCACCCCCTCGCTATTCGACGCTTCCATACCCATATCCTGTGTGTCTGATCGGACCATTGGGCCAATTGAGTGCAACGCCCCGCGACAGGCTGCCGGCCTGAATAGGTCGCCGACAACAGGAGGATTCCATGCCACTTGCGCACTTTCGAATCGATGAAGGACCGCACACGATGGACGGGCTCCGACTCATTGCACGGGATGGGAACAAGCAGGTCGAGGCATTCATGAGCCGGAAGGTGATGGACGTCTGGGCAGAATCCGTCGAGCATCTTGGAGGACGTCAAAGTCTTTTCCGAGATCAATACAATGCGCTTGGCAGACTGAACCTCCCCGCACTTCAACGGATTGTGCGCGCGAAATACGAGCGAGGTGCCGCGTTCAACCGCCAACATCCCTTCGTGGAGGTCCTGTTCTCTGACATTTCCGAAAGTGGCGAGACCTTGGATCTAAGTGAACTGGTTCGAGAAGCATTACCCCCGGCATTTCATAGGCTGGCCTAACATCCTGAAGGCAGGCAGCGACCGAAGCGTACGCTTCCGGCTCGCCGGATTCAGCACATTTACTTGCGAGTGAGCAATATTGACCAGCAAGGCGACAAGCCAGGTTTCAATATGACTTCCGTAGCCCTCGGTGAGGGAAAGTCAGCGCGCCGCCTGGCCATGGTCATGCCGTCACTTCTGTGCAAGCGAACAGACAAACAAATCGGCTACAGCGTCTCGCAACTCGTTCAATTGCGCCATCAGATGCTCCGGTTTGCTCGGACGCTCCCGCCGGGACCTGACCGGAATCAGCGGCGGCAAATCGCATCTTCCTTGCGAAGCCTTGCCAGACGCAAGCGGTGAACCGGCTGTCCCTGATGACGAAGTCAAGCATTGCAAGGCAAGATAAAGTTGGGGGCCGCCGGCTCGTTGCCAGCCGTGCCAGGCGCGGTTCGACAAGCGGGCGATGCGCCTTACATCGGACGAGGAACGTACGGAGCGCAAGCGTCGACGGACAAGAGGCCCGAATCTCGCCCCGGGGGGCTCGACCGCTTCGACCGGCCGAGGAAAAGGAGTGGTTCAGATGATGGTGCCAGTGAAAACCGAGGAGTTACCTGCGGGCGTGTTCGTGCTGGAGATCGATGGCCAGCCGATCTTAGCGCTCATGGCTGCCACGCTTTTCCAGGCCAGAGAACTCGGCCAGGAGCAATGGCTCCTAGAGGACTTGAAGCGAATGACGCTCGGACACAGACCGCTTTGGGATGGGACGTCTCCGATTAGGGTGCGTCGCGCCGATCCAGCAGAAGAAGTGTATTACGTCGACGCGAAGACGGAGAGAGCTGCGGACGACTCGCCTTTGGTCTATCTGGTTCGGCGCGACGATGAAGCGGATGCAAGTGGAGCCGTCACTCGTGGCACATTTCCGCCCAGGAGATGATATCGAGATGGCGTGGGGTCTCGTCGGTCAAGCGACATTGGGCGCGCCATGTCAATGGCTGAGACGTCATCAGTGTGAACAGCAGTCAACTACAGCATCCCAGATGCACCGCCTCGAGATCGAAGATGTGACTTTCGGACGTGGAGTGGATCGACAGTTCGCAGGACGCGCCTCGCGCGTCGCCAGTCGCGGGCTCTGATCTCGCCAGATCATTCTATTGAAGCGCGGCCAGCTTCCCGCTGGAACTGTCCCGGCGTTGGGGCCGTTCGAGATTGCATCAGATGGCTCGAGCGATATCCGGCAGCTGGTCATCTACACGGGTAGGAAATCATGATGTTCCTAATGGTTCTGATCTGGGCGACGCAGAACCGAGACGCTGCCCTGGAGCCAAAGCTCGACGAGTGCTCCTGGCCAGGGCCGCATTGCGCTTAGCAAAGATAGAAAACTGCACGATGATGCGTAAGGGAGGCTTTATGGCAAATGTAACCGAACGGAATAACGTTCACGTTCGTGGCGCGGGCGACCGGGCGATGGTCTTCGCCCACGGCTTCGGGTGCGATCAGAACATGTGGCGGTTCGTGGCTCCGGCGTTTGAAAGGGACTTCAGGACGGTTCTATTCGACCACGTCGGCGCCGGCGGATCCGATCTGTCGGCCTATGACTGGGCCAAGTATTCAACCTTATCCGGTTACGCCGACGACGTGGTCGAAATCGGCGCCGAGCTAGGTTTGAAGGATTGCGTCTTCGTCGGGCATTCCGTCAGCAGCATGATCGGCGTGCTGGCGGCGCGACAAGCGCCAGGCAGGTTCGGCAAGCTCGTGCTCATCGGCCCTTCAGCCCGCTACATCGACGACGAAGGATATGTTGGCGGGTTCAGTGCCGAGCAGATCGGTGAATTGCTCGCGCTTCTCGAATCCAACCACATGGGTTGGTCAACACAGATTGCGCCGATGATCATGGGCAATCCCGACCGCCCGGAACTCGGTCAGGAGCTCACGAACAGCTTCTGCCGCACGGACCCCGATATTGCCAAAGCGTTCGCCCGTGTGACTTTCACCTCCGACAACCGCAAGGATCTCGCGGAAGTTTCCGTTCCAGTCCTCGTCCTCCAATGCAAGGAGGACATCATCGCCTCCCAGGAGGTCGGCGATTTCGTTGCCCGTAGTATCCCCGGCGGTCGAATGATCGTCCTGAACGCGACCGGGCATTGCCCGAACCTCAGTGCGCCCGACGAGGTCATCGCGGCGATTCGAGCCTTCGTCTCGTGAGCGTCTCCGGTCCAGACTTCGAGGACATGGTCAACAACGCCCCGTGCGGGTACGTCACCCTGCACCCGAACGGCCGCATTGAGCATGTCAACCCGACCTTGCTGGCGTGGAGCGGGCACCCGGCAGACCAGATGGTCGGCAAGCGTTTCACCGATTTCCTGACCATGCCAGGCCGCATCTACTACGAAACTCATATCGCGCCGCTGCTGCGGATGCAGGGCTTCTTCAACGAATTCGCTATCGACATGGTGACCGCTGCCGGTGAGCCGCTCCACATGATCGCCAACGCGAACGAGCGCCGCGATGCGGATGGAAAGCTGCTGCTGATCCGTCTTGCGTTGATCAAGGCGACCGACCGACGGCGCTACGAACAGGAGCTCCTCGCCGGCCGAGAATTGGCCATTGCTGCCGAAAGGGCGACCCAAGAAGTGCTGCTGCTCGAGCACGAAACCTCCGAACTGCGGGAACAGTTCATCGCCGTACTTGGTCACGATCTTCGCAATCCTCTCGCCTCCATCAGCGCTGGCGCGAGACTTCTCGGCCGTACCGTGCAGAATGAGAAGGAGCAGCAGATCGTCGCCATGATGCAGACGACGGTCATGCGCATGGCCTCGATGATCGACAACGTCCTCGACTTTGCACGCGGTCGTCTGGGCGGCGGCATTACCCTGGAATACGATGCGAAAGGACCGCTGGAGCCCGTCCTTGCCCAGGTGATCGACGAACTGAGGCTGGCTTCGCCCGGTCGCGTCATCGAATTCGAGTTTGCCGTCGACGGGCCGGTAAACTGCGATCGCATCCGCATCGGCCAGCTCCTTTCCAACCTGCTCGGCAACGCCGTGACGCATGGCACGGCCAACAAGCCCATCACCGTTCACGCCGAGACGCGAAATGGATTGTTCGAGCTCTGGGTCGCCAATGCCGGTGAGGCTATTCCGCAAACGGTGATGGACAAGCTGTTCGAACCGTTCTTCCGCGGCAAGGCCCGTGCGAGCAAGCAAGGGCTTGGACTTGGGCTGTACATCGCCTCGCAGATCGCAAAGGCGCATGGGGGCGCATTGACCGTCGCATCGACACCCGCGGAGACCCGCTTTAGTTTCTCAATGCCGCTGGCGTAACATGCATGCTGCAATGGCCGCCTTTCGACGGCGCGGTCCTCAATCCTCTCCCGAGAGCGACACCGGACTAGCCTTCGAGGACGTGGCCCAAAGCTCTTAGCGGACGCACGCGATCGCTGACGATCTTGAGGATGGCCAGCATCGGAACAGCCAGGATCGCGCCAGGCACGCCCCACATCCAGAACCAGAACACCAGCGACAGGATGACCAGCACCGGGTTCAGCGTGAAGCGTCGGGCAAGCAACATGGGCGTCAGGGTTTCGCCTTCGGCGAGGTGGATGCAGAAGTAGAGGGCCGGCGGCAGCAAGGCCCACCACAAGCTGTCGAAGCTCAACATTCCGGCCAGCAGGAAGATGACGGTGCCTAACAGTGGGCCCAGAATTGGAACGTAGTTGAGCAGGAAGGCCGCGGCTCCCCACAACAGCGGGTCTCCAAGCCCGCAGAAATACATCGCAACCGCCGTTGCAATTCCCACTGCAGCATTCATGGCGGTGATTGTAAGCAGATAGGCAGATATGTCCGCTTCGATCTGCTGGGAGATGTCCACCGCCTGCCTCTTGTCGCGAAAACTTGGGAGGACCTCGACGATACGTCGCAGAAAAACGTCGCCTGCGACCAGGAGAAAGTAGAGCACCAGAACCGTGGTAAAAAGGCCGTCGATGACAGCCCGCGTTCCAGCGAAGAGCGCGCCGGTCAGGCCGAGATCGCTGCGGACCGAAACGATGGCTCCTTTCTTCTCGGGAGCGTCGGCGACGTGCTCGGCCTGCTGGATGACTTTCTGCAGCGCTTCGATCGGGCGCTTTAGAACGACCAAGTGAGTTTCGAGGCGAGGCAGGCCCTCCGGCAATTTCTCCGCCCAGGTCGCGGCAGGTAGCGACAAGGCTGCCACAAACCCCACGAGCGCTCCCACCACCACCAGGATCGCCAAGAGCGCTCCGATGGCACGGGGGAGACCTATACGCTCGAGCAGATGCACGACGGGGTGCAGAATGAGCTGCAGCACGAAGGCGAGCACCACGGGCAATATGATCGAGCTTGCCACATGCATGGCTGCCAGCACGGCCAGTGTTAGCAGACTACCGAGAAAGAACGTCTGCGGGCTGGACGGCAGCGGCATTTCGATATCGTCGGCCGCCTGCGGTGGCGAGGCAGCCGGTTCCGGTACGCCGACATTCTGCCCCGGGGACCAGGGGGGCTCATGCGGCAACTTTGACAGCGAGACCACGACGCTTTTCTCCATCCCGATCAAGGGGCCTGCCCCAACCCGCTGAGTCAGCTTCGCACCGGTCGGAAGGGCGCGATGCGGCTGCAGGAGCCTCTAGCCGGATAAGCAGTCGGTCCGGCTGGACGGTTCGGCCGCGGCGGGCCTCTTCGCCAACTGAAGAATGAGAACACGTGGCCCCGCCGGAGCGTTCCTAGGCGCTCGCGAACCGGTGCGGTGCATTCCCGCCAATGTCGGTCGCAGCAGCGGCTTCATCGATGGCCGCCATCAACCGAGCCGTGGCAGACTGTTGGATCATGTGCCCTGCCCCAGCGACGCGGTGCAGCTTGCTGTGAGTGATTTCGCCGTGAAGTCTGACCGATTGCTTGTTGATATCGATGAGGCGATCCTCATCGCCGGCGATGATGATGGTGGGCATCTTGAGTTGGTCGTAGCTCTTCGACGACTCGAATGCAGCGGGGATCATCAACGTTGCCTCCGCCGCGCTGGCACGCATCTGTGACGGTCGCAACGCCAACTCCTTGGGGAAGCCGACGAACTTGTCAGGGACTGGCCGCGGACCGAACATTTTTCGCAACATGGAAGGCCACAAAAGGCGGCTGACGATCGGCGAGATCGTGTGACTGAGCGCATCGCCCATCCCGCGCATCGAAGACATCGAAGATGCCGCCGCATCAGCACGGACGGTTGGAAAATAGTAGCCTGATGCGAGCACCAAAGCTTCGACAAATGACGGATGTCTTGTTGCCAGCGCAAGAGCGACCGCCGCACCCCATGAATGTCCAAGCACGATCGCCCGCTGAACGCTCAGCCGATCAAGCGCCTTTCTGAACAGATCGGCCTGGGCTTCCGGGGTCCATATCACGTTCCGCGGCCGCGAGCTGTGTCCGAATCCGGGGCGATCGAATACGATCACCCGAAACCGGTTGGCCGCCAGGTCGATCAAGCCGCTGGATTCAAAATCCTGGATCATGCTGCCGTTGCCGTGCAGGAGCACAAGCGGACGGCCGTTGCCGCGTTCCACGTAGTGCAGTCGGACGCCATCGATCTCCAAGAACTGCCCGCGAGGCGGGTTATCGCGCTCCGCTTTCTTGGCGACTCGCCCATTTACGATCGCCATGGCCCCGAGGAGGGAAGCTGCCCCTGCAAAGGCCGCAAGCGCAGGATGTCGCCGCAAGGGAGTGGTGTAGTCAGACTGGAGCGAGGGCGAGCGTGTTCGCGGGAGTTCCATGTGCAGTACCTCTGGTGGTCTGCACGATGCCTCAGGGAGATTGAGAGATGTTGCAGGCTATCGTTAACCGTCGGTGCCAAGTCTTCGTTCCAAACGTACCTTGAAGCGCATCGTTGTCGCTGTCGCCGGTTCAAGTCACTCCAATTGATCGGCCCAGCGCGCTGGGGGCAAGAAATGATCGCGTGGAACATGTCGACGTTGGTCTTGTTCAACCTTGTTACTCTTGCCAAGAAAGCGACTGGATCAATGGCAAACAACAACAGAAGCCCGGATGAGAAGCAGCCCGGCGAAAATCCGGAAGGTAAGTATCACTACAATCCGGGAAATATGGCGGGGAAAAAGCCCGGTGACGCGGAGCAGACTGACGAAAATCGAACGCTCCCGTCTCCGCGCAAAGAGAAGCCCGCCGAATAGGCCCGACAACGCCCGCGACTTAGCCTTCTTCGAAGCGCCGCGGAAAGAACCTGAGGACCAACTGAGATACCCTTCCGAGAATCGACTCATCGCAAGACGCGCGTCCCACGATGAGCCATCCCGGGTGGATGGCGCGAGCTGAGGGGTCAGTTATCGCGCCACAAACCAATACGACAACCTCAGGACGGGAGAGTCGTTCCTGTCAGAGCCTGGCGGCGGCAAAGCTTGTGCCCTCTGTCTGCTGTCTGACTCTGAGACGCAACTCGGCTGCCAGTCCTAATGCCTGCATAAGTGTTCTTTTGCGGCATGCCGTCGGTCTCAGGGAGCCGCTTGCCACGCTTCTGCGATTCAATGGGAGTTCCGATGAAAAAACCAGTTCACTCAGTTGACGAGCCCGAGCCGAAGGCGCCACGTGCCGACAGACCGCCAGCGGACGGATTTGTGGTCATTGTCGACGGGCATTTCAAGTCGAGGTTTGACACAGCGGAAGCTGCGGAATCGTCGGGCCGCACACTTAAATCGACTTACCCGAAGCTCAAGATCGAAATTTACGACGCCGTGACAAAGGTGCGAACCTTCTTGGGCTGAGAAGTCAACGCTCCGCCGGTCCTCATCAGGAGCGAAACAGCCTCTGTGAGGAAAGAGCTCGCGTGCCGGATTTTTGCCAGTTCGCATTGGTCTTACATGCGGTCGCCCGCGCACAATCCTACGTTCTCATTCAAGATCTGGATTTTTGACGGCTACGAGAGGCGGAACGGCCAAGTAGGAAGTGACCGAAGCGAACAGGAGTTCGTGAGCGCGATCGACGATATCATCCAAGAAAGTCGTCTTCGCGAACATCACGCGGGCCTCCGCCAGCAATTGGCCGCGAGTCGGCATGTGGGGCAGATGCATGTCCACGCGAGGGTGCCCCTTCAAGACAACGTCCCTCGGGAACAAGTCGGTCTGATGGACTGATGATCTGATCGCCAGTGCGATGCCCTCGGGATTGAATCGACGCACAAGTTGCTCGGCTGTCCGCCTGATGACACGAGATCCCAAGCGTTGCTCGTTGCGGAGAACCTGCTCCGGCGGCGTCTTCAAGTTCCAGACGATGCCGAGCCAGGATAAGGCCACCAGAATATAATAGGTTACGTCGATCTCCCACCAGTGAAAGCCTTGCTTGGCGCTGCTTTGGTAGGCGTGATGATTGTTGTGCCACCCCTCGCCCATCGTAAACAGAGCCAGAAGCCAATTGTTGCGGGAGTTATCGCCCGTAACATATCTCTTTCGCCCGTGAACATGTGCAAGGGAGTTGATGCAGAACGTTGCATGATACAGGAGCACGGTGCTCCAGAAGAATCCGACCACGAGTCCTGACCATCCCGCAATGAGGAAGCAAAGACCTGCCGTCACGATCGCAGGCAAAAGCTCGAATTTGTGCAGCCACATCAACTCGGGATACGACGCGAAGTCCGAAATCTTCGTCAAATCGGTCGCATCGTGCTGCCGATCGAAAATCCAGCTGACGTGGCTGTAAACGAAGCCATTTTGGCTTGGCGAATGCACGTCTTTCTCCGTATCGGAGTAAAGATGGTGATGTCGATGTTTCGCAGCCCACCAAAGGACGCTTTTCTGGGAGCTGCTTTGGGCGAGGAACGCGAGAGTGAATTGAAACGCCCGGCTCGTCGAGTAGGCCCGATGCGAGAAGTACCGGTGATACCCAGCAGTGATCGCGAACATGCGTAACCAGTATAGGACGACGCAAAGCGCAACCGCTGGCCACGAGACGCCCGACCATGTCGCCATGAGGCAACCGGCGTGGATCAGCAGAAACGGGAGGACCTGCGGGTAGATGATGTCGTGTTCCTGATCCGTATGAGTATGGGTAGACACTCTGACGACCTCGGCGGTTTGGCGTGGGGGCCCGTCCCGTTAGGACGGCTCGCGCGCTGTGGCGGCATTTTCTTTGGGCACGAAAACAACCGCGCGGCAGGAAAACGTGTCGCGGCTTGCGAAGCCATAGGTCCTGCCGGTACGTCCGTGGTCAAAGCAGCATCTGCAAAGTGGCGGTGGCGAGGAAGAGCCCGCACTTCCGCTTGCAATTCCGATCAGTTGGTCGGACCGCTCGCCGCACATGAGACCATGTCAAAGGCACATCGAGCGGACCGGCCAACTGGCAGCCCCCGGCCGGGTCAAGTAGACACATCGTCCGCCGCGGACAGAGCCAACGTAAAATAGGTGCGGCCCGCCTCGGGCGAGGGATAGCCATTGACGAGAAGCTTCCAGGACTTGATTTCCCATATGTCGCCCGGCTTCGACTCTCGGAGGACTTCACCCGCCAGCTTTACGGCCTCTTCCTTTGCGGCATCGAGGTCGGCAAGCTCGGTGCCGTGGTGATCGAGACCAGCCTTGCCGTCCAGAATGTGAAAATGGTAGCGCGGCATGGGCGCTCCTTCATTTTGGCGGGGAGCGCGTGGCATCTCTCAGTCCCCGGATCGCCCGACGGTCCCGGCAGATAGGCGACAATACGCATCATGCCGCTCGGTTCCTAAGAAACGCGGCTCACGGAACCCGGACCTTGGGCGCAAAAAGGCACAGACTCAGTGGCATCACAGTGCTAAAGCTTGGGAACCGCAAATCGAAAGCTCATTCACGTGTCTGCGATCAATGCGAGGAATACTCACCCGCTGATCCGCAAGCTGGAAACTGTCTTTCCGCTTTCTGACGAAGAGCGGAAGGCGATACTGGCGCTCCCGATCGATCAGAGGGTGATCGAGGCCCATCAGGACATCGTACGCGAGGGGGATCGCCCGAGCCGATCTTTCGTCATTGACGATGGCGTGGCTTGCGCCTTCAAAATGACAGGCGAGGGCAAGCGCCAGATCCTCGCATTCCACATCACGGGCGACATGCCGGACCTTCAGAGCCTGCACTTGCAGACGCTGGACATCAGCATCGGAACGATCACGGCTTGCAAGGTCGGCTTCATTCAGCACGAGGATCTGCAGCGCCTGTGCGAACGCCAAGCCCGCGTCGCGGCGGCCCTCTGGCGTGAAACACTTATCTATGCGGCGATGTTCCGCGAATGGATCACCAATATCGGACGACGGCAGGCGCTAGGCCGGGCAGCGCATTTTATGTGCGAGTATATCGTCCGTGCGCGAGCCATGGGTCTTGTGGAAGATTACTCATGTGAACTGCCGATCACGCAGGAAGAGCTTTCCGATGCCATGGGCCTCTCAATTGTTCACGTGAACCGCGTGCTCCACGAGCTGCGCAAGCTGGGTTTAATCAACCTCGAAAGCAGGCACTTGACCGTGCTTGATTGGCCCCGGCTCCAGGAAGTTGGAGACTTCGACGCGGGATATCTCCACCTGCCGAAGACGGCCACGTAGCGTTACGCCCCTTCGTCAAACGGCGGCGCGGACGGATGAACAGAGGGTCGCCCAGGAACTTCTTCGAACCATCTGCCACCCCAGAGACAGCTCTAGGGCAGGTTGGAATTCTGCACTCATTGAAGAATGCGGCAGCCGGAGAGTCATCGTTCGTCTCATCTGCGCCACCGATTATAGCTGACAGCCGGACGCCCGAGGGAACAAAGGGGTGAGGAGGCGGCTTGAGTTGGGTGGCAGAACCAGGAGACTGGGAGCCGCGAAGAAAAGCCGTTCGGTGTAACGCCCGAGTGGCTTTTGTTTGATGGGCGCATCTCTTGTGAAGTCGCTTGGCTGCCGCAATCGAGAAATCCGATCCCAAGGGAACACTTCGCCCCCAGTCGGTTTAGTTCCGAGCAGCATTTTGCGATGCGGTTCTTTAACACTCACGCGAATCGGATTTGGCATGGCCTCCGTCACAGTAGGGCTGAACAGATACTTCACATTGATCGAGCGTTCAGTGCCCACGAAAGTCGGGACCTTCATTCGCTGGCTGCGGGAGCCATCCAAACTCTGGATCCGGATCATCGTTGCGGGGGTACTCATTCTCGGGGGCATCTTCAGCTTCTTGCCCCTCTTCGGCCTCTGGATGCTCCCCCTTGGACTTCTTCTCATCGCGCAGGACATGCCGATCCTGCAAAAACCTCTCCTCGCCATGTTGCGTTGGATCGAGATGAAATGGAAGCGGCTCAGGCGACGTTTCAGAACGAGGCCGCGGCCAATTGTGGCGAAGCAACCGGAATGACGCGACCGCTCGCCCGCGGCGGCGGGGCATTCTCCGTATTTGGAACGTTGTGGTTAAGCCGGGCTTGGTCCGGCAGGAGGTCACCATGACCAAGACATCAGACCACGGCATCATGCGCGTACGCGGAGAAGATCAGCCGGCAGACAAGGAGCGGGCGCAACTGGCTCAAAAGATTGAGCTCGGCCACACACCGCCCGTGATCAAGGAAGAGGCGAACGACCGGGACTGAACGCCATGATCGTGAGCCGGCGCGCGGGGCCTGCCAGCAGGATCCGCGCGCAACATCATGCTGCTTTCTGATGCTGCTCGAACGCAGCGATGGCCCGATTCGAAAGCATCAGGGTGCGGCTCTCTCCCTTGAGAATTTGCGTTTTGATACTTTGAAGTAGGATCTCGGCCGCCTGCTGAGGATCGGCGATCCCACCTGAGCGGTCCAGGAAGTCCCAGGCTATCTGAAGCGAGTTTTCAATGAGAACTGGAAGTGGCTCGGTCATGCGGGAGGAACGCCCCGGACGACCTCCCGTTCCTTCATTCTGGAGCCGGTAATCCCGGTGTGGACAGCCATTCGCTGATTTGGGCCCCGGTCTCCGCCTGCCGAGCTTTGCGGATTGTTTGGTCCCGCTCGATACCTGGCGGAAGCGACTTTGCCTTTTGACGAAGGGCTCGCCCATGCTCGGCAAGGCGTTCTTCAAAGGAGGTGGTTTGCTTCAGACGGCGTCGCTGCATAGCGTGCTCCTTTTCCCAGGGAAGAAGGCGGGAGCGCGACAGCGTTCTCATCACCGACAGATGCCGAGGGCCGCGCGGTGACAGATAAAGCGTATCAGTTCGCCGTCCGACACGCTGGTCAGTATTGATCAGGCCGTGAAGGCGACAGGGACACCGTCACCCTGCAAGAATGCGCGACTCCAGCACCAAACCCGAAAGCCTTTGGTCGTCGGATCATTGAAGACAAAGACCGCCCGTACCCCGTCGCAATGGGCTAGAAATGCTCTTCACGCTCAGGCCGCAAGCTCTCGAAGCGTTGAGATGATGGCCTCTGACGGGTACGGCTTGCTGAAGAATCTCGTCCCCTTGGGCAGATCGGAATCCTTGACGAGATGCCCCGAGACGATCAGCAGCTTGATCGGTGGCCATCTTTCGCGGACCGCTACGGCGAGCCGAACGCCATCCATCGAACCCGGCATCCTGACGTCTGTGAAGACAACGCAGACATCCTTTCGGGCCTCAAGTATCCTGATGGCTTCATCCGCGTTGCCGGCGAGAATCGGATGCAGTCCCGCGTCCTCGACGATGTCGCTTGCCATCAAGAGGAGCATCGGTTCGTCCTCGACGATCAAGACGCAACTGCCGCGAGGAGAGCTTTGCTCTGGCATATCAGCCCTTTCTAATGCAGGAGACGCCACCCGGTCGGGACATCCGCAGTCACGGCTTTAAGCGATGGCAGCAGCCGACGTTCCGAATGGCCGATTGTTTCTGAGCAATCTTTGCATCGACAATGCGGCTGACGGTTTCCGAGGGTTCACCATGAGGCGCCGCCACTTCCGCCGAATGAGCGTGGAAGTCGCCCCGTCGGCAATGTGCGTCTGGCGACCCTGCCTGCCCATCGCCGCAGGGTGAGCGCGTCGACGCCGCCCCTTCCACTCAGAGCATGACCGTCACCTGCGAGGCAGTCGGATCGAAAAGCACGTGCCTGTTTCTTCGTTGGATGCCACAGAGATCTCGCCGCCATGGGCTTCGACGATCAATTTTGCGATGTAGAGGCCGAGGCCGAGGTGGGTACTGTGCTCCGGCGGACTTCCGTCATCGTGGCCTCGCGTCCAGGATTGGAAGATTGATTTTTGCGCTTCAAGCGGGATTGAGGAGCCGAGATTGTGCACGTTGATGGTCACAGCATCGGGATCGTTACCTGCGACGGTCACTGTGATGGGCGTCGCTACGTCGCCATAATGGACCGCGTTGCCCATCAGATTGGACAGCACCTGTCCCAGGCGGGCGCGGTCGCAGGAAACCAACGGATCGCCCTTCGTCGCGACCTGAAGTTTTCGATCTGCGTTGACGGCGCGAAACTCATCTGCGATTTCCTGGCACAGAGCCGCAACGTCGTTCTCGGTCTTTGTAACGGGGATTTGAGTGCCGAAGGACGAGCGTGTGAGATCGAGCAGATCGTTCAGAATTCGCGTCGCCCGCCCTGCGGCCAGCTTGATCTCCGAAACAACCTTGGCCTGCTTCGCGTCGGTTGTCCCCGATCGCTCCATCCACTGAGCGCCCATTGAAACGGCGCCGAGAGGATTGCGCAGGTCGTGGCCGAGGACGCCCAGAAACAGGTTGCGCGAGTCATTTATCGTCTTGGTATAGTGGGCCACCGACTCCGTCACGGCCTGATCGATCGCTTCATTGAACCGCGTCAAGTCCTCAATATCGGTGTCCGCAAGGCTTCGATGATGAGCAACCCACTGCTTGACGACGCTTGCGCGAAGCGCCCGATATTCCGAGATCATCTGGTCGATGTTAAAGCCGTCGGCCAGACGCAGAGCGGCATGGAGCTCAGCCGCGCTTTGAGAAAAGGGGCTGTCTTTCGGGCCGTCGCCTCGCGATTTATCAAATCGCTCCCGCGGGGTTTGTGCGGTTTCGAGGTCGTCCGCCACAAACCTAAGAAGATCGAAGATATGATCTTCCAGAGCCAACTTCGTCATTCGATCGCTGGCCGGTGACAGAGTTCGAGCGAACTCCGTCCATTCTTTCACGATCGGAGCCTGGTTCCGTCGAATGAAGTCAGCCAGGCGTTCGTACTTTGGCCGCTCAGTGGAATTGCTCAAAGCCGCCCCCAAGTACTCAAAGCCGCCCCCAAGTAGATGACGCGAGCCCTAGATCGAGCAGGCACAAGCCCGCTGCTCGCGAATGCCGTGCCCTTCCGAAGCGCCGAGCCTAGAGTATAGCCACTGGCTCCCGAGCTGTCACAACTGGCTCCGCCAGCGGGGAGAACCGCGCGACTTTGCGGCCGGAACCTGCGGTACAACGGTCGTTTTGCACTTGCCCTGCAGGACGCGGGGATATCGGAAAGCGATCGTTCCACTCACGTCGCGGGCAGGACCCGGCGCACCTCTGCGTCTGTAGCCGATGCAAGCTAGCACCACCATATTGGCCTATGGGAACCGGCTTCAATGCTTGGTGCTCGAATTCCGATAGACTATCGAAACGCAGAACAGCTGTTCGGTGCTGGAGCGCACTTCCACCGCCAAATCCGGCCGCTTGCTTGGGAAGACGGATTCCTTGGCGATTCCAGTCAAGGTTTGCATTGCTTTGACTTCGGCGGCTTTCAGATTGGGAAGGGGTAGACCTTCCTGGTCTGCAAAGAAATCGCGACCACTTTGGATGTCAAAGAAATACCGATTCATCGAGCGCTCCGGAAAATGATCACATATTAGCCCCAGTCGGATTGCTGAAAGACTCGGACATTGATGCGGCCTGTCGTTCTGTCACACGATCAGCCTCAACTGTTCGATCTGTCCCGCCGGACGTTGCGAAATTCTTCGGGGCCTTTCATTAACCTGCCCTTCCGGCTTGCCCTGTCTTCAGATGTCGCATTCGCATCACCCAGCCTGTCAATTGCGTCAGAGGCCAGCTCCTTTGCGCGGATCCGAGGGCTCTCACGATTCGAATCCGGAGCTTCGCGCATAGGCCGATCACGCAGCCCTTTGAGCGCCGTCTTCACCAGCAGTTGTATCGCTTCTGACCGGTTGGGCCTCTGCTTCTGGCTGAGCGCCCATGCATCAACCTGGTCGAGAAGCTCGCGCGTCAGCCGAACCGTTCGGCCTTGCTCAGCTGTCGCCGCTGGTGACTTCTGGAGAACTGCTTTTGACCTGGACATCTCTGACATCATTTGATTGGAGGGTGATAACGGCGATGCCGCTGCATGTGAGCCGGAGCCAGTCATCTCCTGCGAGGGCGGGGCATCTGGCCAATTTTTCTGTCCGTGTCGAGCTAATGAACCCGGCCGCTTAGGGTTCCGGTGGATCCCTGCCACGACCACCTGCTCATCGCACAGCTCCTTGCGTCGTTCTCAAACACGGCGAGAGAGCGACGGAGTGCGGTCGCCTTCCGGACCATTGCGACGGCACACCGCACCGATCGATATCATCTCTGCCCGAAAGAGCGTGCGCCTCCCGAGCTGCAATAGCTACAACTTTCTCGGCCTCGCAAGGAGCGGACAGACCTCGATTTTTTGCTCGGGAACCCCGATTTCACTGGCTGTTCCCTGCTACGAAGCGCAGCGTCGTCCGAACGAGGAGCTGGCCTTGAACGGAAGCGCGTTCAGCAGCGAAAGCGGATTTGCAGAAGGGCGCCGTATGACGGACGTCACCAAGGAAGGCCTGGATGGTGCCGCCGCGCGGCATCTCTCGGCTGGCTTCAACTTCCGAGCCTTTACGCCGCACAAGGTCGCGTACGATCTTATCCGTTGGGATGAGGAGTTCAGACACGCCAATTACTCTCACCGCGTCGTAGCCGTGACGCTCTGGCAAAGCAGTTCGTCTGACTAGCGCAAAGCCAAGAAGGCTCGTCGCGCGGAACGTCATTTACACGGTCAATCTGAAGATATAACGTTTGGCTAGAGGTTGGCAGATGCTCACCTTGAAGCTGCCCAGGAAGCAGCGACTTCCGAAGTCGCCGCGCGTCGTCGTAGTAGCAGCTCACGTGCCATCGGAAGGCGCAATCATAAAACTGGATTTTACCAACGTGCGTCAGCAGCGCCGGTGCACGTCCTCATGCGCTCACGAAAGGCAACCATCATGAAGCTTCCTGCAATATTACAAGGCGAGGCGCGGACCCGCTTCCTTCAAGGAATTGCTTTCGGCGCGGTGGCGACCATGGCGATTGGATTTGCCTGGGGCGGTTGGGTCACCGGGGAGTCCGCCAGGGTCATGCGGGTCTCGGCGGAGACCAGTGGCCGGATGTCCGTTCTGGTACCGCTGTGTGTCGCTCAGTTTACAGCCGCGGACGGCGCTCTCGCGAAGTTCAAGGCGACCGGCCCTTATTCCAGAGAAAACGTCGTCAGCGAATTCGTGAAGAGTGTGGCGTCCACGAGCATGGACTACTCATTCGCCAAGGCTTGCGCCACCGGCATCGAGACGGAGATTGCCAAGACGGCGGCCAAGACCTGATTCCCATTCGGGAGGACAACAGATAGGGCCAGCCGCCCTCGATCGGGCGATCATCTTTGACCACACCATGCGGGATGGATTCGGCATTCTGGCGGGAAGCTGTTGGACGATTGGCACCTTGTTCAAATTGCGGCCGGCGCCATAAGCCGCAGTAAAGTCACTAGTGAGGCCCAAGATGTGGGGTAAAGATAGATCAATGTCGCTTTGGACGCCCGAGAAGCTGGAGGAAAAAGCCAAGGCAGACGCTGAGAACGACAACTACAATCCACCACATTCATGGTGGCCTGGCCGATACAGCGTTGGTACCGAAGCCCGCGACAAGTACGACAGAGCTTTTAATCTTCATCACAGCGCCAAGGACGAGCGCTAGGCTGTCCCAATTCGCTTCGTGCGAGATGGTCAAATTTGCTCAGATTCGGTACCGCCATAGGTGTTAACAAAAACCTGTCACCGCGAGGCCCTAGGCATTTATCGGTGATGAGAACGTCATCAGTCGGTCTCGCCTGCCTGCTCGTCCAATAAACCGGGAGACGGTGATGCAAAATGGGGCCGGACCTCTTTCAGAGGCTGAACTGACGATCGTGGAGCGTTATAAGCTCGACGCGCTTGAGGACATGGACGTTCCCGAGATCCTCGATTTTCTTGAAGAAATCGAGGACGAGATCAGACGACGGGGTGCCCCCGAGGGAGCGACCGATCGAGAGTAGCAAAAACAATGACTTACCGGACCGACCAATTTGCCCTTTGTACCAATGAATTGTGCGACATATCCAATCGTCGATTTACCCAAACGCTCTGACTGGGAGCGGCTTGATGTTCAACGTCGATCTCCGCACGGTGGCAGACCGCGTCCAACTCTTGGTGAACGCAATCAACGGCGGTGACCCACGTACCAGTGGCGAAATTTTTCGCACGGGACGCACAAGCCACGTGGCTCATCACTGAAGTCGATCCAGACGAGCCCGATCGCCTCTTCGGATTGTGCGACCTCGGTCAGGGGTGCCCGGAACTCGGCTACGTCTTATCTTATTCGATCTGTCGCCTGAGGCAGTTCGTGGGGATCTCAGGGAGTGCGTTTCCTGGTCCGGCGCCGCGTCTGTCCCGCGGCCTTCAAGCTGGCGGGTAACGTCGGCGGCACGTCATCCCGGCGTCCGTACTCGAACACAATCCCCGGCGGAGACTCGAACCTTCCTTGATGCCGTCGACGTTCACCCCAAGACGCTTGATCTTGTCGTACAAGGTCTGCTTGGGGAGGCCGAGCAGCGCAGCTGTTGTCTGGACGTCGCCCTGCTTGCGGCGCAATGCATCCTCGATGATCAATCGTTCGATGTTCTCGAGCTGGCGAGGCAACGAGACGTCCGCGCCGCCAAGGCCGGATTTGTTGATCGTCTTGCCGTCGAGCACACCCAACACGAAACGGTCGGCGGCATTGCGAAGCTCGCGCACATTTCCCGGCCATGCATAAGCCAGCAGAACAGACGTCGTCTGCTCGTCAAGGATGGGCGCGTCGCGCTCGAACCGCCTGGCAGCTTCGGAGAACCATGGCGGCGATCTGATCCTGGTTCAGGGCCACAGTTCGCCCGGCATCTATGCGCGCGCCTTTCTCGAGGGGCGGCTCAGCGAGAAAACACACCGGCGGAGTTATCCGGAATATCGGACGGCCGCCGCGATGCGTCGCCGACGCCATTGACACGTTCGTCGCCATGTCGGGAAGGTTTTTCAGAGGCTGCGAGAGCGCCGACGCGATCAGATGTAGGCGTGCACCGCCTGCTAAGTATTGGCAAAAACCCGCAGGCGCCGTCTTGCACCAGCTTCCGCCGATCTTCCGAACAAACCTGATTCCGAACCCGCGTCCCGGAGATGGCAGGGTCCTCAACTCGCGCCAGCAGCCTCGGTCCGCTAACTCTTGGGGTACAGCGCAGAAATCGCGGGTTGCCAGGGAAGCAAATCGAGCCCGACATCCTTGGCGTGTTCCAATTTGATGGGCCCATCTGAAGCGCGGCGTCGCAAGGCAAGGCACTTGCCCCTGACTGCGGTTTGATGGCCCCTCACGCAGAAACTGCGGTCAAGACAAAGATCGGCACCAAAATGGCCGGCGCTGATTCCGCTCCCTCGTTGTGAGTCGCGCTCCCTAGCCGAAAGCAGCAACCGTGACCTGCGTGCTTGATCCGCGTTTGCGTCCATCCTTTGCCGCAGCGGGTAAGGCTTGCAGTTATCGTCCCGGCAGAACCGTGACTTCTCGGGGCGGCTTGATCCGCAAGAACGGATATGCCGCCAGTTCTTTCGAATGCCGCGCGAACATATCGACCCGTCTGCTCGTAAACTCCGTAATGACGCCGAAAAATTCAGTTGGTGACCTGATCGTCGCAAGTCTCAGGCTGAATTCAAAAGCGAATTGCGCATTGGCCCCGGCTATCTCAAGAAGCTTCGCTTGATACGCCTGCATGTTTGCTGTCGGTAGAGCAAAGCCTTTCGTTGGATCGCTATCCGTCATTCTCTGGCTGCGGTCACCTACTAAGGCATCCGCCTCAGGCTCAATGATGGGAACCTGGTGTTTAGGATCATCATGAAGCTCAGGAGGCGGTTCGACCGAGTCTGCCGCAGCAGAGTGAAGTGAATTGTCTTTCGGGCTTCTAACAATGGCCTGCTTGTTCCGTTGGGCCCGCGCGGCCATTTTCGGGTTGCGGGCGCGCTTTGCCGCTGTCGCCGCTTTGCGTTTGCTCATCTGACGCTCCAAGAAAATGGGGGTGCGACCACAACGGTCATTTCCGAAAGGACAACAGGCTCTGTGACGTGGCGTTCCAAGCCCGTGCACTGTTGGTCGCATGAACTAAGATAAATCGCACGTTCTCTGAGCCGCCCCGAGAAGCCAGACTACCCACCGAGCGAATGCTCGAGGAAGAAGCGCAGCATTTCCCTCGTGGCATCCGGCCCTTGCGGATCAGTGTAAGACCCGGCGGGGCTGCCGCCTGACCATGCGTGTCCGGCGCCATCGATGTTCCAGTGTTCGGAAGTCGCCCGACCGGCCCCGTCGATCAGGACGGTGCGAGTATAGGCATGGCCGTGGGGTACGCGTCCGCGCAGCACCCTCATCGTCGGCCTCGTTGCCCTGGCGGCCTGCTCGATAATCTGATCGCCATTCTTTGGATGCACCGTTGTGTCGCGATCGCCATGGAAAACGATGGTCGGCACAGAAGTTTTGCCGTCCGCAATTGCCTTGGAGCCGCCTCCCTGCCGCATGGCGACGAACGCGGAGGGAAGGTCGCTGGCGGCCCCACACGCCAGGCCTGAATGAATGCCGACGGCCGCGTATAGGTCGCTATACGTGGCGCCCATGATGGCAGCGGCGGCCCCACCGGCAGAGAGACCCGCGACGTATACGCGCTTCGGATCGATCGGATGGTCGCGCATGATCTGGCGGGTAATGCCGGCGATCATCGAAGGCTCGCCCTCACCGCGGCGCTGGTCACCGGTGCGAAACCAGTTCCAGCACTTCGACTGGTTGGCTCCGCTCGGCTGCTCAGGATAGGCCACGAAGCAATTCTGCTCTTCCGCCAGGAAGTTCATCCGGGTGCCGGCCGCGAAATCGTCGGGCGACTGGGTGCAGCCATGAAGCATGACGATCAGGGGAAGCCGTTGTCCCTGGCAGCGGCTCGGGATGAACAGCTTGTAGGTCCGGCTTCCCGCGGCGTTACTGAAGGTACCGGCGATAAACCGTGTGCCCTCGGGCACGATGTCCGATGGCGACAGAGGAGCGCGCGTAATCGGACTTCGCAGGCCAAGCCCGGAAAAATCCCGCATTCCGTCGAGCGGTAAGGAGCGTCTGCGTCCCTGACCAGAGCGGGCCGACGAGGCCTGCGGAGCTTCTCGCTCCTCGACGACGTCGGCCATGGCGTCGATGGTAAGCGGATCGAGCCGCGAGAGCGGAGCCTGAGAGGCGCTGCGCGACTCCGGTCTTGGAGCGCGATCGCCCTGGAGCATGCGCTGCAGCAGCGCGGTGGCTTCGACCAGTTGGCCGGCACGCGTGAGGCGGGTTGCTTCGCGGACTATGTCTTGATTCAGCATCGTTCACCTCGTTCTGTCGGCGAGAGCGGCCTTGACCGCGGGAGTGGCGTGTAGGGCCCCCAGCACCGAAACCGACGCGATCGTGGCGCGCGCCAACTCGGGAGTGACGTCCTGGGCGATGGTGGCTAAGCCCAAAACATTGATCTGCAGCATTTCGCCGGCGCGCCGCGCCGCTTCGAGATCCTCGCGTGTGTAGTTGCGCAGCCCGAGGTCCAAGTTCTTCCGGGCCGTGGATTGTCTGACGACCTCTACGTGTCGCTCGAGCTGGTTCCGGATTGCTGTCCGGATGAAATCGGTCCTGTTCGAATAGAACCCTTCCTGCACCATGAGATCGACATGACCGAGGTCGACATAGCCAAGGTTGATCGTGATCTTCTCGGTGTCGGGGGCCTTGGGTCGCAGCTCGTGTGCATTTCCGGCCATAGTGAAACATCCCTGCACCATCCGTCTGGATGGTGTGTGGGTGTATCTAGATGCTCCCGGGCGCCTTTCAAGGGGTGGAGCCATCCAATAAACCAGGAGCTCGCGCAGGCGGACCGTCTCGTGGAGCGTCAGACAAATTCTGGCGAAACTCGCCTCCCCTGTCTTCGCAAGCCCGATGGCCCAGTTCGTTTAAAAAAACAGAAACAGGTTCGTCGTGCTCCCACGTCGCGGGCAAACCAAAATAGAAAGCACCCTTAACCTTCTGAGTGACATGCTCAATGTCGCTCACCTTCCGCTTCCCGTGTCGCCGGATGGCCGGCTGCCCACGTTCGCTGAAGTGACCGGCTTTGATGCTGCATCAGCGTGGGCCCCGCCTTACGCCAGGGCAACAAGCGTTTCTCGGCGAGCTCGCTGTCCGCTTCGCAGTGGTCAGTGGCCGGCTCAGCTACCAGCACAACTTCACAACAACGAGCCCCGCGAGATTGAAGTTCTCGAGAGCGCCGCTTTCACCGATTTCCTCGACAAGTCCGAACCGCTCTGGGCCGACCTGTACGGTTGGAGAACCAACTAGGCGTCATTCCGGAGCCAAGGGCGGCAAACTCAGGATCACGGCCTCGCCATCGATCACGAACCTCTTTTGCCGGTTCCTCAGCGCGGCCTCAGCAGGCCATCCAGAGTGCGGATGGTGACCATCTCACCGCAAAAGCAGCGGGCGTTCCCGTCCGGCCGTTGAGTCGGCAACGGCAGAGCCAGCCTGTGCATGCAGTTCTTCCAGGCGGTCCAGTCGCGCTAGCTGCGCCAAGCCTCGTAATCGATCTCGGACCGCGTTGCCAGCCACCTCTGCCATGCCGCCTCGAAGCCGGCGCGGACCTTGTCGAACGTCTCGTTAATGCCGCCGCGGTGCTTCCTGGGCTCGATCCCTGGAAGCCGCCACCGTGGCTCACGTAGGCAGAGCCGCCCTAGGACGTGCGGCGCGAGTAGGGGGATAGCAACCAAGTATGGCTTTGGCTGTTCACATGCATGGAAGCGCATCTTCTGCAGGTCACTACTGACGATGGCGAGTGCCGGTTTTGGTTAGCAGCCGGTACGGAAGAAGAGGCCGTTCAGCTCGTCTTGGATGCCATCCCGGAGGGATGGACCGCCAAACTAATCGATCGCGGGGGCACCGCCCTGGAGCAAGCTGCAGCGCTCGGCCTGACTGTTGGACTCGCGCCAGGAGAAGCCCGCGAGGTAAGCAGAGGAGTCGGGCTTAGCTGATACGCAGGCGTTTCTCCGCCGCCGCGATCTGCGAGCGGGGAAACCGGCCAGATGAACTTTGAAGCTTTAGCCCACAAGGAGCGTCAGATGAGCGAACGACGTGAGCTATATCGTAGTACCAACGGCGACGCTTGGTTTCTGGGACGCGAGCCGGCCAATGGACATGCTTTCATCATTCATCAGCCAAATGCGCCTTCTGGCGGCCGACTGACACACATTGAACTCGGCGATTTCTTGCGAAGTGAGCCGAAAGGACCCGAGCACCAGGCCCTTCTGCGCCTGATAGGTACGCTAGTGAACGTGCCACCGTACGCTTAGGGCGTACCAGCAGCGTTAGAGCGGCCTAGCACTCACATATACGGGCTGTTCTCCGAGACCATAAGCAGAGACGGATCGGATATCGGCACACCTTGCAGGTCAATCGAGGCGTTTGAAAGGATCTGCGTGCAGATGCGTGCCATCAAAGTAATTGACGCCAAAGCGCCGATCACCAATCCAACGCTCTCTCCGCATTCGAATCTTCCTGAGCAGAGTTCGTGGCGGCCAACGCAAGCATTGACTAGCTGTTCCTATAGGATGCAAACGCTCCCTCACGCTTGGTGGCTGAAAACCTCAGTAAGGAAGAGCAGCGAACGGCCGGCGCACACGAAAATTGAGAGTCGGGGCGAGGACGGGCCTTTCCAAGCCTCGCGCCATTTCGGAACAAAGATCCAAGAAGCCGTCTGCCCACCAGAAAAGAGAAGGCCGCCCGGAGGCGGCTAGTTTTGTCTTCTCTTCTGCTTATTTCTTGAGGGCGTCAGCGGCGTCCCGCTCTGCATCCTTCACATCTCCCGCCGTGTTGTGGGCAGATCCCGTCGCCTTGTCGATCTTGCCTTCGGCTTCCACGTCCTTGTCGCCGATAAGTTTACCGGCACCTTCTTTGATGGCGCCTTTTGCCTTGTCGGCAAGGCCCTTCACATGTTCGCGGTCCATGATCGTGTCGTTTGCTGTTGGAAGTGTACACAACGAAAGCGTTGCGCAGTGGTTCCGCCTGCGGAGGCCCGCTTAAGGCCGCCGGCGTCGGACGCCTCGGCATATTGAAGGCAAGACAAGCCACCACGAAACTCTCGTCACCTGCGGGCCGTTCTAACCGACTCGTGCTCTTATGGGACGCGCCGGCCGGTCGCCGAGTGCGCCCAAGCGGATGGTCAAAATTGCTCAGACCTGGTCTGCCACAAGTGTTAACAACGCCTATCACCGTCCGGCTCATGGCTTCTATCGGTGCTGAGAACGCCAATTGCGCTCCCGCCTAACCGAACAGCGAGCACCCATGTTCAAGCAATCATCGATATTTCAATACCGCTTAGAGGACGAGGCAATTGACTTGCGCAAGCAGGCTGAGGGTATGCCTCATGGCGTTCGACGCGACGAGCTTCTACGGATGGCCAACCGGATCGATAACTCGGTTATCGTCAATAAGTGGCTGGATTCACCAGGTCTGCGCGCTCCGACATAGACTACTAGCGCAGAGAGGCCGCCTCAGTTGGCGGCGTCTGGCCTTAAGAGCCTGACATAGGTCGCGAACACCAGCCCGCGCGCGGAAGCGATCACCGCATGACGGCAGTCGGCCGCGGCAGAAACTCGAATAGTTCCTAGCGGGAGCCGAAACAAGTGCTCGCTATCCAGCACCGAAAGGCGCACTGTCCGCCATCGCGCGGCCCTTAGCAATTACGGTGATGTGATCGCAAGTTGCGCTCCCGCTTGACCCGCAGCGGAGCATCAAACATGGCGGCTCGACGGCCCTCACACCAATCATCGACACTCGAATATCGCCTCGCACAGGAGGCGATCAATCTCCGCCTAGTCTACAGGTCAAGGAGTTGCCCGTTGGCGTTCGCCGCGCAGAGCTCTTGCGAAAGGCCAGGCAGATCGATGTTGCAGGAGAGATCAACAGGTGGTTGACCTCGCCGGGACTACAGGCGCCACCTTAAACTTGGCTCTCGTTCGCGTGATGAACTTCTGCACCCCACAAAGAGACCAACCTATATCGGGATTTTACAGTCTCCCTCCCGGGCTTGGTAAGCCGCCGCCTGCGCTTTATTTAAGGGGGCGGCGTTTTTGTTCTCAGGGCCAAACGACCTCATCTCCTGCGGTTGCCCCACCACCGGCCAAGGCTCAGTCATAGGCGCCGGTGGTTGACAGACGGGGTCCCAGCCCACGGTCGGTAGCCATGTGCGACGACGATCTGTTACTCCCATCTAGGTGCCGATGCGACGTCCCTGGCGGGACATCACCCGGGACGCGCTGCGCCGCTCTCATGCGCTTTGGAAATCGAGCCCGAAATGAAATCGGGCCGCTGATGCAGGTCCGTTCTCATGCGCTTAGTCTTCTACCACCTTAGTCTTTCTTTCTTCGGCTTCTTGGCTTCGCGATTGCCGCGTTGCTATCCCTTCGCCATGCCGTCAATCTCCTGTTGCGGTTCGAGTTCATCCAGTTCATCCGACTGCAGAACGCGCCCGCGCGGCGTACAGACGCAGACATCCATATAGCCATCGCGCAGACGGCGTATCGTTGCCCGTGGAGATGCCAACTTGGCCCTCCGAAAAGCCATCCGCATGCTGACCGACGACGATTCGACCTTCGACCGCTTCCTTTCCGATATGCGCTTCATATTTCCAGGAATCGTCGCATAGCGCGGCCATGCACGCAAGTTTGTATGGGCGAAAAGTCCGTGGCCTCGTCAACGACAACCTGGGTACGGAGCAAGCTTTCAATTACGCATTCGGGACAACCCCAATGGAGCAATCGCATGACGGACGGCGCTGACCGCGAGCCTTCCGATGCCGAACTGAGCGCAGAGCACGAAGCTCTAACCTCGTGGCAGACTCCCCAGGAATTCGTATCCAAAGTGGCCGCTCGCACCTCTCGTTAAGTCATCCACTCTCTTTAACAAAAGCAACGCGGGCTTTCTGCTCGACGCGATTCCCATTGCTGAGTTTACTAAGCGGCGCACTGCGCAGCTCGTTCGGATGGTCAAGCAGATGGAAAGACGGAATGACGAACAAATTCAAAACGCGGGCGAAATAATTGATATCGAAGTGACGGAAATTTTGGACCCTGGCAGAAAGCGCGGCGACGAACATCGGTGTGAAGCAGAACAAGGCGTTCGGCATTTTGATCCCCACCTCGGAGAAACAATCGCAAACCAACTGGCGAAGGGAGTTAAAAAGAAAGCCGATAAAGGATACACAACAACGCCGCTGTTCTGGTTTATCTCAACATTTTGGGCGGCGGACGCCTCGGAGCGGAGTCGAGATTGCAATAGAAGGGCTCAGGGCGGAATACGCTACCACATTCCGCGAAATATGCGTGCTTTGGGGCACAAAGTGGTGCTGACGGTCGCGGTCGAGTCTTCTCCAGCTGTAACGACAGCGCAAACTCCTCGAACCGCTTGCGCATCGCGTCCCAGAAGCGCCGCGCGTCGTCCTACCTCGTGCGCGAAACCAGCATACCGCACAATCATCACCCCACCCGTGGCCTCGTGCCGTCGCCAGCGCTCGGCCCACAGATCGAACACGTAGTATAGGTAGACGTTGGCAAGAAGTAGTGAAATCACCGACCCCTGGCCCGCCTCCTTTTTACTGACTGTGACGACCCCGTCCTCCAGCACGCCAACTCTGGTTTTGATGTGGCGGCACGTAACTCTCGACAGGCTGACTCGATAACCTTTCACCATACTTATCTGCTGGGTTGGCAGAAGCGCGCCCTCGATCAACGTCGGCAGAAAACGATAAGCTTTTCATACTTTCTTTAGCAAACCTCGACCGACTCCGCTTTGGTGAACTCTCTTCAGGGGGCTTACCTTTGCGGCTGGGGAGCGTAAGCAATCTTCTTCAGTGCCTTGTTCGCATCACCGCGACCTTGATAAGTGCCGAGCAACTCGCCCTCGTCGTCAATTTCTTCAACCCGACACAGGGTCCAACGCTTGTCTTTGCCCTGCGCGATGCGGAACGCACGACCGTTGCGGCGACAATAGAATGCTTCTGATTTCTCGATTCTGGTCCACGCACAATCCGCGCCCAACAGAAACCGCTGTTCCAGCCTTATTCGCTCTTCCTCTCTCCAGCGCCGATAGCTTTGCTCCTGCTCCGTTTCTAAGCCTGTCTTCCTCGCGCTCGATGCGCTCCTGCAACGCTCCAATGATCGCGCGCATCTCGGTGCCGTTTCCCTTGTCTGACTGACACAATGCGACACAGCCATTTCTGAGTTCGTCCTTGGGATAACTTGTATGTGGCTCTTCCCAAATAGCGCGCAGACGCTGCTCCACATCCGTTTTCGTCAACGGCAGGCCGGGTAACGTATTCAGAAACGCCTGGAGGTCCTCGACGGGTATCCAGATGGAGCCGCTGCCTGTGCGACCTCTTCTCGCCGACTCTCCCACTTCTTCCACACGGAGCTTGCTCCATCCAGCGCTTTCACAATCTCGCGCGATACCTTGTGAACGCTATGCGGCTCACGCAGGTGCTTCAAGGATGGGCTTTCTACGTAATCAAACAAGATAGAGGCGACGGCGTAGTGACGATCAGCGTTCATGCGGAGCTCTCGTCATTTTAATGCAACAGCAAGCCAAGTTACGCGGTGCGGCTTAGGCAACTCTCAACAGGATAACTCGATAACACCATTACGTTCACGGTTCTGGGGATGCTCCGGATCGATGCCATTGAGAACCAGCCGCTTAACGGCGCGCCAGATGGTCGGCATAGCTCCGCCGCAGCTTTCGATGCCTGAGCGCAGATTGGCTCTTCGGTGACCAGCCCACGCACCGACATGGATCTGTGCCCACATTGAACACATACTCATTAAACGTAGCACCGATGAAGTGCCGGGCTAGTGTGGATGGCGGACTACTTCGCCCTCCCATTGTGGTGGACTGCTCGGCGCTATGGTGCTTCGCATTCGCGCCACCCTTCCCGACAAGGGGGGCGAGAACCACGCTGGCAAGAATGAAGGCGATAGGGTTATGCGCTGCATGCCCCCTAAGCGCATTTTGGGAGCTTTTTGTTGTTATGCACCGTAGGAACGGATCGCCAGCCGCTTCCGTTACCCATCATGGAAAATATACGCCCACAAGACGAAGACCCGCGCGAGACGCCGCTGGATGATCCGCGGCAGCAGACTGACGCCCCCCATCACAAGCAGACAAATGAACCGTGGAAGGGCAATCCTGAGAAGGATCAACTCCCTCCTGACCGGCCGGACATCGATCTGGAGAAATGGCAGGAGAGCAACACCCATTAGTCGAGAGTAGCAGTATCATGTATCGTACCCGCGAATACCTTGAGTGCGCCGAGAACTGCGCGCAGCTCGCGGAGCAGGCTCAGACGGCCCCCGCCGCGCGCCGCTATCAACGCATGGAGGCGGCTTGGCGCGCGCTCGCTGAGGAACAGCAGTGGCTCGACGGGGAGATTCCGCCGGTAGGCAGACCAAATTCATCCGCGCTACACTCGCACTCATGACGCGCACAATCCGCGCTTGCTGCCAATAAGGAATTGCTTCGTCGGCGGTAGCCCAACCTGACTTTCATCGTGCGCTGGCAGCGCACAACACAGTGACATGAGACGTAATTGTACCCAACTTTGTGCGTAACCTCCCGTGTGCACAAAGACGCCTGCGCTTGCTTGGCGCTCAGCCAGGGTAGGAACCATAGTCGTTGGGACAGCTTGGTATCCAAAACGAAAGGATATCTTATGTCCACCAAGATACCCAACACAGAAGCCGATGCGGGCCAGCAAGTCCCGTCACGTCGTCACGACGCTGGTAGCGGCGCGAACGAAACTACCGATGGATTGGATGCAAGCACCGAAGCGTTGCGCCATGCTGCGGAAGACACGCCATCGGGTGCCTTGCCGGAGGATGTTGAGATTGTCCCGGTATTTGACCGCGCCGACTTAGCAACCAAAATTTAGGTGCAATCATGGTGAAGAAAAAGCACGGCATCATTATCGAAACACCCATGGAAGCGCGTCAAGCCGAACCCGGGCCCTCGATCCTCTTGCTGCTTCTCATCAGCGTAAGTGTCGCGGTGCTCGCTATGGCCGTTGTCTGGTTCGTTTTCTTCCGTACCTAGCGTCGCGTTGCTTTTAGCTGGGCCGATTTACGGCCCGTTAGGTGGAGAATTGTCAGGCCGGACTGCATTGATCGGGAGCCGGGCCAATCCCATGTCCATCCTAACGGAGGACAGCATGAAGCAATCGCAGCATTCCAAAATGCAGAGAATTGCCGAGCGCGCTGCCGAGGATCCAACTTTCCACGGGTACAAGCGCATAGAATCCGCATGAAGGACTTTGGCCGATGAGCAAGAATGGCTGAATGGTGAGATTATTCGGAACGCCGAGTCCCGGGACTAGCTGCGTTCAAACTTAGCGAACTGAGTAACGGCGGGTCTGTTGCTAGCCTTGGGGAGCACTTCCGGACCTGGGCAAACAGCGGTACCTCGACCAGTGTTCCGATCAGTCGCGGCAACGCTTGCTGTTCGGCTCCATTTCCGTCACGCAAGAGCTCGCCCAATTCAATGTGAGAAAGGCGGCCACCAGAAGGGGCATTGGGCTGATGAATAATAAAAGCATGACCGCTAGTCGGCTCGCGCCCCGATGAACCAAGCGTCGCCATTTGGACTGCGATATAGTTCTCGCCGGTCTGATATTTCCTCGTAATCGCCCCAAGCTAGGGCGTAACTCCCTTGTATGAGGTCCGCTATGATCCTGACAGTGGCGCACTAGCACTAGCCGCTCTCGCCAGGTTCGAGCTGGGACAACATCGGGCTAGCAAATAGAGCCGCCAACTGGATCGGCTTTTAGCTCATCTTCGCCGAAGCTCGTCATGTAGCCCGGGATCGTCGGCACACTCTTGCGCGGCCTGTCGAGCTTCCTCCATGCCGCTCGCCGGCGAAGGCTTTGGACGGGCTGCTTTTCGGTCACGCTATTTCGTCATCCCAAACACGGCTGTTGGCATCTGCGACATTCAAAAGACCGAACGGCTTTTTCTTGACCGCGTCGAATGCCGAAAACGAAGGGAACAAGGCTCACGGATGGGGCCGGGATCCTGCGGCTCGGGAGGGCTGCTTTGCAGGAGTCTGTCATCGGTCGGTCGGCAAGGGTCGTTCAAATACCGAACCATCATCTCAATCTCAGGCAAGCGTTGCTGCTATACAAACTCCTATTCTTCCAGCTCCGTGAGGATGCGGTTGCGGTGCTGGATATGCTGCATCTGAATGGCGAAGAAGGTGTTTAGAAGCTTCTGAGCCTCGGTTGTGTTCGCTCCTCGGCGAGCCAAGTCCGCAATACGCTCTTCTTGCTTAGCAATATTCCGCTCGCCTTGGGCGACGTGCCGTTCGGCCTGTTCCAAATGGCGAAGCTGCATTGGGCGGTCCACGAGGCAACCTAGAACAGAGTTGGACAGTTCCCAAGTTAATTTAGGGGGCTAAGGATTGAATAGGAAACACCAACGCAGGCCCGGTGTCATCCCGGCAATAGAAAATTGTCTAGCATAAAAGGACGCCAAATGAAGCTGTCTCACTCGGGAGTGTGCTTGTAAACGTCACCGGGTTGGAGGGCGATTAGTCTTGCTCATTACCTTCTCTCCTTTCCTAAGCGGCTGATGGTCCCGGATCACCGTCATCAAAGAGCTTCTTGCCCTTGACCTCCGGATTGCTAAACAGAACCCTGACAACATCGTTCGGATCACCTCGGCTGACACGTTCGACCTTGACGACGTTGGTCCGCCCAGCGGTGAAGAAGGGGATTTCGCTTCCGACCTTCAGCCCGACCAACGCTGCGCCCAACGGCGACATGACGGGGATTTGGGTTCGCTCGGACGTGTAGTCTTCGGGGTACACCAGTTGTCTTGTCTCGCGGGGGAAGCCACAGGTGATCCAGAACGTCACCCACGAACCCATGGTGACGATGCTGTCCAATCTGGCTGCGCGATCAGGGAGGACTTCCGCACGGTTTCACTCAACAGAAAACGTGCGTCCACGTCGCCTTGATCTACACCCGCCTGCGCGATCTGTTCCAAGCGGCGATGGTCAGACGCCGGAAGAGTGACGTTCGGGAAAAAGGGGTTGTTCACGACATGCCTCCTTGTTTGGGCTTCTCCTCGCGGGAGAGCCACACACCAAATCCGTTTGATGAACGAAGGGGGTAATCCGGACGGCACCAACTACCGTCCGGCTAAGCTCCTGCTTGGAGCCGTCCGGCGTGCAAGCAACGCCGCGCAATGCGCGGATCGATGTCGAGGACGTGGATCATGTCGCGGTCACCACAGGACCTTCTGCTGTCTCTGTAACGCGACTAAAGAGCACACACGTGCGGAGAGAGTTGTTAGGATTGGTCAATGTCCGTTTGGGGTCTTGGCTGTGTGAAAACGCCAACGTGCGCAATCGTGATAGAAGAAGTTATTCGTCCAAGGCCGCTTTAGTCGCTCAATTCGGAAGCGGATGAAACTTCGGGGTGGGACTGGAAAATACCATTCTTCGCGGCGTTTCGATTTTTTAGTTTTCACACAGCCAGGGTCAAAGGCTGCCGTTGGCGGGCTGCTTCACCTTCGTCGGCTCATGTCCTGCAAGCAGACGTTCGGCGCTTCGAGCGCAGGTCGGTAACGGGCCGATTTTGTTGAAAAAGTCGAAAATAGCGCCACCGCAAAATTCTCGCGAAAGCTTGCTCTGTTCTGATTTCTGCCGAGAACACGTTCCTCAAGCGAAGAAGAGCGTCGCTGAGAGATTTTGTTTACGTTGATGTGGTCCGCCGTGTCTGACGGCGCGAAACGCACCAGCGGGGCTTAAAGAATCGCGGTCGACGGCGGCGAGGCCTTTTTCAACGGAATCGGCCACAAGCGGACTTGCGGACATTTAGCGGAGTGGGCGAAGGTCTCTGCAGGTTGGAAGACAATCATAATGTCCGGCGGCCCCCGCGAACGGAAGGGGTTCCTTTTTGCTCGCCGCTGGTGTTTCCTCTGCACGGCGGAGAACGGGCATGCAGAGATCGTTGGGGGAAAAGATCGGTGAAGGCGCCTTCTCCGAGGCCTACGCTTGGGCGCCCGGTCAGGTCGTGAAGCTGTTCAAGGCCGGCGTCTCTCATCTGCTCGGTCGGCACGAGCTGCGCATGATCCGCGCCGTGCGCGACGCCGGCCTCCCGGTGCCGGAGGTGTTCGGCGAGGTGACGCTGGAGGGGCGCTTCGGCATCGTGCTGGAGCGCCTCGACGGACCGACCCTGTGGCATCTCTCGCGGACCGGCGCGGTGACGTTCGAACAGACGGGGGCGATCATCGCGGCTCTTGCCATGTCCGTTCACAAAACGCCACCGTCGGCGGAGGTCCTCTCCATGCGCTCCTATATGGAAAACGAGTTGCGACGCGGCGATGGGAAGATTCCGAAGCACATCGCTACCGATGTGTCCTCGCGCTGATCGATCGCCTGCCGCCCGGCGACGGGCTTTGCCACTGCGACCTCAGCCCCGGCAACGTGATCATGACGGCGGAAGGCCCAAAGCTCGTCGACTGGTCCTTCGCGATGCGCGGGCCAGCCGCCCTCGACCTCGGATTCTTGCACGTCATCCTGTCCGAGCTCGCGCCGGAAATCGCCGACAATCCGGCGCGTCCGCGCGCGACCAATTCGGCGGCGCAATCCGAATATGCACGGCTGGCCGGCATGTCTCTCGCGGAGCTGACGGCGGCAATGGAGCCGTATCTGCCCATCGTCCGCACCTTCGTCGTCCTTGGCAACGTGGTGCCTTCCTTGCGGGAGCGGCTGATCCAGCGCATCGAAGCGGGGCTGCGCTCGGAAGACTGAACCGTCTTGGTCGCGCGCGAGCTGAAGTGGGCTGTTGAAGCGAGGCATCAGTCTCTCCTTCGGGTCAAAATGGAAGACCTCAGAGTGAGCAAATCCAGTCCGCTCCGCCCTAGTAAAGCGGACCTTAACGCCTTGTGCCGCGACTTCGCTGAGCCCAAAGGCGAAGATCGGCCGGTCGCACAGCGCCTTTGAACCCGCTTGTCCCCAAAAGACGCGTCTTGACTTCTAATCACTATCCGGATAATAACAATTATGACAATCACAAGAGCGATCATTCCGGATCAACGCTCCCGGATTACCGAGGAACCGACACCTCCACCCTATCGTCGCGTGCCGGCCTACCTGATCCGCCGGCTGCAGATGATTTCCACCGCCATTGTTGCGGAAGAATTCGAAGGTGAAGACATGTCGGTGTCGGAGTGGGCGGTTCTGATCATGATCGAAAACCATCCCGGGATCGATCAGAGTCGCCTTGCCGAAGTCGTCGCCATCGACAGAACGAATACGGGTCGTTTGGTGGATCAGCTCGAAGCGAAGGGGCTCGTTGAACGGCGACCTCATGATTCAGATCGGCGGGTATGGATGCTTCGCTGCACCCCGCTTGGGCTCAAGATCCGCAAACGGTTACGTCCGCGAGCACTCGCTAGTCAGGAACGGCTGCTGTCGTGCCTCGGACCGGCCCAGCGTGAGCTCTTTATCAATTTGATGTCGCAGGTGGTCACGGCGAATGAAGAATATGTTCGCCCCGGAGCCGGCCGTCGAAAACCAAAAACACGCTAAACCCCGTTTGCTGAGGGAGAGTGCCATGCGCATTGCCAGTCGCTTCGTCGCTGTCGTCGGTCTCCTGCTGGTCACCATCCTATGTTCAAGCGCTGCTGGCGTTGCCGGCGACTGGCCGCAGCGGTCTGTCCGTTTAATTTTACCCACGCCGGCGGGAGCCGCAGCGGATTTCACGGCCCGGCTCTTTGCGGAGCGGCTTTCCCAACGCTGGGGACACCACGTCATCGTGGAAAACCGGCCGGGCGCCGATGGGGTGATTGGAGTCTCTGCCTTTCTCGGTACCGACGACGATCATACGCTGCTGTATGCAATCTCCGCCGTAGTTACCGTCCATCCGATCACGCAAGCGAAGCTGCCTTATGATCCGGCTCGTGACCTCGTTCCGATCGCCCCGACTTCGGACGTTGTCCTTGCAATCGCGGCCTCCGAAAAAACTTCAATCCGCTCGCTCGACGACTTGGTTCGAACGGCTCGCGCTCAACCGGGCAAGTTGAACTGGGCCGCTTCGCCTGGTCTTCCACCCTTCGTTGCAGGCGGGTTCTTCAAGAGTGCGAAACTTGATCTCGCTTTTGTCTCCTATCGAGATGTTGGCCCCGCTCTCCAGGATCTTGGCGAGGGCCGCGTAGATGTATTCGTTCACGCGCTGGGTGTGATCATGCCGCAGGTGCATTCAGGCAGAGCGCGGCTGCTTGCAGTTGCCAGCGACGTTCGCGTGCCGCTTGCTCCTGATGTGCCGACCGTAACCGAAGCCGGATTCCCCGAGCTCCGAATGGACGGCGTGGTCGGATTTTACGGCAAACGAGGAATGCCCGACACGTTGCGCGACCGGATTGCATCCGATGTCCGCGTCGTCGCAAGCGATCCGGGCATTCGTGAAAGACTGGCCGCCGTTGGACAGACCGCTCGTCCAGGAACCACGGCCGAGTTCGCAGCTTTGCTGGATCAATACCGCCAGCGCCTTGCTGATCTCGCGAAAACGATCGATTTCAAAGCGACCCCGTGACGGAGGCCCCGCCAAGTGACATCCGATCCTCGACACGATCTGCTGCGCCTGATCAATGGTTTTCAGGTCACGCAGGCAATCCGTGTCGCGTCAGTCCTGCGACTGGCCGACTATCTAAGTGGCGGGACTCGTTCGGCCGACGAACTCGCGTCGCTGACTAAAAGCCATCCTGATGCGCTGTACCGGCTGTTGCGCGCGCTCGCTACAGTAGGCGTTTTCCGGGAAGAGGAAAGCCGAAGGTTTGCGCTCACTCCCATGGGCGATTGTTTGCGGACCGACTCCGCGACGCCGCTCGGGGCGTGGGCGGAAGTCGTCGGAAGCCCCTATTTTTGGCAAGCTTGGGGCCATCTGTTGCACAGCGTCCAAACCGGCGAGAATGCTTTTCAAAACCTAAATGGCAAGGACGTGTGGCAATTCCGCGCCGAGCACCCTGAATACGGTGTAACGTTCGATCTAGCGATGACCCAACTTTCACGCGGCGGCGCCGAAGCGGTGATCCGCGCATATGATTTCTCCTCGTTTCGCCATATCGTGGATGTAGGCGGCGGGCAGGGTTTGATGTTAGCCGCGATCCTGCTCGCTCACCCTCACTTACGCGGCACGCTTTTGGATCAGCCGGACGTAGTAGCGGGAGCAAAAGCAATATTGATGGAACGCGGCGTAATCGAGCGGTGCGGTATCGTAGGCGGAAGTTTCTTTGAAATGGTGCCTGAAGGCGCCGATGCTTATCTAATGCGGGCTGTAATTCACGATTGGGATGATGACGAAGCCGTCGCCATCCTGAAAGTGTGCCGGCGCGCGATGGGGGAAGCTGCAAAATTGCTTCTCATCGAGCGGCTCATCGCGCCCCCGAATGAAATGCCAGCAACCAAGTTCAGCGACCTGAATATGCTGGTCTCGCCGGGCGGACGAGAGCGAACGCGCCAGGAATTTTCAGAGCTCTTTGGCAAGTCCGGCTTTGAGTTGACGCGCGTCTTTCCGGCGGGCATCCACAATGTGATCGAGGCTCGCCCACGCTAAGCCTCGCGGATTGTCCTCCGATCCTGTATTGGAAAGAACACCTGAAACTGGAGTTTCGTACCCCGCTTTTGAAAAATTCGGACATCCGCTTCGGGTCAAAATCGCCGGTCCAGACCGTTGCGATCAATTCCCGCTTCACGCTTGAGAGCGGACGCCCCAAGGAGCATTTGGTTGGGAAGCTACGGGCCATAAGCGGAAGTGCCAATCTGGAGTGAAGTGCGGCGGCATGCTATTAGTGCCGACGTTCAACAACCTGACGGGTCGCTGATATGTCGGCGGAACATCATAAGATCATCGAAGAACTTGCATTCCCGTACAAGGCGCCTGCCGCCTATCGGGCGCTGCTCGATCTCGGGAGACGAGCGCTTCCTGCAGTGCGCCTGGGGCTGCGGCATGACAATCCTGATATCCGCTTGCATTGTTGCAGGTTTCTCGACCGTTATCTGTCGCCCGACACTCTTTCCGATCTAATGGGTATGCTGAGCGATGGCGATGAGCGGGTCAGATGCTCCGCCTTACACACGCTGGCCTGCGACCGGTGTAAGGAAGGGACCTGCAGGCCAGAGGAAGCTGAAGTGCTTCCAAAGGCGATGAAACTGCTCGCGCGCGACCCCGATGCGCATGTGCGCGCAATGGCGTTAGAAGTGGTCGGACAATTCGTCCACACCAATGCACTTGCCGCTGCGGCGATCTCGGCTGCCAAGGAAGGTGATGAAAATCCAACCGTGCGCAAAAAGCTGGATGGTATGCGCCGGGAGGCCCGATCCACAGGCGGATGAAGTGGAGGCTTAGTTCAGGTGCGTCGAGCTAGGTCGGCAATGGGTCTTGGCTGTGTGAAAACGCGAAGACGCTCAATCGCGATTGAAGAAGTTATTCGTCCAAGACCGTTTTAGTCGCTCAACGCGCAAGCGGGTTCAACTTGGAGATCGAACTGAAAAATATCATTCTTCGTCGCGTTTCGATTTCCGCGTTTTTACACAGCCACGGTCACAAGAGGCGGTCGAGGCGAGCATGGACCGGTCGTCCCGGTCGCCGACTGTCAGCCGACATGAGAAAGGCTTGGTCGGTGTTCGGCTTGGGGCCGGCCACAACCGGACTTGGCACCATTTAGAGTCCTGTTATCAGGTGCCAACAAATTGGGAATTTGGGCCAGCCGAGCCGACACACTCTTTCCGTTTCGGCCGGTCAGAGGGCGACACGGCCGACTAAGACGGATAAAAGGGGGTCCTGCTTCCTCGCATCGATCGGAAGGACAGTGCAGAAAATGAACAGCGGCCAACGTCCGTAAGATTACGGCGCTCGGGCCAATCTCGCCTTCCGGATGGTTCGGATCGAGCGTGCGTGATGGCTAAGAACGCTATCGTTGAGCGCTAGATCGGCCTTCGACGAACAAGTTGTCCTATCGCATTCAACCGTCTCGGCGTTTTCACACAGCCAAGACCCGACGCCGACAATCCAGCCTTAAGTTAGGAACCATATACTGCATCGCCTCTTGGAGGCGGATGGATGACGATCCCCTCTTGCGGCGAGCCGAACGAGCAATTCGCGAATGCGAAATCACTCGCAAGCACGCCCGTGAACGCCTTCAAACCGCTCGGTTGGCGTCTTGGCGTGTCAGCGCCACATTACGGATGATCCGCGCCAATCCTAGCTTTCGTTTTCAGTTGGAAATGGCCGATGGGGCAGCCTCTGCTCAGGAAAATCCAGAGGCGAATACAGCCGGAGAGAACGGGGCAGAAAGGAAGCCCGAGTGAGCATCTGCCTCAGATTGAATTGAATTTCGGCTTGCCACGCCCTGTTTTTGGCGGCGAGTTGCTTTGCCTGCTCGATTGCCGCGGCTGCACGGGCGAGCAGCTCTTCACTGTCATTCCGAGCACTGGCCATGTGGTAGAACTAACATAAGCTATCAGTGCTTGCGCTGCACGCGGTCCAGAGGCGACGAGCACATCGGGACTTAAGCCGGCCAGCTCGGCGGCTAAAGCAGGCAAACGATCGGGGCGTAACGATACTCGACAAGCAGGTTCTTGCCCTCGATCCAACCCTTCGTCCGTAACCCGCTCAGCCATGCCGCGTGAATGGGGTCGCGAGTCGGATCATCCGCCCAGACGCCAAGGAAGCCGATCCGCCGAGGCTTCCCTTGTGCGTCAAATGCCCCCGGCTGAACGAGCAGCGCCGCAGTGCCCGCGAGGAACTCCCGCCGCTCCTCATTGCAGATTGAGGACGACGGAACGCAGAGTATCACGTTTCCATGGTTGTTGCACTTGCAGCTCGATCGATAAGGCGTTCGCAGGACCGCTATGGGTCAAAGTGCGGTTTGGAAGATCGGCCAGTTGCTTCTGGTCTACCCCGATGAGCCGATCTCGCCAAAGTGCTCCAGATTGCAAGACCCAAAAGATGCCGTTGAGGACACCGACGGTCGTTAACCCGAGGAACGCGGCTTGTTCGGCAGCATGGGCTTGATGGCAATCCATTCATAATCGGCGAGTTCGTAGCGCATGATTCGTACCCCCAGTGCGCGAGTTTGAATCACAGGGGCCGGCCAAACGCAGCGTGCCTGGCCTGACCGCGGTCATCGCTCACGGTGGAAATACCGCCCATGAATCCGCCCGATTCGATCGATGCGCGATGTCCGCTGCTACGCAGGCTCCAGGGATTCCCAACAGCCCAAATCCTAGCCCGCCTTGCGCAAAAGATGTGCAATCAATGATTGCTGTACCAAAAATTTCAACTAGTTCGTAAAAAATTTACGGATGGCCTGCAGCATGACGATGTTTAGGAAACATCGTCTTCCAATATTTTCCATTCGTGCTGTCGCTCATTTCGCAGGAGTCCCTTGCCATGCTTTCGCGGTATTCGATCAGGAGCAAACTCGTCGTCGTTATTTCTTTGCTCCTTCTCGTGTTCGGCGGCACTGGCCTGCTCGCCATCAGCAACATGCGGGTCATCCAGGGGGGCGTCGCTGAGTTCCAATCCCGTTGGCTGCCGGCGGTCCGCCTGCTCGCAAACCTCAGAGCCTACACCATCCGATATGGCAGCGTCGTGCGGGATCACATCCTGGAATCCGACATCGCGAAGAAAGCCTCAGCCGAGAAGCTTCTTGCCGACCTGACTCGCGACATCGAAAAGGAGGGCGCCGCCTACGAGCTGCTGCTCTCCTCTCCGGAAGAGCGCAAGCTTTATGCGGACTTCCAACAACTCTGGAGCGCGTATGTCGCGCAAGTTCCAGACGTGCTCTCTGCGTCCCGCAGGAATGATATTGCCACTGCCAGCGATCTGATCGTTCATCAAATGCAGCCGCTGCGTCAGAACAGCGGACAGGCCCTGCTCAAGGCAATGGACATCAACAACAAGCATGCAGCGGCCGCTGGTCAACGTGCCGAGCAGACCTATGCCTTCGCTTTTGCTCTCATTGTTGGGACTCTTGTCCTCACCTTGGTACTCAGTTCTATCGTCGGCCTATTGCTGTTGCGCGACATCTCAACGGGGATTAGATCCATCGTTGCGCCGATGCGGGCATTGGCCAACGGCGATTTTACCGTGGCGGTCCATAGCGGGGCCAAGCCTACCGAGATCGGCCAAATGGCCGCTGCCCTGCAGGTCTTCAAAGAGTCCCTGATCGCAAAGCAAGCCGCGGACAAGCTTGCCGCGGCAGAGGCCGAGGCCAAGATCTTACGCGGTCAGCGGATCGACAAGATCACCGGCGGCTTCCGATCAATGATCGGCGAACTCGTCGCCGCGCTATCCACCTCCTCCGGCGAACTGGAAGCGGCTGCAGAGACTCTATCTAAGACGGCTGATACCGCCCTGCATATTTCGGCAACAGTGGCCGCGGCCTCCGAAGAAGCTTCTCTCAATGTTCAGACTGTCGCGTCCGCTACCGACGAGATGACATCGTCCGTTAGCGAGATCGGCCGACAGGTCGAGGCATCGACCAAAATCGCGAGCGAAGCAGTTCGTCAGGCTGCAGAAACCAATGCTCGGATCAACAAATTGTCCACGGCAGCAACGCGCATAGGCGATGTTGTCAGCCTTATCACGACCATCGCAGGGCAAACCAACCTACTGGCTTTGAACGCGACGATAGAAGCGGCGCGGGCTGGAGAATCCGGCAGGGGCTTTGCGGTCGTTGCTTCCGAAGTTAAAGCCCTCGCCGGCCAAACCGCGCGGGCGACCAGCGAGATAAGCGAGCAGATCAGCGAAATACAAATCGCAACGCAGGAATCCGCCGACGCGATCAAACATATCAGCACAACAATAGATCGCATCTCGGCGATTACGGCCGCAATTGCCGCTGCCGTGGAAGAGCAGGCCAATACGACCGGAGAAATTTCGCGCAGCTTGCAGCATGCCGCCCGGGGAACGGCACAAGTCGCTTCGAACATAACTGAAGTAAAACAGGGCGCAGTCGAGGCAGGATCAGCGTCCTCGCAGGTGCTATCGTCCGCGCAGTCTCTCACGAGAGAACGCAGTCGCTTGGAACACGAAGTCCAGAGATTTCTCTCTGCCATCCAGGCCGCTTAAGCGCGCATTTCAAGTCATTTCCAATTGCCGCATATCAACAGTTAAGCCAGCAATCCAAAATAGATCTGGAGATAGGCCATGGGGACGGTCGTTCATTTCAAGCAAGCTGGTCGGCCGCTATTACCGTCCGAGGTCCAAAACGGTGAGCGCGCTCTTGCGGAGTCGCTGGACAGGCTCACGAAAGCGAGGCTATGGAGCGCGGTGGGCCATCTCCAGACAGCCCTGATAGGCGCCGAAAAAATTCGCGACCGACTGCCGGTCGGACCGGTCAGGGATGATTTCGAGCAGAAGCTGACGGCCCTTATACGGCACCTCTCCCATTTGCACGAACAGGTCGAGCAATTGTAGCCTCATGATGGAGACACAGTTCGGAACCCAGTGAGGTCACTAAGTGGCCCATCGCGTCATTTGCTGCGATTGCAGAAAGGTGGCGGGTACTAGAGCGAAGCCGGCATCGACGAAGATTTATGAGACGCGGCCTAGCCACATAAGAACCGCTCAGTCGTTCTTTCCGACCGGCGCCCCCACAGTATCGTCGCCCGCTACCAACGTCTTCGACACCCGCTCAGGTGGCCGACGATCTACGATCAGTCTGGAAAATGTCCGGCCGCGAGTAGTGGCCGCCGATATCAGCCGTGCCTTTCGCAGCGATCACTGCTTCCGTCGAGCCTTCGGATATTGGGATCATCTCGCCCCATCGAGCGTCTTGGTCGAGGGCGGCTGGCCGGTTAGTGAGCATCGCCCCGAGGACATTCCTGTTGCGGACTTCGTGTCCCTCCGTGACGCCGAAGAATGAGTGAACTGGAAGCAGGGCGTTCCGAACTGACACGTGAACAGGCTCTGACCGCTTATACTGCCGGCGACGCGTATGCCGCGGGCGACGAGCGGCGCAAGGGACGGCTTGCGCCCGGTTTTGCCGCCGACCTCGCCGTGCTCTCGCACGTGTCTTGACGATTCCAACGCCGGAACTGCCCGCCACCACGAGTCTGTTGACGATCGTAGATGGTGAAGTGATTTTCGCAGATGCGACATTCACGTCGTCGAAGTAGTCGGCAATGTCCCCCTGGGGCCGTTCGCGTCGGTCTAAGGTTTACAAGGCCTTCCGGTCTACCCCAAACAACAGCCATTCCTCTTGTTTGTTGGCATGTCTCAAACGGCCCACGTCGGGCTTGCGTCAAGCTGCGAACGTCCTGCAGGGTGGAAAGGGATCATTGCGCTCGCGGCCACGACGCGAGCAGTTCTCTTTTGCTTGCTGACGGTGTTTGCTCATCGCGGAGGGAAAACGGGCGGATGCGGGGATCACTCGGGGAGAAGATCGGCGAAGGCACCTCTGCAGACATTCATGCTTGGGCGCCCGGTCAGGTCGTGAAGCTGTTCAAGGCCGGCGTCCCGGAGCGACTCAGCCGGTGGGAAGCGCGCATGACCCGCGCGGTCTTCGCAGCCGGCGGCCCGGCGCCGGAGGTGCTCGACGAGGTCGTACTCGGGGGACGCTTCGGCATCGTGCTGCCGCGCCTCAACGGACCGACCCTGCTGGAGCCGGAGCTCATCTCCCTGCGCGACCGGATGGACGCCGCCTTGAGTCGCTCCGGCGACGTTGTTCCGAAGCACATCGCCACCGGTATCCTCGCCCTGATCGACCGCCTCGGCCGGGGGACGAACTGTGCCATTGCGACCTCCACACCGACAACGTGATCATGACGGCGGATGGTCCGCGTCTCATCGACTGGACCCTTGCGGTCCGCGCGCCCGCTGCTTACGACCTTGCGTGCTGCCACGTCTCGTTGTCCGAGATCGCCCCTGAACGCGTCGACAATCCGCAGCGACCGCGCGCGATCAATGCAGCCGCGCAGTCTGAGTACGCCCGGCTGGCCGGCACTTCGCAAGCGACGCTGACGGCGGCGATGGAGCCTTACTTGCCGATTGCCCGCGCCCGCATCCTCCTAGGCGGTGTATTTCCTGCCCTGCGGGAGTGGCTGATCCAGCGTATCGAAGTGGCCGTACCCCCGGAGGTTTGAGCCGCGCGAACCGGAGCGGCCTTTCGATGCGGCTCGTATGTCCGCTACGGGTCTTGGCTGTGTGAAAAAGGTCTTGGCTGTGTGAAAACGCCAACGTGCGCAATCGTGATAGAAGAAGTTATTCGTCCAAGGCCGCTTTAGTCGCTCAATTCGGGAGCGGATTAAACTTAGGGGTGGGACTGGAAAATACCATTCTTCGCGGCGTTTCGATTTTTTAGTTTTCACACAGCCAGGGTCAAAGGCTGCCCTCGGTGGCTTCACGATCGCTTTCCGCTCGGCCCTCGGAAGCGGACCGTGCGAGGCCAAGAGGGGAAGTCAGCCACGGGCCAGGAGCACACCCCACAATCATTCGATTATTTCGTCAGCTCGAGCGCTTATAGACTGTGAGATGGTCAGCCCAAGCGACTTGGCAGCCTTCAGATTCACGACCAACTGAAATCTGGTGGGCTGAAAAACTGGAATGTCGCCAGGTTTTGCCCCGTTTAGGATTTTGTGCACGTTGTCAGCAAGACGTTGGGCGAGTTCGCCCAGATCAGGCGCGTAAGCCATCAACCCACCTAAGTCCACATAGTCGCGGTACGGATAACAGACCGGAGGACGGTATTTCTCGGCCAATTCAACGATAAGGACTCGTTGCGCCAGAAATCCGCCCCCTTCGTCAATGAGGACAGCTTCGAATTGTTGTTGCGTCATCGCAGCGAAGGTGTGGCGGATTTGAGTTTCGTTGAACTCTGCAGGGAATACCCCATTCACAGACATTCCCAAGTGGCTCCCGGCCTGGCGAGCCGATGATCCTGCGTCGTGCTCCCAGGGCCTTCCGCGCTCGCATTGCTAGGGAGGGTGGAAGGGTGAGCCGCGTCAAATCAATCACCGTTCTACGATGCATGGGGTTGCCTGCCCGCCTGCTCGTCAATCGCAATTTACGTGGAGCGACGCTGTTGCTTGGCGAATGGCTTCTTTGGAATCGTCGCCTTTGCTTGCTTCTTGCCGGCTGCGGGCATCAGGATTTCCTTCTGCGCGACTTGGGCGACTTAGGCGCCGCACTGGCAGGCATCGCCGATACTTCCGTCCTGACGCTCCGACGCAGCGCCATCAGATCGCCGTTCGGCCGCGCCTTCGGGCGGATCAGCTTGCCTGCCCGCTTCTCGTTGATCCAAAGCAAGTGGCCCCTCGGGCCAACCCGGTCCCTTGCGGCTGGAGGGGACAAGTGTGGGGCCAGGCAGTCCGACGGGCAGGCGCGTGAGGACGCGCCGTGCAAGTGGAGGCTAGTCCTAGTTGAGGATATCGCTGTGTTCACTTGTGACCGGGAACAGGTTTGTAATGTTCTGCAGGGGAACACTAATTGTCTACGCGATGCGACCGGCCTTATGAGGCCGTTGGTGCAAGTACTATTGGGTAAGGAAAAAACCGCAAGACAGTCGCGGAAGTTTACCCCGACGCATCATTCGTAGGAGTGCGAAGTTGGGGCGCGTAGTCGATACACCTCGTCGGCTTATGAGCTGCCTACCCTCGGGTTTCCGACATAATCGGCCGGTGCGTCGCCATTCAAATCAAAAGGGCAGCCATCGGCTTCGGATGTCTGCCAAGCATGCCCGGCATCTTTCCGGCTACCCCTCGTTGTCCGCAATGCTCCAGGCGGACGCGAGATCGTCGCGTGATGGGGAATGGCCTTCGTCGCCAACGGCCTTGATGGACGCAGCGAAGAAAGCGCGCTGAGAAGCTCGTTTTGCCGATCTCGCATTCAGGCATGTTGAGCCTTGAAAAAGGAGAGGAAACGATGCGGGCAATCGCGCATGGGCAGGATCGTTAGCGTTCCCGCGGCCGCGTTTGATCCGCGACCGTCCGACGATGCCATCATCCGAGCAAGGCATGCTTTGCGGCGAGTCTTTCCTTTCCCTCCCCTCGATCGAAAAATCACTGGATGGGCGTAGCGGCTGCGGGCGCTGCGTCGCTAACCCGCGGCTTTGCTCCGAACTGCTCGTCGCCACCTGCGCAGTGTCGGGCCTGCGCTTCACCTTCGCGGCTTACCTCGGCTCGTTGGTGCAGGCTCGCGGACGCAGCACTCGCTCTCGTCTACATCTTTCTTCCGTGAATTCGCTCCTGCTCGAACCCCTCGGAAGCTCGTCGATGCGCAGATGCGCAACCCGCCACCGCCGCGCGGCTAGAGGAACCGACTGCTGATATGCGCATGAAGCGCGCCCGTCTGGCTTTGTGCACAAAACCGTGCATTGAGTTCCGTTTTAAGGACCTGGAAACTGTTGAGAATTCACGGCTTTCGCCAGAGGTGTTGCGTAGCGGCTACAGCAATCTCTAGTGGATACCTTACACTCAGTTTGGCAGGTGGGCGAACGCGCTGATTCATTGAACTCGTTATTGTTGGGGAGACACTCGAATGAGAAAACTTTTCGCGGCTGCGGCCGGTGCTCTGGCACTCGGTCTAGCGGCTCCCGCCAGTGCGGCGGACTTGGCGGCTCGGCCCTACACCAAGGCTCCGCCGATGGTGGCTGCGATCTATGACTGGAGCGGCTTCTACATCGGCATCAACGGTGGCTGGGGCTCCTCCCATACTTGCGCCGACATCGTGGCGGTGGGGGTTGTACCGGTCGTGCCGGCTGTGGCTGAGGGTTGCCACGACGCAACCGGGGGAACGGTTGGTGGCCAGATCGGATACCGCTGGCAATCGGCAAACTGGGTCTTCGGCGTTGAGGGTCAGGGCAACTGGGCCGATTTTCACGGCAGCAACATTGGCCTTTTCACTGGTGCCGATAATCGCACCCGCATCGACTCGTTTGGTCTGATCACCGGCCAGGTGGGCTACGCGTGGAACAATGTCCTCCTCTACGTCAAGGGCGGTGCCGGGGTGGTTGGTAATCGCTTCGACAGCTACGTTCCCCCGGGCTTCCTTGGTGCTGGTACGCTCCTGGCTTCAGCACGGGAAACTCGCTGGGGCGGTACGGTCGGCGCCGGCGTTGAATTCGGCTTTGCTCCGAATTGGTCGGTTGGCTTCGAGTATGACCATATCTTCCTGGACCACCATGACACTGTTTTCACGACACCGGCTGGCGCTACTTTCGGGACTGCTCGTATTGGACAAGATGTCGACTTGGCCCTGGTTCGGGTAAACTACCGTTTTGGTGGTTTTGGCGCTCCGGTCGCCGCCCGGTACTGAGCAGCTTCACTACGAGAACAAGGGCCGGCTCGTTTGAGCAGGCCTTCTTTTTTGGGAGGCTCTAATGACGAAGACTTACCCGCCAGTCATGCGCTCGCAGCTCGCCGACGAGCTGAACCAGGCATTCGCTTCAGCCGAGCCTCACAAGATTTCCAGCGCGATCGGACAAGCGCTCAAAGATTTCAACGTTTCAGAAAAAAGACCGGGCTGCCGCGCACAGGCATTTATTGAGCGTTTGGCAACGACCTCCTAGCTGTGCTCACGGCCATGGGGCTGCAGCTGAAGGTTGTCCCTGTCGGTCCTAAGCAGTGCTCAAGACCAGGGAGGCCACCCCCATCTTGAGCTTCTGTGCGAGCTTGTTCATCTCGGCGCGCCCATCGAGTTCATCTCCGAAACGCTGAACCGGACCGAGCAAGAGCTTCGCCTGCGCGGTTACCACATTGGATTGCCAATGAAGTGGTTCAAGCCCCGTAGCGCCGCATAGGTACCGATGCTTTCTAGCGGCACTTTCGCTCGGTCCGACCGTCCATATACTTCACGGCGGCGAATTTGACGCCCAGACTCAACACGGCAACACCGCCGATAATCAAAAGCCTGCCACCATACCCCGACCATTAATTCCTTCGGGCATTAAGACAGCAATTCACGATATACTACGGGTGTGAAACAAACGACCGGGCGGCGCGCTTCCGCAGAAGTTGTAGATTTGCGCTACAGCATTCGCCAACCGTCGTTGCTAGGCTTCTACGCTCAGTGGAGGCCCCAGCCATGTCAACGGAAGTCGCTCAGAGCACTGACCGGGACGAACATCGCACGAAGGTTGCTCCAGTCCACGCTCAAACGATAAGACCAAAAGTTAGTGTTGACCTCTCGGTGTCCCCGGCGTCTGCGGATGGTCCTCTTGATCTCTACTTGCCCAGCAAGTGGAGTTGGGGGCCGGGAAAATCCTCCATTGATTGGTAGGTAGCTGTTCAGGCGTCGCGCGGCCTGCGCCCCTTTGAAATATGACTCGGTAACTTGCCACTCGGCAGCGGTGCTGCTTTGATTTCTGTGTGCCCCGCCAGACGCCACACACCCACAAATGCTGACGGCCGACCTCTCAAGATCACTTTCGGCCAGATGCGCGCGATGGCCGTGCGAAGCGTCGTGGTGTATTGCGCCGATTACCGATGCAGCCTTAGCGTTAACAGGCATGCCTGAGGGGGATTGCGTCTGTGGCCGGCGCGGCTGATGTCCTGTCGCCGCCCGGATTTTCAACAATTGCTCAAATGTCCTGTGAGATCTGACGCAGGCGCTTGAGGATTCGCCAGACTTGCGTGGCGGACCATCTGCCTTGCCCGGCTGGCGTAGGAACGCAGGTCTCATTGAGTTTCTTTGCAAGCGCCCCCAAAGACGTGGCACCTGACTTCTGGAGAGCTTTGACAATTGGAGCCAGTTCGGCTGCCCGTGCGTTCGCGCGAGCCTCCTGAACGGCGCCGGTCGCTCAAGGCTACTCAGCCCATGCCGCTTGGCATGTGATGTCTGCTAGCCATTCGTACGATAATCGACTCGACACCTGCGGGCCACTCTGGCAGTCGCTGGAAAGTACCGCAATAGAGAGGCCGCCAGCCTAAACCGGCCGGACCACGGCAGGTCGTTTTCCACCCCCGACCTGCAGTAGCTCTCGCGCGAGCCAAGGTCCAAGGGATTGATAATTTGCCAGGTACTTACGATGCCGCGTTGATGCGGGTATGCCTCGCCCTCCTCGACGCGACACGTCTGCCCCGCCGACGGCCGGCCGCTCAAGATCACGTTCGGCCAGTTGCGCGAGATGAGCTTGCGCGGCGTCCTGGTCTATTGATGATGTTCGATTGTCCGATATCGAGCCGCGGTTCGTCTGCCGTGGATGCGGCAATCACGGCGCCGAGGTCAGGCCGGTTTCGAGCGGCAGGCCGCCGCAATTTGCGGGCTCGCGGCCTTAAGCGAAGCGGGCCCGGTGTGACTAGGAGGCCGGGCCCATAGCCTCAGCAACGGCTGCACCGTCGTTCGGCTATCAGGCCCTTAAGTGTCTAAAGAAAACATTGGTTCCTTCGGTCGGTGCCGCGACGTTCCGCACGATCGGCGCGGCGGCTGGACCTAGGCATATCCCGCGCCAAACTCGCCACGATCTCAGCCCATCATTGAGCGAGAATCTGATAGGCTATGGGGACACGCGGCCTCTTTCGCAGCGTGAACGACCACGGCGCTAGCAGAGAAATCATCTGGCCTCTTGTTTGCGCGCCTTGCACAACATTTGCGCCCATCCATCGCGCACCGATCGCGTTCACTAGTTATGCGGGGCCTTGGTGCGACACCTCATCCGCGTGAGCCTCGCGCCATCCACCTGCACGGCCCCTGTCGCGTGCACCGGCAAGGGCTTGTTGCTGAGGGTCCATCAGCCAGTCCCCGGCGGGCCTTCCCTCAAAAAACGGCCCCGGCACAACCCGCCGAGGCCGCTGGAGCCTCGACAGTAATGGGGGTGCCGCCGAGGTATGGTCAGGTCTAGGTAAATTCGGCAATCAGGTCTGTATCCCTTTGGACATAACAGACCCCTGATCGTGCTCTTTGAGTGACGCAATACGGATACACCCAAACGAGGCAATGGCGGATCACTCTCGCTGTCCGCCTCGACAGCTCTCACGCAACAGCTGGCCAACTCGGCGGGGACCATCCCACACCTCAACAATAGGATGCGCCTCCAAGAACTTCTCGGCTCTGGTCTGGGCGTCTATATCGGTTGGGCAATCGAGCTCGTAAACAGCGCGAGCAACGCCGGTTAGATCAACCGCGCAAGTAACGTATCGCATTGCAGTCCCCCAGCTGAGGAAAGCTGCTCGCTACGATTCATTTGCGGGCTTAAGGTTCCTGTGCCTAGCGTTTTGGTGGTTAAAAGCCCGCCACGCCAAGCCCTACATCAATGGGGAGTTTTGTCTTCCCGGTTCAGTAGCCCTAATCGCCGTTCAAGCTCTTCCTTCTTAGCGACCAGTCTCGCGGCGAGAATCTCATTGACGACCGTGTGAAGTCGCCAAAGCTCTTCGAGAGACATGCTCTCAAACGGCTTTCGTTGCATGAATCCCCCGACTCACGAACTGTCGTAGCTTGGTGCTATGAGGGCCAGATGGCAACTCGGGGGTTGGTTGCGCTGAAAGTTACCTGCACCTACGCTGCCGACCTAGTCTATTGGAAGGTGAACGACCGGGCCTCAACCGCGAGCGTCAAAGCTGAGCTTGGGCCAATCGGCTTCGCAGGACACCCAATTCAGCAATTTGACCTTCGAGAAAAACGGTACGTTGGTGCAGAGCAATAGCAGCATCAAAAATGCGACCGGAAATACTCATCATTACCTCAACGCAACAGGACTGAAAAATACCTTAACAAACAAGGGATCACGACAGTAGACGAGGACAATTGCAAGGGGAATTCCTCGGCAGGAGCCACCGAGGAGTAGCACGTGAGGCTGCGAGGCCCGCCAGCGTGAACCGGCGGGGTCTTGTATTTCACTGCCTTGCCCTGCAGAAGCGGCCTGTCCATCAACTGAGTTTGATTTCCCGGCTCAGCCACTCGTCTAGCTCCTCGGGATCAATTCGCCAGGAAGGCGATACGCCCTCCGCCGTTCGAGCCGCCAGCCGGTAGCCTTTCCGACGGAGCTTGGCCGCCAGACCGCGTTATCAAGGACGAACAGGACCAGGTGCAGCACGCGCGACGACGCTTGTCGTCATGCTGCTGCATGCGATCACTGATTGTCAGGGCGATCGGAGAAGGGGGCCAAAGGCGTTAATGTAACAGAGGAGTAATCCGATCAAATTGGCTCAAGCATCAGCATTAGTCATTTGTCTGCTCGCCATCGCTCCGGACGTATCGCTCGCCGGAGACGCCAAGACCGATATCGAGAAAGCGTATGCGGCGTGGGACGCCGCATTCAACAAGCAGGACGCGAAGGCCATTACAGCAAACTGTGTCGCAACCGCCAAGCTGATGCCGCCGACCCACCAGGTCGCGTCGGGCCCGGCGGAAATCGAGAAGTTCTGGGCCGAGCTCTTTGCGAGCGGAGTGACGGGTCACAAGCTGGAGATGATCGACGCCGGCGGAGACGACAAAATCGTGTTCGGCACGGCCAAGTGGACCGCCACCGGCAAGGACAAGGACGGCAAGCCGGCGCCCTTCAGCGGTCTCGCAATGCACGTATTCGAGCGGCAAGCGGACGGCTCGTTGAAGCTCCGGCTTCAAACCTTCAACTGAGTTGTTGTTCTACTGAACTGACGACCGGGAGGGCGGATCGGTGTGATCCTCCCCCCTTCGATGCCGATGAAACAAGTAGTCACGGGAGATGATGATGATGATGCGAAGTCTGGCGCTGGTGATTACATTCATGATCGCGTCGATGGTCCCTGCGTCGGCGCAGAAGGCGGAAATTGAGGCGACCAACGCGAAATTGATCGAATTCTTCAAGAAGGGCGATTTCGCTGGAATCACGTCACTCTACGCCACCGACGCGACCGCATTGCCGCCCGGTTCTGCAGCGGTGCGCGGCGCAACGGCCATCGAGGCAATGTGGAAAGGCATGGCGGAACAGGCTGGTAATCTGAAACTGACGACCATTGAGGTCAAACCGCTCGGCGCCTCCGCCGCACGCGAGATCGGGACCTATAGCCTGAAGACCAAGGGCGCGACGCCGCAAGAGGCATCTGGGAAATATGTGGTGGTCTGGGAAAAGGTCGGAAACGACTGGAAGCTCGGGACCGATTCTGGAACGACGGTAAGTAGGCCGTCGATAGCTCGCCTGAAGCTCGCGCATTAGCGGATCTTGGTGATATTAGATTTGAATCATCAATGCGAAAGAGGAACAACGTGGCAAAGACCCAGCCCGAACCCGTCCGCGACCCGAAGGCCGATCACCTTCTGACCCCGAAAAACTGCGTTCTGGTCCTGATCGACTACCAGCCTGAGCAGTATTCCAGCGTGACTTCATCCTCCCGTGAGGAGATCACCCTCAATGCGGTTGCGCTGTGCAAACTCGCTCAGGCCTACGGCATCCCTGTGGTGCTCTCGACGGTGGCGGTCGACATGGGCGTGAACGAAGGCACGATTCCGGAGATCCGCGCGGCTCTGCCGGGAGTGGAAGAAATCGACCGCACGGGCGTCAATGCGTGGGAAGACGATGACTTCCGCAAGGCGGTCCAGGACACGGGCCGGCGCAAGGTGGTCATCGGGGCGCTTTGGACCGAGGTCTGCCTCGCCTTTCCGACCCTCGACATGTTGGCCGAAGGCTACGAGGTCTATCCGGTCGCCGACGCCGTAGGCGGCATCTCGCCGGCGGCGCACGAACGCGCGTTCGACCGAATGATCCAGGCCGGGGCAAGGCCGATCACGGCGATCTCCTTCGGTTGCGAGATCATGCGCAATTGGGCGCGGGGAGATTCCGACAAGCTGCGAGAAGTCATGCGATGGTATTTCCCTCAGCATCGCCGTCTGCATAAGTCGGCTTGAGGAACAACGTCGGCCCTTTTCGTGGTCAGCCACGCGAAGTTGAGATTCCTCAAAGCGAACCGCGTTCGGAGGCGTAGAGTTGGCTTCGTGCCGAGCGAAGAGCGCGCGCTCCGGTGCCGTTACGGTTGCGGAGGCCCGGACTCGGGCTCCGCCCCAAGATTTTGCGACCGCAGATACGGCGTCGGCTCCGAGAGCGACCCGCGGGTACGTTCGATGGAACGAAGCCAGGACCTGCGGGTTGGACGGCGAAAGCATTTGGACAGTTTGAGAGCGCGATCGGCCTCGGCAGCAATACGGCTGCCGGGGCCGATCTGCATTCCATCCTATTCCTCGCTCGGCGCGGCGGCATTTCCGGGCTCGAGCAGGCTGAGCGCGGTCGCGATCTGCGCGAGCAGCCGTTCGATTTCCTCGCGTTCGTTCGGTCCGGGATCGCTCTCCAGCCGCTCCAGGAGTGCCTCCTTGCGCGCAAGCAGCTTTGCCACGGTCGACATCGCACCTCCCCAGCGTTTGGAACCTGCAAACGATTTGGTGCGCCGCCGGCGAACTTGCCAGCCCTCTGGGCGATCGTGGATATACTGATCAGGCGGAGCGCTGGCGACGCGACCAGAAGCAAAGCTTCTGTGGCCCGAAGCTGCCTCCGGCTTTGTCCGGGCGAGCTTCACTGCTTGACGAGACCACGCCAAACCTTGCCCGTATAGGGGCCGATGAACTTTCCGGATTGCATGCAGGCGTTCCCGGCGGCGCTACACTTCGCGTCCGCTTCCGGATGCCGGGAGCCGTCCTGTTTGCAGTGCGCGATGGCTTGAGAGCACGTCTCGGCGGACGCGGCAAGGCGGCCAGGCAGACCAACGAGGAGACGACGACTGACAGTAATCGCATGGCAGCAAACCTCGGGTCGCGGCACTCGAGCGATCATACCAGAACGCTCGCTTGGCAAACGTAGCCCTACTTGGCCGGTGCCCGTAGCGGGCTATCAGCCCACCTGCGGGCGGCGGGATCGTGCATCGGATCGGTATCGCAGTGCGTACAGACATAACGCTGCCGCCCCGCTACGACATCGTCGGGGACAGCCGTCATCGGCTTGCCGCACGTCGGACAAAGCTTCCGGCTCGAAAACAGCACAGCCATCGGATTTCCCCTGCCGGCCGCAGCGTAGGTCGGTCCGGGCCGCCGGCGCAACAGTGTCGCCGAAAAATCGTTCTCGCTCCCCCTCGCTTCTTGACCTTTCCGCCGCCCGATATTGAAATCGGGCTTTCAGTGATTGTTGCGGGGGTGGCGTCGTGGAAGAGTTCTACAGAGGCTTCGCGCAGCGGGCGCGCGATCTGGCGGAGAATGCGGACCCGTTCACCAAGCGGCGGCTGCTCGATCTAGCCAAGCGGTACGATCTCAAGAGCAGCGGATCAAGCTACGGACGCGCTCCGGTGCCAAGGGCAACGCCGCCGAACTTGCTGTTCTCTGGCTCGGGAGAGTCCTGACTCAGTCCTTCGCGTCCGGCGAAGCATTGGCCCGGCGTTCGTATTCTTCCGCCAGGGCGGCGAGCCGGTCGATCACCTCCGGATCGGTGATGGAAGCAGCCAAGCCCCTGCACCTCCGGGCTTCGGCCAGCAATCGGGTCTTCTCGTCTTTCATGGCAATTCCAGCCCGCTTCCAGGCGGGTCGCGGCGTCCTCCGCAGCCGCACGTACGTCAGCCGTCCTTCGGGGCGTCCTTGGTGTCCTTCGCAGGCCAACCGTCGCCGACGGGCCTGACACGCACCTTCCCGCCAGCGCCCAGCAGTTGGTGGGTGGCGACCTCGTCTTCGGCCTCGACGACCGTCAGCTCGGTTTCGGGCTTCCAGTCGAGCGTCAAGTCGAGATCGCCCGGAAAGATCTGCCAGCACGAGCCGTCTTCGAGTTCCACGATGTGGCTTTCGGAATGGGAGCGGATCTTCATCTCAGGCTGCATCAAGAGTCCGAGGCGGGTCGCGCGGCACGAACGGGCGCCGCAGCCGGCCGGCCTCGTCACCGTGACACCTTGGACACCTGAACCGGACATCCGGCTGCGCGGATGACGTCCGCTGCAGGCTCGCGGCCATCGGCCAGGCGCCGCAGCGGAGGCATTTTTCCAAGAGGGTCTCGGTTTCGATCATCGTGACGGCTCCTAAGGCGAGCCCCCAAGCTTGCGAACGGCCTGGACTTGCACAGGTTCCCGCCTCGGCGCCTCTCCTCGATATCTGCCGGCGAACCACCAATCGCTCTTGCCGTTGTGCCGGCATCCGGATCGCCCTCGACCACGTGCACCGAAACGACAACCATGAAGACCTACTCACACCCGCAACTCGATCCAGCCGGCGCTTGGGACCGGACCTACCTGGAGTCGCTGATCCGCGAGGACTACCAGCGATGCCATCCCGGTGAGACCCTGGATGATCTCAAGCGGCGAGCCTCCTTTTCGCGAGAGGACAGAGGCCTGCTGCGGGACTGGATGGCCGTCGCGGCGGCTCGCGCCGCGGCCGCAATGCGCGGCTAAAGGAGAGCGCGGGCAAGCGACGATCGGCCGCTACTGATCGGATGAACGGAAACTCACGACGATGCCGGTTCAAGCCGGCGAGGCCCCGCTCTCGAGTAGCTGCGAGACGGCGGCAGTCAATTGTGCCGGCGCAAAGGGCTTCTGGATCAGGACGCTACCTTCGACGCCCTGCGACTGCCACTCAGGCGCGCTGGCGCTCGTCATGTAGACCACCGGAAAGCCAGGCGTGATTTCCCTGATCTGCTGCGCCAGCTCCCAGCCGCTGATGCCGTGACCCAGGTTGATGTCCGTCAGCAGGACCCGACATCCCTCGCGGCCATCGCGAAACGTGGATATGGCCTCCTCCCCCGAATGGACCGAGCAGGCCTCGAAACCGCCATCAGACAAGGCGTCCTCCACGAAGCCGGCGATGAGAGCTTCGTCCTCCACGACCAGAACACGAACGGCATCATTCACTTTCAAGTCTCCGCGGCGATCAGGCCGGGTCGTCGGCCAGGCGTCGGGGGTGCGGCGAGCTTCGCGTCGAGCCGGCGCCAGAGTGTCCTGCCTTCTCAAGCCACCGGCACGCCGTAGTAGGCGTTCACGGAGCGCGTGGTCGCTGGGTCGCTCAAATTCCAACTGCTCTCGTCGTCGTATTTGGGGGCGCCGCGGAGCTGGTCCTGGGTGATACCGGTGACGTAGCCGCCGAGGTTGGTGTCGTATTTCAACGCCTGCCAGGGCAGCGGATAGTGATCATCGCCGATGCCGAGCAGCCCGCCGAAGCTGAGCACGGCGTACGAAACCTTGCCGCTGACCTTGTCGATCATGACGCGCTCGATGTAGCCGACCTTTTCCCCGTCGGCCCCGTACACGTTCGTACCCTCCACCTTGTCGCTACCGATCAGATTGAACGTCTCGCGATCTTCCATGGCCATGTTGACCTCCTAGGTGTTATCTTCGGAAATCAACGGTGCGACGATGCCTCCGTTCCTGGCACAATCCGCGGCGGAATGTTGATTTCCCAGGGATGAGGCGGCCGGATCGGATGACGCGCCGCAATGTCTCGGACGAAGTCGGCGAGCGGAGGTCGAGGATGGAGCTGACCGATCTGGAGCGTGATTTTCTGAGGAAGCTCCTCGGCGAATCCTGGGTCAGCCCGCCGACGTTCGACCACGAAATCGTGGCGCGGCTCGTGGAGCTGGGTCTCGTGGAAACCGAACCACTTCCATCCGGAGATATCGAGTATCGCATCACCGACGCCGGGCGGGCGGCGGCTACCGCGTGAACCACAGGTCGACGAACCCCGGGCAGATTGGAGGAACGATAACCTTGCTACCCTACTGAACTGCGGGGCCGTCCCCCGCCGTTGAACTAGGGCGCCTGTCGCGGATAGCCAAAGGTCTCGCGACCCGCTATTCAGAACTAGCGCTCGCGAGGACAGCCAAAGGCGGCGGCCTCTCCGGACTTCTGTGTTCTCGAAGCCACGCGCCTAGGCGCCCGCCCGGCCTCGAGGGCCACCCCACACCCGCCTTACCTGCCGGTCAGCGAGAGACTGATGCGCGTTACGATGTCGTCCCACTCGCGCTCTTCGCTCGCCGGGTAGTTGATCAGGACGCAGTGAATCAATCCGCTCGAGAAGTTGCACCGGTTGTACCAGACCTTCTCGCCCTTGTAGCTGGACACCGCAAAGAACCGAGGCGCCGTTCGCTTGTACTGAATGCGCGCGGGCGGATGCTTCTTTGCGAGAAATGCAGCCGGTGAATCGTTCGAGACGTTGGGTGCGGCCTGTATCGTGAGGTCGGCTCGGCCGTCAGCCGTCCGAAATCGCTGTCCGTACCCGTCCGGACGGCCGGCTTCTTCGGTAAAGATCGAGGCCGGGAAATCGACAGAGGTGCCTGTCTGCGGGATGGAATAGATCGTCCATCTCACCCGTTGAGCCGAGACCATGGAGCTCGAGGCGGCAAGTCCGAGAACGAGCGCTGACACCAGCCATTACATCGCGTCTCCTCCCAGGAGTCATGAAGACCCGACGAGCGGCGTCTCGGCTTGGCTATCGATCGCCAACGACAACGTCACTGCTGATCCGGCTTCTTGGCCGGCGGACCGCTCTTGTTTCCGGGCAGCCCCTTGATGTTGGACGTGTCCTGCTGCTGGACTATCGGATTCTGCTGGTTGAGCGTCGAGCTGGAGCCGACGGTCTCTCCCGGTTTTGCCGCCGGGCCATTCTTGTTGCCAGGCTGGCCGGCGATGCCGGCGCCTCAATTCTGCGCGCTCGGCGCGGATGAGACATCCGGTTTGGTTGTCTGGGCAAATGCGGCCGGAGCCGACATCGCCAGGGCGAACACGAGAGCGCTCGCGATGGACCTCATTTGGAATCCTCCACTGTGCGTTCGGAATCGCGGATCGCGAATACCTGGAGCCCGAACGTGCGGTTGCGTCGTGCGTTCCTAGTCCAGACGCCGTCGCTGACGTCGCTCGCCATGATCCGAGAAGGCCGAGCGCGATGCGCCAAACCACCGTCGAGGAGCCGAGCGCGTCGGCGGGCAGATCCCAGACACCTCGAAATGTCGGGATGGATCAAACCCGTTGATCTGGGGTTGATCTGCCGAAACCCGTATCGAAAGGCTCGCCCCTATGGCTGAGCTGACTCCGGCGGCGCCGCAAGGCACACCGGCCACGCGAGTCGCGTCTTCGCCCATGCTGACGGCCGGTGGCATCGTCTTGGCCATCGGAGCGCTCTATCTCGGCCGGGAAGTCTTCGTTCCTTCTGCTCTTGCTATCCTGCTGAGCTTCGTTCTCACACCCCATTGGCTAAGACGCTGGAAAGTACCTCGCATCGCAGCGGTACTAATCGCGGTTTCCCTTGCTTTTATCGGTCGCGGGAATCGCCTTGGTCGTCGGGCGGCAACTTGTCCAGCTCGCCACCAACCTCCCCAATTATCAGACCACCATCACCGAGAAGATCCACTCATTGCAGAGCTCGGCCCCAGGCGGTGGAGTCGTCGACACCGTCACCACGACGATGCAGGATCTTGGCAGAGAGATCTCGGGCGACGAGAAAAGGTCGGGGAACGCCTCGTCCGGGCTTGGCGCAGGTACTGAGCCTCGGGAACCCGTCACTGTGCGGCTCGAGCCGCCACAGCCGAGACCGTTGGAGCTCATTCGCTCTGTCATAGGTCCGTTGCTGGCACCGCTCGCTACTTCCGGGCTAGTCGTCATTTTCGTGATCTTTGTGCTGCTCGAGCGGGAAGACCTGCGCGATCGATTCATCAAATTGGCAGGAGCCGGTGATCTTCAGAAGAGTACGCAGGCCCTCAACGATGCCGCCTCCCGGGTCAGCCGTTATTTGCTGATGCAGCTGGTTGTTAATCTGACTTACGGTATTCCGATCGGTGTTGCACTTTACTTCGTGGGCGTACCGAACGCGATTCTTTGGGGCCTGCTCGCAGCGGTACTCCGATTCATTCCCTATCTCGGTCCTTTTCTGGCCGCGATATTTCCTGTTGCCCTGGCCATCGCCGTCGATCCAGGCTGAACGATGCTGTTCTGGGTCGTCGGGCTATTCCTCACGGCTGAACTCATCAGCAATAATGTCATTGAGCCCTGGCTTTACGGCTCCAGCACGGGGCTGTCATCCCTTGCGATCATCATCGCCGCGATCTTCTGGATCGATGCTGTGGGGACCGGTTGGGCTATTCCTGGCGACACCTTTGACCGTCTGCCTGGTCGTCATCGGGCGTTACGTCCCGCAGTTGGAGTTCTTGGGAGTTCTGCTTGGCAGCGATCCTGTGCTTGCGCCGGAGGAGCAGCTCTATCAGCGTTTATTGGCTGGCAATCTCGAGGAGGCGGTCGAGTTCGCTGAGAACTATGTCGACGAGTGCTCCTCGCGCGAGCTGTACGATAACGTAGGCATTCCGGCTCTGCGCTTGGCTGAAAATGATCGTCAGCGCAGCAGCACCGACACGAACTACCGGCGCCTTGTCGCGGAAACGGCTATCGCGGTTGTGCGGGAGGTTGACGACCATGTGCGCGAGAAGCCGTCTGCGGTGGAAGAGGGAAATCATCTGACGCAGCGACCATGCGTCCTCTGTCTCGCCGGACGTACGGAGCTTGACCATGCAGCGTCCGAGATGCTCGCCCAGGTACTTCAAGAGCGCAACCTCCGCGCAAAAGTGTTGCCGCCGATCGTGGTCAGTCGGGGAGCACTGGAGCAGCTTGATCTCCAAGGGGTGGACGTGGTGTGCCTGTCCTATTTTCACCCGCAGCCCCAGGTCTATGCACGCTATGTCTTTCGTCGCCTACGTCGCCGGGCGCCCCACGTGAAGTTTGCCGTCTGCTGCTGGAATTTGAGTGCCGGAATGGAACAGGCGAAGAGCTCAAGAGGCAAATGGCCGCCGACGCAGCATTCGCATCTCTGCAAGCCTGCACCGAGCAGGTGGAGGCATGGATCGGTCGAGCAGCAACTCGCGGCGATGCGCCCCAGGTTACGGCTGAGGCCGAGCGAGCGCAGCTCACCGCGCTACGCAGCCTTGGCTTGAATACCTCGAAACGTCAGGCCTTAGATGAGGCGTCCAAAAAGGTTGCACAAGCCTTCAACGTTCCGATCGCGCTGGTGTCCTTGGTTGATGATACTCACCCAACTGCCCCCGATAGCCTCCCCCAGGAGGTTCAAGCTGTGCAGGGCAACCACGAGGGCTCCCTCGCGCGCATGTGATCGCTGCAGACGATATGTTGGTTTGCGAGGATGTCTCCGAGGATCCGCGCTTCGCCGATGATCCGCGTGTGCTGGAGAGAGGCATTCTCTTCTACGCAGGAGTCCCCCTGAGAACTTTATCTGGTCATGTTGTGGGTTGCCTTTGTCTAATCGATACCGAACCGCGGGAGTTCGCTGATCGAGATCGACACCGTCTGCAGGAGCTGGCGAACCAATTGATGGCCGATCTCCAGAACGCCCAAGCGACCAATGACGTCGATTCCGAAACTCGAACCTCCGACCCTCGGAATCGAAATCAGGGGACACGCCGATAGTTTCCTGACGGCATCGGACAATTTCCCACGTTCGGAATGCGAACGGGGATGACCATGCCTGAGATCCGGTTAGATAGCGCTCGCATTGAGCGGCAGCGAAACTCGCCGACGTCAACGATGCCGTCGCGCGGGAGCTATGGGATCTGGTGTACGAACGGGGGCACGATCTGCCCCCGGCGATCGCAGTATCTCCTCGCGGATGAGGTAGAAGCCGCCAGCTGAGGCGGCCTTTTCGGGGCGGGCTCGCTAAGCAGCGCCTTCGCCTTGGCTATCAGTTCGGCCGATCGCTGAATCATTTCCTGCTCACGCTCGGTCTTGGCGCGTATCCGCTCCAGCTTGATTTCGATCTGTTCGGCAAGCCATTTCAAGTCGCGTGTAGTCATATGCGCCTCCCAGCCAAGTCCGGGAACTTAACTCAGGTTAAGAGTTCCGGTTCCGTCAAGTCAACCCAGACGAGTTCCCCGCACATTTGAACACCCGCACGTAGCGGGCGGTCTTAGGGCTCAAGAGGCGCTCCAAGAGCTGCATGGGCTTGTGGCACTTGGGGCAGCGAAATATCAGGTATGAGGCTGGGGCTTGCGACACGGGCACGCCTCGACACGTCTGGTTTTCGTCAGAACGTAGCGCAGGCGATTAAGGCCGCAAATTAATTTAAGACACCTGCACGAACAAACTAGAAGACTGAGAAAAATACGGACAGTACCGGCAATGTAATTAGACGGGACCCGGAGAGGGTTTGTCCGGGTCCCAAACATTCCGGAACAGACGCCATCCCTCTGAGGCCGCTCGGAATGCTAGTCCAGATTCGACAAAACGGCTGAACCGAAAATGAACGCGGCCCGCCAGCGGGGCCGGCAATCTCCTCTATTCTACGTTGGCGAGCATGCAAGTTTCATTTTCGGAACCGCCGAAATGATTCGCTTTTCCGTTTTCCCGATTAAGTTTTTTTTCACCGGGGCTGGCCGCATATTTCACTTAATCTTTTTACCCGGATTTTTGACAGACGTGGGCCGCAGCGAATGAAACCTCCGCTGCGGCCTTCGCGTGTGTCTAGGCCCGCCAGTGTGAACCGGCAGCAATAATGTACAGCTGGTCCGAGTATTCCTTGCGACCCGCCGCGATTGGGAGAAATATGCAGCGCGCGCCTATTTTTTGGGCTGCGCCGAACGGCCTCAGCATCCGAGCCAGCCCCGGAGCCTGCTTGAGGCCGTTTTGCTTTGCGTCAAAAACCACCTGGCATTCACATATGCGAATGAATCCACCAAGCTGATGCTCTCCCCTGCTGTCGCTGGGCACCGGGAGCTACTTCATTGATTAACGACATTCCGCCGCCGAGCCGATTTTTTTGTTCGAATGGGCGGCAAGGGTTGGATGATTTACGATCGAGAACGCAAGGGCCCTGCATTGATCGGGGATTACATGGCGGCCAATTTGACGAAGGAGCGAGCTGAACAGATGCTACGTTCTCTTGCGGCCTCGAATGTAAATAAAGAAGCCCGACAGCGTAAACCGGCGGGTTCTCCTCTTTAACGCCTCAGCTTCGGCGGTGCGTCATCAGCCTGTGCCGGTCGCGCTTTGCGATTAGCTTTCCACACCCACGAGGCGCAGTAGCTCTCGCGCGTTCCGATGCCCAAGGGATTGATAATTTGACTCTGGCCGGCGCCGCGCTTCGATGGCGAGATGCCACGCTCTGCACGCCACACCCTCACGCACGCCGACGGCCGGCCGATGAAGATCACTTTCGGCCAGATGCGCGAGATGGGCTTGCGCCGTGTGCTGGTCTACTGTCATTGCGGCCACCACGTCGCGCTGAGCGCCGATCGCTGGTCAGACGATGTTCGCTTGTCTGATGTCGAGCCGCGCTTCGTCTGCGCCGGCTGCGGAAACCGCGGGGCCGACCTCAGGCCGGATTTCGAGAGCGGCAAACCACCGCAATTCGCCAATTGACCGAGCTTACAGGCTCATGGAAAGGATGGCGGCCAAACCCAAGGCCGCTGCCCCCCACGCCAGTACATGAAACATCCAAGGCTTGATCCAAGGTCGCATCGACGCCTCATGCTAGGGAGGCTGTATCGGGATCAGGCGCGCTAGTTGCGATAGATCAATGTCCTTGGAAAAATCATCGGTGCTCAGAGAGACAGAAGCGCTATTGCTGCGAGCACCGTGTTGAGGGCGCCAACTGCGATGATGGCGGGCGTCACAATCCGGTCATTACTCATTGTACTTCCCCATCGCCAATAGTGGAAACCTTAGTACAACAATTTAAGATGGAAAAGGGTGGCGATGCTGACCCTGGGCGCCAACTGAGGCGGCCTTACTCCTTGGCTTCGGTCCAAGTCTGTTCGCCGCAATCGCACTTATAGATGTTCCGCTTATAAATACACGCGCGAGAACAAAGAACGGCCGATTAAATATCACAAATTGTTCTCGCCGGAGAACGCCCGCTGACATAGAGCTTACGACAGGACGGCCCCAGCAGGGGGCGGCTGCTGGGGCCTCCCTTGGGGTCTGCTCCGGCTTCATGGGGGGCGTTGGGGTCGTCGGAGCAGAGAAGTAATCCGCCAGATTGCCACTTGTTCCCGACTCCCAAAGGCGACGAGAAGTCTTATCTTCGGCACATGCGTATGGCGTACGAACTCTGCTTAGCCACCGCCGCCAAGCAAGTCCCCTCGGGGCCCGACTGGATCCACGAAGTGAAGCACGACGGCGAGGAATTCGGGCAGCGGGCCCGCTTCGCCCTCCTGCTCCACCGGCGCCGCATTGGGATGGACGAGTCGCAGGGGCCCCGGCAACCAGCCCGAGCCATCGAGAAGCCGCTCTGCCTCCTTGGCCATGTCAGCCTTCTTCAGGTGGTCGATCAGTTGCGCGGAGGATTCACCCCGTGCTTCCCGGACCGCCTCCAGAATGCGAGGCTTGGTGACCCGGCCGAGATAGTTGTCGGCGGTCGGTCGCCAGCCGGCCTGCACCATGTCGAGCCCGACCGCGCGCGCCAGCACATTTGCCTGGTCGAGACGCGTGCGGACGCCGTGGGCGGAGACACGGCCCTGATTGTAGCGGTTGGCTGGCTCGTAGAGAGCGTTGACCGCAAATGAGGCACAGTGAGCGAAAAGGGACGCCTGAGCAGCACCGTCGAGAGCTGTGAGCGCATCCCAAAGATCGCTTTCGCCCTTCGGCAAACGTGCTTTCCAGGACTCATGCCGCGCCTCAACGGCCTTCGCGGACGCGCTCTCCCTCAGGCCGGGGGCTTGAGCGGGAAACGTCGGCGTACGAAGTCCGATCTCAAGAGAGCTTCCAGAAGACGAGAACCGGTAAAATGCGGTCAGCACGAAGTTGTGCAATACCGCCTGGAACGCGATGGCGGGATTTTCCGCCAGTGCATCCCGCAATGCCAGCGTGCGATGCGCAGTCAGCTCGGTGACCAATCGATCCGGCAATGGCCTCGTCACATCGTCATCATCCTCGTCGGCTTCGACCGGCGCACCTGCCACCGAAACCACCGTACGCTGAACGGAATCACTGGCGTCGCGTCCCTCGGTTGAAGACGTATCGGTGCTCTGGCCGACGTCGGGATCGGTTGCCGGCAGGTCGTCCTCTGGCCGGACGTAACCTCGGTCTACCGAGAGGCGTCCTTCGGAATCGACACTTACGAATACGCCAGCTCGGGCAATCTCCGCGGGATCGTAGAGCACCGACCGCTCTTCGAACGCCATCAGCGCCGCCTCGATCTCGCCGAGACGCTGGTCGACCTCATCGGGGAGCTCATCTGCATCCTGGTAGTCGGATTCAAGCTTGGCCTGTTCGGCGTTCAGCGCGTCAATGGTGACCTGCTCCTCAGGGGAGAGGTCGACAGGTTTGCCCTTCAGTTCGCGCAGGTCTGTCGTATGGCCGTAGGGGAAATCGACGGCCACGGAAATCCACTTCCAACCCTCGGCGGCAATCGTCTCGGCTTCGGCCTTGAGCCTTTCTGTCACGAGGCGGTCGAGCAAAGGGACATCTTGAAGCCAGCCGCCGTCATCGTGCTCGAAGAGGTCCCGCAAAACGGTGCCGCCGGCCTGCTCGTAAGCGTCCAGTCCGACGAACTGGGCGCGACGGTCGGAAGCGCGCACGGTATTCTCCGTCAGCATCCGCCGGATCTGATATGGCTCGTCGTTGCCCGATCTGCTGGCATTGTCCCAGACCTGCTCCTGACGCGCCTGGTCGGCCGCGACGGAAAAGGCCATCAACTGCTCGAGCGTCATGCCATCTTCGGCATAGACGTCGTGCAACTTCGGCGACACCGATGCCAGACGCAGGCGCTGCTTGACGATCGCTGGCGAGACGAAGTGCCGCGCGGCGATATCCTCTTCACTCATGCCACCGTCGTGCAACACATTGAACGCGCGGAACTGATCCAGCGGGTGCAGGCCGACCCGCTCGTCGTTCTCCGCGAGGGAATCGTCTTCGGCGATACCGCCATCCCTGATGACGCAGGGGACAGGTTGCACCCTCGCCATACGCTTCTGCTTGATCAGCAGTTCGAGCGCGCGGTAGCGGCGTCCACCAGCCGGCACCTCGAACATGCCAGTCTCCTGACCGTCGGCATCGACGACCGCACGAACGCTCAGGCTTTGTAACAATGTGCGCTGAGCGATGCTCTCGGCCAGTTGCTCGATCGAGACGCCAGCCTTCACGCGGCGGACGTTGGACTGACTCAAGACTAGCTTGTTGAAGGGAATATCGCGGGAGGGACTGAGTTTGATTTTCTGAACGCTTGCCATGTCGGATTCTCCGACGGGCGGCCGAAAGACTCTCTCTCGACCTCCTACCCGTCACAGGCAAACCGGCGCTCCTCTCACTCTCTGACGCGCAGCACCAACTGTAGGCGGACACTGAGACGACGTGCGGATGCATCACGCGGCCTCCTCATTGCCCTCAACGATGGACTCGATCGCGGGCGGCAGAAAGGCGAGCAGGAAATCGGCGGCCTTCGATGCCGCACTCGCGGCGCGCACGACGGCGTGATTATCCTCGCGCAGCACCTCGAGCCAGGAACCGATATAGTCGGCGTGGCGCACGGTCGGCACGATGCCGAGTGAAGCACAAACGAAGGCACCAGCCATTTCCGCGACCAGTTCTTCTCGCGCGACGATTTTGAGCCGAACGAACCGGAGTGGTCGCGGTTGAGGCGGGACGCCTGGCCGGTCCAATGACCAAGCTCATGAAATGCGGTCCGGTGCCAATTGATCGGCTCGAAATAGACAGCCGGCGGTGGGGCCTGCACGAAATCGCCCACCGTGTTGTAGTAGGCGCGCACACCGCCGATGCGAAAATCCGCGCCGGTGGCGGCGATCAACGCCTCGGCTCGGGGCTCAATCTGATCTGGTGGCGCCGGGACGACCGAGGCAGCGACCCCCTCGGGCAAGCCATCGCACTGGTCCGTGTTGAAGACGGTAAAACGCTTGAGAAACGGGATGGCGCCCGGCTCTTCACCGGCCTCCGCGGCGCGCCGACGTTCGTCGTCCGGGGTGAAGCGATCGGCATAGACGACGGTCGTTCCCCGTTCGCCCTTCCTGACGTAACCGCCAAGCCCAAGCGCCTGGCGAAAGGTGAGCCAGCTCTGTCCGGAAAAGCCGTGCTCGATAACGGCACCCCACAGGATCAGCACGTTGATCCCGGAATAACCGCGCTGCGTCGACGCGTTGCGCGGCATGGCGAGCGGCGCCTTGATCGCCGCCGTCCCCCATGGCTGCCCCCACGGGATACGGCCGGCCTCCAGCTCGGCGATGATCTTGTCGGTGATTTCGGTGTAAAGGCTCGCGCGGTCTTTGCCGGCGCGAACTCGGGCGGTATGTCCAGGCATCGCGGTTCTCCACGACGGGCACCGGAAGCCTGTCCTCCGATCTTCAACCCGTCGCAGCAGACCCGGCCCGCACTCTCACTCTCAGTGACGGTGACGCCACGCGCTCTTAGAGAAGCGGATTCGCGGTCGCGCCGCGTCTTGGCGTTAGGGATGAAAGCCCGGCGAGCGACTCAAGAGCGATCTCACCACTCATTGGTATCAATTTTGCATTTGTGATATCGTCTCAATGTTGCGCATGTCGATTCACGGCGTGCGCATGTTCACTGAGCCAGTTTTTTACAGAGGACGACATGGCCAAGAAAGCGAAGAAGGCAAAGAAGACCGCCAAGGCAGCCACCAAGAAGGTGGCAAAGAAGACTTCAAAGAAAAAGAAGTAGTCGTATCCGCGACTGAGAGATTGCCGCCTGCGGGTCGCCGCAACCGGACGCAAAGCGAACCTGTCCAAAGGATGTGAAATCTCCTTTGCATGCGTTTCTCTAGCGCGGCAAGGCAACATAAGGCCGGCCCTTTGTGCAGCTAGCTACTGCATAAAGGTCTGGTTTTTCGTTTCTGCCCGGCGAGGGCATGATCTGCTCTTACGCGAAGCATCAATACCGCCACTTCCAGCGACGATGACGCCACGATTCTCTGAGAGAATGGTTTTCGCGGCAGCGCAGCCTTCTTTCGCAAGAGTGATGGAAGCCCGAAGAGCGCGGAGCGAAGGGAAGAAGGCACCCGGCGCGCGGGGCAGTGATAGCGATGCCGGCATGAAATGGCGGCGGGACCCGCGACCGAGTGAAGTCGCGAGACCGGTTAACAAGGCACCCGCGTTCGGGGCAGTGATAGCGGCGCCGGCATGAAATGACGGCGGCCCCTAACGCGAGTGCCTCCGGCGAGCGACTCATGATCGCGCGAGGGATCGAAGCCGGATGGCCGAGACGCCTTGCGGCTCGGTTCACGAGAGCCCGGTGCGGCACTTGCCGCACGCGCCCAAACGAAAAGCCAGGAGACTAAGTGCGGGGACTGGGTGTCTGCGCGTCCGCCAAACCTTGAGCTCCCGGCATTGCGAATCCCAGCCATGTGTTAGCAGCCGGAACGAATGACGGACAAAACGATTCGCCGTTCAGGAGCCCTTTCCATGCTGATGACAAATGAACGAAGACCGGCGATACGGACGATGCGCGGATGGGCGATTGACGTGCTTCAGAACGCTGGCGCCATCCGCGAGTGCGAGGAGCACGGTTGGATGCAGGACCGCGCCGATCCGCATGCAAGGGAGCGGGCCTTCGAAAATGCCCGCCTAGAGCCGCCCGCGGGCGTCTCCCCTGATGCAGCGGCGGCCGAGATTCGCGACGTGCTGAACTCGATCGGTGATACCTGCCCAGAATGTTCCCACCGGCGCCGAGCCTGACGCCAACCTAGTTCTCCGGCTCAGCGGCCTAGCCGTTTCTCCACGCGCTTACGCGCGTTGCCAACCTTTTTGACGGCCTTTTTCACCGCGGGTGCGGACTTTCCAGTCTTCTTCGCCTCGTACTGCACTTCGTAACGCTGCCCGCCAGCTACCTTCGCCCGATCCTGTTTTCGCCCGCGCGCCGTCTTCGTCTTCTTCGCTACCGCCATGGGAGCCTCCTGTTGTGACATCGAAGCAACGCGACAAGGATTCGCAGGTTCCAAGCCGAGCTACATCAGACCGTCATGGAGCTCACTCCTGAGGACCGACGTGACCGGGCCGCGTTGAACCAAGCTGCAGCACGCGTGCTAGATCCCGAACGATGAACGCTTGAAGGGGACCGCTTGCCTGCATCCGTGGGTACGGCCAAAGACTAACCTCGCGCGCGCCGCAGCGCAGCTTCAAATCGCTCCTTCTCCTTATCCCAGCGGGCTTTTTCGGCTTGCAATCTCTTCTCGAGAGCCTCGACCTCGGCCTCGATGACGGCGGCCCGCTTCCCGTGCTCCTGCTCGGCCTTGTCCAAAGCAGCCTGCGCCTTGTCGATGGCCTCCTGACGCCGTTCACGGTCCTTCTGCCTGGTGGCCTCTTCCTTCGCCCGTTCACGCTCGACACGCTTCTGCTCTCGTTCGTAGGCGAGAGCCGCCTTTCGTTCCGCCGCCTTGTCGACGGGGCAAGACGAAGGCCCTTTCGGCCTAGAACCTTTCGACTTGCGGGCGGCTTTCGTTGGCCCGGTACCGCCCAGATCGGTGGGCAGCTCGGCATGTTCGCTGAAGGGCCGGTCGGTCCCAACCGGGCGCCTGAGAACGACACCGGGCCTTGCCAGCGTCGCGGCGATGACGTCCGGATCGTGGCTCTCCTTCGCAGCCCCCTGATGGAATCGGCGCCCCACGCCTCCAGAGCTGCCTTCATGGATGGCGCGGCGATCGCCTGATCGAAAAAGCCCAGCGAGGTCTGATAGGTCTTCAATTTTCTGGCCATCAGTCTGATCCGCCCTTACCGAAATCGTTCACCTCGCGCGCCGCGGCGCCTGCGGAACACGACGCGGTCTCGAAGCGTTCCCTCATCCTTGAAGGACGTCCATGCATTTCGCAGCGCGCTCTTAAGGATTGGCCTCGAATGAGCCGGACGTCGACCCTGCCCAAGCGCCTGCAGCCGATGCTCGCTACTCTTACCGACGCGCCGTTCGACGATCCCGACTGGGTTTTCGAGGACAAGTACGATGGCTTCCGGATGATCGCGGAAATCCGGCGGGGTAAGGTTGCGCTCTACAGCCGCAACGGCAAGATCATTAGCCGTAGCTATATCGAGGTCGCCAAAGCGCTGGAGGGCGTGAAGGGCGACGCCGTGATCGACGGCGAGCTCGTCGCGATCGGAAAGGACGGCGTCTCGCATTTCCAGCTGCTTCAAAACGCGCTGCGCCATGAAGCGAAGCTCCTGTATTGCGCCTTCGATCTCATGTTCGAGAACGCAGCGGACTTGCGCAAGCACCCCCTCCTCGAGCGTAAGAAGCGACTGAAGGCGATACTGCCGCGCGACAAGCTGATCGCCTTCAGCCATCACCGTAAAGCGAACGGCACGAAATTCTTCGCCGAGGCCCAGCGGAAGGGTCTCGAAGGCATCATGGCGAAGCGCGCCGACAGCGCGTATGCGTCCGGAAACCGAACCCCGGATTGGCTGAAGATCAAGACGGCAAAGCGCCAGGAAGTGGTGATCGCCGGCTTCACGGCGCCAAGGCGCACTCGGCCGTTCTTCGGCGCCCTGGTCCTCGCCGTGCGGGAAGACGACGCATGGCGCTACATCGGACATGTAGGCACTGGCTTCAGCCACAAGGTCCTCGAAGACCTCAATTCCAAGCTCGTGAAGCTCACGGTCCCAAAATCACCCTTTCCCGCAAAGGTGAAGGACGAGGCCGCCACGACCTGGGTCAGGCCGTCGCTGGTTGCCGAGGTCAAATTCGCTGAGTGGACGAGCAAGGGGGAACTGCGCCAGCCCGTCTACCTCGGGCTCAGGTCCGACAAGCGGGCGAAGGATGTCGTGCGCGAACGAGAACGTTCGCGCAAATAGCGCTTCCGTTCGGAAGTAACCGGCAAAACGAATTAACGCCTTCACCTCCTCCGCTGTGAATTCCCTCCGCGGTCGTGTGTTCAGTCCCCTCCAAGGTCGTGGATCTCCGGCCGCATGCCCTCGGGCGTGACTTCGATCGTCGCAAGCGTGATCGGCAGCTTGAAGCGTCGCCGTCCCGCGCTGCCGGGATTGAGGTAGAGAACGCCACCGAGCGTGTCGATCTTTGGCACGTGGGAATGCCCGGAGACGATGACGTCGATGCCGTCGCCGGGATCGGCCTGCAGCGTCTTCAGGTCGTGCAGAATGTAGATCGACTTTCCGGCCAAGCGCACAAAGTTCGTGTCGGGATATTCGCGAGCCCACTCGCCATTGTCCACGTTTCCACGGATGGCGGTAACAGGCGCGATCCGGCGAAGCGCGTCGACGATCTCGGGGCGCCCGATGTCGCCGGCATGAATGATGTGATCGACGCCCGTCAGGCCTCGTTCCGCCTCTGGCCTCAACAGGCCGTGCGTGTCCGAAATGATTCCAATCCTGAACATCATTTTCCGTCGCTCTCAGCCGCGATCGCCAAAAGACGATCGAGAAGTTCGACCTGAGCGGACAGCATCTTGGTCCGTGCGAACTCGATATCGAACCATTCCGCGCGGTCTACTTCGGGAAAGCTCTGCCGTCGACCGCTTCGGGGCGGCCATTCGATATCGAATGTATTGCTGGTCAGCGCCGCCGGGTCAAAATGGCCCTCGCCGGCGAATGCGATGACGCGCTTCCCTCCTCGCTGCCGGATCTCCCCGAGCGATTGGATTGGACCAATCGAAGCACTTTGGCCGAGCTCCTCGGCAAACTCGCGCCGCGCGACCTGCTCTGGAGCATCCGCGGCATCGATTTCGCCCTTCGGAATCGACCAGGCGCCATCGTCCTTGTTGCGCCAGAACGGACCGCCGGGATGAACGAGCAGGACCTCGAGCCCGCGAGCGCCCTTCCGGTAGGCCAAAATGCCCGCGCTCAACGTCGATCGCTTGGTAGTCTTTGTCAACGCTGCCATATCGCTCCTATTTTGCGGCGCAGACCGAGTATTAAGCAACGGCGGAAGATCTGAGGGCGGCGACTGGCTACTTGCGCAACAAAGAACGTTCGAAACAGGCCAGAAGCGCAGCAGGTCCCGGATACACCTCGGCGCACCCGGCTTTCCGCAATTCGTCCTCCGTGAAGCCTCCGCAGAGTACGCCCACCGTACGAACTCCCGCCTTCCCCGCCGCTTCCGCAGGGCCAGGGTCATTCCGATGCATAGTGTGAGAAAGGCGCGATCGCGGAAAAGGCGGAGGCGGGCAGGCCGGGCGGCCGCTTCAGCGGGCGCGCCGCCGAAAAGAACCGCAGCGGTGAGGGGGCCGCCGTCGGGGGCCTGGTTCAGGCCCTCCGGTGTTCGCGTCAGCACGAAGACTGCCAACGCGCCGAGAGTGGCGAGCATCGCCGCGCTAACCACGAGTGCCGCGGCAGGGAACCACCGGATAAGGGCCTGTCAGACGCTGCCGCGGATTGGAGCTTGCGTTGATTACGCTGAAGGTTCTTCACACGACGACCTATCGATTCAACGAACACGTGCACCTGTTGCCGCACCGCTTGATGCTTCGTCCGCGCGAAAGCCGCGAGCTTCGTTTGATTTCGAGCAACGTCACGGTGACGCCGCATGCGGCCTTGACCTGGGCGCACGATGTGTTTGGCAATGCAATCGCGACGGCCACGTTTCAGATGACAGCCTCCAACCTGGTGATCGCCAGCGTCGCGGAGCTTCAGCTCGACGCGGTTGCATGGCCGGTGTTCGATATCGCTGTCTCGGCCATGTCTTACCCATTCCGCTATTCTGATGACGATTGGACCGATCTCGGCGCCCTGGCTCTCCCCCAGTTCTCGGACACGGCGGGGGTCCTACGAGGTTGGGCACAAATGTTCGTTCGAGGTTGTCGGACTGATACGCTGTCGCTGCTAAAGGACCTGAGCGTCGGCGTTTCGGAAGCTGTCCTGTACCAGAGCCGTGAGGATGAGGGTACCCAAACGCCGGTAGAAACGTTAAATCGTGGCTGGGGGTCGTGCCGGGATTTCGCGGTGCTGTTTACCGAAGCAGCACGCATGCTCGGGTTCGGAGCCAGGATCGTCTCCGGCTATCTTGACAATCCAGAGCAACAGAGCGTCGGATCGAGCAATGCGGGATCAACCCATGCGTGGGCCGAGGTCTTCGTACCGGGCGCCGGCTGGATCACTTTCGACCCGACGAATCGCGGCCTCGGCGGCCTCAATCTGATCCCAGTCGCGGTCGCGCGCGACATCCGGCAGACGATTCCAGTGTCCGGCAGCTTCGTCGGCAGCATCGGCGCCTTCGCCGGGATGTCCGTAGAAGTTCTTGTCACATCATAGATCGACGCATTGGACCTTCGGCAACCTTTCTGATCAGTCGTTCAGCTTCAAGGCCCTCACGTTTTCTAGAAGGGACTTCAGGCGCCCGCTCATGATGGGCATCGCCTGTTGCGCCTACTCGTCAGTGGGCTTGGGCCAAAGAGTGACATTGCGATCAGTGATCGCCGTCCTAATCTGATGGCAAAATCCCTTTCGTTAAATTTTCTTGAATGAGCAATTTTGACCATGAGCTCGCGCCGCGTTGCGGCACAATACTTCTCACCGCCCTGCTCTCGGCATCCATCGATGATTGAGAGAATGTTTGCGAGGAGCGCAGCTATAGCCAAATGATTCCCGCTAACGGCAACACCCGCTGAAGGATCGCCGCTAGGCAGAATGGAATTGGGCGATTGGCATAACCTGTCGACAGACTTTCAGGGCTGTCGCTGACCCACGTCAATCCACACGAAACAAACAAATCGGCGATAGCTGGAACTCTTGTCGGCTTGCCCTGTTCATTCTTTGTCCGATTCCGGACGCATAAGAATTGGTGGATACTATGAAAAGAATTCTATTAGCGACAGTCTCTGTTCTCGCATTCGCTTCTCCGTCATTCGCGGCGGAGACTGGCAAAACCGTTGGCCAATCGCCCTCCTCGTTCTACCTGGCTCAGGATACTGCGACCATGAAGTGTCAGATCGTCGAGAGCCAGCCTGCTGCCGGCGGCAGCATGAAGGTTGTCGGCGCCGCTCACACGACAAAGGCCTCGGCAGAAGCGGCTTTGAAGGCGGACAAAACTTGCGCGAAGTAATCGGTTAAGTCGCGGCGCGAGTACAAAGGCGGCTCTGCGAGTTCGCTAGAACCACGAATCCTCGGATCCGCCCCCACCAGCGCCTCGAGCGCCCTGGGTCGAGGTTCTTTATCGGCCAGCGGCACGCAATCGACTTGCCGCTTGAGATGCTCCAAATTCGAGAGGATACGACCATGAACCAGCAGACAATGAAATACGCGATTGCGGTCGCACTCTTCGGTGCGGCGACGCTCGCCTCGGTGCTGCCTTCGGGGGCAGCTCCGATCTCGCCGAGCACGGCTCTTCTGACACAAGCGGCTTCGTCGTCCGCAGTGACAGAAGTCTACTACCGACGCCACTACCGCGGTCGCGGCTACCACGGCGCTCCGGGGGCCGCAATTGGTCTTGGCATCCTGGGTGCCGCGGCTGGAGCCGCCGCTTATGGAGCCTACGGTGGTAGCTATTACGGGCCAGGCTATGCGCCGGGCTACTATGCGCCAGATTACTACGGCGGCCAGTATCCCTATCGCCGCCAATACTACGCCCCGTATTGAGGGCACGAGCGACGCTGTTTGGGCGTGGCAACCTCTGTCACAGACCATGCCCACTCAACGCGCGCTCGAGCGCGATGGCGCGGCTGCGCCCTTGTGATCCGGTCAACTGCATCGGCCCCTCCCATCCGGGGTCGCCTGCGGACTTTTGCAGGAGTCGGCGAATCGCAAGACAGACAAAACTTGCGCCGGGGAGCTAAAGGCGCGAGCGCGGGGCGGGTCTATCGGCTCGACCAGCAATCCCGAAGCGACTGACTCGTCCCGGCAACGCCACGGGCACCGCCGACCACGAGCCAAACGATACCAAGGCTGCCTCTCTCAAGCTCAAACTGCCTCCTGCTCCGCGTCCGCCGCGCCGGGTGGCATTTCAATCGAGAAGAAGTAGCACAGCACTTGCCCAGTGATGCCGCCGACAGTCGTCGCCGGAAGCTTGAAGATCGCGCACTCAACTCGGACTACCGTGAGACCCAATATCCACAAGGTCCCACCAAAGGAGTCGGACAATGTCGATCGGACTTATCCTCATCATCCTCCTCATCATCTTCCTGCTTGGTGGCTTCAGCGGCCGCTTCGGCGGCTACGGCTACGGCTATGGCCACGGTGGGATGGGGGTCATCGGTACCATCCTGGTCATCCTCGTCGTATTGCTACTTCTGGGTCGGCTCTGACCCTCGCAGGGTCGGCTGTGTCGACCGGGCGCCTCCCAAAATATCCTGTCCCCGGCGTACCGGGTCCCAACGAGCCCCGACCAGCTGAAGCCGACAATGCCCGCCGATGAAGGGGTGTTTGTGCCTGCCTCGGTCCTGCTGCAGCGGCTGCACGACGAGGCACCGGCAAGATCGCTTTACCCTGGGCTGACTGATGGGTCGCCTACACAAGCACTCCTTCGGCCCTATTATGCTGCTGCTCGCTGTGGTCGCTATTGCACCGGGTGTCTCGATCGTAGCCGGCCTGCTACTCATGATCCCCGCGCCCCAGATGATCGCGGTCTTCGGTCTAATCACGGGGGCGACCAACCAAGGCGGAGCTATGCACTTCCCAAAATCCAGTAACGATGGGGTGCGTCCTGACTGGTTGGTAACAATTCTCACCCGCCACCCGGCTGCATCGGCGGCTGAGGATCCGGTGAAGGCCAGCTGTGTGGTGCGAAAGTCGTTGGACGCCGCGTCATCAAATTTAAGAAAGCTTCCCATCGCGCAGGGGCATTGCGTTGTTCTCGACGTGCGCCAGAATACGCCGGACGTCAGTCGCTTCTTGTGCAGCCATTCAGCGGTGCTTGTCGAGATCGAGTGGCTCGTCACTCACGAGGCGCGTCGGCATCAATGCGCTGAGCGTCAGCCAAATCGACCGGGTTGATGGAAATCCTCTCCACCGTTGAAGTGCGCGGCGGCGCCGCCGGCACCGTGATCATAGTGGCAACCCGGCGAAACGCCTCGAACGACAATCCTTCGATCATCTCCTCATCGGTGATGACCTCGTAGGCACCCGGAGGCAGGAGGCGGTCGATGCCCTTGATCCGGAAGGGATGCTTGAAGGTGACCGTTTCGCGTCGGGAGCGCATGGTCATGATCGGCTATCCTTCAGAAACGGCTTTGCATCGGCGCGATAGTGAAGCAATCCGTTTACAGTGCTCTTTGTGCCGAGATTAGCTATCTCTTTATCATGAGATGGCTGCGAAGTCACCAAACACAAGGCAATACACATCGCGGATTTGTTATAGATGCCGGCGGACGAAATGCTTGCTGATGCCGAGTGAAAAAATGCGAGTTGGCGATCGGCAAGCATCGCGACTCGGAGAGAAGAAATGCTATCTCGCAAATCTACCAGCCGAGATAGACTCGCGGCAGTTGGCTACAACCGCCATGGCGCGATGGGACGGTTCTGGCACGGTCTTCATCGTCACGCTCTTATGACGATGATTGCTTACGCCTTCTTGCAGCACTTCCGCATTGCCAAGACGGGGCGCAAAAATCAATCGACGGCCACCACCTCAGCCCAACCTGCCAGCCTCGCGTCCCGCCATCGTCGCTCTCATTCTTAAGCCATCAGATCCGCGATACGGATACTGCAGAACACAGGTCAGCGAAGAGCAAGGCGTGAACAAATCTGCCAAAGTCGTGTTAGCGCCCACCCGAAGCGCCTTTATGATCGTGCAGGAAACGGGCGATCCGCGTCTTCAACACGGTGGCGTCGTGCGATTTGCCCGAGGCCGCGTGCTCGAAGAGCCTGCGCTGGACGTCAGTAGGCAGATCATTCCATTCGCTGACAAGAGCGGCACCCAGACATTCCAGGACTCTGCGCTCCACATCGCGCAAATCGCTGGCTTCATATGGTAAAGGCCACGCCAACTCCTGCGCTCCGCCTTCCTCGTCCCAACGGTCGAGAGCGGTTGCCATTTCTTCTCCCGACGTTGGCCTTCGACCTTTCTTTTTGACCATTCTATATAGTCGCACATGTCGGCATTAAGCGCCATTCGCTCGATCGCGGGGCGATCCGAAGCGCCAATCCTTCTAGTACCGAGAATGCCGCGGCCGCGGAACTCGGTAGTTCGCCCATCGGTTAGTGCAACGGTTTGTTCGCGCGGCGTACAGACCCAAGGTTCACCATGGATGTGAGGGAGGCACGGTTTGGCAGCTGACGGACCTGCTCGGCCGCTCGATGGGGCGCATCACGGCAAGCGCTCCCCGTCAATTCATGATCTATCCGGGGGGCCACGCCTCGGAAACTATGGCCGGCATACAGCAAGGGCCGCACGCCTCGCTCGACGCCGCACTGGCTGAGATCGAAAGGCACACCCGGGGCGTCTGCCGGCGCAATCCTGGCGAAGATCAGCTTTAGACAGCGCCCAACAATCCAGCTCGTCGCTAGAGTATCTACTGCGAGAGGATTTATGTATTTTACAAGTAACACTCTGATCTTGCGGCTCAATGTCCATGCGTCGCGCCCGACCTCAACCGCCCAGATTGCCTGATGACGGGACCATCGGTTCCGGTAGAAGGACTTGTGGATTTTCGCGCGAGGACCGAGGCGAATGTGGGCTCCGGCGGATGTCACCGCTCGATCATTTGCGGTGCCGTGTTCGCCGAGATCTTTTGGCGGCTGGGTTTGACGCAACCCTGACAGTGCGGAGGGAACCCGCTTGAGCCGCTTGGTCATCGTCTCCAACCGTGTCGCCTTGCCGGGGGAAGCTGCGCAGCGCAGCGGCGGGCTTGTGACCGGCCTCGTCGACGCTCTGCATCAGGCTGGAGGCTTATGGTTCGGGTGGAGTGGCAAGCTTGGAGAAACAACACCAGAGCCGAACGTTTTTGAGACCGAGGGAGTGACGTACGCTACCGTCGATCTTACCCGCGCGGACCATGACGGCTACTACAGCGGCTTCTCCAACGCGGCACTGTGGCCCTTATTCCACTATCGCCTTGACCTCATGAACTTTACCCGCGGGGACTTGGCCGCCTATCGACGGGTGAACGCCCTGCTCGCCGACGCCCTCGCGCCCCTGCTCAGGCCGAGTGACCTCGTCTGGGTGCATGACTACCATCTGATCCCGATGGCCGAGGAACTTCGCCGCGCCGGGGCCACACAACGGATCGGGTTCTTCTTGCATACGCCGTTTCCGTCGTTGGGGGTGCTGGCGACCCTTCCTCACTACAGCGACCTGCTGAAATCACTGTGCGCTTACGATCTCGTCGGCTTCCAGACGGTGGAGGATTTGACCGCCTTCCATGACGCCATCCTTCGCCGCGCAGGCGGCAAGGTTTCGTCCGATGGCCCCGTTCACGCCTTCGATCGGGATCTACGCGCCGGCGCCTTCCCGATTGGTATCGATACTGAAGCCATCGCCGACATGGCCGGTCGCGCTGTGAAATCCCGAACGGCACGCCGGCTGCAGGAGAGTCTCCGGGGGCGCAAGCTCATCATTGGGGTTGACCGGCTCGATTACAGTAAGGGACTCGAGCACCGGTTCAAAGCGTTCGCCGCCTTTCTCGACGGCTATCCCGCGTACCGCAACCACGTCCGCTTCCTGCAGATCGCCACCGCAACACGCAGCGACGTTCCTGAATACCGTGCGCTGCGGCAGAGGCTCGGTGCGCTGGCAGGCGACGTGGCCGGTCGCTTCGCGGAACTCGATTGGGCACCGATCCAGTATTTGAACAGGAGCTTTTCGCAGCGCTCGCTCGCTGGCTTCTTTCGGCTCAGTCGCGTCGCTCTTGTCACTCCGTTGCGCGACGGAATGAACCTGGTTGCCAAGGAGTATGTCGCTGCACAGGACCCCGATGACCCCGGCGTGCTCATTCTCTCACCCTTCGCCGGCGCGGCCTATGAACTCGACGCTGCCGTGATCGCCAACCCGTATGACCCCGACGCCGTCGCCGAAGCATTGCAGACAGCGCTGGGGATGCCACTTGGGGAGCGATGCGAGCGTTGGCGGACCATGATGGCGGTACTACGCCGCAATAGCATTGCGGCGTGGCGCGAGAGTTTTCTTGGCGCTCTCAGCCGCTAACTTGGGATGTCGTCCGGAACGTAGCATCGGTGCAGCAAGTCGCGATAATCTCGTTCGTCAACGAGGTTGCCCCAGTCCGCCGATAAGGTGTTACTTCGAAATCATCTCCCCGGCGGAAATGATCCACGAGCGACGGGACCACTTGCATCCGCTTCATCGTCGCGCTGAACCAGATAGACCAAAGGCAAGTCGCCCACAGTTCTCCGCTTTCGCGTCAACGTAGTACACTTCTCCTGCTTCCCATCCCAAAGCGGCCTGTACCGGATCGTCATACCCCTCTTAACCGTGGATGCAACGAATGACCAACGAGCAAAGCCACAAAGTGCACCTAGGTCCCGAAGATCAGGAGCGGTTGCGAGAACTTCGGGCGCAAAAGCCAGCCCGCAACGTACCCAAGCTCGCACTGACGCCGGGCGCGATGCTTGCCGACCGGGTTGCTGAAACAGTTGGTTCTTGGCGCTTCATCATCATCCAAAGCGTCCTTCTTGGCATTTGGATCATTCTGAACATGATAGCATTCATCAACCATTGGGACCCCTATCCCTTCATTTTGCTGAACTTGGTCCTTTCTTTCCAGGCAGCCTACGCAGCGCCCATCATCATGATGAGCCAGAACCGCCAATCTGAGATTGACCGCAGGCACGCAGAACACGACTACCGAATAAATGTGAAGGCTGAACTCGAGATCGAATTGCTGCACAACAAGATTGACGCCTTGCGTGAGCAAGAAATCTTGCAGCTACTCAACATCATTCAGCGTTTGTCCGCGCACCTTGCGCCCGAGCTTGTCGCGGCTATCGAGGCCGAAGCGGTGCCGGGTAAGACCTAGGCGGTGACGACCTTGTCTGTCATGGACCAGAAGGGAAGCGGGAAGCACTGATGTTTATCGGGCACGAGATTTTCATTCCCGCTCTATCGTCGAGGTTGTCAGTTAGAGGGCACTTGTAGCGCTGACACCTTCGAGACGACGCCAAGTTCGACCGGATCCGCTAGTCAAGGCACAGGCTGCTCGCGAGTTCCTGAAGCAGTTCGTCAAGTCGTTTTTCGCACCACGTGAACACCTTCGTGCGGATTCGCTCGATGTCGCCCAGCATTCCGAGATGATCTCGCCCACCGTTCCGATTTGAAGTCGCCCACCCATTCCGAGATGAAGTCGCCCACCCTTCCGGGATGATGTCGCCCGGGTGACGAGGTCTCTTCTGGCTCCCATAGGGTCAACCTTTCGGCTTTGCGAAGGGGGACCCTGGATGCCGACGGAGAGGCTTGCGATGCGCCGTGTGCGCGATGTGATCAGAATGAGGGCGGCCGGGCTGCCGAGCCGCGAGATTGCGCGACGGGTGGGCGCGGCACCCTCGACGGTGCGGCTGGCGCTCCGGCGGTTCGAGGCCGCGGGCTTGAGCTGGCCGTTGCCAGACGACGTCACCGATACGGTTCTGGAACTCCGCCTGTTCGCCAAGACCGGCAATGGCAACCGTCGGGGCCACCGCCGTATCGCCGAGCCCGACTGGGCGACCGTGCACCGCGAGCTCAAACGCAAGCACGTGACGCTGTCGATCCTGTGGGAGGAGTATATCGCCGCCGAGCCCGGCGGATACCGGTACTCGCGCTTCTGTGAGCTCTACCGCGCCTGGGAGGGCCGCCTGTCGGTGACGATGCGCCAAGCCCATGCGGCTGGCGACAAGCTGTTCGTCGACTATGCCGGCGACGGCGTGCCGGTGGTGATCGATCGCCTGACCGGTGAGCGCAGGAAGGCGCAGATCTTCGTCGCCGTGCTCGGCGCCTCGAGCTTCACCTACGCGCAGGCGACGTGGACGCAGGGGCTCGCCGACTGGGTCAGCGCCCATGTTGGCGCCTTCGCGGCGATCGGCGGCGTCCCGGCGCTGCTGGTGCCGGACAACACCAAGGTCGCAGTCATCAAGGCGAGTCTGTACGACCCGCAGATCAATCGTACCTATGCGGAGATGGCTGCGCATTACGGCACCGCCATCTTGCCGGCCCGGCCGCGCAAGCCGCGCGACAAGGCCAAGGTCGAGCAGGCCGTCCTCATCGTCGAGCGCTGGCTGCTCGGTCGCCTGCGCCATCGCACCTTCTACAGCCTGGCCGAGGTCAATGCGGCGATCGGCGAACTGCTCACAAGGCTCAACGAGGAGCGGTCGATCCGGCGGCTCGGCGTGACCCGTCGCCGGCTGCTCGAGGAGGTCGACCGGCCGGCGCTCAAGCCATTGCCGGCGAGTTCCTACGTGCTCGCTGAGTGGCGTATCCGCCGGGTCAGCCTCGACTACCACGTCGAGGTGGAGAAGCATTACTACAGCGTTCCGCATCGCTTCGCCCGCGCCGAGGTCGAGGTGCGGTTCACGGCCCGCACCGTCGAGATCTTCCACAAGGGCGAGCGGATCGCGGCGCATCAGCGCATGAGCGGCAATCACAAACACACCACCGTGCCGGAGCACATGGCCTCCAGCCATCGGCGCTACGCCGGCTGGACCATCGCGCGTATCCGCCAGGACGCCGCCGCGATCGGGCCGGCGACCAGCGCGTTGTGCGACCTCATTCTCGACGAGCGCTCGCACCCCGAGCAAGGCTTCCGCGCCTGCCTCGGCATCCTCAGGCTCGCCGCCTCCTATGGGCGCGAACGGCTGGACGCCGCGGCTTCGCGGGCGATCGACATCGGCGCACGCACCTATGGCTCGGTCAAATCGATCCTCGCCAACAATCTCGATCGGCGTCCTGCTCACCAGCGCTCCGCGGACGATGCGCCGATCCTGCATGCCAACATCCGCGGACCGCGCTACTACAATTAGGAGACCATCCCTTGCTCACCCATCCGACCCTCGACCGCCTCAACGCCCTCGGCCTCCACGGCATGGCCAAGGCCTTCGCCGACATCGAAGCCACCGGTGAGGCCGCAAGCCTCGGTCACGCCGAATGGCTTGCTCTGCTGCTCGAACGTGAAGCCTCGCTGCGGCACGATAAACGGCTTGCCACCCGCCTGCGCTACGCCAAGCTGCGCCAGCAGGCGTGCGTCGAGGACATCGACTACCGCACCCCGCGCGGTCTCGACCGCCCGCTGTTCGCCAAGCTTGTCGAGGGCCGCTGGATCGACGACCACGTCAATCTCCTGATCTGCGGCCCGGCCGGCGTCGGCAAGAGTTGGCTCGCCTCGGCGCTCGGCCACAAGGCCTGTCGCGACAATCGCTCCGTACTCTACCAGCGCGTCCCGCGCCTGTTCGACGACCTGGCGCTCGCCCGCGGTGACGGCCGACATCCACGCCTGTTGCGCATCCTTGGCCGCGTCGATCTGCTGATCCTCGATGACTGGGGCCTCGCCCCGCTCGATGCCGGCGCCCGCCACGATCTTCTGGAGATCCTGGAGGATCGCTACGGCCGACGTTCCACCCTCGTCACAAGCCAACTCCCCGTGGACACATGGCACGTGCTGATTGGGGATCCGACCTACGCCGACGCCGTGCTCGATCGCCTCGTCCACAACGCCCACCGTCTCGACCTCACTGGCGAGAGTCTGCGCCGAACACCGTCATCCACCCGAAAGGCCTGACCCCGCGGCGCTGTGGACATGCCGCTGCGCTTGGACAACGCGATCGCGTTGCCCACATGCCCACAGCAAAAGCAGACGAAGAAAACAGGTTCAAGTTGCGATTCCAGATTGACCACGCGGCTTGACCGATGCCAGAGAACCAATCGGCCAGAACACCTCGCTACTGGGCGAGATCAAATCGGAGAGGTGGGCGACATCGTCTCGGAATCCACGGGCCGACTTCAGATCGGTACGCCTGGGCGACTTCGTCGGAATCCGCACACCTTCGCCTCGGCCAAGGCAACGGCCTCAGTGCGGGGGCATCTGAGGCCGCTAAGCCTTCCGCCGGGCATTGGGGCAAAATGTCGACCGGTCAGTGGGCTTGGTTCTCGAAGATAAGATCTCCGATTGCGGAGGACCAAGAAGTCCCAAGATCAATCGTTCCAGCCGTTTGAGAATATTGCCTGTCCTAACTTGGGCAATATTCGAAAGACTCAGGACGCGCCCCTCCGCCCTCGGGGCTCACCGCCGGCACTGACTTGCCATTTGGCGGAAGCGATGACTTCGGTGCGTCGCCGTCTTTGGGTAGCGCTCGGACAAGCAATCCGCTCAAGCATGCCAGCACGCTACGCCGATTCTGCACCTGATGAATAACTCCCGCTTTGGGTCACCTCGTTGCGGAAGATGAAACCAATTGACCTTCCCGCGACCAAAACGGCTATCTCTTGATCCGGGGGTGGTCAATATTGACCAGCAGCTGTAAGAGTTTCAGGTCATATTTCGCCAAAATGGGGGTTGGCGGATCGATGCAGTCACTCGACGATAAGCTTTTTTACCTCCAATCCATTTCAAAGGATTTCAATACACAGCTGCTCACTTTGATCGCTTTGCGAGAGAGCACCAACGAGGCCTACAGAAAGATCGCCTATCGGGGCAGGCGCAGGCGGCGTCGACGCGAGAGAGAGAGAATTTAACCGCAATCTTCCTGTTCTACGCTTTGCAGAACTTACTTATGTCGGTCGACGCTCGCTCCTCCAACTGCTAAATAGGCCGAAGTCGCTCCTGCGCAGTGAGCCGAAGCGCGAATCAGGTTGAGCTGGACTCGCCACCGGTTGGACCTCGCTGGTCCCAGAGAATGACGGACCAGGCTCTTTCGTGAAGATAGTAGAGGATCATTTTCGTGATCGCTTCAGCGCCGGCGATCGAGCCTGCAACCTTTACGCTGCCCGTGAAGATGAAACTCAGCACGAAGGTGTCGATACTACCGGTAATCCTCCAACTGACGGCCTTGACGATAGAGCGAAAATGGGAATCTCGTACCCGAATGAACATCGGTTCCTCCCGGTCCCGGCGTCGGCATAAGATCTCGAGACCTACGGGCAACGAACTATATCAAAAAAGCAAAAGGCCGGGCGTCGCCATCCGCATTCTCGGGCGCCATGTGTCCGCCGGCGGCCGGAGCTTCGACTCGGCGACGATGGCCATCCTGCTGATCAAGAGAGCTGCCACCGAGGAGGCATTCCGGATCGCATTGGGCACTTTTGTCGGGGTCGATATCGATCTTGTTCTCCGAATTGTTGTTGAATGTACTGTGAGTCGAAACCGTATTGTACTGATCCTCCAGGATATTGCCGCCACGACCGAGCTGTGGTTTCGCGGCTCTGCTTATCGCCAAGCGCAGGTCATTCTTCTACGATTGTGGTACTGAGCGCACATGACTCCAGTCGCGGGACTCTCGTAGTTCAGGTCTCAGGCCAGTCTATGAAATGCTGGCGGCAACGCCTCACGAACGAGTTCACTTAGATCCAAAGCCTCGCCGCTTTCCGTAATGTCAGAGAATAGAACCTCGACAAAAGGATGCTGGCGGTTGAATGCGGCGCCTCGCTGGTATTTCGCGCTCACAATCCGCTGAAGTGCGGCAAGGTTCAGCCTGCCAAGCGCATTGTATTGATCGCGGAACAGACTTTGTCGTCCTCCACGATGCTCGACAGACTCCGCCCAAACGTCCATCGCCTTCCGGCCCATGAACGCCTCGACCCGTTCATTTCCATCCAGAGCAAAAAGCCGTAGCCCGTCCATGGTGTGTGGTCCGTCATCAACTCGAAACTGTGTAAATGACATGGGAGTCCTCCTGTTATTGACGTCTATTTTCATCGGCAGCCAAGTCGCGGACTGCGCCTCCCTCGTTGTCCCACCGTGACAGAGCCAGAGCGACCGTTCTCACATCGCTAGGCCTGCCTTCTGTTAAAGGCAGTTTGCTGCGACCGGCATCATCCTTGTGCTTATGCAGAAATCGGGCGATTTGCCCGCGGAGCGCCGCCGTCTCCAACAACTTGCCGACCGACCCGGCGGTGTCGAAGATCTCTCGCCGCAGCGTCGTGGGCAGGGCGTTCCATTGCATGATGATGGCCGCGCCGAGACAACGCAAAACGAGCTCTTCTTCGGCCGCAAGGGCTGCGCCGCTCGATCCGTCCCGCTCCGCAACGTGCACTGCGTTGTCATAGTCGTCCGCCAGACCCTGCTCGTTATCCGCGAGCGAGGCAAGTCGGTCCTGCAGTTGTTGAAATTTACGGATCTCAGCCGGACCGATCGAACGCTTAATCAGTTCGCCGTACTCGGCTGCCTTTGCACGATATTGCTGAGATTTAAACATGCCGGGCCCCTTTCGTTGAAAGTCTCGGCCCATTCCGATCAACCTCGATGGTTGATCAGACATACATAGATATGGGGACCAAAGGTTCGAATAACGAGCCCAGGGCACAAATAAACTGGCACGAAAAGACCGCGCTAGTTGGCAATGGTTGGCGTCTAACACTCGTGTCTCTCAAAGAGGCTTGCCGCTACAGCTGATTACAATCATCCCGTCAAATTTCTCATGAGTGAGCAATATTGACCAGCGGGCCGCGCTCCGAGTCGATACTGCTGTGATCACCCCCAGACCGTTGGCACCCATCGGTGACAGTGGATAGTGCGCCCGCCTGTCCCACAGGGGGTAAGTTTGCCCGATCACAAGCAAAGACCCTATCACCTCGCGCGGCGGCGCAGCCTCGTTGTCCCAAATGACAGTCGCGTACAGAGGTGCGAAACATTGCGGTGGCCCATGCTGGGTTCGAGCACTGGACCCTGCGTTGCATCAGGTGCGCCCATATTCATGAGGCGCAGATAGCCGCCGACCCGATGAAGTCCGGTGCTGTCGATTGGGAACACAGCCACCTGCGAGGGCCGCAGTAAGGATCATGACATGACAGAGCTGCCGCGCAACGATCTCGGTAGTCACGATTGGGCTGCCCGGGCATCTGAGGCTCTGGCACGGGCAGAGAAGTTGCCGGCCGGATCGATGCGATCCGAAGCCATCAGAAAAGCCGAACAACTTGGCTTTGCCGCTGACATGAGGAAATGGCTGATACCGAAAAAGCCCAACGGCGCACCGAAAGTGACCGGCTGACCGCGATCCAAGACATAGGACGCGTCCTCAACTCGGAACGGCAAACTGCCTTCCCACGCCGATCTCTGGGCTGGGTAGACGTGCACAGGTGGACGGTTGATGGCAAAGACTTATTCCTCGTCCCGCGTCTCACTCCTCGCCCAGCCAACAACCGCATTGTTTAAAATGCAACGCGAGGATGCATTTGGAGCGTTCAGCTGGGCCATCCGGCTTCGATATCCGCACACTTGAGTGCGCCAAGTGCGATCATGCTCACATCGTCACGGTCGCAACTGATCTGGTGAGTGACAGCCGCAGCCTGCACGCGAGAGCGATTGACGCGCTTGAGGAAGCGCAGGCGATGTCGCCCGGCGCACAGCGAACCGAGGGGCTCAAAAAGGCGGGCCTTCTCCGTAGAACTGCGGGCAATCAGGGGGTAATGTCTGCGAAACGGGGCAAGCCCCGCAAAGTGATCAGTTGGCTAAAGCAGCAGCTCGCCGCTCAGTTCGAAAGGCTTGGCGCTTGGCAGCCAACCGAGATCGAGCAAAATCGCTGAGTCAAAGGAGGCTCCCGTGGCGAAGCCAACCAAGGACATGTTTGACCCCAAAACGTTTCTCGCCAAAGTGGGCGCGGGGAAGACGATTCTCGAACTTCCCAAGAACCAACCCGTGTTTCGGCAAGGCGACGTTGCGGACTCGGTCTTTTACATTCAAAGCGGCAAAGTCAAGCTAACGGTCGTGTCGGAGCAGGGCAAGGAAGCAGTCGTTGCAATTCTGGAGCCCGGCCAGTTCTTTGGCGAAGGATGCATGAATGGTCATCCGTTACGCATCGCGACGACAACAGCGATGGACGATTGCGTCATCACGTCGATAACCAAAGAAGCGATGATGGCGGCTATTCGTGACGAGCCGAAATTCTCAGAGCTGTTCATGTCATACCTCTTGACCCGTAACAGTCGGATTGAGGAGGACCTGATCGACCAGCTATTCAATTCGAGTGAGCGGCGGCTTGCTCGGCTGCTGTTGCTGCTCGCGAATTTCGGCAAGGAAGGGAGCCCGCAGCCGATCAGCGTGAACATCAGTCAGGAAACATTGGCCGAAATGATCGGGACCACGCGATCCCGGGTCAGCTATTTCATGAACAAGTTTCGCAGGCTGGGCCTCATCAGCTATAATGGGCACATTGAGGTCCACAATTCGCTGTTGAGTGCGGTCTTGCATGAGAAGCCCCTGCTGAGAGTGAGAGAGCGCGACTAGAAGCACCGTTCCAAGGAACGGCCCCAGCGCGCGGGGGGACGAGCTGAGGCCGTCATTTCATCGGATGCTTGGGGGCACATGCATCCGGTCACCCGTCACCAAGTTGCGCCGACGACATTGGTTCCGGCAGAAGGTCAAGCCGCTTTTGGTCGGTTGATCCTTTTCCGAAGTCCCGGACCAGTTCTCGTGAAAGGGATTTAGCATTCAGCCTCATGCAACGCCGTCAGGGGATCATTTCCGCCTGGCGGCGTTTGTGCATCACAGAGCGAGGGGCGCAATCACTTCGCGCTCAAAATCGCATCATGAGACGGGCTATTTCTTGGAACGATACGAAGCAGCGGACCTTACCTTCTCAGAGCTGAAACGGTCCCATGAGTTAATCCAATGAACATCGTCCCCGTTGATCGCGCGCTAAAGATATACGGCGTCCTTGCGGACCGCTCCGAGACGCAGGGCGCCCGTGAATGTCTTTCCAAGCATCTGATGAAATTGTACATCGGCGGCGAAAAAGACCAGCACCGCTTGACGGTGCACGGACTATCGTACCTTCGCGACCTGGACCGGGCGATCGATTCCAGCAACTGAACAGGCAACCTGTCGGCCTGCACTAGCCCTTCTGCGCTTGACGCTGAGTCCGCAGGGAATTGCGCCGCATCATTCTTGCGTTCGCGGTGCGGACTGCATCCGCCCTTGCTTGTTGTTCTTTCGGAAGTGGCGTCCTGTGTTGCTCGCCGACCGTTGGCGCCATAGCCAGCTGGGTTGGCGCTGTCGAGCTATGCTCGACAGGCTGCACACTCATTGCGCCCGTGGATGGTGATTTGCGTTTAGGCATCAGGGACAACTCGTCGCTACCGAGTTCGTTCAATAGCTCTCCGACGGGACCTTGCTGGCGGAAACCTCAAGGTCACCGGTCCTCTCCACTCTTGCGACGTAGCAACCAGCTGCCGCAAAGTGAATATGCATAGTCGACATTCGACGGCGCGAGCCACCACTCTTCTATGACTGGTTCGATCTGAAGACCGTCGACTAACCGGATATCGACCATCATTTCCTTCGAATGACTTCACGGCAAGCGTACGTGTGCGCAGTTGTTCGGGAATTTCATCACTTTATCGTAGGTCTGATCGCCTTCGCGCACACGTAAACCGCATCCAATACGGCGACTCGACTGGACGGCGGATGGTTCTCCGATCGCGTCATCCCGCAATGTAGGGGGCGCTCCGAGGCAGCCACCGTTCTCAAAACCGTCAGCCCAAAGTCGTCACCCACATTTCCGTTGCTACGGGACATGCAAGCCAGCGGTAATGCCGCTATTCCCCTTCGAGGAAGTGCCCCAAGGCCTTGAGCGGGCGCAACCTGTCACAGATGATCTTCAGAATTAGCCAGCATCGGGACGGCCAGGATCGCGCCAAGCACGCCCCACATCCAAAACCAGAACACCAGCGACAGAATGATCAATACCGGATTCAGCGTGAAGCGCCGCGCCAGCAGCATGGGCGTCACTGTTTCACCTTCGACGAGATGAATGCCAAAGTAGAGGACCGGCGGCAGCAAAGCCCACCATAAGCTTTCGAAGCTCAGCATTCCGACCAGCACGAAGATGCATACCCCGACAAGCGGTCCCAAAATTGGAATGTAGTTGAGCAGGAAGGCTGTGGTGCCCCACAACAAGGGGTCTCCCAGGCCGCAAAGATACATCGCGGCCGCCGTCGTGACACCGACGGCGGCATTCATGGCTGTGATTGTCACCAGATAGCCCGATATGTCCTCCTGGACCTGCTGAGCGATATCGACGGCTTGTCGCTTGTTGTTGAATGTCGGCAGGATCTCAACGGTGCGTCGAAGGAATATATTGCCCGCTACCAAGAGAAAATAGAGCACCAAGACAGTCGTAAACAGGCCGTCGAGTACGGAGCGCGTGCCAGCGAAAAGTACGCCCGTTATGCCCAGATCGCGGCGAACCGAAACAATCGAACCCCGGCCAGGCGGCGCGTCTGCAGCCTGCTCGGCTTACCTTTTGCAGCGCTTGGATCGGCCCGCTTATAACCCGCAGGTGTGCCTCCAGACGCGGTATGCCCTCGGGCAGCCGCTCCGCCCAGGTCGTGGCCGGTACCGATAACGCCGCCACCAGACCTACAAGCGCTCCAATGACCAGGAAGACGGTCAAGAGCGCTCCGACAGCGCGCGGTAGATGCAAACGCCCCAAGAGACGGACAGCGGGTTGAAGCAGGAGATTCAGCACGAGGGCGAGCACGACGGGAAGGAGTGATCGAGCTTGCCACGTAGAGCGCCGCCAAGACACCCAACGCGAACAAACCACCGAGAAAGAACGTCCGCGGATCGGATGGCAGCGGCATCTCCGCCTCGTCGGCGGCCTCCGTCGCAGCGGCATGTGGCTCCGGCCGATCAACATCCAGCGGGAAGGAAGGACACTGTGTTGGCGGTATGGCGGCAACCATGGCTTTCCCTCTGAATGTGAGCGTATGATCGCTTCCGGTGTCAATCATAATCCCTTTCAGCGAACGAGTTCGTCCGGAAGAGCGCGGGCGTAACAAACCTACAGAGGAACAAATTCGAGAACTGAGCAATATTGACCAGTAGTAATCGCCGCCGGGGTACAAACTACCTCATCACCGCCCCGTCAGTGGCAGCTTTCGGTGACTGAGAGTCCGGTAGCGCTCTCGCCGATAACGTCAGGGGAGCATCACGTCTTCCGTCCACCGGTTGCCAACCTTCGAGCAGCGTCACAGCATTGAGGAGTTTATCCAGATAAGGCAAGATATGTTGCGCTATGCCCGCTCGTTCCCGCCGGGGGCTGAGCGCAATCAGCGGCGACAGATAGCCCTATCACTTCGAGCCCTGTTCAAGAACAAGGATTGGCTGAACGCCCATACATGGGAAGGAGCAAAGGTGCTCACTGATCGTCCTTCGCCTTCCCAAGTGAAATAGGGAAAGCTCCAATCCCAACCTTCCACAAGATCGTGCCGGCTGCGCTGGATGCGGTTCACCAATAACCCTTGCGACGATCGAGCCGGCGAAACGGGTTGTGTCCGCTTCGGACCGAGCTCCTCGCGGCATCATGCGGTCAGCCGCAATCGCTTCCGCGGCTGCGCACCATCATGAATTCTAGCGATGGAACTCTTGCCCTGCTCTGTAGAAGCGCAAATAAAGCGGACCGTGAAGCCCACTTAAATGGCAATGAGGACGGTTTCGTCGTGCCTGCACTTTGCGCATTCAAAGGTACGCAGATCAAAACCAGGCTTGTCCGGTTCGACGCAGACCAACCTCATCGCTGTGCGGCATCTCGAGCAGTTATGAATTCTGCAGTCTGCAACACTGAGCCTTGGATTGGATTGAGTTGACAGCATGATACTCCCCTTAAGACCCAGGCGGGAGCGCGACACTCTCAGTCACCGATTGTTGCCTATGCTAGGGCGGTGATCTAATCAATATAGTGTTTTGGCTCCATCCACGCTGGTCAACATTGCTCGCTTTCGAAAAAAGACTCGAAGAGGACAACGGTCGTCCTACTGTCGGGTGTCGAAGGCCTGGTCTCGGCAGTCGGAGATTTCAAGTCCTTTGAGGTGGTGGTCGAATCAGGTGATTTCGCCTTGCTGTCGGCTTTCATGTCGCTCGTCGCCTTGCTGTCAGAAGGCGACTTCGTTTCGGCGGTCGGATTTTTCATGTCCTTCGAAGTGGTGGTCGGAGTAATTGACTCTGAAGTCTTCGACTTGCCATCAGCTTTCATGTCGCCGGTCGTTTATCCGGCTTGCCCTGCGCATGTTGAGGCGCCGCTTCTTTTGACCCAGCGCCGGGTGTAGCGGTCTCGGCGCCCTTTGCGGGTGCATTCATCGGCGCCGCAGTATCACCTTTAGGCGAAGCGACAGTCGGAGATTCCTTCGCTGCTCCTTGATTACCGCCTTGAGCTGTCGCAAGCCCGGTCGTGGCCAACAAGGCCGCAACGGCCACAGACACCATTAATGACTTTCTCATCTGATTTTTCCAATTCAAGCTTCTATCTTGGGTTGGGAGATGAATTGGGAAGTAATGCGAGTGATCGCGTCGATCACTGGGCTGTCGCCAGAACCTTCAACCCCTGTGTGCGCTAAGTCATTTCTTGGGCTCGACCAGGCGCCAAGCAACGAGGAAACCTCTCTGCTCTCGCTCGGACCCACCCGGAAAGGCCGGAAAGGAATGGGCGTACTAGCAAAGAGCGATCTGGCCAAATATAGACCCGCATGAGCAACGCCATATCAGGAACGTTCAGGTTAAAACCGAAAGGCTGATCTTGCCGTCGGTGCAAGCCTGCGTGAAGCGACAAGGAGAATCCGATACGGAGCGAACCTGCACGCACCTGGCGGTGGCTGCGTATCATTTCAACAGAATTCTGTAGGGTACAAAACCCGGCGATCTGCGGGAGGGGGAGACACAACGGTTTTCGAACTGGCGATGAAGCGGCATGCTTCGACGCAACCACAAGCAAAATCAAGCCGACCATCTGTCCTGCTCTTTACGGCAATCGTCTTCGTTGAGACGGTCCGCGATATCCTCTGCGATGTCTGGCGTTTTCGCCTTGGCGATTGGCTTGCCGTCCGCAGTCATTAATTCGTCGCCCTCAACCTCACCGGAAAGTCGTCGGGCTTGAGGGGCTTATCATTTGGCATTGCACCCTCCCACGTTAAAGGAAAAAGCCGCCCGGGCATTACGCCGAGCGGCTTTTCGAGCAACTGCCAGTCGCCCGGTTCTGTTGCTGGAATGACAACATCGATCCGAAGGAAAGGTTTCTCCCGCCAGCAAGGCTATTCTTTCCCGCTTCGGTCCCGTAGCTCCGCTGGTCGTGTGGTCGAGCGAAGCAGCGCTGACGCCTTTGTTTGCGGCTTCAAACGGTCTCCGGACAGAAGCGACGCGAGTATTGTTGGCGCGGCCAACAAGCGGCATCGCACGGTTCGTTACCAGCGACAGGTCGCTACCAGAGATCGATGATCCATTTTGCGCCGACGACCGTCTGCTAAACTACCGCCGTCGCGACCGCACAAATGGCGGCGGCCAGCAAGGCGATCGAGAGACAGGACCCCATCCTCCTCGAGATAGGCAAGGGAGATCAAGGCAAATCACCAAAGCGGGGACGACATTGCTCAGGGTATTGGAATGAAGACCAGAGTAGCGCTCAGTACCACGACGAGCCGACCAGGCGCTTGGTTGCCTCCAACGGGTGCGCCACCGTGGATGAACTACCTTCTCAAGATATCTGAGCACCGGTAAGGATCGCTGCACCACAGCAGCGAGGTGTTTCGTCGGCAAGGAAAGAGTGGCGATGCGGCGTGGAAAGACCGGAGCGGGTTTGCCCGCGATCATCTGGAACGCGGGAATCGTGAGTAGCAGGCCAGCTACGATCGAGAGCCCGGTGCGAGCGCGACCAGCGCGAGCAGGATCATGATGATCCCGAAGGATCGCTTGCGAAGGCCGTGCATCAGCCAGCCCAAGGTGAAATGGTCCGCTGCAGCACGGCGGAGGTAGTAACAAGCCCTATCGGGTCAGCTGGCGGTCTCGACATCAGAACAGCGTCTCCTGGCCTCTTGATTGGCAGGCCGATGTCTCCGTCTCGAAGCCGAAACCGGTCGCTCCGTTGGTTGTTTTAAGTGCCATGCTGCCGATAGTCCACCGGGGTCAATCCAAGGATAGCACGTTCACATAGTTTGTTGGCGTCCCGCTCGCCGCTGCCTGCAGCCTGCAAAATACCCTTGGCAATAATTTCGCGATCTACCTCCAACTGCCCGATATTCTGAAGTGTTCGACATGCCAGGTCGTAGGCCTGGTTCACGGCGGTTACCTGCTCTGGATCAAAGGACAACTCTTGGAAAAGCGGATTAGGATTGGACATAATGCTCCTCGTAGCAAACGCGAGCGCAAGCTCCCAGCTGCCAGGATAGACGGATTAAGTGATGATCGGAAAAAACCTCGCGATGAGCAGGGTATTTGTGCTCTGACACACCGCGGGGAACGATTTATCGATTTGTCGAGGTCATCTTTGCAACAAGATCACCGAATGGCTTGTAGGACTGCTTGGCAAGATCGCTGTACAGTCCGCCAATCTTCTGTGACTCCGTAACGAACGTCTCGTAGGCCGTCTTGGCGAATTCGGTTTGAACTTCAATCGCCTTGTCGAGCGACTTCACGCCAGAGAGCTTCTCAACGAACAGTTTCGTGTCTTCAAACGACTTTTTCGTGTAGTCACCGTAAGCAGTGGCAATCGCCAGGAAGGCGTTAGATGACGCAGTCCCTGTATCGATTTGTTCGTTACTATTCTGCTGGTGCTCGAAATTTTGATTCGAATGAATCTGATTTGCGTTCGACATTTTTTGAACTTTCCCTTGTTTGTTTAACAGTGGACCAATGCCGCGCGCCACCAATGGTTGCTTCGGAATCTCAGTTCTCGCTTTTAATTAGGCGGTGCTTGTATGTTCGTACGATGATCACCAGGCGCAGGTTGCCGGGTAGCGCCGAGCGATCGCAGTCGACTCCGCCGCAATGCCAACGAGCGAAACGCACCTTAAGGTGCAGAATGTGATTTGGGCAAACCGGCTATTATCTACCGCGCGGGTGTCGAGAAGGCCGCAACTCATGCTACTCTCGCGCCGACGAGGCGATCGAATGAGACGCGCAATACTTGAGCCCAGGCGTCAGCCGCTTCTCAGGGATCTCGCCGCATGGGCAATGATTTACTGTTCCGTCGCTGGAACCAAAGTCACACCGCCTTATTGTTCCCAAAACAATGGAGGAACATCATGATTTCCAAATGTCTTGCAATAGCATTCCTGGCTATCGCGTCGATGACCGGCGCGGCGGCGGCGCAAACAGCCACAAACCAAGCGGCTTCGACAACCAGTGCTACCACGCACAAGCAGGGTGAATGGCGCGCGTCCAAGCTCGCCGGCGTCGATGTGTACAATGAAGCAAACGAGAAGATCGGCGACATCCACGACGTGATTTTGGATAGGTCAGGCAAGGTGGCCAATGTCATTCTGGGTGTGGGCGGCGTTCTCGGCCTGGGCGAACACTACGTTGCGGTCGCCTTCGATAAGCTGAAGTGGGTCGACCAGCCGGTGACCTCGACAACTTCGTCAACAACGTCCGCACCGGCAAATGCGCCTGCAACCACTCCCGCTCCAGATAGCACCACGCGAACCACCACCGGTGCCGCAACAACCACCACGACAACCACCACAACCAGCGCCAGTACGCGTTGGTATCCCGATCACGCGGTGTATAACGCCACCAAGGACGAATTGAAGGCCATGCCGGAGTTTAAGTACTAACTCTCGACATGCGGCGTTTTTTGACGAGAAGCGACACTTCGACCCTGGCAAGGGGGGCGGCCGGCGTTCTAGGTGGGTTCGCGTCTTGGCGGTCAAAGCTCACTTCGCTGGCGTCTGAATCAGAATGCGGTCATCTGGCACGCTCCTTACGGCCACCGTCGAGGGTCGAGATTGGCCTGCCATGAGGGCCAGCGCTGGCGTCTACGTGCGATGTCGGAGCGAGCCCGCTCGAGCGCGAGCAGCGTTTTTTTGAACCGCAGCCCTTCGCGGCGCAGGAACGTCCAAACCGCATTGTGGGAGACCTTGACCCCGCGCGCGGCGAGTTCGTCCTTGAGGGCGTGCAGCGTCAAATGCGGCGTCTGACTGATCCTCTCCTTGATGAAGGCGCGATGCGGCTCAAGAACGGGCTTGCGATGGCCGCCCATCTTGCCAGGGGCCACTGAGCCGGTCGCTCGATAACGTTGCGACCACTTCACAACTGACGACACCGCAACGCCAAACCGCGATGCCACCAACGGCAGCTCTCGCCCTTTGCAACCGCCGCAACCGCCCGCTTACGCAGATCATTGGATATCGGTCGGACCATCGGATGCTGGCCTCCAGCCCAGCCAGCATCTTGAATCATATTCGTCCGAAATCGGGAATCCCTCCCGATTTAATCAAGCCATGAACCGCTCTAGGTCTTCCAAAGCCTAGCGGAACCATCTGTTTTTCCTTGCGTTATTGGGATATGCGCAGGCCCGCCATCAGTGATTCACCCATCGTCAAGGTTGTTGCTGAAACCGGTGCCTACGTCGAGCCACCCCCGCCCGAAGTCGTTGAAACCGATCCGGATTTGTCTGCCGAAGATGCGGAGCAAATCCGCCGGGATTATCTGCTCACGCGCTTCTGGATCAGCGCCAAGGGATTTTGGGGGAAAAACGGTGACCGGGTGGCGTGGATATTTTCCATCGTCCTGGTGATCCTGATTGTCACCAATGTCGGCTTCCAATACGGCATCAATGTCTGGAATCGGGCGATCTTCGACGCGATCGAGAAGCGCGATTCCACCGCTGTGTTTTATTTGACCGCGGTGTTCTTTCCGCTCGCGATCGGCAGCGTCCTGCTCGGCGTTGCGCAAGTATTCACGCGTATGGGCATCCAGCGCCGCTGGCGGGCCTGGTTAGCCAATTCCGTGGTGTCGCGCTGGCTCACCAATGGCCGCTATTATCAGCTCAATCTCGTCAGCGGCGACCATCAGAATCCAGAATACCGCATCGGCGAGGATCTGCGCGTCGCCACTGATGCGCCGGTGGATTTCGCCGCCGGCGTCACCTCGGCATTCCTGTCGGCGACCACCTTCATCGTGGTGCTCTGGACCATCGGCGGCGCGCTGACGGTCACGATCGCGGGATCGACCATCACCATTCCTGGCTTCCTCGTGATTGCGGCGGTGTTGTACGCGGCGATTGCCTCAGGTTCGATCATGACGATCGGGCGCGGCTTCGTGCAAGTCTCCGAAGACAAGAATCAGGCCGAGGCCGAGTATCGCTACACGCTGACCCGCGTGCGCGAGAACGGCGAGAGCATAGCGCTGCTCGGCGGTGAGGAGGAAGAGCGCGACGGCATTGACAAGACCTTTACCAAGGTGCTGAGGCAATGGGCGCGGCTCGCCGGCCAGCACATGCGCACCACGCTGGTGTCGCAGGGATCGAGCCTGATCGCACCGGTGGTGCCGCTGCTACTGTGCGCGCCGAAATTTCTCGACGGCAGCATGACGCTGGGACAGGTGATGCAGGCGGCCTCCGCCTTCACCATCGTGCAGAGCGCGTTTGGTTGGCTGGTCGACAATTATCCGCGGCTTTCGGACTGGAACGCCTGCGCGCGGCGCATCGCCTCGCTGATGATGTCCCTGGACGGCCTTGAGCGCGCCGAACGTGGCGACGGCATCGGCCGCATCAAGCGCGGCGAGACCGAAGGCGACGCTATTCTCAGTCTCAACGATCTTTCGGTGACCCTCGACGACGGCACCGCCGTGGTCGGCGAGGCGGAAGTCGTGATCGAAGCCGGCGAACGCCTGCTGGTGGCCGGTGAGACCGGCACCGGCAAAAGCACATTGGTGCGCGCGATCGCGGGGCTGTGGCCGTGGGGCGGCGGCAGCGTCAATTTCCATCCAGATCGCCGCCTGTTCATGCTGCCGCAAAAACCCTATGTGCCGTTGGGCACGCTGCGGCGAGCCGCTGCCTACCCAGCCGCCGCCGAGGACTGGACGGTGGAACAGATCGGCGAAGCGCTCGACAAGGTCGGCCTCAGTCATCTCAAGGACAAGATCGAGGAAGAGGCGCCGTGGGACCAGACGCTATCAGGAGGTGAAAAGCAGCGGCTTGCCTTCGCGCGGCTGTTTCTGCACAAGCCAGATATCATCGTGCTGGACGAAGCGACCTCTGCACTCGATGAAAAGAGCCAGGACAAGATGATGGAGCTGATGACCAGGGAGCTGCCCATGGCCACCGTGGTCAGCGTCGCCCATCGCACCGAGCTTGAAGCCTTCCACAGCCGCAAGATAGTGCTGGAACGGCGCAAGGGTGGCGCGAAACTCGTCAGCGACGTCGATCTCGTCCCACGCAAGGGCAGGCGCCGGCTGCTCGGTCGCTTCCTCGGTCATCGCAAGCCGCGGCTGCAAAGGTGAAAACGGCTCGAAGCGCATTCGATTTTCGAGTTTTGCAACGGTGTCGAAGGCTAAACGGACTCTGGACGAAGGTTGTGTCAGGTCAGTCATGGCCATCTCGGATATGCGCCTTTTTGGGACCAATGTCCGGAGTGATAGCTTCTAAATCCGCTCGGCACCACCGGCAAACAAAGAGGCGGCCACACGGGCCGGCTATCTATTTTCAACTCAACGTGGAGCCCAACTAGTTGCCGGATTGCGCGAGTTCGCCGCCAATGCGGTTGAAGCGCGCCTTTTGCTCACTGCTCAATGACCCATAAAAGTCGTTGAGCGCAGGCTTCACCGTATTAGCTGCATCGATCATGGCCTGCAGGCGCTTCTCCATAGCTCCAACCGGCCGGGCGGAGTGATTGGCGTGTCCTCGGGGCAGGCGGCTTGCATGATCGAGACAGCCTTTGCGGTGGCCCTATCAAGGAGCTTCAAACCACCTTCCTGCGCATTGGTCGGCTTGACCGCGTCCTCGATCCGCTCGATCGGCAGATTAGCAAGCCCGGCTTTCGGTTCGCTGCAGCTCTTGCCATCCCGCGCCGATGTCTGGTTGGCCTCGGCGTTGCTCTTCTGCTTCGGCCCAATTTCGTTTAGGCGCTCCTTCTGCTCATCGTTCAACGAGCTATAGAACTTCTCCATCGCCGGGCGGACCGTCTGCACTGCTTCGAGCGTGGCTGTCAGCCGCAACGTCATCGCCTGTAGGCGACTGGGTGGCGTCATCGCGAAGGCGTTTTTCGCGGGGCATGAGGCTTTGAACACGCTGGCGGCTCTCTGGCCCGAGCTTCGCACCTGGTCGAGAAGCTGCTTCTGCTCGGTATTCAAGCCGACCTTGCTATTGATTTCTGCGAGCGGCCAAGCAGTGATGCCCGTGCCAGGCTGCGTGCACGGTTCTTCCACGGTGGAAGAAGTCGATCGGGCTTGGCGTCCGTTTGGCGGCGCATAGGCATAGCTGTACTCAGGCGGCAGACCGGCTTGGCCCCAGAACACGCCGTCGAAGAAATCATCATAGGCATAGGCAAAGTAACCGTCATCATAGCCAGAGGGCCAGAATGCGTAATCGAATACGTCCGAATAGCCATAGGGCCAGAACACGGGCCCGTGCCACGGCACGAAGGCCGCGCGCAGGCCGAGGCTCCAGGCCCGGCGTGGGGCGAGCGCAGCCGTGTCCGCACGGAAATTGGCACCTTGCGCCCGTGCCGCGAAACGCGCAGCGAAGCGGCCTTGCTGGGCTGCCTGCGGTGTAACACGCGCGACACCGTTACGACGCTCGCCGCGCTGCGCTTGCTCATTGGGTTGAACCAATGCACTCGGCTGAGCATGGCCGTTAGGTTGCAGCCGCTGCTGCACGCGCTGCTCACGCTGCTGATTGATTTCCTGCTGCTTCTGCGCGCGTTGCGCAGTCGGGAGCTTTCGCAGTTCACGGGTTTCCTGTTGGCGCAGCGTGAGCTCCTCGCGTTGCTGGCGGCGCAGCTGCTCGCGCGTTGGCGCAGCGGATACGGCGGCCTTGGGCGCGGCGTTGTGGGTGGTCGGCGGAGTTGCTGTTCGGGCGGGTGCATTGTCCCGCGGACTGTTGATGATGCGTGGCGTTGCTTGACGCGTTGGAGCTGCGGCCCTTTGCGGCGCATGGCCTTGTGGAGCGGCCTCGCGTTGCGGTGCGGCCTGGCGTTGCGGTGCGACTTCACGTTGCGGTGCGGTCTGGCGTTGCGGCACGGCCTCGCGTTGCGGAGCGGCCTGACTTTGCGGCGCGGCCTGCCGCTGTGGCGGCGGCGCGACAGCTGGGGCTGAACGCGCCGCCGGCGCTCCTTTGTTGTTTTCGTGCTTCTGTTCCTGAGCATTTGCGCTCAACGGGATCATCAACACTGCGAGCCCCAGCATTGCAGTCAGCTTCAAAACGCTTTTCATGAAAGAATTCTCCGCTACGACTATACTGATCGCAGCGCAAACAAACTGGCGGTGGCATTGTGCGGGGGTTTTGCCTCGCGGCGCGTTGATATTCACCAATCGTTGTGCGTCCGACATCGGGACAAATAGGGGGTCAGCCAGCAAAAGTTCCTGCCCTACCGCGCGATACAAGGTCGCGCAGATTGATCTGCATTAAATTGGACCCAATTCTGATGTTATCGAACACGACCGGCAATCAGGAAGAGTGCCAGCTTCTTTCGAAGATGATTATCGGGTGCGGATGCTGTACCCCCCGCGCCCCCAGTTTAAATCCAGGGGGTCTGAAATTTAAAGCCGGACAGTGTGGTCAATTTTGACCGGCGGCGTGCTCTAAGCGCACTTAGCCTACCGCCCTCACCAAGGAGGTGACCATGGCACAGGACCCTTCTCGGCCATTGCGGGCGGGTATCGGGCACCTGCTCTAAGCAGCTACCGAGGAGTCCTCAGATCTGTATAGCCTGGGACGGTTAGCGCGCCCCCAAAACCATCATCGCCGGCGTGCGACGGCAACGCCCAACAGGAACGCGACTAACAGCGAACCAAGTGGCGCTTCGCGCGCGATATTGCTCAAGATGCTCAACGGCATCCCTGGCTTTCGAGCCGCTTCTATCGCGCCGCTAACTCGATGGACTGCCCCCTTCACAGCTTCGGAGACTTCCGCGATGGTGGATTTCGGTTCTGGAACGGAATCCAAGCTTTCATGGGCGAAAGGGGCCAGCGGGATGTCATCACTCACGATCTCATCTCCAAGTCAACAAACAGCCAATCAATCAAAAAGCGTGAATAGCTCCGATATGGCCGTCATAGCCGTTGTCGCCCGCGCTGCGGCGGATGGTGCGGCGGGCGCGTCAGCAATAGCCCCAACGCAAAGCCGATCCCGCCCGCGATCAACATCGAACCGAGGGGATTGTCCTGCACCTTCTTCGCGATCGCTTGCGAGCCGTCACGGAAAGTATCACCGCTGTTCTCATAAGCGTCCTTGGCGTAGTTGACGGCGGCATCCGTAGCTTCCCGCGCTGCATCCTTGGCCTGGCCATACAGGTTCTGCGCGGTGCCTGTCGCCTCGCGGACGCGGCCTGCTGCCTGGGTCTTTGCGTCGCCGGCGATATCGCCGACGGTGCCCTCGACCCTACCGGCGAAGTCCTTCGCCGAGCCGGCAATTCGATCGTTCTCCATAGCGAACACTCCCTAAGATGAAGTCTCGGAGCGCTAACTGACAAGATCAGGCTACGTTCCTGCGCGCACAGAAGACCGGCTTGCAAATGTGGTCTGATCTAAGCTCTCACCATTCCACACTTGCTGCTCGCCGACGAGGCGATCGAGTATCAGAAAACTGTTGCGATGCATGGGCTGTCGATCCCCGCACGGCCCAGCGCCGTCTGGATCTTGAGAGAACTCACAGAATGGCTGCGGTTTCCGTTTGCAGCCGCAGCGGCGCTTGCTCACTTTTGCTCACTGTCAAAATTTCAAATTGCGAGTGTCCTGATCAGGACGGCTCGGGACGGTAGGTACTGGCCTGTTTCAGACGACAGTGGCCTAGTCTTAAAAATGGCAATGATCTAATTTGAAAGTGAGCAATTTTGAACAGACGATCGCAGTGCATACCTGCTGTTTTGGTGGTCACCGGGGGATTGCGCTGTCCGGACCTAATCCAACGCCACCAAGCATTATTGGGCTTGGTGGCGTTGTGCTTTCCCGGGTCCTAATTCGTTAACTTTTCGAAAGTGAGCAGAATAGAACGGCGCCGGGATAGCGATGATTCCATGGTGCCTCCATCACCGCCCCCATCACGGCATCTATCGGTGACTGAGAGTTCTGTAACGCTCCCGCCTGAGTTTAGGTGAGCATCATGTCATCCTTAGCAGTCTTGTTCGACCCAAGCCGCATAGCAGTTCAGCCCCATGCCTGCCCCCAATGCTTGGGTCCAATGACCCTGACGCACATTAAGCCCTCTCGGATCGGATTCGAGATTCGTACGTTTCAGGGCGTCAATTGCCATCACGTCGATAAAGTCGTCAGCGAAACCCATTCGATGAAGTGGATTTCTTCCGGGCTGCGGGCTCCGGTTTAGATCCCAACACGGTCCCTAGATGGGGATCTGGGCGACGACACAACCTGTCAGAAGAGAATAGTTTTCAACAAACATCTGGCGGCGCTATTTGCTCAGCCGTGCGCCGACGTTCAGCCTTAAATTCAAGGACATATCTTTGAACAGCGTGCTTGGCATTGGAGCTCCAACGACGCATGAGTTGCCATGCCTGCAGGGATGCGACCCAGTCCTGGTTTTGACAAAACCTGTCGTAGCACCAGGCGAAAACAGGAACTGACATAAGCTTATCGCGGCTAACGCTGAAGAGACGCTCAATAAGCAGGAGCTTGAGAAGCTCGCCAACGATGAGGACCATAAGCCCGTCAACGACGTGGCCTGTCGCCGTCAGGTAAGCCGCAACAGGCTTAACAGGTTCGAGCAAAATGACCGGCACGATGAACAGCGCCAGAGTTGATATGGGCGAAGCGACACAATCCACGCTCGCAAGCTTTCGAATACCCAGCAATCCGCCATCCGGCGAAGGACAGGTTTGAAGAGAGTGAAAAAGACGGCGTCCACCAGGAAGTAGATGGCGGCGATCAGAAGCACAAAGGGTTTGAATATACGGCTCAAGCTAGATTCTCCAACGAACCAAAGCGCGAATCATCATTAAGTTCACGAGCCAAAGCAGCGAATGACACGACCGCAACCAATGATCAAAACGCTCTCGGCCGTCGCAATTTCCGCCTTCATTGCCGCCGCCTTGTTCGTACTGTCTGTATATGCCCCAGAGGTCGAACCTGGGCAGTCGGCCGCTCTCCAGAAGAGCAACCGGCGCGATATTCATGTTGTCGACACGGGCTGTGCAAAGCAGACTTGGCCTCACTTCAGCGGCTCGTGCCTGCACGGGAATGGGGCGAAACTCGAGGCGCGCCTTGTCAGTGCAGCTCGCGAGTCAGAAAACGGTTCGAAATGAGACTTCAAATCGACCGCGCGTGCCTCTACCTGCGACCAAAGGAGTGGTGGACTGCCTGTTACCCTGACAGGCGAGCTCAACCAATTGCGACGAGGCCGATGGCGTGAGGCCATACCTGGCGCCAAAGCCAATATTCCAACAAGCTAATCAAATTTGCACAGACACCAGGCGGATCAGCTTGCAATACTGCGTCCAAACCAGAATGCCGAGGTGTCACAATGAATATGTCGAGCGAAGGCCTGCTGGTCATACTGTTTGTCGGTCTCGTTGCGGGCTGGTTGGCTGGTCAAATCGTCCAGGGGACCGGTTTTGGAATTATCGGTGACCTCATTGTCGGGATTTTGGGCGCCTTTATCGGAAGCTGGTTGTTACCTCAGCTAGGCATCCATCTCGGTAGCGGGATGATAAGCGCGATCGTCAACGCCACCATCGGAGCGATATTGCTGCTGCTAATCATGCGGCTGCTTCGAGGTGGCAGCGGATGGGGAAGTAGGTGGGGCGGCAATTGGGGTCGGCGATGGTAACGCATTCCCGCAGAGTGACTCGCGACCGCCCGCTGTGACCTGGCTATCGGCCCCGCGACTGTGGATCCGCTCTGAGTGATGCAGCACGCTGCATAATCGGCAATGCGCCGGCTCCCAGGGTCCCGCGAATGGGAGACCCCTTCAACGACGGCTTTGCTTTGGTCGTTGCTGTCGATGTTCAATAATTCGCTGATTGGATCGCGGTGGTCTTGGTAGCGGCGAAGGCCTTGGGAGTTTGTCCCGCCAAGGCCTGATGGGGTCTGTGGTTGTTGTAGTAGACGAGGTACTCGAACAGTTCATTGGCGAAGTGATCGAGGTTGTCGAAGGTCGCGCCGTCGATGACGTCGTCATCGAGGGTACGCCAGAAGCGTTCGACCTTGCCATTGGTTTGCGGCCGATAGGGCCTGGTGTAGCGGTGTTTGATGCCGAGCTCGAGCAGCATGGCCTCGAACGGATGCTCGCCCGGCTTGATGCGGGCGGCGAACTCGGCGCCGTTGTCGGACAGGATTTCCTGGAAGACGAGCCCATAGGTGACATTGAGGGTGTTGATCATCTTCAGGGTCTTGAACATGACCGGCAGCGCCTTCTTGGATGTCAGGACCTCGGCCCAGGCCAGACGCGAGCAGCTGTCGATCATTCCCGTTCCGGTCCTGATCGAGCAGGCCGATTTCGAGCGCGTGCAGGCAAAGCTCGCCCGGAGCAATCCCAAGACGACGCCCCCGCGGGTGGTCAACGGCCCTTCACTGCTGACGGGCATCGCCGTCTGCGCATCATGCGGCTCCGGAATGACCCGGACCGGTACGACCAATCAACAGGGTCGGTCGTACTCGTATTATTCGTGCGCAGGTTGCCAGCAGAAGGGAAAGTCGGTTTGCAAGGGCCGCCACATCCCGGCCGCGACCCTGGACGAAATCGTCTTGACCAACCTCAAGCAGCGTGTGTTGGCGCCTGACCGCATCGCCGACCTCCTGACGTCGCTGATCGAGCGCCAAGCCGCGAAGAGCGAGTCCGCCGACGGCCGGCTGCTGGGTCTGCAGAAGGAACTGACTGACTGCGAAGATCGCATGAAGCGGCTTTATCGCTCAATTGAAGACGGCATCGTCGAGCTCGACGATATCTTGCGAGAACGCATCGCCACTCTGAAAGCTCAACGCGACCGGGGTAAAGCAGCCCTCGATCACGCCCGCGCGCAGTGCGGCATGGCAGCCGCCGTCAATGCAGAGAAGATCGACGCCTTCGCGCGACTGATGAACGCGAAGCTAGATGCGAGCGACACCAACACCCGCAAAGCCTATATCAACTCGATCATCGATGCGGTCGAGGTCGACGACCAAGCGATCCGGATCATCGGCAGCAAGGATATCCTCCAGGCGGCCATTGCCGGTAAACAGACCGAGAACGGAAATGTTCGTGGTTTTGTACGCAAATGGCGCGCCATTCAGAACAAAACCACGAACTCTTATATAATTGAAATTACTATATAAGTTCAAGTTGCGGGGGAGCATCGGCGACCTGCGTCCTCCAACGTTGCCGCCGAGCTTATGATGGACGCGGCTTAGCGATCCCTGCAAACTGCCGCGCTCTGAGTTGCCCAGCACCAGAGCTAAGCAGGGTTGGAGACCAGACTTCCAGACGGCGTATGCCCTCCTTGACCGACCGCATTAACTAACTGCTGCTTCGCAGCCTTTTCCAGCGCAACTACTGGTTTACCGTGCGCAAGCTTTATGCAAAGAACGATGTCACCGCTCGAACGAACGCCAATGCCTTGACCGAGAGACGCCTCGCTCACCCAAAGACTCGAGAAAGCCCGCCACGCACTGACGTCGGGACGATCGTCCTCCATTGGGCGACTGCGCTCGCATTCGTCGTAAGCCTCGTGACCGGCCTGCGCATCGCAGCGGACGCGCTGCACGCCCCCTTCTCGAAATGGCTCGCTCCGGTCCTGCCGCAGGGCGAGATCTTTTCCTGGCATTTGCTCGGGGGGCTCGCCGTCTTCTTCTGCGGTTCGGCCTACGTCGTCTACCTCGCGCGCAGCGGCCTCGTCGAGCGTAACAGCCCCAAGAAGACGCGGATCCTCGCGATGCGCGCTCCGGCTCGCCTCAAATGGGGAGCCGTCAACGTCATCCTGCACTGGTTCGTCTATGCGCTCGTGATCTTCCTCACGGCGACGGGGGTCATGATGTATCTCGGCTATGGCGGCTGGTGGGCTTATCTCCACTCGACCGCCGCCTTCGTCGGGCTCGGCTATATCTTCGCGCATGTCGCGGCGCATTATCTCTATGGCGGCTGGCAGCAGATTTTCCGCGTGTTTCGGCCGACGCCGCTCGCGATCACGAAGGCCCTGCGGCCGAGGCCTGTTCTCGTCGCCACTGCAATCGGAGTAGCCGTCACGTGCGGCGTCGCCGGGCTCGACTGGGCGACGCGCGATACGCTCGTCGTGGCGCGGGTGAGCGACGCGCCCAAGCTCGACGGCGCCAGGGGAGATCCCGCCTGGTCGCGCGCGCGCCCCGTCTTCATCCGCACGCAGCAGGGTGCCAATCTCGGCGGATCGGGCGAATCGCTCGTGGAGGTGCGCGCCCTGCACGACGGCCAGAAGATCTATTTCGCCTACCGCTGGGAGGATCCCACGCGCTCCCTGCGCCGCATTCCGATCATCAAGCGAGAGGATGGCTGGCACGTCCTCGACGAGCGTGCGGGTCTGCAGGACGCTGTCGACCTCTACGAGGATAAACTGGCGGTTATTTTCTCGGACAATGCATCGCTCGGCGGCGCGGGCGCGACCGGTCTTGGCGCCAACCCGCTGCCCGGCAAACCGATGCCGATCAACGGCCGGGGGTTCCACTTCACGACGGATGGCAGCTACATCGACATGTGGCAGTGGAAGGCGTCGCGCGGGGGCATGCTCGGGCGTGTCGACAGCCAATATATCGGCCCGCCCTACGCCCCGACCCTGGACGAGCAGAATTACGATGCGCGCTACCAGGGCGGTTATTGGAATAAGCCTGGCCGCAGCCTCTATTCGTATAACTTCAAGTTCGTCCACCGGGACGACAAAGGGCCCGTCACGGTTCTGCGGCTTCCCAAGGACTTGAAGGCGCAGGTGGCAGCGCTCGGCAAATTCGATCTTGATCCCAACAGCAGCGACGACGAGAACGGCCGCTGGTACATGTTCGACTCGGAGAGCGAACCCTACACTCCGGAGGCCGACGCGCGGATTCCCGTTGGCACGATCCTGCCCGGCGTGATCATTGCCGGCGACACCGAAGGAGAGCGAGGCAATGTCACCGGGGTTTCAAAGTGGAGCAACGGACATTGGACGCTCGAGCTGACGCGCAACATGAAAAGCGATGGCCGATATGACAAAGCCTTCGTGCCCGGCCGCGATCTCTACATGTGGGTCGCTGTCTTCGACCATGCACAGACGCGGCATGCGACCCACAACCGCCCGGTGCGTGTCGTGGCGCAGAAATAGCCGTCTCATGCGGAGCGACGCACTCGACCGGCACCCACTCCCAGAGGCCTCGCGATGAAGAGGCATTGTCAGCTCGTCATCAACGGCAAGCCCGTCGAAGCCCGCGCCGGCGAAAGCCTGATCGACGCGGCGCTCGGCGGCTCGATTCTCGTTCCACATGACTGCAGATCGGGACAATGTCAGAGCTGCCGGGTGACAGTCGTTTCGGGCTCGGTCGATGACGGCGGCTCGGGCCATGGCCGCACTGTGCTCGCCTGCCAGGCAGCGGTCGCAGGCGATGCCGAGATCGAATTCGAAGAATTGCCGCTGCCGGTGAAGCGGGCGGGCGCCGTCACCGAGATCAACCAGCTTTCGTCGGAGATCGCCGAAGTCGTGCTGACGACGTCAGCGCCGCTCGAGTTTCGACCGGGCCAATATGTGCGCGTCAAGTTTTCCGGCTATCCTGCGCGCGAGTTCAGCCCGACCTTCAGGCTTGATGGTTCCTTCAAGCAAATCGAGCTCGTCTTCCACATCCGGTGCCTGCCTGACGGGACCGTGTCGGGGCAGCTCGGCAAAGCCATCAGGCCCGGCCATGCGGCGCATGTGCAAGGCCCGTTCGGACAAGCCTATCTGCGACAGGACCATGGGCCGCTGGTGCTGGTCGCCGGCGGCGCAGGCTGGGCCCCGATCTGGGCGCTCGCCCGCTCGGCACGCTCGATCCAGCGCGACCGCGAGATTGTGGTCCTCGCCGGCAGCCGGGATGCCGACAATCTCTATATGCTTCCCTCGTTGCAGTGGCTGATCGACGACGGTGTCCGCGACGTCATTGCGACGACGGAGGTCGGGTCTGCCCTGGGAGTCAGGCCCGGGCGTCCATCGCACTACCTGCCGCTGCTCGGGCTGGAGGATACGGTCTACGTCGCCGGCCCAGTTGGTCTCGTCGAGATCGTGAAGAACAAGGCGCACGCGGCCAATGCGCAATGCTATGCCGATCCATTCCTGCCGAGTTCTCAAGTCCCATCGCTGATGGACAAAGTCACCCGTCTGTGGCGAAGCCGGGAGCAGCCTCATCGCCCCAGTCTGTAAGCCGATGCCGAGAGCGTTTCCATCGGAACGGGATAAAGCTCAAGTTCAGCAGCGCCGGTGGCCGAACCCTGGCGCCTCACGGCTTGACGGGCAGACTACCGAGGCTAGTGATGACGTCGGCTGCCTTCCGTGCTTCGGCAAAGCGCAGAAAGGCCAGCGCGTCCGGATCCTGCAACGTGTCTAAATAGATCAACGCCAGCACCACGCTCGAGGGATAATCCGCGTCCGTCGGGTAGTGGCCGTCCACGCGAAGCACCGTGAGCCCCTGTTCCAACGGCCGCGAGAAAGGACCGAAGCCGATCGCGCCTTGAACATCGCGAACCGTCTCGATCGCTTCCTGCGTGGTCGTTGCCATCTTCGATTTCTCGGTGATCTGGAGATCATTCCAGCCGGGCATGCTGGCCCGCAGCACGGTGAGCGTGCTGTCCTGGTCCTCGCGCCGCACGACGCGGATGCGCATATCGGCGCCGCCCAGCTCCTTCCAATTCGCAATGCGGCCCGAATAGATCCCAACGAGCTGAGCGCTTGTGACGGCACTCACTCCGCAGGCAGGATGGACGATGAAAGCCGAGGGCAGCCGGGCAATCGCCTTGTAGACGATGCCGGACGCCGCTTCGGCCTCGGTCAGGCGGCGTGCGACGCGGCCCAAGATCGCCTTGCCGGACCCCACGGCCGCGATGCCTCCGCCAGAACCAATGCTCGGGGGGATCTCGACCTGTGCCGATCCTTCCTGCTGCATGAAGCTCGCGGCGACGGCGCGCAGGACATCGATGCCGTCTCCCGTCCCGACGATGTCGAGCCTGCGAGTTTCGGCGGCGGCGGCAGTCACCCCCGCAAGGCAAAGGCCCAAAAGGGCTGCCATCATCCTCAAAAATGCCATTGCAAACCCCTTCGAGCCACGAGGCACACAATCTGGCAAAGAAATCTAAACCTTCTGTTGTGGCAACGCCGTGCCTTTTGGAATCATCAATGTGCCGAACAGAAAGTGAAAGCACACAATCTGACGGTTTCGAAAAACCATTTGGTAATTAATCAACCACAAATAGACGACTGATAGACGATTTAGAGGGTACCACTGGCCTAAATTCGGCGCCTGAAACGACAACTCAATGGGGGCCTCGATGAAAGACATTGATCGGCCCCCGTAGTTAGAGTGCTGGCAGTGGCGGCGACTGACACCGATATAGCGAAGGCATCGAGGGCGCCGCCCCGCTGGCGCCGTTGGGCCGTTCCGTCCTGGCTGCCAGGTATTCCCTCGTCGATCGCCACGCGCCTTGTTGCCGTCGTGCTCGCGACCGGCGTGCTCGGGCTCGGCCTCATCGGCGGCTTGACGGCACTACGCCTGCAGCAGCAACTGACGCAGCAGGCTGCGGCACTCGGTGAACTCTCGGAAGACCAGCTCGCTCATCGCCTCGACGGCGAGGCGCAGTTGGCGCGAGCGCGAATCGAGGTCCTCGGCGCCGAAACGGCGTCACGCCTGCGTCAGATCGCTCAGCGCGCCGATGTCGCCAAGGCAGTCGCCTCGAACAACGATGTGACGATCCGCGAACTGCTCAGCATCGTTGCCTCGACCGCCGATTTCGAAAGGCTGATCGCCTTCGACGAGACCGGCCGGGTGATCGGTGCCAACACGCCCCTCGACCTCCTCGCTCTGAACGGGGCGATCGAGGGGACCGACCTCTCCGTCAATCTCGGGGCGATCGTCAAGGACAATAGCCGTTCGCATCCACGGGGTGAGGAAGGCACCCATGAGCTCAAATCGGGTGAATTGTCAGCGCTCCGCCTGCCGCTGCGCCACACTATAGCGCACACCGCAATCGAGCCCGTGTTCGACGACTTCGGCGACCTCATCGGCGCGCTTGTCGCCATCCGACCGCTCGGGCGCACGGAGAAGACTCTCGAGAAGTTCACTTCGCTGGCCAATGCCGGCGTGGTCATCATCACGGCTGACAACGAGATCGTGTCGTCCGCGGGGCCCGAAGGGGTGAAATTCAGCAGCGCCAGGACACGTTCAGGCGGGCTGCAGCGCTCGGATGACGGCAATTACGTCGCGCGCTGTGTCGATTATGAGGCGACGCTCAAGGTGTGTACGTTCGCGAGCGCATCGCTCGTGACGACGACTCGCGATCAGATGTTCCAAATCGGCGCGGCCCATACCCGATCGCTGATGTGGCAGTTCCTGGCATCAGCGGCGCTGGCGCTCGGTGCCCTGGTCGTCGCGTTATTGGCCGCCGTAAGGCACCTCACGAAAGGACTTTCGGCGCTCGCCAGGACCGCCCAGGAAATCGCGGGAGGCAATCTCGACACTCCGTTCCGCGCAACCGGCATGGGCGAGGTTCGCGGCCTCGGCCTCGCATTCGAGCGAATGCTAACGCATTTGCGGGCCAGCACGCGAAGAATTCGTCAGCTCGCCTTCTACGATACTGTGAGCCGCATTCCCAATCGGGAGAAGATGCGCGTCGATGCGCCGGCGCTCGTCGACGCGGAAGAAGGCGCGGCACTGTTCTTCCTCGATCTCGATGGCTTCAAATCCATAAACGACACGTTTGGGCACAAGGCCGGCGACGAGCTGCTCAGGATGGTGGCCGAGCGCTTGAGCAATTTGCTGACGTCCAAGGTCGCTGCCGGCAAGAGCCTGCTCGCCCGCGTCGGGGGCGACGAGTTCGTCGCCATCATCGCTGGGGTGAGGACGACCGAGGCCGCGAGCCTCTATGCCCGCGAGATGATCGAGGCGCTGCAGGTTTCCTTCAAGCTCCAGAGCAACCATGCGACGATCGGCGTCAGCATCGGCATTGCGATCTGTCCCACCCACGGCACAAGGTATGACGATCTCCTGATCCGCGCCGACCTTGCGATGTACGTCGCGAAGAGCTCGGGACGCAACACCCACGCGTTCTTTGCTCCGGATCTCGCAGAGGTCGCGCGCGCCCGGCATGCGCTCGAAACCGATCTCGCTTTGGCGATCCGCAATGAAGAGCTCGTCGTCCATTACCAGCCCAAGGTGTCCTGCGCGGATGGCCGCATCCTGGGGGTGGAGGCCCTGGCGCGCTGGCATCATCCGAAGGAGGGCGACATTCCTCCCCACCGCTTCATCAAGATCGCGGAAGAGATCGGCCTCATCATGGAGATCGACCGCTTCGTGCTCAGGCGCGCGCTCGCCGAAATCGGGGGCTTGATCCGGGGCGGCTCGAAACTCGTGCTCGCCGTCAATGTCGCGGCGTCGGACATCGAGAATCCGCTGTTCATCAAGGATATCGTCACGGCGGTTCGCCAGGCCGACTTCCCGCCGTCACACCTCGAGATCGAGATCACGGAATCGGTCGCGATGCGCAATCCCGATGTCGTGCGTGAGAGAATAAGCCTGCTCAGGCAATTGGGCATACGCTTCGCAATGGACGATTTCGGAGCCGGCTATTCCAATCTTTCGACGATGGCGAGGCTCCCCTTCGATGCCGTGAAGCTCGATCGCACGCTCGTCGCGGGTGTCGCGGAAGACCGCGAGAAGCAGACGATCCTTCGCCTGGCGCTCGGACTTGCGGACGAATTGGGGTTCGAAACGGTCGTGGAAGGCATCGAAACGGCCGAAGACCTTCGGTTCGCGGCCGAAAACGGCGCGACCATGGCGCAAGGCTATATTTTCTCTCCGCCAGTATCGCTCCAGGAGTTCACCGTCCTGCTCCAGCCAGCCCTGCTGGCTTCGGCGGTCGAAGTGCTGCCCAGACGACGCGGAGCGGAGCGGCAGGCCGCTATCCGCTGAGGCGTCAGCGACGACACAGCCGCAGATACCGATCGGGGACCGAATAGGACCACGAGAGCTCTGCAATGGCTCGCGGTTTTATACCGAATGGTGGAAATGGTGCGCCCGGAACGATTCGAACGCGCGCCCCTCAGATTCGAAGTCTGGGCCCGGTCGTTGAAATTGCTCAGGTTTGTTACCGAAAGCGCCCCTGTCACTCACGAGAAACCCTCGCCAAGACTGGGCGCTTTCGGTGGAGACGGTTACCAAGAATGGGGCTGGGTCGACAATCCCGTCGATATCCGACCTACGGTTTAGGAAACCGCTCTCGAGGTAAGAATATCAACAGGTTAGAGGTGTCGTGTTGCACATGTGTTGCTTGTCAAAGCGAGAAAGCGAAGCGAGCACCAGATGGTCTCCGCGAGCGTCAAATCGCGCGATTCTGCGTTGGCGCGCGTCCGCCTCCATCAGCCACCAGCACCGCTCTCGCGACCATAGAGCGCGGACTTCGACTCGCCGAGCCGCGCCACCGCCCGCATGATGCTGTTCGACTCAAAGATCCCGATTGTCCCATCAGGCCCGAAAGCTGCAGGCACATTGCCGAACGGCTGCGCTTCCATGAACGCATCGGTCTTGAAGAGTTGCGAACCGGTCAACCCAACCCGACCGGTTCGCGCCAGCGAAGATAGCGAGACGCGCTCATGCTCCGCCAATGGGCGGGCGTCATAGTCCCATAACCAGTCCCGGAGCTCCTTGGGGGGAGCTCCCCGGAGGAAAGCGCCTCGATGGAAGAGTTCATGGCCTATTTGTTCGGGCCTGATGGGAATATCGTGCAGCGCGTAAGACTAATTTGCGCTGATGAGGAAGCCGCTAGGCAGCGAGCCGAGCAATTGGCTGAGACCCACACAGTCGAGCTTTGGCAGCTCGCGCGCAAGATCGCGACATATACGTCACGCGCCAACTGAGGCAGCCTTAATGCCTTGTGGGGTGCTTCAATCGGGCCACGCAGCGTTCTCGTTGCCAGACTTCTAGGTCGTGCCCATCCAGAAGTTGAGACGCCTTTTCTTTGGCCTCGTCGTCGTTGGCGCAATCCAGCTCGTGGACGCCGATAATGCGCCCGTCATCGTCGAGGACGTAAGCTCGGTAATCCATAAGGCTCAATTCTCAGGCTCAGTTCTCTTTTAGGAACGAGAGTACATTTAAGCAGCAGGATCTAGAAGACCCTCTCGCCAGAAGGCATTTACCGCCAGCCAGGAACTTTTTCTTCCCAGCGGTATTATATTTAGTTTCGCCCCTTTTCTCCACTTCAGGTCCCCTCAATGAAAGCAAACAAGCTGGAAACCAGCCGCAGCCTCGAACTGCTCATTAATGGCATTGTCGACTACGCAATCTTCATGCTGGACCCACAAGGGACCATCAAGACCTGGAATACAGGAGCGGAGCGCCTGAAGGGCTATTCGGCCGACGAGGTCGTAGGGAGGTCCTTTTCGCTGTTCTATACGCCCGGTGATCGTGAAAAGGGACTCCCCGAGCGCGCGTTGGCTTCCGCCGCTGAAATCGGTCGGTTTGCATCCGAGGGCTGGCGGGTTCGAAAGGATGGCACAAGTTTTTGGGCGCTCGTTGTCCTCGACGCCATCCGTGATGACGAAAGAAATCTGATCGGCTTTGCTAAAGTCACCCGCGACATCACGGAGCGGCAACAAGCTCACGAAGAGCTATTGCAAAGCGAACGGAGATACCGCCGGCTCGTTGAAGCGGTGGTCGATTACGCCATCTTCCAACTGGATACCTCGGGCCACGTGGCCACCTGGAACACCGGCGCCCAACGTATCAAGGGGTACGCTCCGGAAGAGATCATCGGCCGCCATTTCAGCACTTTCTACACACCAGAGGATTTGCAGAGGGAGATCCCGAAGAAGGCACTCGCGCAAGCAGCCCATGAGGGTCGTTTTGAGGCCGAGGGCTGGCGCGTTCGCAAGGACGGCTCTCGCTTTTGGGCCTCCGTGGTAATCGATCGAATTACCGACGAGCGCGGAGAGCTCATCGGCTTTGCGAAGGTGACCCGTGACCTGACCGAGCGCAAGCAAGCGCAGGACGAACTGAAAAACATCCAAGAGCAGCTCGCAGCGTCTCAGAAACTTGAAGCAGTCGGTCAACTCAGCGGGGGCATCGCCCACGATTTCAACAATCTGCTGATGATCATCCTTGGAAATCTTGAATCCGCAGAGCGAAACAGTCGCCAAGTAGGCAACGCAAATCTTCAACGCGCATTGGCAAACGCTAAGCGGGGAGCGCAAAGAGCAGCGGCGCTGACCAGCCGCTTACTTGCCTTCTCGCGCCGCCAAGCGCTCGATCCAAAGCCTACCAACTTGAACGTCTTTCTCAATGGATTGCAGGACTTCCTGCAAAGGACGCTGGGTGAGCGGATCGAGTTGCAGACGGTCGGAGGCGCGGGTCTATGGCAAATTGAAGTTGATGTTAATCATCTCGAATCTGCCTTGGTGAACCTAGCAATCAATGCACGAGACGCCATGCCCACAGGCGGCAAGCTAACGGTTGAGGCCGCAAACGTTTTTGCAGATGAGGATTATTCGCGGGCGAACCCGGAAGTCGCTCCTGGTCAGTACGTCGTCATTTGCGTCAGTGACACCGGCGTTGGAATGAACCGTGAGGTTCTCGAACGAGCGTTTGAGCCCTTCTTCACAACCAAAGAGCCTGGACAAGGCACGGGACTAGGGCTCAGCCAAGTCTACGGTTTCGTCAAGCAGTCCGGAGGTAACGTAAAAATCTATAGCGAGCCCGGAGAAGGCACCAGCATTCGGATGTATTTTCCTCGCTATCATGGTACCGTGCCACTTGCGATCGATAGCACCGACCCACGCCCGGCGCAAAGCGAGTCAGCAGAAACGATCCTCGTTGTTGAGGACGACCCTGACCTGAGAACTTACGTTTCAGACGTATTGCGGGACCTCAACTATCGAGTTCTATCGGCGGGTACTGCGCAAGCTGCGCTGACCATGCTTTTGCAAGAAGATGAGAAGGTGGACCTCCTCCTGACGGACGTTGTAATGCCTGGCATAAATGGTCGTGAGCTGGGCCGACGGGCCCAACAGATCAGACCGCAGCTAAAAACACTATACATGACGGGTTATTCCCGAAATGCCGTCGTCCACCAAGGGCGGCTCGATGAAGGCGTGGATCTTCTCGAAAAACCGGTGACCCAAGCGAAATTGGCCCTCAAAGTTCGCGAAATGCTGGATCGACGCTCATCTGATTTAAGCTAATCGATAAGTTCGTGTCCCATCAAAGCCCACTTAGCGAGGCAGCATGTCGAACGCGATGACCGCGGGCGCCGAGATCAGGCGGGGCGACATGGTAAAGTTGGTCGCCGGTGAGCTCTTTCCCACGCTTTTGTTCGAGAGGTACTTCGGGGCTGCAGCTGAAGGCATTCCTGCGGGAACGCGCGCGTATAGCGATCGGCAAGGCGCTTGGAGGATCGTGCCGCCAGGCTAGGACACTAGCATCCGTTACGCCGCGTATCGGACGCCCGCAAGATTGATGGCCCACGGGTTCCTCGTTCAGCGCCGACTTGGCTACCAGTGCCGATGACTTCGGCTATTGGCCGATTCCGTTGAAAAAGGCCGGCAGTAGTTCGTTGTAATAGCTCCGTCGCGACGTGGCGAACTGCTCTACCGACCCTATGCGAGCCTCGGGGCGGGCATCGGGATCAGCTTGGCCATCTTTCGAAGGTTCTGGGCGGTGGCTGCGAGGATGAACTCGTCGCGCGCGCCGTTTGGACCTCGTAGACGCAAACGGTCGAGCTTGAGAATGCGCTTGAGGTGCGCGAACAACATCTCGATTTTCTTGCGGAGCCGGCGCGAGGTGCCTCCCTCCCACGATCTCGCGATCTGGCGCGCCATGTCGCGAGCGCCCTCGTAGATCGAGCGCGGCACCCTCCGTGAAGCCTGCTTGGGGCAACACCGAGCCTTCAATGCGCATCGATCACAATCGCGCTTACTGGCGAGGTAAAGCATGGTGGCACCATCATTCACCAATGTTCCGGTCGTGGTAAGAACTTTGCCACCAGGACAACGATAGATGTCCCCAGCATGGTCATAGGTGAAGTCGTCGCGCGAGAAGAGCCCGTCTGTGCGGGCCGACTTGTCGAAGACTGTAACGTGCGGCTCGATGCCGTGCTCGTAGACCAGCCAGGCGAGCATCTCGGCCGAACCATAACCGCTGTCACCGAGGAGCCGGCTCGGATAGAGATCAAACCGCTCCAGCGAGCGCTCGATCATGCGCTTGGCGGCCAATACCTCCGCCTGCCGGATTGCCGTCGTTGCCTCAACATCGACGATGATCGCGTTCTCGATGTCGATCAGGTAGTTTGTCGAATGGGCGAAAAACGCTTGGCCGCCGTGCGCCCCCGTCCAGCGCGCCGCCGGGTCGGAGGGCGATACGAACTTCGGGGTAACCTCGGTCGCAGCTCCGAAAGCGGCATCATCGAGGACAGCCAGATACTCATCGATTGCTCGGCCGGCAGCCTCCGGCGGAAGTCCCTTATCGCCTTCGATCCCCTTCTGCCGATTGGCATCGGCCTTGATTAGGCTCGCATCAACGGCAAATCCTTCACCGCCGACCAGTCGCTCCTCGATGCAGCGGCGCAGCATGCTCTCGAACACGCGACGGAAGAGGTCGCTCTGCCGGAAGCGGCCATGCCTGTTCTTGGAGAATGTCGAATAATCCGGCACCGCCCCATCCAGACCGAGCCGGCAAAACCACCGGTAGGCCAAATTGAGGTGAACCTCATCGCACAGGCGCCGTTCCGATCGGATGCCGAAGCAGTAACCGATCAGGAGCATCCGGATCATCAACTCGGGATCGATCGAAGGCCGACTTGTCGATGCCCCATCATGATCTTCAGTCCTGCCAACTAGACAGACTGAATCACTGATATCACTGCGTCGCAACAGCCGTCTTTTTCAACAGAATCGGCCCATCGGCGAAGTGGTGGCACCTCGCCACGAGGTCCGCTCACCCAGGCATAGCGGACCAGATTTGCTCACGTTGAGTTCTTCGCACTTTGACGTGAATTCGATCTCGAACGACTGCTCTCTCTTGACTTAAAATCACAAAATTTGGGCGCAAACAAACAAGTCAGCAGCTCAAGTTATCGGTAATGCGGTTGCGCCCAATTGCCGAGATGGCGAGCTGGTGAGCGGAAGCGCGATATTTTGACCCGGGAATTCAATTGGCCCGCCGCTCTGACCCATTTGGAGCGCACAAATCGCTGAGATCGCGCAGGTAGGGGGAAATTGTGAGGTTAATTTCGGCTGTGCGCCGCGTGCGGCAACAGCGACATTCAGGCTGGATTATTAGTCTTGCAGCATTGTGCGCGTGTTTGATGTTGCGTATTGCTATTCAAGATTATAGCGACAGCCTCGCAGCAGGCGCGCTGATGCCCGCCGTGATGATCGCCGCGCTTTTCGGCGGCATCGCCGAAGGTATCGTCACCTTCGCATTGGCCAGCTTTATACTGTTCTTCTTTTTCATCCCGCCCTACCTAACGTTCGAGATCGAACGGCCTCGCGACGTTGTCGGTCTATCTTTGTTCATAGCAACGGGGCTCATTTACAAGTTGGCGGACGAGGCCCGACTGATGCAGCAGCGAACTTCCGTGCTGTTTGCAGAACTGCAACACCGTGTAGCCAATAATCTTGCTTTCCTTACAGCCGTGCTCGACCAAAAAGCTCGGCAATTTGACAAGAATGGTCCGGTCGGGTGTGTGCTGGCTGCGGTTAAGGACAGGCTGATGGCAATGAGCCGTAGTCACAGACGGCTGTATGATCCTCAGCGAGTGAATGAACCCATCGGTCAATATCTGGCTGAGCTGTGCTCAGAGCAAATTTCCGCGTCAGGTTTACCTGTAACCCATTCAATCGAATGCGATCCAATTATACTTGATCTCGGTCAACTGGTGCCGGTTGCACTAATTGTTTCCGAGCTAATCACAAATTGCCTCAAGCACGCCTTCCAAGATCGAACCGACGGGCATATCACACTGCGCTTCCATCGGTGCGGGCAGGAAGCAGAGTTGGCGATCTCAGATAATGGACTGGGCATTACAGTTTCACCAAAGGGAACGGGGCTTGGCCAGAAGATCGTTGCGGGTTTGGCCGCACAGTTAAACGCCGATTTGAGATTTGAAAGCGGTACCGGAACGACAGCGGTATTGCGGTTTCCGGTTCGAGTTGCTTGACTGAGGCGAAATAATCTGATGGCCGGTTTTGGCCCATCGCTACCGTTAGTGCTTGCGCCGAGAAGTCCGGAGTCGGGGGTAAACCGGTCGCGCTCGACCGCTGGTCAAATCGGCGCTTATGACCCGCAGCGGGCTTGCTGCGACCACGCCCAGGGTAACCCGCGGCTGGACGCCCCCCTTTTATCCGTCTTAGTCGCCGTGTCGCCCTCTGACTGGCCGAAACGGAAAGAGTTTGTCGGTTCGGCTGGCCCAAATTCCCAATTTGTTGGCACTTGATAACAGGACTTGCTTGGCATTGTCCGCTAGAGCGCGAGGCACCATGCAAGTAAGACAAAAAGCGGCAGCGATACTAAACGCACTCACCATCATGACGGGAAGCGACTGGTTGTTCTTGGCTTCAATTGTTTGGTTTGTCAGTTTGTTAGTCGCGATGGTCTGGGTGTTGTTCGGGATGTAGTCCTAAACGCATGAACCTACGGTCAGATGCGCACAACACCACATCGATTTGGTCGTCAGTAGCTGCCGTAGCGAGTGCCGACGTTGCCGTTGTACGGGTGTGAGCGTCGAAGATTGATCTAGATCAACGGCAACGCTGACCTCCAGCTTACCGCATCGTGCTAGTGCTGTGAAACTTGCCAGCCGCGCGCACATCAACTGCGCCATCCTCTGGCCGATCCAAATAATGTGGTTTGAGGCCATTGCCCGTTTAAAAGATGAGAGGGCTCGATGCGCAAGAAGCTTACGGGCCGCCTTTCCTCGATACCAACTGCTACCGGAGGAATAGCCCGGCTCGCCTGCGCTCGGCTACGGAAGGCGGGCAAAGACTTAAAGCCAGTTCTGGCGGATGCAGGTCTAGCAATTCAAGTTATTGAGAATCTCGACTGCCGCGTGAAAGCGGAGTCGCAGATCAAGGTACTCGAGCTTGCTGCTACAGAGCTGCACGACGAATATTTTGGATTTCGCCTGGCTCAGGATTTTGAACTGGGCGAAATCGGGTTGGTGTACTATGTCATGGCGTCATCCGATCGGCTCGTCGATGCGCTTCGAAGCGCGGAGCGCTATTGTGCAATTAATAATGAAGGCATTCGGATACGCCTTTCTATCAACACCACTGTCACGATAGGGCTTGAATACCCGACCTTGGATCGTGGCACCGATCGCCATCACACAGAGTTTTGGCTTGTCACCTTGCTGCGCATCTGTCGAGCGTTAACCGGCGGTAGAGTCGCACCGAGGCAGGTCAAACTAAGGCATCTGAGAACGCATATACCGAACGATGTACGAACCCATCTAGGGTGTATGATCACTTATGCGGCCGATACGGACGAGATTCTTTTACCAAAGTCGATCGGCTCTTTGCCAGTTATCGGCGCTGATGTCCATCTGAACAAGCTCTTGCTCAAATATGCCGATGAAGCGCTCGGTCAGCGTAAGAAACTGCGCGCCAGCATCCGGTCCCAAGTCGAAGATCAGCTCGCCCAACTACTCCCCAACGGCAAAGGCAATGTGCCTGAAGTTGCCCGGCGCCTTGGCATGAGCCGCCGCACGTTCGCTCGGGCATTGTCAGAAGAGGGCGCAACGTTTTCGGCGGTACTTACCGATCTGCGACAGGCGTTAGCCAAGCACTACTTGCGCGAAAAGCAATTGCCAATCTCGGAGATCGCGTGGCTCTTGGGGTATCGTGAGGTCAGTTCGTTTACTCACGCCTTTACCAGTTGGACAGGTCTGACACCCCGAGAGTTCCGGGCCTCCGACTCCGTGAGGTGAGTGCCTCAGCAGCACGAAATCCAAAATTTCTGGCTCAAACTCACAAGAATCCTCCTGGTGAACCGCGTAGAGTTTTTTTGCTGAATACTCTTGAACGAGCGACTTTCCTGACGAATCCAACAAAAAGTGGGTCACGCTCATCACCCCCGACGCAAGGGGGCCGAAGAAATATTGCGCGGCTGGATTCCAAGAACCCCACCCGCTCAAAGGAGGGAGCATGTGCGATAGCTTGGAACACGCGGAGTGCCGTTCCGCAGCGAAGAACTGTGCTATGTGTGGCGGGAAGTTTGGCCTGATCCGTTATTACTCCTGGCGAACCGCGCTTTGCTCCAGGAAGTGCCTCGACCTGTTCAGGGCGCGCCGCGAACGTGATCGCCGATGGCTTCTCCAACAGCACACGATTTCGCACCCCCCCTTACCTCCGAGGGCGCGCTGATTGCGACAACGGCGAGGGTGGTGGTCCGCGAGCGAGACCGATCGATGCAAATTGATTCCAACAGTTCTACAGCGCTCCTCAAAACGCCAACAGAAACTTGGTAAGCCAGTCGGCCAGTTAGTGCAGCGTCGCGGAGGGCCGCTCCGTCATCGCCTCGACAAATTGCCGCAAGCGATCCATAGCTTTGCTCCGCCGCCGGCGTATTTCGCCAAGTCCGCACGAAACTCTTCTCCTTCAATGTCCGCACCGCGGGCAAGCAGACGGCGTGCATAGGCCGTGAGCGCAAGATCGCGATGGCGGCGCAACTCAGCGTTAGCTTCCTCTAATATTTTCATTTTCCACGCTTCACGGCCAGTCGCCAAAAATTTCCGCCTTCACCCGGCCGAACGCCGGTGTTTTCCGCGTCGTTATGCCAAACTGAGCCCCGCATGCGTGACGAAGGAAAGGGAAGCGCTTGGGTCTGCAAGAAGCGTTCCTCGAGAGATTGGATGATGATCGGCGACCTGTGCACTGTATCTTCTACCACCTTGCACCGATCGATCGCTGCATGCCATCGCGTCGAAGACATGGATGACAAGATCCTCAAGCCTATTGCTCAAGGCGTGGGCGCTTTCACCGGGGCGTTCTTTCAGCTCGCAGTCCACCATGATCGACCGGTGGCGGTCGAGGATGGCCGTCTTTGCGATGGCTACACCGGTGTTCCCAAGCACTATTCGACGTCGCTGTTGTTGGAAGACCCGCTTTACTCAGCTCCACCGAGCACGCCCGCTTCGCTCAATGGTATCGCCCTTCCTAGCTTCAGAGGCGATCGCGGACGGCGCGTCAGCACTTATCGTGATCAACTTCAAAGAGGATATGGACTCGGCGACGTCCTCGGCATCTACTTTCCGATCGCTTCGGTCGGCGGGACGAAGTACCTGCAGGTCAGCTTCCAACGCGCCGCCGGAGCACCCGACTTTTCTGACACCGAAGTCGGCCTCGTCGATCCAGACGCCGGACGTAATTAGCAAGTTCCACAGCTTGAACTTCCGCGCGTAAGTCAGCTTGGGTGACTTCTCCGTTTCGCCTGGCTTTGGATAGTCATAGGCGGCGACACCGTCCTCCGCGCTACCGACAGAAGCAATAAACCAATCCAGAATGGACATCCGGCCATCAGGCATCATGGATCCGCGGGTGCCGGCAACTTTGGGCGCGATCGGGTTGATGAGCCAAAGCCCGTGAAATCCGTGCGGTTCGAATAGAACCCCTCCTGCACCATCAGATCGATCTGCCCAAGATCGACATAGCCGAGGTTGATCGTGATCTTTTCGGTATCGGGGATCCGGGGTCGCAGCTCGTGTAGGGCCTCTGGATGTTAAATGGATGTTCGGAAGCCACTTTCAAGGGGCAGCGAAAAATCGGTTAGCTGGACGCCGGCAGTTCGTCTGCCGGCCTCGTTTCGCGCCGACGTTCAGCGTGTGGCGCTGCGAATCCCGCAGCCGAGTACCCGGCGGCGGCAGAGATCAATCCGCGGTACGCGCTTTCATACTCGCGCGCCATTCGGTCTGCGGAGAAGCGCTCCTCGAAGCGGGCGCGTACTTTTCGTCTGTCGAGCCGGCCCAGATCGCCCACGGCTCTGACAGCCTGCTCCTCGTTCTCGACGATGAAGCCCGTCACGCCGTCCTCGACGACCTCGGGCACGGAGCCGGAGCGATAGGCGATCACTGGCGTCCCACAGGCCATCGCCTCGATCATGACGAGGCCGAAAGGCTGCGGCCAATCGATCGGAAACAGCAGGGCCGCGGCCGCGGCGAGGAACGGCTGCTTCTTCGCCTCGTCCACCTCGCCGACGAGCTGGACCGCCCGACCGTCGATGTGGGGCTCAAGTTGCTTCTTGAAGAAGACGGTCTCGCCGCGCGGAATCTTGGCGGCGATGCGCAAGGGCATTCCGGCGGCGCGCGCGATGCGGATGGCGTCCTGGGGCCCCTTTTCCGCGGCCAGGCGGCCGAGGAACGCCAGGTAGGATCCTTGATCGAAAGACGGGCGAAAGTTGTTCGATGGCAGTCCGTGCTGGATCGTGGCGATCCAATTCGCCCCCGGCAATGGCAGACGCTGATGGTCCGATATCGACACGAAGCCAGCGCCGGGAAACTGCCGCAACACCTCGGAAAGGCCCGGCAGATCGAGCCGGACCATGCATGGTGGTCACGAAGGGCACGCCGAGCCGACTGAGCAGCGGAAGGGGCAGCCAGTCGATGTGCGCGTGGATCACGTCGAAGTCTTTGGCGCGCCTGGCGATCGCCTCCAGCAGCACGGCGCAGGCGGCATTTGGATCGGCGCCCTTCCGTCCGAGACGCAGTGCGCGCGGCCACACGGGATGAAGCTCGCCTTTCGTCCGGGAGTCGCCGCTCGCGAACAGCGTGACGTCGTGGCCGAGCTCGACCAGCTCATCCACCAGCCACGCCACGACCCGCTCCGTGCCGCCGTAGAGCTTGGGAGGGACGCTTTCGGCCAGGGGAGCAAGTTGAGCGATGCGCATCGATGCCGACCCTCTAGACCGAAGCCATCGAGCGGAAGAGCAGCACGACGGCCGCGGAGGCGAGTTCTGAGACGGCCAGCAACGTCCAATCCGGCCTGGCGCTGTCGACCGCAGCTCGCCTGAGGAGCCCCTCCATCAGCCTCACCATTCGTCTTCGGGAAGGCGCTCAAGGTAAGCCAGGCCGAATCCCGTGAGTTCTTCGGCATCGCTCACACGCGCTTCCCATCTCCCTTGCAGATGACGCTCCAGCAGGCAGCGGCGGGTGTCCGCGGCATCGACGTCGCGATGCCTCGCCAGGTAGAGGGACCAGACCGCATGTACCGCCGTGCGCAACGGGACGTCGTTGACCATGTTCGGCTCCGACGAGAACAGACCTCGCCAGACCAACTCGTCTCCGAAGATGAAGTTTCTACTTTTTCCCAAAAAGTCGGGTCCCGGTCGAAGCTGAGTGAGCCCTCTCGATAGACGGATGGACAACCGGCCTCGGCGATTCTTCGCAAGCTACTTAGCCGGCGGGCGCAGCGGGCTGTCCGCCCATTTTTGGGCGGCGGGGTCGTGCAGCGGATCCTCCTCGCAGGCGGGGCAGACGTATCGCTCGCCGCCCCGGCCCGTCGGCTCGGAGACAAGCTTCATCGCTCTCCCGCAGTGCGGACACCGCTTCCTGATCAGGTGCAGTTCGGACATCTGGATTTCCCCGCCGCGATCAGCTTAGTGCCGCAACGAGCGCTCGCTCAAGCGAAATCGCGGAGCACGCCACTGCGAACGACGCCGCTTGACGCTGCCGCCGCCGATGTCATCAACTTCATCCGGCGGTAGCGTTGATGGAGTGACGCGTCATGGCGCTGGAGCAGGACTTCTACCGGGCGATGGCCCATCGCGTGCGCGAGCTGGCCGGAAGGGCCGACCCCTTCATCAGGCGGCGATTGCTGGCGCTGGCGGAGCGATACGAAGCGAGGGGCGGCAGGCCTTCTCCGGTGCCCCCGTCCGCCGAACGTCCGTTGCCGCCGCTGCGCCTCGTCCCGCCGGCCGCGGCCATGCCCGGATCGGGCGAGGCTTGAGGGATCTCACTCCTTCTCGTCCCCGGCGGCTTGAGCGCGCCGTTCGTATTCATCAGCCAGCGAGTTGAGCCGCTCGGCGGTCTCCGGATCGTTGATCGGAGCCGCCAGGCGCCGGCACCTTTGGGCCGAGCAATCGGTTCTTCTCGTCTTCCATGGGCACCCAACCCGCTACCGGCGGTCCGGCTGCTCCTGGTTAATGGACGCTCACCTTAACGCGTAAGATCCCGGACACCACAATGAGGCAACGCTTACCCGATCGCCGCATCCTGCCGCGTTCGCAAACCAGCCATTAAGGCCCAGGTGGGACCTTGCGCGAAAAGGAGCCACGGTCCGATGCCAAACAACCGCCGCGAGGTCGAGAAAGCTCGCTTCCCGTTGTGGGCCGCGGCCTTCGTCGCGTTGGCTTGCGTAGCCATTCTGGCGCTGAGCGGATGGCGCGAGTGGGAGTCCCGCCAAGTCGAGTTGCGCAACGCCGAAGTCGACATGGCCAACCTTGCCCAGTCGCTGACGCAGCACGCCGAAGACACGTTCGAGCTCGCGGACACCATCCTCGCCGGAATGGTTGACCGGATGGAGGTCGGCGGAACAAGTCCGGTCGCGGTCGCGAAGATCCAGAATTTCCTGCAAGGGCGCAAGTACAACAGGCAACGCATCCGCGGCATCTTCGTCTACGATGAGACCGGCCGCTGGCTGGCGACCACCGAAGACGGCGACTTCTCCGGCTTCAACAACAGCGACCGCGACTACTTTCAGCGCCATCGCGCCGCGGCAGATCGCGGGACCTTGATAGGTCGGCCGGTGAAGAGCCGGTCCGGCGGGCAGTGGATCATCACCGCCTCCCGCCGCTTCAATCATCCCGACGGCAGTTTCGCCGGCGTGGTGCTGACAAGCGTCGAAGTGGCCTACTTCACCCAGTTCTACCGTCGCTTCGACATCGGACCAAACGGTGCGGTCTCGCTGCTGACCGCCGACGGCATCATTCTGTCCAGGAGCCGCGACGACGACGGCGCCTATGTCGGGCGCGACATGTCGGGTTCACCGTTGTTCCGGACCATGGCCCAGCGGCCGAATGCCGGGACCTACTACTTCAAGTCGCCGCTGGACGGACAGGAGCGACTGAGCTTCTACCGAAAGAGCAGCCGCTATCCGCTCGTCGTGCTGGCGACGAAGGCGCAGAGCGACGTCCTCGCTCCATGGCGCCAGCAAGCGGTCACGCGCTTTGGCGTGGTCACCGGTCTAACCCTGTCGATGGCGCTAATCGGCTTCTTCCTGGTGCGTCATCTCTCGAAGGGCCAGCGTATGGCGGCGGCCCTGGTCGCCAAGGAGGGGGATTTCCGCCTGATCGCCGAACAGTGCAGCGACGTCGTGATGCGCGTCGGGCTGGACGAGCGCATCCTCTACGCCTCCCCGTCATGCGCCCGCATCCTCGGCTGGAACCCCGCCAGGCTGCTGGGGACCTCGGCGCTCGCGGGCGTCCATCCGGAGGACCGACCGCGCCTGGAGCAGGTCGTTGCGGCATTGAAGGGCGGAGAGGCCGAAGAGGCGCGCATCATCTATCGCGCCAACCACCGCCAGAAGAAGGAGATCTGGGTCGAGACGGCGCTGCGGGTCACCCGGTCCTCGGAAACTCAGGAGATCGATGGCGTGGTGGCGATCTCGCGCGACATGACCGAGCAGAAGGATCTGCAGGACAAGCTCGCCGCGCTCGCCACGTCCGACGGCCTCACCGGCATCGCCAACCGCCGCCATTTCGACGACCGCCTCGCCGAGGAATGGGCGCGGGCCAAGCGCGACGGCACGCCTCTTTCGCTGCTGCTGGTGGATGTCGACCACTTCAAGAAATTCAACGACCAATATGGCCATCAGGCCGGCGACGCCTGCCTGCGTGCGCTGGCGCGGATCCTCGCCTCGCAGGTCCGCCGCCCGGCCGATCTCGCTGCGCGCTACGGCGGCGAGGAGTTTGCCTTGCTGCTGCCGAACACGGACGCGGATGGCTGTGAACTGGTCGGCGAGAACGTGCGCAAGGCGCTGCGCGACCTCGGCATGCTGCACGCGCTGAACCTGCCGTCCAAGATCGTCACGGTGAGCCTCGGCGGCGCGACCAACGTGCCCTCGCAGGCGATGGACTGCGGCGCCCTGGTGGCGGCGGCCGATCGCGCGCTCTATGCCGCCAAGGACAGCGGCCGCGACCGTCTCGTCATGTCGGGAAAGGTGGTCGCCTGGCCCGGCGCCAGAAGCGCGTAGCAGTTGGAGGCCAAAAGGATTGGTTTGTGAACTGTCCTTCCTTCTAACTCGCGCCTGAGGACGTGTACTCCCCGCTTTCAGCGTTGAAGCAGACGGCTTGCACCGGCTCTGAGAATTCGCCTCGTGACCCTGGCTGTGTGAAAACGCCGCTGCTTTGCCATGATTCTCTCGTGATTCTGCGGGGGAAGCTGATGAGGCGCTTCGTTAAGCAGGCCGATCGTGGGCAATGGACTTTATTGCCCGAATGCCTCGATGATTTCATTGACGAGAGCAACCCTGTTCGCGTGATCGACGTGTTTGTCGATGCGCTCGATTTGGCCGAGTTAAGCTTCGAGGGAGTGGAGCCGGCGGCGACCGGTCGGCCGTCATACCATCCCTCCGTTCTCCTGAAGCTTTACATCTACGGCTATCTAAACCGGGTGCAGTCGAGCCGACGGCTCGAACGAGAGGCCGGACGCAATGTCGAGGCCATGTGGCTGCTGGGCCGGCTCACTCCCGATCATAAGACGATCGCGGACTTCCGCAAAGACAACGGCTTGGCGCTCCGCAAGGTATGTGCACGCTTCGTCGAACTCTGCCGAGAGATGGGTCTGCTGGCGACGGCGAGCGTCGCCATTGATGGCAGCAAGTTCAAGGCCGTGAACAACCGGGACAGGAACTTCACGCGCGCGAAGGTGGAACGGCGGCGTGCTCAACTGGAGGAGAGCGTCGCGCGCTATCTCAGCCAACTTGACGCGGCCGACCGACAGGAGCCGAGCGAAGCGCTGGCCGCCAAGGTGACGAGGCTGACTGAGAAGCTGACGAAGCTGAAGGAGGAAATGGGCAAGCTTGTTGCCTACGAGAAGCAGATGCTTGCCTCGCCGGATCAGCAAATCTCCCTGACTGATCCCGACAGCCGTTCGATGGCGAGGAGCGGTCGCGGCTCCGGGGTCGTCGGTTACTTTGTGCAGGTCGCCGTCGATACCGAGCACCATCTGATTGTGGCGCACCAGGTCACGAACAGCGGCTCAGATCGGGCGCAACTGGCCAATATGGCCAAGCAGGCGAAGGCTGTTCTAAAGACCGAGACACTCGAAGCTGTAGCGACCGCGGCTACTTCAACAGCCCGGAGATCCTCGCGTGCCACGAGGCCGGCATCACGGTAACGCTGCCTAAGCCGCAGACATCGGGCGCCAAATCCGAGGGGCGCTTCGGTAAGCAGGACTTTGCGTATTTGCCAGGGGAGGACGTCTATCGCTGTCCGGCTGGGGAGCGACTACCGTATCGCTACACAAACGAAGAAGACGGCAAGATGCTACGGCGTTACTGGACCACAGCCTGTCAAAATTGTTCGCTCAAATCGCGATGTACGACCGGGCCAGAGCGGCGGATTACGCGATGGGAGCATGAGCATCTGCTCGAGGCTGTGCAGCAGCGACTCGATGCAAACCCACAGGCCATGCGCCAGCGTCGCGAGACCGTCGAGCATCCGTTCGGCACGATGAAGGCTCGCATGGGAGCGAAACACTTCCTCACCAAAACCCTCCCAAAAGTAGCCGCCGAGATGGCACTTTCGGTCCTGGCCTATAATCTGACGCGAGTCATGAACATCGCCGAGCAGCTGATGGCTGCGATCGTGGCCTGAGACCAAGCCGGTCCTGGCTTCTCACCGACTTCCCCAGGGAACGGTGTTTTTACACGACCAAGACCCAAAGGAGACACTGACGCCTCGCTTCGACAGGCCACGTCGGCTCGCGCGCGCGACCAAGACGGTTCAGTCTTCCGAGCGCAGCCCCGCTTCGATGCGCTGGATCAGCCGCTCCCGCAAGGAAGGCACCACGTTGCCAAGGACGACGAAGGTGCGGACGATGGGCAGATACGGCTCCATTGCCGCCGTCAGCTCCGCGAGAGACATGCCGGCCAGCCGTGCATATTCGGATTGCGCCGCCGAATTGGTCGCGCGCGGACGCGCCGGATTGTCGGCGATTTGCGCCGCGAGGATCGTGGTCATGGCGCGAGCCTTGCTGATCTCCTTGCTCAGCGCCTTGCGGTCTCCTCCGGAGAGAGGCGTGGGATGGTGCTTCGGCGCCATTGCGCACGCCTAGTCGGAGACAGCCCAACAGCCGTCCTCTTCGTGGCGGCCTGTCGTCGCCTGGCAGGTGTTGTCCAGCAAGCGGCGGCCGACCTTCGCCGAGATCTCGTCCAGGCCGTACAGTCTGACGGCGCCTACCTTCTGTATCTCGATGGTCCTGCCGCAGCGTCGGCAGCCCACCCTCAGTAAATGCTGGGGAATTTCGTCCAGCCGCAGCGCGCGTCCGGATGCACGGGCGGCCGGATTGGCCCCGTCGGCGCAAGGGTCGTTTAGGAGCGCCTGCAAGTATTCAGGCGGCAGGTCGTCGCTCGGTGCCGGTCCGGGCGTGGCAGGTGCCTTTCTGCCGACGGCGGCGGCCATCCGGTCCATCTGCTTTCGGGTCGGCATGCGCCAGCTGGCGGGGCGATCAGTCATGCCGAATTAGAACATAACAAGAACAACAGAGTCCAGCCGGGAGAGTACCCGGAACGCAAATAAGCTTTGGCGGTATTTCTAACCGCCGAGAGAGGTCGGGCGGATCCTCGCCACTGACGCGGCTGAGAGCCGGAACAGGGACGATCACTCCGATGCCCGGCTGCATTCGGGGCACCTGTCGCCGAAATCCTCCAGAAGCTCTCCCACCAGAGCAATGGCTGCGCTGTCGGAAAGCCCGGCCGGCGGCTCCCGACGCGCGGCATCCAACGCTCGCTCGCGAGCATGCGGGTCGCCGAGGTCCTGCATCCAACCATGCTCCTCGCACTCCCGGATCGCGCCGGCTTCTCTAAGAACAGACACGGCCCATCCCCTGAGGGACTCGGTCTTCAGGACGTGGATTTTGACGGAAGGCTCAACGACTTTCGCGATCTCGCAGAGATGACGGTGATGGGTGAAGTAGACTACCTGACCTCTGCGGGCCATCGCGGCAAGCAAGCGGAAGGCCTCCTCCGCCCGGAAGTCATCGAATGTCTCCATGATATCGTCCGCAAGAAAGGGGGCTGGCGAGCGGGCTTGTGCGATCTCGTGATAGCCGGCGACACGTAGCGCCAAGTAAAGCTGAAATCGCGTTCCTTTCGACAGCTCGGAAGCGAGTTTCGAGCCGCCGTCGGATGCCTTTGCGATCAGGAGTTCGCTGCCGTTCGAGGGCTGAGTGGCGAGTCCTGAGTAGGCGCCACGGCTGATCAGTGCGAATGCCCCTGAAGCCCGTGCCATCATCGAACTTCGATGACGGTCGCGATAGGCCCGCAGGGCCCTCTCGGCGCCGGCCATCCCAAGCTTCAGTTTGAGATACTCGAGCGCCTGCTCTTCGATGGTGAGCAATATCGTGCGTCGCTTGGATTCAAGGACGGCCACCGCCGCATCGCCGCCCACCCCGGCTATGCCGGCTTCTGCTCTGTCGAGTGCAGCGAAGCGATCGCGGGTTCGGCTGTCCTCGTCCTCGAACCGTGCTTTCAGTTCGATCAGTTCACTTTCCGGCGAACCTTGTTGTAGCGCATCGAGGGCGTCTTCGGCCTGCTCGATCGTTTCGACCTTCATCACCTCGACTATCTCTCGCTGCGTCTGCTCCAGACGCGTTTGGAGGTCGGACCTGCGGTCGAGCGAGCGCAGACAACCTTCGACTTCCGCGAGGGAACCGACATCGAAGTGCTTCATCATGAGGTCCGCTCGGCTCTGCACCTCCGCGATGTCATTTGCGAGCGAGCGAGCCTTGTCCTGCTCTTTGCCGAGCCGCTCCTCGAGCTCTTGCCGACGGTCCAGCGCCTTCGTTGCGGAGGCGATGGAGTTCACGATTTCTTCGCAGAGTGCCAGTACGTCAGAGCGACCTCGGGCGAGGCCGATCGCTCCAGCGAGCGCTTCCACCTCGGCCTCGAACTGGGTTTGGTCGCGCTGCATCTTCGCGATGCGATCGGCAAGTTCTGCTTTCCTTTCCAGCGCCGATCCCAATACGGCAAGCGCCTCCAAGGTTTCTCGCACGACGGCCGTCGTAGCTGCTCTGCCGCGCTCGCCCAGCCAGCATGCCGCGCAAGCCTCTTGCCATGCTTCGCGCCATGATCGGTCTGCGAGCCTCGCCTCCTCGAGCCGTGTCTCGCGGAAGTTCAGGTCCCGCCTTCGATCCTCGAGGGTCGCTCGTAGGTTCTTGGCGCCTGCTGCGCGATCCAGAGCTGCTTGTCCCGCGGACAGCATCGCCGCCATGTCGTCGCTCCGCGGAACCTCGAGGCCCGACCTGCGGAGCATCTCGGCAAGGCGCTCGCACGAAGAGGCGGCGGCGTCCTGCACCTGCTGCCATTCTCGCTCGGCTGCCGCGAGTTTTCTCTCAGCCCCCATCGCGCGGTCGAGCCTCTGCAGCCAAAGATTCAAACCGCTCAGACCGACAGTATGGTCCAGCCCGTTCCCTACGGCTCGAAGCGACTTCTCGACGTCCATGATCAACGTCGCACGTCTTGCGAGACTTCCTTGCAGGTGCCGCTCGACCTGCTCCCGCCGCGTGCGAACATCGGCACTGTCTAGAAGCGCGCGATTGAGGTCCGCGATTGCGGAGGCATGACGGGATCGCTGTTCTGTGATCAGGTCCAGTTTCCGCATCGCGGTCTCGAACTCGGCGGCCGTCCCTGCGTCGAGTGCCATCTTGTGCTCGGCCCAGGCGGCTTCGCGGGCGGACCAGGCCTCCGCAGTTTCTTGGTCGCTGACGACGGCAGTGGCGGCGCCAAGCGCTCCAATCTTCGCCTCGAGGCGCTTCGCTTCCGTGTCGATGCGGTCGAACTCTAGTTGCGTGGCGTCGATCTCGCGAGAAAGCTGCGTTTCGGCCGATGCCCAACGCTGAAGCTGGTCGGGCGCGGGCACCATAACGGCGAACAGATCGTCCCTGCCACCGGTCCAGGGGAGCAATTCGCGCAGCCGATCGGCGAATTCGTCCTCACGTTCGCGGCGCATCCGGTCGGCCTCCCGCAGCCGAGCCGCGTCGTCCGATTGTCGGGCGCTCGCGATGGTCGCGGACAGGACGGCTGTCGTCGCCTCGTCAAGACCCGCCCCGTGTTCGCCTACCCTCGCCTCGGCCACCGCAAGCGCACCCTCGGCTTTGGCGAACTCGGCCTCGGCAGATGCAAGAGCCGCCTCGACGCCCGAGCGTCGCTCCATCAGGTCACGGAGAGATCCCGTCACGCCGGTGGAAAGGAGGAGTCGCGCGGGATCCTGCTCGGACGCCCGATCTAGCAGCGTCAAAACATGAGCGATCTTCTGCTCGGCAAGTCCAAGGGCGAGCCGACGATCCGGAAGGTCCTTCGCCGCCGTGACGTACCGTGCCCGCATGTCCGTCAGCAATTCCATGCGGCTGTTCATGGCGCAAGCCGAGGCGTTCACGACGAGCCCATCGAGCTCACGCTGCAGAGCGACAATGGTCTCGGTCGCCGACCGCATCTGCGCCGCCAAAGCCGTCTGGCGGGTCGTCAACGCCGGAAGATCCCGCCCCCACGACGACGGTGCGACGGGCAACCGTGCGAGCGGAGACAGTTCGGTGCGAAGGGCGCGCAAGCCCCGCAACCGCGGCAAGGCGTTGATGAAGCTCTGCACTTGATCCATCCGTGCCTGCGTGCGGCTACGTTGCGCGATGGCTTCGGCGTAGGCCGCGGCCGCGTCGTCGCGCTGGATCACGAGGCGGGCGTACTCGGTAGCGAGGGTATCTATGCGTTCTCGCTCCTCGTTGAGAGCCGCCAAATTCTTCTTGAGCTCGAGGAGACCTCCCGATCGCTTCCCTGGACGGAAGAACGCCTCCGCTTCCGCCTGCACGGATCCGAGACGGGCGCTGAGATCGGCCAGACCGGCGGTTGCAGAAAACAGTAGATGACCGAGATCGCCCTTGCTGGCGAGGATGCTTTCCCCACCGGCCTCTAGGGTCTCGTCGTCGAGGCAGAACATGGTGTGGTAGGCGCCGCGATCGAGGCCTCCCAGTTCGCCGGGAAGCAGCGTATCGGGAACCGGATTGTCGGCCTCGTCCAGCAGGCTGTTGTGAGGACGCTTGATGCGGCAGAACCTGCGGATCCCGCCCGAGGTCTCCACTTCGGCTTCGATACGCATGGCCGCGTAGGGGTGAAGGAAGTTGAACCTGCTCTGGGCTGGGATGCCGAAGATCAGATCTGTGCACGCCGACATCGCGGTGGATTTCCCGGCCTCATTCGGTCCATAGACGATGTGCAGGTCGGCGCAACCCGCGACCCGCTCACCGAAGTCGATGAAAGCGTCCGTGAACTTTCCGTACCGACGAAGTCCGAGTTTGCGGATGCGCATCAGCGCGCTCCATCCGAGTCGCCGATCGAAAGGCGCGCCAGGACCTCTTCCGCGCCCTCTACCGCGAGCCGCGCGACAAGATCCTCGAGGGCGGCCTCGTCCGGAGCGATGGCTCGCCGGCACTCAGGCGGCAACTGCGCCAGCAGCTCCTTAACCGTGTCGGTCGCCTCGTTTCGGAAGCATTCCGATGCGGCGACCTCGTCGTTCATCGTCTTTCGAAGAGCATCTAGCTGGTCGGTACTCGCGGTTGCGCCCGCTTGCGTACGCCGGCAGTCGATTTCGAGCTTGTCGATCCATACGTCGCCCAGCGATTTCGCGCGAGTTTCGGCCTCGGTTCGCAGGAGATCGGCGTCCCGTCTCATGTTCCACGCCAACGGCGTCGTACCGGAAATCGCGAGCCGCACGACGAGATGATCGCTGACCGATCGGGTCGCAGCGTCCTGAAGCGACGTATCAAGCCGCGCGACCAGATCGTGCCAAGTTGCCGTTCCGGAAGCATCAAGTCCGACCCGCTCGAACTGGGCCAGGCTCACGATCCGCTCCTCGAGCGCAATGGAGCCGTCGTCTAGCACGCTCGCCAACGTCACGGACTTGGGTCCGCTCTCGCCGATGTCCCGCCCTTGTGGGATACCGGGCATCACGATGGCGCAGGATCCTTCGATCGTCGATCGCTTGTGTATGTGCCCCAGCGCCCAATAGCGGAAACCAGATCCAAGGAGGTCGCTGGTGGAGCACGGCGCATACACGTCGTGAGAGGGTGACCCGTTCAAGCTGGTATGCATCATTCCGATGTTGGTCGCGTCCTGGACCGGTGGCCGGTACTTGGCGAGGAGCCCCTCGGGGGCGTGCGGTTTCGCGAAGCTGAGCCCGTGCATCACGATCGATCGCTCTCCGCGGTCCCGCTCTATCTCGACGGCTTCGGCACGTCCGCCGAAAAGATGCACGTTCGGCGGAAAGACGAGCTCCTTCGTGATCCTGGCCAACGCGTCATGGTTGCCTCGGATGATGAAGGTTCGGATGCCCGCAGCGTCGAGGCGGCGAAGTTGCTCACCGAGAAAACGCGCGGTCTTCATCGAGGTCTGGTCGCCGTCGTAGAGATCGCCGGCGAGCAAGAGCGCTTGTACCCGTTCCTCGAGGCAGAGATCGATGATGCGCGCGAAGACCTGCCGGCTGGCGTTGCCGATGAAATCGGCCAGTTCGCGATCCCGCAGCGCGAGTGAGCGCAGAGGCGAGTCGAGATGGATGTCGGCCGCATGGACGAAACGATAGGCAGTCATCAAACCACTCGCATTCCTTTCGAATCAAGCGGAGTTTACCGCACTCGGGAAGTCGCGCAGCAAACGCGTCTCGGGGCTGATCTCGATTGCGGTGATCTATCGCGTAACAGGATCGATCGAGATGGCTCTGACCCCTCGCATGCTGTCTACTCCTCACCTGGTGACGGCACCCGCCCGGCTCCGGACGAGGGCACATTCGAGCGTGGGCACGAAAGAGAGGGAAAGGAAAGGTTCCCTCGTGGGCGACGGTCGGAAATGCGGGGAAAACGAAGCGGTGGGAAGCTACCCGTCAAGCATCCCGCAGACGCGGGCGACATCATCGTCGGTGATCAGGACGGCCTTCTTGCATTTCAACCCTCCCTGGCTGCTACGGTCATCGAGAAAGCACTGGCCCAGGAGCAGAAGGAACACGCTACCATCCACGCGATCCGTGAGGGCCGATGGGATCGCGCTTTCGTCGATGCGCTAGAGGCTCGTTGCGCGAACTGAGCGTAACGCGGTATTGCACCTTCCCGGCGGCGCATCATTTGCCCTCGTTCCCTTGAGGGCTTGTCGCGTTGCGAAGGACCAATCCGTGCTCCCCGCGGGCTGGTGGCTGCCCGTTTGCTCCTGGCGCATTGGGAAATGTCTGCACGGCGTCCCAGCACCGTCGGGATGCAGGCGCCTTCTTTTTTGCTGGCAGGAACGGCGGGCACCAAATGAGATCGCACGCCGGCACTGAAGTGAAAGGGCATAACGCAAGTAAGAGGAATACTGGCGCAGCTGTTTCCAACGTCGCTTTCTGAACAGCGTAGTTGGCACCGGCGATCAGCAGCAAAATCGATGCTCCGAGCGGCTCGTGTCTGAAACAAAAATTCGCGACACTTTTTCGACTGAGCCAAAATCCTATCATTGGAGATCCAATGTACCCAGTAGCCCGAACTGTCGTGGCCTGGCCAGGTTAGGGCTGACTCGCCGTCGGCAAGCTTCCGGCGCATATCGGTGATCAGGCTGATAGCCTTACAGAGAAAGCTGCGCAAACAGGTGAATACCGCTCACCGATGATTGCAAAGTTCTCATTTGTCGGCTGGTTCCGCCTCAACGCAGACTAGCCCCAAAACAAGCTCTCGAGCTCTTTTGGGGAGGATACCTGCAGCTGCAAAGCCGACCGGCGCTCATTCGGGCTGGAAGCGGCGAAACTCGCCTGGCAATGCCTGGGCGGCCAATCCTCAACATGGATGAATTTTCTTTCCGGCGCCTGCCGATGGCCGGCACGGCCGGTTGGTGCCTGCGGCTGGCTGACCGGCCTGGGATGACGTGAGAAGCGCTCCGAAGCCCGTGACCGGCCTCCGGACGCTCAGGAGAGGAGGAGGAAGGATGAAGTTTACGACATTTCTCGGCGCAGTCGCTGTCTTAGCGCTCGCTGGTACCTCGGCGCCGGCTGGCGACAAGGATGCGGCCGACACTGCGGTCGAGGCCGCGAAGAAGTACGCGGGCACAACGATCAGCATCGTCTGGGAGGCCGGCCTGCAGTCGCTCGACCCGCTGAACTATTCCGGCCCGCAATGGGAGAAGCTCACCGGCATCAAGGTGAAGGTGGTCGAGGTGCCGACCGACCAGATGTTCACCAAAATCATGCAGGATTTCAAGTCAGGCGCCGGAGCTTATGACGCGCTGAACGTCATTCCGTCCTGGATGCCGGATCTTGCGCGTGCAGGCGCGCTCGAGCCTCTCGACAAGTATGTCGACAAGTTTGGCTACCGCGACGAGCTGCAGGACATCGCGGCCGCCTATCGCGACAACCAGATGCAGTATGACGGGAAGATCTACGGCTTCCCGGACGACGGCGACGTGATGTTGCTCTACTACCGGAAGGACATCTTCGAGGATCCGAAGATGAAGGAGGAGTTCAAAACCAAGTTCGGCTACGAGCTGGCGCCGCCAAAGGACTGGAAACAATTCGACGAGATCGGCCAGTTCATCACCGACAAGATGGCGCCGAAGGTCTACGGCGCCGGATTCTTCCGCACCGCGCCCTATCCGCAATACATGTTCCAGGAGCGCTTCCGCATGGAAGGCGGCAAGTTCTTCAATGCCGACACCATGAAGGCCGCGGTGAATGGCGAGGTCGGCCTCAAGGTGTTCAAGCAGATGCTGGCGGAAAACAAGTTCATGCCGCCGGGCGTGGAGCAGTGGAATTTCGTCGACAATCTCGCTGCGTTCCTTCAGGGCACGACCGCCATGACGATCTCTTGGCCGCCCTACGGCCGCTGGGCCGCGGGCTATGGCTCGGGCGAGCAAGCTTTGAAGTGGGTGCCGAAATCGCAGGTCGCCGGCAAGGTCGGCTACGCGCTCACGCCTCTCGGCCGTCCCGAGCTCGGCGTCGGCTTCGACCTGTCGGTCTCGGCCACCAGCAAGAACAAGGAGGCCGCGTATCTCTTCATCCAGTGGCTGAACAGCAGGAAGACCAGCCTCGAGCGCGTCCAGCTGCCCTATACGCTGCGCGATCCGTTCCGCCTCTCGCACTACGCGAGCGAGAAATACCGTGCGCTCTGGCCCGATGCTCCAGCCTATCTCGACACGATCAAGACGTCGGGCGAGAAGGGCCTGCTCGATCTCTCCTTGCTGCAACAAGACAAGTACGACGAGGCGATGACCAAGGCAATCTCAAGCCTGTGGGCCGGCGAAGATCCCAAGGCCATTCTCGATCGCATGGCGCAACAATTCGACGCGATCACCGAGAAGGTCGGCATCGAGAACCAGAAAGCCGTCTACAAGGTCTGGGCCGCAAAGCCCGGCGCCTACCCGCAATAACTGGCTGGATATCGCACGGGAGGCGTCGCCCTCCCGTGCGGTGCCGTTTTCCGGACTAATGATGACAGTTTCCGTGAGCCTCAATGGCGCCGAGCAGCGCCGCCCCAGCCGCTTCGGGCGCATGCTCGAGGACCGCCTGCCCTATCTCATCGTCGCGCCGGCCATTCTGATCCTCCTCCTGGTCGGCTTGTTTCCCCTGATCTACTCGCTGATCGTGAGCTTCCAGCGCATCACGATGACCGAGAACGACACCTCCTTCGTTGGCTTCTTGAACTATGCCGAGCTGTTCAGGGATGCCCGCCTCTGGGCTTCGCTCGGTCACACCGCCATCATCACCGCGATCGCCCTCCCCTTGGAGCTGCTGATCGGGTTCCTGATGGCGCAGCTCTTCATCGATCGGATGCCGGGTCGACAGATCTTCGTCGCGCTGCTGGTGCTTCCGACGGTGATCTCTCCGATCGTCGCGGGTGCGACCTGGCGTCTGATGTTCGACGTCCGCTTCGGCCCGATTGGCCAGATTCTGAGTTTCTTCGCCGGCGAGCCGGTGCGGATCCTTTGGACCGTCAATCCCGCCTACGTCTATCCGGCGATCATCATCTCCGAGGTCTGGCAGTGGTCGCCGTTTATGTTCCTGCTGCTGCTCGCCGCGCTGTCGAATGTTGACCAGTCGCAGCTTGAGGCCGCGGAGATCGATGGGGCGTCGTACCTGCGCGTGCTTCGCGCAATCGTTCTGCCGGCGATCGCGCCCGTGATCGCCGTCGCCTGCCTGATCCGCGGCCTCGATCTCGTTCGCATCTTCGACGTCATCTGGGCCCTCACCGAAGGCGGACCGGGCTCGATGACCGAGACCATCTCGCTCTACACCTATGTGCAGGGCTTCTCGCAATTCGAGACCAGCTACACGGCCGCGATCTCCTTCCTGGTGATTGCGCTGCTGACGCTGATCACGACCCTGTTCCTCAAGCGCATGGAGCTTGTGCGATGAGGATCGGCAGGTTTCCGGCCAGAAAAGCTCGCATCCTCGCCGTCCGCTATCTCGGCGCCGGCATCGTGACCCTGCTGTTCCTGTTTCCGGTCTATTGGTTGTTCATGATTTCGTTCAAGACGCCAGACGAAATCTATCACGTCCCGCCGTTGTGGATTCCCGGACAGATCCAGTTCTCAAACTATTACGTCCTGTTCAAAGATGGCGACGTCCTGGCCATCCTGAACAGCCTGATCGTCGCCGGCGTCAGCTCCGGCATCGCAATCGTTCTCGGGACGCTCTGCGCCTACAGCCTCGCCAGGTTCGGCACCGGCGGCGAGAACCTCGCGATGTGGATCATCTCCCAACGCATGATTCCGCCGATCGCTGTCGTCTTCCCGATCTTCTTAATCTACGTGTATTTCGGCCTCGTCGACGGCTATTTCGGGCTGATCCTGCTCTACACGGCCTTCAATCTTCCCTACGTGATCTGGATGATGCGCGGCTACATCGTCGACGTTCCGCTGGAGCTCGAGGAAAGCGCTCTCGTCGACGGCCTGAACCGATGGGAAGTGATCTGGAAAGTCGTCTTCCCGATGGTGCGGCCAGGTCTCATGGCGACGTCGGTCTTCACCTTCGTGTTCGCCTGGAACGATTTTCTGTTCGCCCTCGTGCTTACACGCACCGAGGTCATCACGTTCCCGGTCATGCTGACGCACTATTTCGGCGGCCAATCGAATTTCTGGGCAAAGATCGCGGCGATGTCGGTCCTGGGGACGTTGCCGATCTTCGTCGCGGTCTCGGTGATGCAGCGCTATCTCGTGCGCGGCATCTCGCTGGGCGCAGTCAAGGGTTAGGGAGAGCGGAGTGGCTGACGTCAAGCTGTCCGGAGTACACAAATATTACGGCAACGTGCATGCGGTCCGGGGGGTGGATCTCACCATCGCCGATGGCGAATTCGCTGTGCTGGTGGGGCCGTCCGGCTGCGGCAAGAGCACGCTCTTGCGAACCATCGCCGGTCTCGAGGATCCGGATGGCGGAACGATCACCATCGGGGGCGCGGTGGTCAACGATCTGCGCCCGCGCGAGCGCAATATCGCGATGGTGTTTCAGAACTATGCGCTCTACCCCTATCTGACCGTCAGCGAGAACATCGCCTTCGGTCTGCGCGCTCGCAAGACTCCCGAGATCGAGATCAGGAAGCGGGTCAATGAAGCCGCCGAGATGCTCGGCATCGGCAATTTCCTCCAGCGCTATCCGCGGCAGCTCTCCGGAGGACAGCGTCAGCGCGTCGCCATCGGCCGTGCCATCGTCCGCAAGGCCGACCTGTTCCTGTTCGACGAGCCGCTCTCGAATCTCGACGCTCAGTTGCGCGACGAGATGCGCACCGAGATCAAGCGCTTGCATCACGAGATCACGACGACCATGATCTACGTTACCCATGACCAGGTCGAGGCGATGACGCTGGCCGACCGTATCGTGCTGCTGCGCGACGGAAGCATCGAGCAGCAAGGCCCTCCGCTCGAGCTGTTCGAGCAGCCCCGTACGGGGTTCGTGGCAGGCTTTCTCGGCTCTCCCTCGATCAACCTCATCCCGGCGACCCTCAAGACAAACGGTCCCGGCGCAGCATTGGTGTTTCAGTCCGGCGGTGGACTGACGGTTCCGAGCGCGAAGGCGAGGCCGCTGGCCAGTATGGACGGGCGAGAGATTCTCGTCGGCATTCGGCCTCAGCACTTCAGTCGGGCCGGCGGGCCGTTGCGCGAAGGCGTGGTCTGCTATTCGGCCACTGCCGATCTCATTCAGCCGACGGGGACACGCACCTTCACCACCATCAGGATCGGCGGCGTCGATGCGGTTGCCGAGTTGCAGGCCCATGACGTCAGCAGCCATGGCGAGCGGATTGATCTCGCCATCGACCTCAATCGCGTGGTGCTGATCGATCCGGCCAGCGGCCTAGTCATCGCATAACGAGAGCAACATTCGAGAACGGGAGGGATGAATGGCGTCGAGACTGTTTGCAACCGGAATTGGCGCGCCGGAGGGTCCGGTGTGCCTGCCCGAAGGCTCGATGTATGTCACGGAGATGTCTGCGTCGACCCTTTGCGTCACGCGGCTCGATCCTCGCGGCAATCGCCGCGTGATCCGAACGACGGGCGGCCGTCCGAATGGACTGACGACCGATGGCCACGGCCGAATTTGGATCGCGGAAGCTGGCCTCCGGGCGCTGATTTGCATCGACGAAAGCGGAAACGAGATCCGGCGCATGCAGGGCCAAGGCGCGGACCGGTTTCTGTTTCCGAACGACCTCTGCTTTGGTCCGAACGGATTGCTGTACATGACCGACTCCGGAATGGCCGCCGAGGATTTCATCAACGGCCAGGCCTTCGTAGATGGGTATATGGACCTCGACTGGGATGGCCGTGTGTATGAGATCGATCCGGCAGCCATGAAGGTGCTCCGCGTGCTCGATCGCAAGATCCGTTTCACCAACGGCCTTGCCTTCGGTCCCGACACCCACCTCTACGCCAACGCATCCTTCACTGGCGAGATCTATCGATATGACGTGCTTGGCGAGGCAGCGCCCAAACGCGTCGTCTTCGGCAACGTGCTGCAGCCGGATGCCAATCCGGATTTCAAAGGGCCGGACGGGATGGCCTTCGGAACGGACGGCCGGCTCTATTGCACGGTCTACAACCAGAAGAACGTTACGGTGCTAGACCGGCGCGGTGAGGTCGTCGATCGCTTGATCCTGGATGGGCCCCAGCCGACGAACTGTGCCTTTGCGCTCGAAGGCAGGAAGCTACGCGTTACTGAGGTCGGCAAGGGCCAGGTCGAGGAGATTGACATGGCCTGCGAGGGCCTGCCGCTGCATCTGCCGAAATTCGCCTGACCAGGAGCCTCGTGGTGGCCGCGAGGCTCCTTCGGAGCAGTCAAAGGAAGCCGATCGACAGCCAGGGCACGGCGGCAACAATTAAGGTGCCGATCAAGAGTGCGATCATATAGCCCACGATCGGCTTCATGCCCTCGTCCGGATTGATGCGGCTGATCGCGCAGGCCGCGTAATAGCCGACGCCGAACGGCGGCGCAAACAGGCCGATGCCCATGGCGAGGACGACCACCATCGCGTAGTGGACATCGTGCACCCCGACCTGCCGCGCGATCGGGAACAGCAACGGACCGAACAGGACGATGGCCGGGATTCCCTCCAGCACGCTGCCGAGGATCACGAAAGTCACGATCGTAACTGCCAGGAAGACGGGGACCCCGCCGGGTAGGCTGGTCATGAATTTGGCCAGAGAAGCCGAAAATCCCGACTGGGTCAGCGCCCACGCCATGCCTGTCGCCGCGCCGATGATGAGCAGGATCGCCCCTGACAGCGAGGCTGTCTCGACCAGCATCGGGTAGATGCGACGCCAATCGAACTGCCGATACATGAACAGACCGGCGCAGACCGAGTACAGGATGCCGATCGTCGAGACTTCCGTTGCCGTCGCAACGCCCTCGACGACCGCCGTGCGGATCACGAACGGCAGTGCGATAGCAGGTATCGCGATCACAAAGGCCCGCCCGATTTGCCGGCCGGTAGCCCGTTTGACGTGAGACAGGTCTTCGCGGCGGTATCGCCACCAGACCACGGCCGCGAGCATAACCGCGAGCACCACGCCGGGGAGCAACCCGCCAGTGAAGAGGGCCGAGATCGACACGCCGGTCACCGAGCCGATCGTGATCAGAACCAGCGAGGGCGGGATCGTCTCGGTCTGCGCGCCGGTTGCCGCCAGAAGCGCAACGAGGTCGCCCGGCCTGGCCCCGCGCTGCCGCATCTCGGGAAACAGAACCGGAGCCACCGCAGCCATGTCGGCCGCCTTGGACCCAGAAATGCCCGAGACCAGATACATCGCCCCGACCAGCACGTAGTGCAATCCGCCGCGCACGTGGCCCAGCAGGCTCGCCAGGAAGCTGACCATTGCGCGGGCCATTCCCGTCATCTCGATCAGAAGTCCGAGAAAGACGAAGAGCGGCACGGCGAGCAGGATCAGGTGGCTCATGCCCTCGTCCATCCGTCCGATCACCACCACGTCAGGCGTGCTGGTTGTCAGGGCGAGATAGCCGACCGTGGCGAGGCCGAATGCGAACGCGATTGGCACGGCCGCGAAGACCATTGCGCCGACGACGAAAACGAAGAAGATCAGAAGATTCAGATTGCCGAGCGGCTTCAAGACGGGAGCGAGCAGAACGAACGTCGCGAGGATGCCCGCGACCATCGCGACCGAAGCCAGCAGGTTGCGCAGGGTCGCGATGCGGATCAGCCGGATAACCGCTGCGATCAGCATCAAGCCGATGCCGATCGGTAGCGCCGCCGCGCGCCAGCTGTTGACGATCTCGAGCGCCGGCGTAGTGACGAAGGCCTCGTCCGCCGCAAATTCATAGGCTGGCCAGACAACGAGCGCAAGAAATGCCAGCGATGCTGCGGCCGCTACGACATCCAGGAACGCGCGATGCTCCGCACTGAGAACGCCAACGATAGCTGTCATCCGCATGTGTTCGCCGCGCTGAAACGCGATCACGGAACCGAACATGGCGAGCCAGAGGAAGAGAATGCCGGCAAGCTCGTCAGACCAGATGATCGGCGAGCGGAACACGTATCGCCCCACGATGCCGGCAGACAGCACAGCGATCTCCGCCAGCACGAGCAGTGCTGCCGGAACCGCCACGACATGACCAAGCACCGTGTTCGCCGTTATCACCCAACTGCGCCGGCCTGCATGCGGGGCGCTGGCCGCCACAGCGGCATCGACGTGGGGCGGATGGCTCACGCTGGTCATGATAGCTGGCCCGCGGCTTTTTCGAGCTGCGACCATGCCTCCTCGCCAAACTTGGCTTTCCAGTCGGCGTAGAAGCTGGTTTTGGACAATGCCTGGCGGAAGGCGGCGCGGTCGACGTCGATGAATTTGAGGCCCTTGGCCGAAAGATCGGCGCGAAGTGACTGGCTGAGCTTTGCGATGTCGGCGCGCTGATCGACGGCAGAGCGGTCGAGCTCGCGCGTCACGATCTCCTGCATATCCTTCGGCAGGCGCTCGAAGGCGCGCTTGTTGCCGAGGATCCAGTAACCATCCCAGACGTGACCCGTCAGGCTGCACGTGCTCTGCACCTCATAGAGGCGCGCGGTCGCAATGATGGGCAACGGATTCTCCTGGCCGTCGACGACCTTGGTCTGCAGCGCGGAATAAACCTCGTTGAAGTTGATCGGGGTGGGCCCTGCGCCGAGCGACTTGAAGAGCGAGGTGAGCAGCGGCGCGGGCGGAACGCGGATCTGGAAATTCTTGAGATCATCCGGCGTCCGCACCTCGCGGCCGGACGAGGTCACCTGACGAAAGCCGTTGTCCCAGGCCTTCGACACCGCCATGATCGGTGTCTTGGCGATCTGCGCCCGGATGTAGCTGCCGAGCTCGCCGTCCATCGCCTTCCACACGCTGTCGTAGTCGGTGAATGCGAAGCCAGTGTTCACGATGCCGGCGCTTGGCACCAGCGTGGCAAGGATCGAGGACGATTGGTTGAAGAATTCGACGCCGCCGCTGCGAACCTGGGTCAGCAGCTCAGTGTCGGAGCCGAGCTGATTGGCCGGGAACAGCCTGATCTCCAGCCGGCCGCTGGTTGCTTCGCGGATGCGGTCGATCGCCTCTTGCGCGCGGATGTTCACCGGATGGGTCGGGTCCTGTCCGGTTGCGAACTTGTAGACGAACTCGGCGGCCGACACCGGACGGGTCAGAATCCCGCAGAGAGGTACCGCGCTCGCCGCCACCAATAGCGAACGGCGGCTGATGCGTCCGGACTTCGAGAAAGTCATGTTTTCCTCCTGATTCTGTTTCTGTATTGACGTTGTGCCGGCTGCATGGCCTGCGCTGGTTTCCGGCTGTCCTGACTCTTCGACGCCCGCGTTCGGGCAACAGCCATCGCTCGCCTGCCGCAACATGCAGCGGGCGGAACTCTTCACTCGGATTTGGCCTGACTGGCGCTCAGTGCCGGTGCGCTAAAGCCACTGCTTGATCTGCCTTGCGACCTCGGCGGTCGAAATGCCGTAGCGGTCGTGCAGCGTCGGAAGTGCACCCGCATCAAGAAATTCGTCCGGCAATGCAATCTGGCGGAACGGCGGATGGACGCCGGAACGCATCAGGAGTGCGGCGACCGCCTCGCCGAGACCGCCAATCGTCGTGTGGTTTTCGGCAACGACGACCAGGCGGCCTGATTTACCGGCTTCACGCAGGATCGTCTCGGCGTCGAGCGGCTTGATGGTCGGAACGTGCAGCACCGCAGCATCGACGCGGTCGTTCGTCAGAGTTTGCAAGGCTTCGAGCGCACGCATGGTCATGATGCCGGACGAGATGATCAGAACGTCCTTCCCGTCACGGATCAGCTTGGCTTTGCCGAGCTCGAACTTGTAGTCGTATTCGTCCAGCACGAGCGGCACTTGGCCTCGCAGCAGGCGCATATAGACCGGCCCCTGATGCGCCGCGATCGCAGGCACCAGTTGCTCGATTTCATGGGCATCGCAGGGGTCGATGACCGTCATGTTCGGCATGGCGCGAAACAGCGCGAGATCCTCCGCGGCTTGATGGCTCGGACCATACCCCGAGGTCAAACCAGGCAATGCGCAGACGATCTTCACGTTGCGGTCTTCCTCCGCGATGGTCTGGTGGATGAAGTCGTAAGCGCGCCGCGAAGCAAACACCGCGTAGGTGGTTGCGAACGGCATGAAGCCTTCGGCGGCAAGACCTGAAGCTGCGCCGAACAAAAGCTGCTCGGCCATGCCCATCTGATAGTAGCGGTCCGGGAATTCCTTCGCGAAGATGTGCAGGTCGGTGTATTTGCCGAGATCGGCCGTCATGCCGACCACATCGGGACGGCTGCGCGCAAGCTCGACGAGCGCATGTCCAAACGGCGCCGGTTTCGTTTTCTGTCCCTCCGACGCGATCGAGGCGATCATGGCTGAGGTGGTCAGGCGCGGCTTGCCCGGCTGGGGAGCTGATCTGACGGTCTTCATGCCTGCCTCCCGGCTTCCAGCGCGGCCAGCGCGAGCTGCCATTCGTGCTGCTCGACGCGGATGAAATGGTTCTTCTCGCGCTGCTCCAGGAAGGGAACGCCCTTCCCCATCAGCGTGTCAGCGACGATCATCCGCGGCTTGGGCGCGGGATGAGACTTGGCAGCATCGAACGCCGCAATGACCGCATCGAGATCATTGCCGTCGATCCGCTGTACGAACCAGCCGAAAGCCTGAAGCTTGTCGACCAGCGGCTCGAATGCCATGACCTGTGTCGAGGGACCGTCCGCCTGCTGATTGTTGACGTCGATAATACCGATCAGATTGTCGAGCTTGTAATGGCCCGCCGACTGGATCGCCTCCCAGACCGAGCCTTCGTCGAGCTCGCCGTCCGAGAACAACGTGTACACCCGCGCGTCTGATTTCTTGCGCTTGAGCCCCAGGCCCATGCCGACTGCTATGCTGAGCCCAAGCCCGAGCGAGCCGCCCGACATTTCCATTCCGGGCGTGTAGGAGGCCATGCCCGACATCGGCAGGCGGCTCTCGTCGCTGCCATAGGTCTCGAGCTCTTCCTCGGGGACGATCCCCGCCTCGATCAAAGCTGCGTAGAGCGCGATGGCGTAGTGCCCGTTCGAGAGCAGGAAGCGGTCGCGGTCTTCCCAGGAGGGATCTTCCGGCCTGTAGCGCATCGCTTGAAAATAGGCCACGGCGAGGACGTCCGAGATGTCCAGCGCCTGTGCGATATAGCCTTGGCCCTGGACCTCGCCCATGCGCAGCGCATTGCGGCGAATGTTGTAGGCGCGGTCCGCCAGCTTGGGCGTGTTGGTCAGCGTTTCCATCGATCGAGACCTTGTCTTGCCGGCTCAGTGGATGAGCATGCCGCCGTTGACGTCGATCACGGCGCCAGTGACGTAGGCGGAGAGATCCGAGGCCAGGAAGGTGTAGATCCCGGCGACGTCTTCCGCTGTGCCGAGACGATTGAGCGGAATGCCTTCCAGGATCTTCGCCCTCATCTCGTCGGTCAGCTTGCCGGCGGTGATATCGGTGCCGATCAGGCCGGGCGTGACGCAATTGACGCGGATGCCGTCCGGGCCGAATTCACGGGCCATCGCCTTGGCGAGACCAAGCACACCAGCCTTCGCGGCCGAATAGTGCGGACCGCCAAAAATTCCGCCGCCGCGCTGGGCCGAAACCGAGGACATGCAGGCGATCGATCCGGACTTGCGCGCGCGCATGTGCGGGATCACGGCCTGGGAGAGGAACAGAACCCCTTTCAGATTGACGTCCTGAATGCGATCCCAGTTGGCCTCCGTAATTTCCAGGAGCTTCACCGGTTGGGTGATGCCAGCATTGTTGATCAGAATATCGATGCTGCCGAAGGATTCGATCACCCGGGCGACGGCCTGCTCGCAGGACGATTTGTCGGCGACGTCGCACCGAAGGCCGATGTGGGGCTCTCCAAGCGGTGCTGCAGCATCCGCCGCAGCGTCAGCATCGATGTCCAGAATGGCGACCCGAGCTCCCTCGGCAGCGAACCGCCGTGCCGTTGCAAGCCCGATGCCGCGCGGCGATGCCGCGCCCGAAATGATGGCCGTCTTACCGCTGAGCAGCATCAGTTTCTCCCGCAAGATTGTTTTTCCTTGGCAAGACCAATGAACTGCGGAGGCGTAACGGACAAGCGCACAGTTGTCACGGATCGATGAATCTGGTTCACTTATGGAATGCTGTCGAATGTCCCGATATCGGCAATTCGCACCTTTGAGGCCGCCGCTCGCACCGGATCCTTTCGCGATGCGGCGAATGAGCTTCACCTGACGCCGAGTGCCGTCAGTCATGCCATCCGCAAGCTGGAGGGCACACTTCGCACCGTTCTGTTCGAGCGCAGCGCGCGATCCGTGCGGCTCACGCCGGCCGGCGAGAATCTGATGCGCCACACCGGAGCGGCTTTCGACCAACTCCGCCGCGGCCTCGAGGAAGTCGCCGCGCGCGGACCGCAATTGGTGCGCGTCCACTCAGCTCCGAGCTTTGCCGCGCAATGGTTGGCACCCCGGCTTGCACAATTTCTCGCCGCTTACCCGAAGCTCGAGGTTCGACTGGCTGCAAACACGGACTACGCGCGTTTCAGCAATGATGATTTTGATATCGACATCGTCTATGGTCCGCCGCGTGCTGAGGGCGTCGAAATTGTTCCTCTTCCCGAGGAGACGGTCACCCCCCTCTGCTCACCTGCTCTCGCGAAGTCAATAAAAAGACCGATCGACCTTCTCCATCAGACGCTGATCCGCTCTGATGTGAAGCAGGTTCAGTGGCACCAATGGTTCACCGCCAATGGATTGGAAGCCCCCGCGCTCCATGGCATGAGGTTCGATCGCAGCTTTCTCGCGATCGCGACAGCCGCAGAGGGGTTGGGAGTAGCGCTGGAATCGACGCTTCTCGCCGAACGCGAACTGGCGAGTGGGCGATTGGTCGCTCCATTGGCGGAGCGCGCAAACGATATTCGCTACGTTGGCCACCGCCTAATCTACCCGCGCGCAGGCCGGCAAAGATCGGCGGTACGAGCTTTTGCAGATTGGGTCGTGGCGCAACTCGATGTCCGCTCCTCGCAGTGAGCCGCAGCTCTGTCACGGTACCCAACCCAATCAAGCCCAGTGCCTGCTCCATCCACCCCCGACCCTTAGTGGCAGGCATGATGCTAGAAACGCGCATCAGACTAATTTTCCGAAAAGAAGCGAGGGCCTGAGAGGCCCTCGCAGTCAGGGAGGAACCGGTATCCAGAGACTTGGTCGCAGTCTGCTACGACATTGTCGGCATGACGAATTCGGCACCGGCTCGTATTCCGGTCGGCCAGCGGCTGGTGACCGTCTTCATTCGCGTATTAAATCGGACGCCTTCAGGGCCGTGCATGTGGTGGTCGCCGAAGATCGATGCTTTCCATCCACCGAAGGAGTGAAAGGCCATCGGCACCGGAATGGGAACGTTGATGCCGACCATCCCCACCTTGATCTGATTGGCGAATTCACGCGCGGCATCGCCATCACGTGTGAAAATGGCGGTACCATTGCCAAATTCGTGTTCATTGATCATGCGCGCGGCTGTCGCGTAGTCCGGCGCTCGAACGACTGACAGCACCGGTCCGAAGATCTCTTCCTTGTAGATCTTCATGTTCGGCTTGACATGGTCGAACAGGCTTCCACCCACGAAGAAACCATTTTCGTAGCCCTGCATCCTGAACTTGCGTCCGTCGACCAGCAACTTTGCGCCCTCGGCGACACCGGCATCGATATAGCTCCTTACCTTCTCCAGGTGCTGCTTCGTGACGAGAGGCCCCATCTCCGCTTCGCGGTCGGTACCCGGCCCGACCTTCAGGGCTCGGACCTTGGGTTCGAGCGCAGCGATCAGCTTATCCGCCGTCCCCTCGCCGACCGGCACGGCAACCGAGATCGCCATGCAGCGTTCACCGGCGGAACCGTAGGCGGCCCCCATCAACGCATCGACCGCCTGATCCATGTCGGCATCGGGCATCACGATCATGTGGTTCTTGGCGCCGCCAAGGGCCTGGCAGCGTTTCCCGGTGTTCGCGGCCGTCGAATAGATGTACTGCGCGATCGGTGTGGAGCCCACGAAGCTGATCGCCGAGATATTCGGGTGGTGCAGCAGCGCATCGACAGCTTCCTTGTCGCCTTGCACGACATTGAACACACCGTCCGGCAGACCGGCTTCCTTCAGCCACTCCGCCATGAGGAGCGACGGCGACGGGTCGCGCTCAGATGGCTTCAGAATGAACGCATTTCCGCAGGCGAGAGCGACCGGGAACATCCACATCGGAACCATGACAGGGAAATTGAAGGGCGTGATTCCGGCGACGACACCGAGCGGCTGGCGAGTAGAATAGCTGTCGACGCGGGTACCTACATTCTCCGTAAGTTCGCCCTTGAGGAGCTGCGGAGCGGCCGTGGCAAACTCGACCACCTCCATTCCGCGCTGAACTTCGCCCAGAGCGTCGGAGTGAACCTTGCCGTGCTCGGAGACGATCACGTCGGCAAGCTGACTTGCGCGATCCTCGAGAATCCGCAGAAATCGATTGAGAACGCGCGCACGACGTAGAGGCGTCGTGTCGGCCCAACCCTGGGCCGCCCTGCTGGCGGCGGACACCGCGTCGGCCACCACGACCGCGTTGGCGGCCACAACACGGCCGGTCTGCTCGCCCGTTGCCGGGTTGAAGACCGGCAAGCTGCGTTCGCTGCCACCCGGGACCTGCTTGCCATTGATGAAATGATTGATCTGCGTGACCACGAACGTCTCCTTCTTGTTTCTGATCAGACCCGCGCCCTCAAATCAGGCCGCTTTCATTCCCGCCATGTATTTGCCGATCACGCGCTTGTCGGCGCCCTCGGCTGACACTTCATGGACGATGCGACCCGCGCTCATGACGAGGACCCTGTCGACCAAGCCAAGCAACTCGTCGAGATCCTCCGAGATGAGCAGCACTGCGGCTCCGCCGTTCCGGGCCTCGAGGATCCGACGGTACGTTTCTTCGCACGCAACGAAATCGAGACCGAACGTCGGGTTGGACGCGACCAGCAATCGGACGTCCTGCGTGAGCTCCCGCGCCAGTACGGCCCGCTGCACGTTGCCACCGGACAGCGTGCTCATGCTTGCGGTCAGGCCAGGCGCCTTGACACGAAATTGTGCGACCAGCCTCTCAGCCTGCTCTGCGAGCGCGCCGTAGTTCATTGCGATACCACGGCAGAGCGGCACCCGATCGAAATTGCGCAGGGCAAGGTTCTCGGCCAGCGACATGCGATCGATGCAGGCGTTCTTCAGGGGCTCTTGCGGCAGTCCGTAGACGCCGAGGCGAGCGATTTCCTGTCGCGTACCGTTGAACGATGAGCCGGACACGGTCATCGTACCGCTGCGATCCCGCTGCCCCATCAGGGCCTCGACCAACTCCAACTGTCCATTTCCGGATACCCCGGCAATCCCGACAATCTCGCCTGCCCGCACCACGAGCGAGAGATCTTTCACGGCGGGAAGACCATTGTCGCCGTTCACGCGGAGGTCGCTGATGGAGAGAATAATATCGGACTTCGGCGGTGATTTCGGCGCGTGCTGCACCATCTTGCTGACCGGTTCTCCGATCATAGCTTCTGCCAGAGCGTCATCACTCAAATCGGCGACGGCGCCCGTTCGCACCGACGCGCCTCGACGCAACACCGTCACGTCGTCGGCGAATCGGCGCACTTCATGGAACTTGTGGCTAATCAGGATGGCGCTGAGTTCGCCCGTCCGTGTCAGGCTACGAACATGGCCGAGCACTTCATCGGCTTCTGCCGGCGTCAGCACCGACGTCGGTTCGTCTAGGATAAGTAGCTTGCGCCCGAGATAGAGCTGCTTGACGATCTCGGCCTTCTGCTTCTCGCCCGCCGAGAGCTGCGAGACGCGTACGTCGAGTGGCACGTGAAACGGAAGCTTCTTTGTAACTTCGGTCAGCCGCCTTAGCTCGTTTTGCCAGTTGATATAGGCCGGCAATCTCGCTCCGCTGACGACGAGATTCTGCGCCACCGTCATCGACGGCACGAGAGTGAAATGCTGATACACCATGCCGATGCCGAGCGCGTCGGCATCCTTCGGTGAGCTCAGCCGATGCTCGCGCCCATCCACCTCGATGTGACCCTCGTCCGGATGGTAAAAGCCGACGAGGCATTTGACCAACGTGCTCTTCCCAGCGCCATTCTCCCCGAGCAGCGCGTGGACGGTGCCCGAGCGGATCAGTAGCGACACGTTGTTCAAAGCGAGATTCGCTCCGAAACGCTTCGTCATGTTCCTGAGCTCGACTTGCGGAGCGGTCATCGGACTATCCTCCGAGGATGAATTCCCGTCACGGCGCTTCTCACCGGTGCAGCTTGAGCTCGCCCGGCGCATCGGCGAACGGAGCGGCGCGCGACGTCGAGGCCACCATGATCGCCAACGTCAGGATGTAGGGGGCCGCATTGAACAGGTAGTAATAGCCGGTCACGCCAATGCCCTGGAGCGCAGGACCAAGAGCGCCCGCCCCGCCGAACAGCAGCGATGCGCCGAGGGCGTTGATGGAGCGCCAGCGCGCAAAGATGACGAGCGCGACCGCCATGATGCCTTGGCCACTCGACAGCCCTTCACTCCAGCTCCCAGGATACGAAAGCGACAGGAAGCTGCCGCCGATGCCGGCGAGAAAGCCGCCCGCCATGGTCGCGATGATTCGTACCCGCAGTACGGGAAAGCCAAGCGCGCGTGCGGCATCCTCGCTATCTCCCACCGTACGCAGCATCAGCCCCCAGCCGGTCCTGTTCAGGAAAACGTAGACCGCAAAAGCCAGTGCAATTCCGACGAAGAACAGTGCGTTGACGTCCAGCGCAGCTCGCACCTGCGGTACGCTCGACCAGAATCCGAGTGCGATCGAGGGAAGCGGCGGCGCTTTGGGTTCGATCAAGGGTTTGCCCAGGAAGAACGCGAGCCCCGTACCCAGCACGATCAGGCTGATGCCGATCGCGGTATCGTTGACGCGCTTCACACTGCACAGCAGGCCATGCAGGAGCCCGAAGGCCATTCCGGCGAGTCCCGCGAAAAGCACGCCGAGCCAGGGCGAGCCGGACAGGTAGGAGATCGCGTATCCCGCCATGGCACCGAGCATCAGTGTGCCTTCGAGGCCCAGATTGATACGGCCCGATTTCTCGGTGATCAGCTCACCGATGCTCACGAAAATGAAGGGTGTCGACACACGGATCGCCCCACCCAGGATCGCGAGCGGCAGCGCAAGCCAACCGATTGATGTACCATCCATGCCTTTACCTCCGCGTCGTTTCTCGGAGTTGTTGCGCAATTGCATCCGCGACGAGGACGCAGACGAAGATCAGCCCCTGAAACACCAGCATCGTCGCATCGGGCAGTCCGAGACGCCGTTGCAGCAGGCTGGCGCTTGCCTGCATGCCGCCGATCAACAGCGCGACAGCGACAATCGCAAGCGGCTGGTGTCGCGCCAGGAACGCGACGAGGATTCCGCTATAGCCATAGCCGACGATGAGTGAGGAGTTGGCGGTCCCCTGTACGGCCGCCACCTCGATGGCCCCGGCGATGCCCGCCATACCGCCTGCCACGACCGAGGCACCGATGATCCATCGATTCACGGCAAGGCCAATCATCCGCGCGACCCGCGCACTTCCGCCGACCACCCGCAGCGCGAACCCCCAGCGCGTGTAACGGAGCACGACATGTGCGGCGATCGCCAGCAATAGACTGACGGCAAGGCCGGCGTGGACGCCCACGCCTGGCAGCGTCGGCAGCATGTAGGAGGGATCGATAGGGTGGGTCGACGGCTTGTCGAGACTTGCCGGATCGCGCAACATACCTTCGGTCAGGTGGTGGAAGACGGCGATTCCGATATAAGACAGCAACAGGCTCGAGATCGTTTCGTTGAGGCCGCGGTACTGGCGGAGCACGCCCGCCAGACCGAACCAGAGTCCTCCAATCAAGGCGCCGGCCAGCAACATCAGGAGCTGCATGGGAAGCGCGTGCGCGCCCGCGAACGGCAGCGTCACAACGGCACCCGCGAGGCCGCCCAGCACCAAGGCTCCCTCGCCGCCGATAATCACCAGCCCCGCTTGCGCGGGGATCGCAACTGCGAGCCCCACGAGGACCAAGGGAGCGGCGCGCGACAAGGTATCCTGCCAGGCGAAGCTGCTGCCGAAGCCGCCCTGGACGATCAGACCGAACACTGTGACGGGATTCTGTCCGTACAAGGCGACGAACGCCGCGAAGATGGCCGACGCAAGCAGCACCGCCAGCACAGGCAATGCCAAACCGAGTTGGGCTGCAGTTACTGGCGGACTCGATGGCCCGGGTTCGATTCCGGAGATCGAAGACAAGGGCGCCTCCTAGACTTGGCCAATGATGCCTTCGACGAGATAATTGATGCCATCAAGCACACGGTCGTTGCTGCTCTGCGTAGTTCCTGCAGGGATGACGACGTTGCCTTTGTTGTCCTTGAGCGGGCCACTGTAGATCACGCGCGTGCCGCCGATGAGGTCTGCCCGCGCCGTCTCGGCCGCTGCGCGCGCCTCAGGCGTAACGAGTTTCCCGAACGGGCTGTTCTTGACGAAATGATCGCCAAGCCCGGCACGGAGATAGTGCTCCGGCTTCTTGCCGCCACGCACGCTGCCGGCGTAGACCAGGTAGGGCGTGATCCAATTCCACTCGGCCCCCGTGAGATAGCCGTTGGGAGCCACATCGGCCTGACTCGAGTGGTAGCCGCATGACATGACGCCGCGCTTCTCCGCCGTCTCGATCACGACTTTCGGGCTATCGACCTGGGCGGCGATGACGTCGGCCCCCTGGTCGACCAGCGTGTTCGTCGCCTCCGCTTCGCGGACTGGAAGAACCCAGTCGCCCGTGAAGATGACCTGCACCTGAATTGCCGGGTCGACCGAGCGCGCGCCAATCGCGAACGCGTTGATGCTGCGCAGAAGATTGGGTGTCGGCTTTGCCGCGACCAGGCCGAGCTTCTTGCTCTTCGTCATGTGGCCGGCGATGATTCCCGAAATGTACTGCGCCTCGAAGATGTAGGCGTAGAACGTGCCGATGTTCTCGGGCATGCCCGCCGTCCACACGCCGCCGGTGTGGGCAAAGGTGACGTCCGGATACTTGGCCGCCATCTCCAGAACGTGCGGCTTGAAGTAGCCAAAGGACGTCGCCAGGATGAGTTGAGCGCCATCCTGACGGATCATGCCTTCCATGCTGCGCTGGGCCGCGATCGTTTCCGGAACGCGCTCCTCCTCGATCACCTTGATGCCGGGTTGTTTCTTGAGCGACGCGGCGGCCTGCGCGTGGGACTGGTTGAAGCCGTAATCCTGCTTGGAGCCGGAGTAGAGAACTCCGACGGTGAGCGGCGTCTCCGCATGGGCAACGGTACTCTTGAGAACGAATGGTGCGGAGCCGGCAGCGGCCAGCATCTGGAGCACCGAGCGACGGTCGACAGGCTTCAAAGTCATGTTCCCCTCCGTTGAAGATTGCAATCAGCAAGTCACGACGAAATTCGTTCGGCAGCAGACAGCAGGCCGGGCGCACCACATGCGATGAGATCGGCTTCCAGCTCCCGTCTTTCAGCAGCGGACAGCGGCGTGACCGGCGAGCGCACGGCGCCGCCGGCAAGGCCGATCAGATCGCACCAATGCTTGACCGCTGCGTTCGGCATGTGACCGCGCTTCAGCGGGTCCATGATCCACTTGTTGAAGATGATCCGCTGCGGCGCGAGTGAAGCACAGATGCGTGCTGCTTCTTCCGTCCGCGCGGCCGCCAACAGAGCCACATATTCCGCGATCGGGCGAAACTCGCCGCGTTGATAGAGGTAGGGCTCGGGGTCGGCATAGAGGATCGACTGACCCTCGGTCTGCATGTTGGCGAAGAAGTTCTCTTCCAGCGGATCCGACACCAGCACGCCGTTTCGCGCAGCCTGGCGAAGCGCCGCGTTCTCGGCTGCGTTGCCTGTCGTCTTCAGGAGCTTGAGATTGGATAGCGAGCAGAGCTGCGTGAAAACGCCCGGATCCAATGGGCTGCCCGCGGCGGTTCGCGCGTTGAAGATGACGATCGGCATCTCCAAGCGGACACAGACGTGGTGCAAATACGCGAACTGCTGCGCAGGCGATCGCGGCCCCGAGGTTGGGACCATCAGCACGGCGTGGCTGACGCCAAGCCGACGCGCGTGCTCGCCGAGATCGATGGTTTCCTCCACCGAGGGACCGGAGATCACCACGGAAATCCCAAGGCGCCCCCCAGCCTCGTCCGCAATGACCTCGATGACACGCTTTCTCTCCTGCAGCGTGAGCGACCAGACTTCGCCGATCAGCCCATTGCAGAACACCCCTGCCAATCCGGTCGCGATGTAGTGGCGGACGTTCCGGCGGACTCCGGCCTCGTCGATGGCACCGGATGCATCGAAGGGGGTGTGAATTGCCGCCCAGATTTCCGGGATGTTCCGTTCGACCGCCATTCCGCTCCCTTTCGTCCAACCGGTCTATTATATTTATCATGATAAACCGGATTTGCATGAATATGCCTATTATGGGAGAAGTGTCAATCCGTGAGTCGGTCCTTTGCTTGGCCCCGCGCCAGTTCGCACCGCAGCCGGCCCTGGATCCTATTGGTCGCTTTGGAGAATTCGGGAATGACGGTCGAACTGGAAAAATTGCCGCGACCGGGGGGCCGGCTGAAAATTCAAAAGCGGGCCGATCTCGTCACCGAAGAGATCAAGCAGCTGATCACCCAGAAGAACCTTTGTCCGGGCGACAAGCTTCCCATGGAGAAGGAGCTTCAGCGGCTGTTTTCGGTCAGCAAGAGCACGATCCGCGAGGCCCTTAAGTCCCTTGAGGTGCAGGGACTGATCACCATCAGCACCGGCCCGACTGGCGGGGCGACGATCATGGAGGTCCCGCTCGAGCGCACCTTTCAGCTGTTGCAGAACTACCTGTTCTTCAAAGAGGTCAGCATGGAGGACATCTATGCGGCGCGGCGCCTGCTGGAGCCCGAATTGGCTGCCGGCTCGGTGCCGTTTCTGTCGAAGGAGCAGCTCGACGCGTTGGAGCACAACATCGAAACGTGCCAGCCTAGCTCGCAGGAGCCGTCTCTTCTGGTTCGTCAACGCCAGGCGGATCTCGACTTTCACGACATCCTGGCTGCAGCAAACCCCAATCCCTTCCTGCGCTTCGCATGCGAGCTCATCAACGAGATGCTTCGTCGGCTGGTTGTCTTCAGCACCCAGACGCCTCCTGAAGAGCACACGAGATTCGGATGCGCCAACGTCAAGATTCACACGGAGATCGCCAAGGCCGCCCGCGCGCGCGACAGCGAGCGCGTGCGCGCGCTCATGAAGGCGCACATGGACGAAGCTTCAGAGTACGTGAAGCGGTTAGATGGCCGTCTCGATGGTCGACTGATCCTCGATTCGGAAATGGCGCCGCGCCCGCGACCGCTGTCGTGATGGACGTTCTACTTGCAGGGCCAATCAATTAGCTCCTTCCGCCGGACAATTTTGTCGACAGAGTTAGTCTAGCCCAGTTTCCCGAGCGCGATCTGCCGCCGCCTCGTGATTTCCCGGAGCGTCGAATAGCGGCTGCGCGGCTCGACGACGACGACGTTGAAGGACGTAGAGCACACGGCACGCCATCGACGTCGAGCATATCGCCCAGGCGCGGATCGCGCGAAATCATTGTCGGGAGGGAAGCTAACTCGCCTTAGCTTCCCATCTTCCGTCGGATAACGTTCGTGGCGCGAGCGGCATCGATCGGCGAAAGCTTTTTCCGCTCAGTGCGTCGGGTGTATACGGCCCCCTCAGAAAATCCGCTACGACGAAACCGCCAGTTGCAGCGGCTCCGGCATCGTGAACAGGCGCCGACGTCGGAACGCGATCGGCTCTGGAGACACAGGTAGGCCTGCAGCGCGGGCGATGACGGAAGAATGCTGACGCCGTCAGCCGGAAGTGCTGCGGCCGGTTGATCCAGGCCAGCACCGCGAAACTCCAGCGCCGCGCGAGATGATCGTCGACCACGCCGAGACCTGCAAGGCGTCGCCAGTCAGCGCGGCACCGACCTGGTCGACGGATGCAGGTGTAGAAGTCGTCGCCGAACGTCGACCGCGTGCTCGGATCGCTTGCGACCTTCGAACGCGACGGCGGCGGCTAGTGCATCAGCGTGCGACAACGCCGCCGTCGGCGCAAAGATTCAAAATCCTGGGGTACAAAAGTGGGTACAGGGCCTATTTAGGCCGACTGCGAACTCTAGCCTCGAGACCGAAGAAACGAGCGGCAAGAGCAGAAATGGCAGGTCACGTGATGACTTAGGATAGCGGTATCATGGTAGCGGGGGAGCGCTACCTACGTTCCCCCCGACAGCATTTACCCGAGTTTTTGGTCTCCGCTGCTTAGTTCAGCCGGTTCACCCAGTTGATCAACCCCAGGGAGCCGGACCCCACTTACGTCCCGCCCCTAATAGCTCCGCGAGTTTTTCGGTGTGGCCTGTCAGCGCTCGCTCCGGGCGCCTTACCACGCAATGAAATAAAATTTGATGGGATAAGTCAAAATCGAGACTTGATCTTCCATCTATCTCTACCGGCGTAACTCGAATGCGGCCTGAATAGGTAAGAAGCAATGACAGATCAGCAATTGGCTATTCACGCCATCAGCGAAGCCCAATGCATACTGGACGAATACCTTCAGCCTCGCCCCCGCGACAATGAGGGGATGATCTTCGACAAGCTGGTCGAGGTTCTTGAGCGGCCCGATCTGGTGGTCGCCATAGCTCGGCTGCAGCAACGAAGTAGCCCGTAGCGCTCAGATGGCAAAACAACTTCCATCAGTTCGTTTTGCCACTTGCATCGCTGCGCTCCTGTTGATTGGACTGCCAACTGCGCAGGCGAAACAACAATGCAGGGCCGAGGTGCCACCAAATGCGCGGGAGTATTGGTCTTGGCGCATCATCGACGGACGAAGATGCTGGTACGAAGGCAGGCCCATGCTTTCGAAGTCATTGTTGGAGTGGCCCGCTCTAGCTTCGACCCAGTCGCAATCCGATAGAGAACTGGAAGGCGCGCTTACCGAAAAGTCCAGGAATCCGATGGACGCAGAAGCCCGGGCGCCGGCTGACCGAAAAACTTTCGATGCCCTTTGGCGCGCAAGGGTGGAGCAGCGCTAAGACCCGCCCTACTCTGTTAACGTCGACGGACGGCTTCTCCCCTTTGGGTCGTTCAGAAAAAATGCGATGGCGGCTCACTGTCCGCCGTTCTGTCTCGCTCGCCCCGGCCGTCGGAATGGGCTGTGGATGCGCCAATCTGTCACCATGACGTGGGATCACAGCATCCGCGTCCCGCTTAGAGGCTCCGGAAATACAGGACCTATGAAGGTGCACTGCTCACACTCGCAATGCGGGTCGTGGAATGCAGCGGTGACGATGATCCTATTCCACAGCAACATCGCCCAAAAATGCAGGTTATTAACATCGGGGAACACGTGGTCGCTGTAGGCAAACACCCCCGGATAGGGGCCGCGCGTCTTCAGGAGATTTTCGTTTGTTATTGCCAGAAAAGCGTCGGGCGGCTGTTGTCCCGGGAGCGTGATGGTTACTGCGAGCGTCCAGCGTTCAGGCCACACCTCTTGCGTGTCGCTAAAGTGCAAGCCCCGAATAATCTTCCACAGCACGTCGTGAAGACGGTCGGCGTCAAATCGCTTGGCGATGACATTGGCCGGGAGGATAACTCCGCCAACCTTACGCATGAACTCCTGCTTCACCTGCATCACCAAGGCGACGCCTTGCCCCTTGTGGAACTTGTCGAATGTGTGCCTCCACAATGCATTACCGGCCTCCGAACCGCGCACGAACGGGACGAGGCTTTGGACAAAATACTCTTCGTCTAGTTTCCAAGCGTTGTTGCAGGCCCGGTGCGTCGGGAGGGTGAGCAGGTTGGTGGTCTTATATTTCCTCCTGAGCGCTCTGGCATAGAACTGCTTCGGCGGGACGTGATCGTCGTCGCGCGGGTTGCGGAGTGGCTCTCCGCATAGATAACAGATTGAGATGGCCTTACGGGTTTTCAATTCAATCCGGGCGGCTCGCGATTCGTCCTTGGATTGTACTCTGTTTTCGGATTTGCAGGTCCGCTTTGTAACTCACGCGGTTGCATAGTGGCACCCGCATGACTGATCGATAATGTCGCTGGCTATCACCCTGTGAATAGGTCGGAAAAAGCGCTTCGATCCTCGCCCCGCTACCCTGCATTGTGCCACCGTTCAGCTTCCGATTCGATGGAGGCTGGGCAGATTAGCGATGTTGACTGATATTTTTGCTCACCGTTACGCCCTGCCGATTATGTGGGAGACGTTCTACGAAGAGCATCGTCGCCTTCTCGTACAGGGCTTCCAACTCCTGAACGATATTTGCCCATACTACGTGGGGGGCAAAGACTCCGAGCATGGCAAGGGCTTTTGGACGCGGAGAATGTATGGCTCAGTGGTCAAAACACTACGGTGAAGATGTGCGAAGCGTGGATGCTTACACCTTTCGACGGCAACGTATCGGCCGACCGTTTCATTAAAGAGCGCATCAGCCTAGTCGAAATCGGCTTCCGCCAGCATGAGAATTTCGTGGCCGAACTGAACGCTGGGCTCGCGGAGAAATTAACAGCTGCTCGGATTCAGGACCATACGTTCCCTGCAGGAGGTCGCGGTCTTCGGCTGCCCGGCAAGCGCGCTGATGGGATACAAGCTGCAAACGACAAGCTAAACGCTACGTTTCAAGCCGCAGTCAACGAGTTAAATGCCCGCTTTCGCCAAGCGGGCTGCCAGTTGCACTATCACAACGGCTTCATTCAAATCTCGGAGGACCAAACGATCGCGCAACAAATTGAAACCCCTTTTTGGAAATTGGTCGCGGAGCCAAAGTGGCACAACGTCGATCACGATATGAAGGAGGCGATTGACTCCGGGACACAGGAGGTCGCGACCCCGCCTTCTATGCCGCTCGATCTCTAGAAAGCGCCATCAAGATCATCTCGGATGAAAAGCAACTTACCACAGGCAAGGAGAAAGGCGCTGCCAACTACATCGACAACCTGCGAGGCGCGAAACTTATCGAGGTCTGGGAAATGGAGGCGCTGAAGCATTTGTTTGCGAAAGTCCGCAATCCATTCGGACACGGCCCCGGCTCTGCGCCTATGCCGAGCCTCACCGATCACCAGACCAACTGGGCTATCGAGAACTCGATGACCTGGATCAAGAGTCTAATTCGCAGGATGTGACGGACGCCCTTATCCTCGTGCTCCGGCGCTGCATCTTAAGCGATTTCCAGAAGCGCCCAAACCCAACGTCCGTTCGTATCACGCGCTGGCAGAACTTCGAACATGGGTTTGGTCAAGGAGGCACTAGCAGCCCATTCTGCCTCGATTTGCTCGCGGACGCCGAACCACTCAGCCTCTTGCTCCGCTTTCCACTGATCATAGGTCGCAGCCGACTCCAGATCGAATTCTTCGACAGTCATCATCGTATTGATCGCTCTGTCGATGGTTGATGCGCTGGAGATGGGGAAAACTCCAGCGATCCGCAAGTCTATCATCGGACTGTCTGATGGCAGCTTCGGTTGCGTGAAAGTATAAACGCTGGAAATTCAACATGTGACGGCAGCTGTCTCTACTGTTGCCAGCCCATAAATATTTTCCAGCGATATCTTTACAGCTTACAAGTCGGCAACTTGCCGCCGATGCCCCGCGTCTTCCCAGACTATCCGGCGCCTGTGATCCATAACACGGAAGCCGGACTAGAGATGACGATGATGCGTTTGGCGTCAGTTAATCACCACGCGCCAGCTTCGCGACAGCTCGACGGAGCTTGATCTCGATGCACCGAGCGCAGATCAACTCGCCCCCCGGCCGGTGGCGCAAGAACGGTCAGCTCTTGTTGCGCGAACTCTTCTTCGCAGTGATCGCAGCGGCCTGGGATTTCGAGCATCCGCGCATTTGCTGACGTAGTTATGGCGGAATTCGGCAAAGGCCGCCGGAATGAACCTAAGCCGCTGGTCAGTTGGTGTCTCGAGAACAAAAAGTCGCGCCGACAGGAATGGGCGCGACTTTTCTCGAACAGCCAAAGATGATCAGGAATGATGCCCTCGACTATTTCTCTTTGATGACAGTCGTGCTGCTGCTGCTACCAACTGTCCCTTCCTCGCAGACTTTGGTCTGCTTGATGCGATCTTCGGCTTCCACGCGGCTCTTGAAAGCCAGCGGACCGATCTGCGTTACGACCTCCTTGTCCGCCGGACGTGTCGTGGTAACGGTGCATTGGCGGTTCGGACCCTGCACGACATAGTACTCATCGGCTAGTGCCGGGACGGCGCATCCGATGATTAATGCGCCAGCAAGAAGAAGTGGTGCCTTCATTGTCGCCTCTCTCTGTTCAAGCGCTGCCGACCGGCGCGATCGAGAAACCGTCACGTGCTATCGCGCACGCGACCGCATGCTCCATCCAGTCGGCGGCTCTGTAACTCATTGCGGACTGCAAGAGTTCCGAAAGGCCATGTCTGTAGTGAAGATAATAAGAGAGACCCAAGAGACCGTTTCAGAATTCAATTCACGCGCCCTGGAACTCCCCGATTGCGTGTCGCGTCAAAATACCAGAGTGGTAGAATACAAGAATTCGCACCAAACAGGGTGCATTCGTGAGTGCTGCAAGTACCGGCGACGCGCGAGCGATGAACATCTTGCGCGAACTGCACGAGGCCGATACGGAGCTGGTCGGCAAGACCGTCGTCTTGACTGACGGCAAGGCAGGCACAATTGATCGCGTCTTCCTCGATGATGAGCACGGACTTCGCATCTCGGTCGCGGGACATGAAGGTCGCTGGCCGATTTCGACGGTGAAACACATTGAGGGCTGATCGGCCGTGGCCCGGTGGGGCATACCCTCCCAGCAGCGCGCGCTCGACGACCTGCGATCAATCAGTGAATGGTTGACTTCACCGGGTCTGCCGATTGATCGAGAGCTGTATTCTCCTCGGCCTCTCGCACTCGGCCTCGAAGGGTCTCAAGTTCGGCAAGCTGAAAAAGAAGCGCCTGAGCACGCAGGCACAGGACAACGCGGTTCAACGCCCGACTACGGTTAGTCATTGCACGCCCCCGATGTTTGAAGAATTGGCCCATTGGTCGATTTCGCGTTGCAGGAGTTTTTCTCACCCAGCCGGCTCAAGCGAGCTGATTGAGCTAGCGACGTTGCATTCCCGGAAGTGGGACGACAGCTCAAGCTCAGCCAAGTGCTCCCAGCATTCCGCGTCCGCGAGGAGTTTCCATTTGTTCATGCTGTTGTACGCCGCCTGTTGACGGCACAGAGAACCCATCGCGCGCAAGCGTCGCACCTTCTCCACGGCGAACCTCCTTCGGGCTTCTTCTTCGCAAGCCATTGTTTGTGTCGGATCGAAAGTCTCGCAGATTAAAATGATGAGTGAAAGTCCGGTGTTTGACTGGTTTAAATGACAGCGCAATCGTCTGACTTTTTCTGGACGAGCGCTAAGCATTGACGAGATCCAAAAACGCATCGCAGAATGAAGGTGCTCTTCCGAACCTTAAGCCCCCCAATGTCGGAAGCGCTGTTAAGGAAGGTGACGGCTCCAGTCCCACAACTGGAGCCGTTTTTTTGTTGCTCATCGAAACCAGACTTGGCGACGCAAAGGATGCAGGCAGACGCACTCATTTCAGGGTTCAGATGTCCATTGCCGATGACGCCCAGACTTGCACGGCGATCGAAAAATGGCTCGCCTCGTGGTAGATGGCCCAGGGACCAGAGGCTGCGGTGGAATAGGCGGCCGGTGAGAGGCAGTGGACGTGCGTGACAAGGGCTAGAGCTTGGTCGGCTACAGGCTGAATTGCAGACCATCTTCCGCTGACAGAGGCCGCCGAGTGCGCCTTACTTGCTAATGCGGAGATACGAGCGCGGCAACGCTGAATGCCACTATGCAGGCGGCGGCTAGGGACCAGAGCGCTATGGCGATCTCTCTAGGCATGGTGCCCAACATCATGCGCGCGCGTTATTTTATGAAGTAGATGTTCGTAACGACTAGGGCGACCAGTAGCGCGCCACCCACGAGCGCGATGGCAAAACAGACGCGCGCCGGGATCGAATACGTCTCGAAATGGGGTCTGATGATCACGCTACGGCTCCTCCCGCGTTGGAGTGCACCGGCTGACTTTATGGATGGAACCACTGAATTCCCTTTCTGGGACGGCGTCTAGTCCATTCAGTTCCGCAGTGCACCCCCAGGCCAGCGAAACCAACGGTCGCCAAATAGGCCAGCAACTCTGACATTGTGTGATCGGAGCATTCCCGGCGGTCACGCCGCCCGCCATAACCGTCGAGATCGCCAGGGGCATTCAACCCGTGCAGGACGGACGCGTCTTCATCGAGCTGATCAATGTGCACTTCCTGAGACAGGGCGGCACGGGCGAACAATTCAGCGCCGCAGTCGCTTTGGCGCAGGAGCGCGGCTGGCTGGAGCTGCATGAGAGCGGCACGTATGTCCGGCTACCGGGGACAGGAGCCTCGGTTAAGTGAAGAGCCGTGTGCATTCAGCAATTGAGCTTCAATGCTAGGGTGGCGGCCAGCCGCTTTGATGCGGCTGCGCAAAACCCGTTCGGACCAGCCTGCCCTCCTAGGGGCTGGAGCGGACATAGGGCAGGCGGTCCGACGGCTGGCGCGTTGGGGAGGTGCGCCATACAATCGGAGGCTAGTCCCAATCAGCGATATCCCTTGTTCACTTTTGACAGGGAACAGCTATTTGTAATGTTCCTAGAAAGGAACATTGAGGCCGCTAGTGAAAGACATGCAGGCCCAGCTTAGAGAGACTTCGGCGAGACGCCGCTGAGTGCGCACTTATTCGAGATTTGGCGACCGATCCCAAAAAGCGCGAGTTGTTTGCCCGATTGGCCGAACATCTTGCTGGGCTCGCATCCGCGGTGGAGCAAGCTCTCGGTGACAGCACCGGGAGCGAAGTCGCGCCGGATCTGCCGCCAGGGCCGTAGAGGGCAGGCCGTAAGCTTTCAACTGGGCTCCATCTCGTATTCAGGCCGCGAATGCCTATTTTTCCCGCATGCGTTCATTTGAGTTTTGCCTGCCGAGCAAGGGCATTGCAGTCCCGGACGGCCCCGATTGGCTGCATGAAGTAAAGTATGATGGTTACCGCCTCCGCTTGGAGCGCGATGGCGACCGCGTGCGCCTGATCACGCGTGGCGGCTACAATTGGGCCAGTCGTTATCCATGGATCGTCGAGGCCGCGCGCAAGGTCCGCCCGGGAGAAGCACTTCGTGCTGGATGGTGAAGCCGTCGTGCTGGGCGTCGACGGCATCTCAGATTTCAACGCGCTTCACTCCCGCAAACACGATCGCGAAGTGCAGTTCTGCGCCTTCGATATTCTCGCCGAAGGCGGCGACGACCTCCGCATGCTTCCCCTGTCAATGCGAAAGACGAACTTGGCGCGCCTGCTCGCGCGGCGCCCTGAAGGTGTCTTCATCAATCCCTTCGAACGGGGAGAGCTTGGGCCTGATCTGTTTCGCGCTGCTTGTCGCATGGGTCTGGAGGGACTGGTGTCAAAGCGGCGCGACCGGCCGTATCAGGGCGGCAGGACCAAGCATTGGATCAAGGTGAAGAACCGCAAACACCCGGCGATGGAGCGGGAGCTGTGAGCAGAGCAACAGGTCCGATCTGCAACTAACAGCGGACCTCAACGGCCCATTGGACCACTTCGCCTTGGGGCCAATTCCGGACTCGTGCAACGCAGCAGAGGCGTCTCTATTCGATCACCTCGTCGGCGCGGGCGAGCAGCATCGGCGGGACCGTGATGCCCAGCGCCTTCGCGGCCTTGAGATTGATGACCAACTCGAATTTGGTCGGCTGCATAACCGGCAAGTCGGCGGCCTTAGCGCCCTGAAGAATTCTGCCGGTATAAAGTCCAACCTGCCGGTACGCGTCGGCCAGGCTGATCCCGTAGCTCATCAGGCCGCCGGCCACGGCAAACTCTCGGAACTCGTAGATTGCGGGAATGGCGTAGCGCGCTGCCAGTGTGACAATCCGCTGGCGGTGAGCGTTGAAGAACGGATCGGCCGCGACAAGGAGAGCGTCGGCATCGAGCTCGGCCAAGATCGCGAAGGCCCTGTCAATCTCCGGCTCGTTGTGTGCCCTTAGAACGTGAATTTTCCGCGTGAGGCTTTGCGCGGCCGTCTTCGCTTCCGTCAACTGGCTGTCGGCGCCGGGGGTGCCCGGATTGACCAGCATGGCGATGGTTGCGGCGTTTGGCACCAATTCGTGCAGCAGGTCCAGCCGCTTGGCTTCCAAAGAGTTGGTCATCACATGAACGCCGGTGGCGTTTCCGCCGGGTCGGTTCAGGCTGACAACGAGGCCCAGCTCGACAGGATCAGTGGCTGAGGAAAACACAATCGGAATTGTGGTGGTCGCACCCTTTGCGGCTAGCGCCGAGGCGCCACCGCCGGTCGCAACAATCACCGCAACCTGACGCCGGGCCAGATCGGCAGCTAGCGCCGGCAAGCGATCATTGTGATTCTCGGCCCAGCGATATTCGATAACTAGGTTGTGGCTTTCGATAAACCCGGCTTCCTTCAGGCCGTCGCGGAACGCGGCTACGGGGCGGGCGATCGCACCGGGCGACAAGTTGTTGAGAAATCCAATGACCGGTGTGGCCGGCTGCTGCGCGCGTATCGAGAGCGGCGCGACGACGATGGCCGCTCCTATCAAACCTATAAAACACCGGCACCCAATCATGATCGCTCCGATCATGTCATTTCCGATTTCGGCAGCGCGCGACTTGCCACCGGAGCCGCTGGAATGATGGTGGTGAAAGGTTGGTGATGTCCGGTCCGTTCAAAAGCATTGATCAAGCAGGTGAGCAATTTCCGGTCCACGTTCAGGAGCTGACTATCTCGCCGCTAACGTGCTGTTCGGCTGGGCCATGAACGGAAGCTCGGCCTGATGCTCGGGGCCGAGGCTCCTTGCTCAATAGAGCACCGAGGGCAGATAAAAGCCCTTAGGCTCGTTGTAGAGGCCGGTCGTCATTAGGGTCATCTGGTGCACGAGTCGGAGGCCATTTTGCAGACACCAGCGGAATAATTCGCTATTTCGGGTCGGCACCAAAAAGCCGCCGCCGGGAAAGCTTGGAGCAGATCCGATCAGGGCCTTCAGACCTTCGTTGCTCTCGGCGACGGCATGAGCGAAGAACCCGACATCCGTCGCGTAGGCGGTGATCTGGCCGAGATGCACGACGACCCGCGCCGTTCCCGCATTAATCGCGTCATGGAGTTCGCCGCCACGATCATGACCGTGAACCCGGTGGCATAACGCGTTGCAGGCGACGAGATCGGTAGCGCTGGCCGGACGCACGTCGTACCCCGGCAAGCTGACGCCCAGCGGGGCCCCGTTCATTTTCGAGATCGTCTCGCGGGTGTCAAAGCCGAGCTTGGCGTACAAACACAGAGAACGATTGTGAAATGTGGATTGCAGCAGCCTCACCCCGGCCGCACGCCGATCGCTCGCGCGGTCGAGCGCAGCCTGCATCAAGCGCCGCCCAATCGTCGCGTTCTGTGAGGTCGGATCAACTGTGATGGGCCCGAGCCCGGCAATCGGTCCGCGTTCATCGAGAAAGTTGCTGCCGACAACCTTTCCGTCCTTCTCGGCGACAAGCGAGTAGAATCCCGAGTTGGACAGCAGCATCGTCAGGACCTGCGTGGCCACCTCCACCGACGGAAAATCCCACGGGAAGTTGTGCTCATCGTCAATTGTCCTGAACGCCTCGAAGCAGATTTTTCCGCAAACGGTGGAATCCGACGGCGCGCCGGGTCGCAGCACGATGCTCATTCGTCCCTCCCCTGCGAATTGCTCTGACGCCTTATTCGAGCCAACAGTTCCGGGGATTTCAAGCTGCAGCTTACTGCTCTCAGCGTAAATAATCCAGAGCTTCGCTGCTATGCGTCTCGGTCTTTTCCAGAGTACTCGAGAAAGAGTTCCTCCGAATTGTGGTCTACTCGCCGATGTCCGGATCGGGTCTTGGTTGTGTGCAAACAGATGGTCGGCACGCGGCCGTGGTCGCCAATCACCGCAGGCGGCTGATGTTCTCGCGTCAGATCGCCCAATGACGGCCAAAGTGGGTATCGGGACGCGGTATTGCGCTGTTGGACGTACTTTCCGGCCTTCAGACGGCGCGGATGGCTGCAATCAGGCGCGGTTTGCCGACGATGTTCATCACCCGCGTGAGGTTATAAGCGAGAAAATGCAGCGCCATCTCAGCGGCAACATTCCGTAGGCGCTTCATCAGGAAATGGGTCGCACCCATACGGGCTTTGATCGTGCCGAAGGGATGCTCGACCGTCTCGCGCCGCGTCCGCATGGCGTCGGGATTGGAATCGAGCCGTCTCTGGACCTCCTCGACCACATGCTCATGCTCCCAACGGGTGATGCGGCGCTCCTTGGACGGCGTACATTGGCTCTTGATTGCGCAGCCTTGGCACGCTGCTGTCGACCAGTAACGGCGCAGCGTCATTCCATGCTCGATGTTGGTATAGCGATAGGGCAGCAGCTGGCCGGACGGGCAGCGGTAGACGTCCTCATCAGGCAGGTAGGCGAAGTCCTGTTTGCCGAACCGACCCTCCGCCTTGGCGTTCGACGTCATCGGCTTGGGCAGCGTGACTGCAACGCCAGCCTCTTCGCAGGCCAATATCTCCTCTCCGTCGAAGTAGCCACGGTCGGCGACCGCCTCGAGTTTGTCCACTTCGAGCACTTCTTTGGCCTGCTTCGACATCCGAGCAAGCTGCCCACGGTCGTTGCCGACGTTTATGACCTCATGCGTAACAATCAGATGGTGTTCGGTGTCCACCGCGACCTGGACATTGTAGCCGACGACACCCGATCCGCGTCCGCTGGTGGCCATCGAACGAGCATCCGGATCGGTGAGCGATATCTGTTGATCCGGCGTGTTGCGCATCTGCGCATCAAGCACTTCCAGGCGGCTCATCTCCTGCTTCAGCCGAGCAATCTTTTCCTTGATCCTCGTCGTCTTGATGCTGATCGCTTCCGATGGTTCCTGCCGATCGGCGCTATCCAGTTGACGCAGATATCGACCGACGCTTTCCTCGATCTGCGCCATCCGCCTCGCCATCTTGGCATGCGTGAAGTTACGATCGCGATTGTTCACTGCCTTGAACTTGCTGCCGTCGATTGCGACGCTTGGGGTCTGCAACAGGCCCATTTGCCGGCATAGCGCAACGAACTTCGCACAAACCCTCCGAAGCGCCGCACCATTGTCCCTCCGGAAATCGGCGATCGTCTTATGATCGGGAGCCAGGCGGCCGATCAGCCACATCACCTCGATATTGCGGCACGCCTCACGTTCCAGGCGGCGACTGGATTGCACCCGATTGAGATAACCGTAGATGTAAAGCTTCAGAAGGACTGCTGGATGATAGGAAGGCCGGCCCGTCTCCTTGGCGATCACACCCTCAAATCCCATTCCATGCAGGTCGAGCGCCTCGACAAACACATCGATCACATGGACCGGGTTGTCGTCGTCTACCCAATCCTCCAGACATTCCGGCAAGAGCGTCAGCTGGGATCTGTCCGCGCCTTCAACGAAGCGTCCCATCCGTATCCCCCCATTAGGAAACGGAGGAATCGTAACCGACTCGCGGCTTTTCACACAGCCAGGGTCAAAGGCGGCGGTCCGCGCCGGAGGCGATGACTTCCGCTATGCCCCCGATTACAGACCTACCGCTGCACTGCGCCAACGGATGCGATGGGCCAGAATCGGACATGCCGTCGCCCGAGCCGCTGATGACTCTTGCTATCAATCGGCCGCGCACAATAGCGTCCCTGGCGGCGGTAGTGCTAGGCTACATCAAAGGGGGTCGTCATGTACTCTCTCTCCTTCGTCGCTGCGCTCTTCACGCTGACGGCCGCTCCCAGCGTGGCGCTCGCGCAGGTGCCGCCGGACATTGCCGAAGGCATCCGGAAGATCAGCCCCGTTGTCGACGGGCCCGGCACACGGCTCTATGCGCCGCTGTTCGCCAGCCAGAAGGAGCCTTACCCTGATGTGACAGTCGTCCGCGATATCGCTTACGGCGCGGATCCGCTTCAAAAGCTCGACCTCTTTACGGCCACGCCGCCGCCGGGTGCGGCCAAGCCAGTCGTCGTGTACCTCCACAGCGGCGGATTTGAACGCGGGGACAAACACGCGGCGGGTTCACCGTTCTATGACAACATTATGCTGTGGCTCACTCGGCGCGATATGATCGGCGTCAACGTCAACTATCGCCTGGCTCCTAAGCATGTGTGGCCGGCTGCGCACGAAGACTTGGCGGCGGTGGTGCGCTGGATACAGGCGAACATCGCGCAGTACGGCGGCGATCCCGATCACCTCGTGCTCTGGGGCCATTCCGCAGGCGCAGATCTGATTGCCGGCTATGTCGGGCATTCGCAATTCCATGGACCCAAGGGCCACGGCGTCAAAGCGGCGATTATGCTCTCGGGCTATTATGAGAAGGGCATGCCGGCCTATTTCGGGACCGACCCCGCCGAGCGCGAGAGACGCCTCTCAACCGAGGGACTGAAGAAGGCCACCATTCCATTGTTCGTCGCCCGCACCGAATTCGACACGCCGACTGCGGTCGAGCAAGGCGATGCCCTGAAGAAGGGACTCTGCGATGCCGGTCGCTGCCCCACCTACGTGGTCTTCAAGGAACACAGCCACCTCTCGCAAGCGTTTTCGGTTGGGACGACCGACACGTCCGTCAGCGGTCCGATCCTCGAGTTCCTGCGGAAGGTGGAGTGAATCGGCGTTCTTGCTAATGCGCACCGTGGAAAAGTCCGCTGCGGGTCTTGGCTGTGTGAAAACGCCAACGTGCGCAATCGTGATAGAAGAAGTTATTCGTCCAAGGCCGCTTTAGTCTTAAACTTAGGGGTGGGACTGGAAAATACCATTCTTCGCGGCGTTTCGATTTTTTAGTTTTCACACAGCCAGGGTCACAAGCAGCGGTAGAGGAGAGCAAGGACAGGCGGCCGGTCTGGCTTCTCTCAGCCGACAGGACAAAGGCTAGGCGGTGTTCGGCTTAGGGCCAAGCTCGGAAGTCGCTAGACCATTCGATTGCCTCACGACGCCAAGTCGTCGAGCAACGCCTTGGCCTCTTTCAAATCAAGCGTGTCGAACCCTTCAGTGAACCAGCCGTAAACCGGAGCCAGCAGATCACGTGCCGCCGTGCGTTTGCCCTGGTCGCACCAGAAGCGGGCAAGGCTCGTCGCTGCCCGGAGCTCAAGTGATTTCGCCCGTTGTTGCCGAGCGGTCTGTAGGGACTTCAGCAGCCATGCGTTGCTCCCTCCAAGGCCGCGAGGTAATGGCACCAACCCTCGCAGTCGAGAGATTTCCGCATCCCACCAGTGCTCGCCGCTTTGTTCCGCAATGGCAGCAGCATCCGTCAGGGCTTCGGCTCCGGCGGGGTGGTTTCCCGTGCGACAAAGCACCTCGCAAAAGAGCGCAAAGCTATAGGGAGCGTACTGAATCGTGCCTTGCTTCGCCGGATCAGCAAGCACGGCGCGGTAGGAGGCAATCGCCGCCTCAATCCTATCCGGTGCCAACAACGCCCAGCCGCGGAGGACTCGTGGATCGAGCGGCAAGGCAATGCGCTTCTCAGCCGCTAGGGTCTCTGCGCTCTCAATGCACTGCAGTACCGAAGCTGAGTCACGTCGGAACTGGTGCAATATCGACGCATGCAGACGCGCCATAGCAAGACTGAAGGGATGTTTCACCCGTTCCGCAAGCGCCAACGCGTCATTCACGCGAGCGAGCGCCGTGTCAGGGTAGCCGAGCAGCCAGGCGCTCCAGGCACCTAGCGTTCCTGCACAGACTCCCGGGTCGTGGCCGTAGATGTGTGCGTGCGTCCGGTGCTTCTCGAACTCATAAAGGGTTCGGCCCTTCTCGCAATGCTCCTGCGCCGGAGCGAGTTCGCCGCAGAAGAAATGTGTTGTCCAACCCGTATGATGAGCTTCGAGCCGAAGACCGACATTATTACTCTTTTCGACCAGGCTCAGGAGCCTGTCTGAAAGCTGGCGCGCCGCATTCCAATCCGACGTGCGTCGGAAAGTCCACAACCCCCATATCGCGGTGAACTGAGAATCGATGTCTCCTATCTTCTCGGAAAGCTCGTGCGCACGAGCGTGCGCTTTTGCTGCTTCGGCCGAGGAGAAGCCTCTGGCGTTACTGAGAGACACGCCTTTAGCGAGTTGCAGCTTGATCTCTTGCCGATCGCGCTGCTCATCCAACAGAGATGGCAGCAGGGACAAACCACGATCGAAATGACTGACCGCCTCGGCATACGCGGAGCGGGAAGCCGCAAACTGGCCGGCTTTTAGCCATTGATCAGAGGCCCGTTCCGCCTGTCCGGCACCTGTCAGATGATGGGCCAGCATCTCAGGCTGCCGATCCATCACATCTGCGAAATGCTGCTCCAAGGTGGCGGCAACTCGTGCATGCAACTCTTGCCGTCTTCGGCGCAGCAGCGTGCCATAGGCAGCGTCCTGCACCAGCGCGTGCTTGAACAGATAGCTGGAATACGGAGGCACACCTTGCCGGAACAACAAGCCAGCGGAGATCAGACGGTCTAAGGCGGATGCCAACTCTGGCTCCGGCTTGCTCGCAACGGAAAAAAGCAAAGTGTGAGAGAACTCTCGCCCGATCGCGGAACCGATCTGGGCCACCTCCTTGGCGGGCCCGAGCTGGTCGAGCCTCGCCATAAGCGAGGCGTGCAGGCTTGCGGGGACCGCCGCCGCAGGTGACGGAATATTGCCTGTAGTTCGCCGAGCTTCGCCCTCACTCTTGGTCTCCAGGACCGCCTTCGTCATCTCCTCCACGAAAAGGGGAATCCCGTCCGTGCGCTCAATGATGTCCTGCCGCACGCTCGCCGAGATAAGCTGGTTGCCCACGATGTGATCAATCACCGTCTCGATTTCGCGCTGCGCCAGCCGATTGAGGGTGAGAACAGTGACGTAGGGCCGCCCGATCCAGTGCGGTTCGAACCCTGGACGAAACGTCACAATCAACAGCACACGGTAGGTCCGAAGCCGGTCAACGACCCCGCTGAAAGCTTCCTGACTCGTTGGATCGATCCAATGTGCATCCTCGACGATCATCAGCACAGGTTTGGAGCGCGACAATGCCTCCACCTGTGACCCGAGCGCTTTAAATGTCCGCTGGCGGTGTTGCTCGGAGGGTATGTCGAGCGCCGCGTAGCGCCCCTCTTTTGGCAGCGACAGCATGTCGGCGAATAGCGCCGTATCCTCCAAAGTGGTTGAAGTCCGCGCCAATACAGTATCGAGCTTGTCCAGCTTCGTTTCCAGCGCGTCGTCATGCGCAAATCGTGCGGCCCGTTCCATCTGGCCGATTATCGGATAAAAAGCGCTGTCGGTATGCTGCGGCGAGCAGAAATAGCGCAATCGGGTATGCGGCTCGTTAGCGATGCTTTCCAGCAGCGCCGCCGTAAGCCGCGATTTGCCAATACCAGCCTCGCCGGAGAGCAGCACTACTTGGCCTTCACCAATCTTCGCCTTGGACCAGCGTCGCAAGAGCAGTTCGAGTTCTTCGTCCCGCCCAACAAGCTCGGTCAATCCGTTCGCGTGCAGGGCCTCGAAGCGGCTTTCGACTGAAGCCGGCCGCAACGCAGCCCATGCCCCTACGGCGCCTGAGATACCTTTGAGTTCTAGCGGCCCAAATTCTTCAAGCTCGAACAGATTGCCCAACAGCTTCCGAGTACTCTCCGCAATGACGACGCCGTTCGGCTCAGCAACGCCCTGCAAACGCGCCGCAAGGTTTGGCGTTTCACCGACTATGGCGTGCTCCTGAGAAGCGCCGGACCCGATGAGGTCGCCGACAACCACCAGTCCCGTTGCGATGCCGACACGCGTCTGCAGGGGCTCACGGAACTTCAGAGCACCTAGACCAGCTACCAACTCCAGCCCCGCCCGGACGGCCCGTTCCGCATCGTCTTCGTGCGCCTGCGGATAACCGAAGTATACCAGTACCCCATCGCCCATATACTTCGCAACGAAGCCGCCGAACCGCTGCACGATGTCGGCGACGCACTTCTGATACGCGGAAATGATCTCGCGTAGGTCTTCTGGGTCCATGCGTGCGGAAAGTGCTGTTGAACCCACAAGGTCCGAGAACATCACGGTGACTTGGCGACGTTCGGCGGCATCTTGGGGCTTCAACTCGGCCGTAACGCGTTGAGCTACGGCAGGGCTCCCAAGCTCCTGGATAGCCGCAAGCATTATGCGCCGATGCCCGAGCAGCACGCCGATGTCCTTAAGGTCCTGATCAGTCAGATGGCGAAGTGCTGCGAAACCAATCCCGTTTTCAGCAAAGCGCTGCGCGTACCCGGACATTCCGAGCCTTTCGAGCCAGTCGGCAGTTTGCTGCATCGCGGCCCCTCCGGATTTTGTGCAATCCACTCTGGACCGATAGGACCGAAAGTCTACCACGCGCGCCGACTTATTCCAGCGCCCACCGCGAGGTTGCATGTCCGGTCAGGGTCTTGGCTGTGTGAAAACGCCAACATGCGCAATCGTGATAGAAGAAGTTATTCGTTCAAGACCGCTTTAATCGCTCAACGCGCAAGCGGATTAAACTTAGAGGTGGGACTGGAAAATACCATTCTTCGCCGCGTTGCGATTTTTGAGTTTTCACACAGCCAGGGTCAAAATGCGAAGAACTCAGGTTGAGCAAATCTGGTCCGCTCTGGCGCGATAAGCCGACCTCCATCAAACACGGCATAACTTCGCAGATGTGCCAGAGCTGTCATAGGCGAGCAGGCTCTGTTAAGCTGCGTTTAGTCATTGGAGAGCAGCCTTGGCACAATCCAACCTTGAAGTCTTCCGCTCCATAATTGACCGCGGTTTTTCGCGCGGGGATTTGTCAGTCGCAGACGAGGTTTGCGCGGAGCGACTGCTGGAGCACCAGTATTTGACGAATAGCAACCTGCCCGGTCCCGGCATTCTAAAATCTCAAATCGAAAGTGCCAGGAGAAGCATCCAGGACCTAAAGCTTACGCTAGAGGCCTCGGTTGAAACGGAAGATACGGTTTGGGCGCGTTGTAGGGCGACGGGCACCGATCCGGCTTCGGGTAAACCCGTGGCCATCGACGTGCTCGATGTTTGCCGTTTCGACAACGGGAAACTTGTAGAACATTGGGGCGTACCGGATCGCTTCGCGTTGCTGCACCAGATTGGTGCCCTTCCACCACCGCCGAAGTGAGCTGAAACGCTTCATTTACTTCCGCTCACTCTCTTCAGGGACTTGGATGACCAGTCCGGTCGCAATGTTAGCGGATTGGGTTGCGGGTCTCCGATCACCGGCGTGTCAAGGAACAGTTCGGCTCCCTTAGGGACCGCCCGATAATTGGCTGCAGTTTTCAGCACGATCGTTCCCTGGAGCAAAAACCCGGAGTCGTCGCGGACCTGGATAGACACGCAGCCTTGTCTGCCGGCGAGCGCCATGTCGCGCCCCGCGTCGGCCAGCGCAACCAACGCAGCCTTTTCGGCCGCTTCGAGGCTCGACAATTCCTCGCCGGAATCATCCGTCCACAGGCCGATGTCGTCGCGATAGTCAAAATAATAGCGCGGCATGGTTGTGAATCCGGAGGCGCCGCCAACGTTCCTACAGATAGCGAGTCTCTTGATACAGGTTAAACTGAGTTCCGCCGTTCCACTCCTCTGAGGAATGCGACGGGGCGCCTTTCGACTGAGCCTGCTTAAGGGGCGGCTGATCCTGCATCGCGTTGAAGCGAGGGGCATGTGGAGTATATGCGCTGTTGCTCCAAGGCAGCGCGAGTATGAAAGAGAATCTCTTGGTCGCCAGTTCTTTTGATCTCCTCGATCGCCCAGATCAAAAGCTGGATGGCGGCGTCGGCGCTGCGTGCCTCGGGGAGGCGAGCCGAGAGGGACATGCCCGAATTTGGACGTCCGTCGGTCCGTCAACCACGAGCCGGCCAGTTAGTGCAAGGTGGCCGACGGCCGCTCCGTCATCGCCTCGACGAATTGCCGCAAGCGATCGATAGCTTTGCGCCGCCAAGCCTCCAGCTCGCCGGCGTATTTCGCCAGGTCCGCACGAAACTGTTCGCCGTGAATGTCGGCACCTTGAGCGAGCAGACGGTGCGCATAGGCCGTGAGCGCAAGATCGCGATGGCGGCACAACTCAGCGTTTGCTTCATCTAAAGTCATTTTGCTCCCCGCTTCACGGCCAATCGCCAAAAATTTCCGCCTTCACCTGGCCGAATGCCGGTGCTTTCCGCCTCGGCATGCCAAACTGAACCGGAAAACGTGACGAAGCCGCTGTTGTGCGCGATGACGATGACCGCGTTTTCCGCGAAGGCGGTGATGGCCGCGTCGTCGAACCTGTGGCCGGCGACCATCTCGTCGGTGATGCCCGTGAGTGCCGTCACCTCCGCGGAAATCGGCACACTAGGCTCGTTGAAGGCGGAGAAGGTATCGCGGACACCGACGATCCTCCCGTCCGCCGCGTAGTCGAATTTGACCATCCCGAGCTCGATGACCTCGTCCTTGGCGTGATCGAGACCGGTGGTCTCGGTGTCGAGCAGAATGCCGCTCCTGACCTCCTGCCCTGCCGTCGGGACGTAGCTCGGTCGGGCGACGAGGCGTCGCAGCACCCGGTAGTCGGCCGACCGGCTCAATGCCTCGGCCATGGCAACCAGATCAGTCGTGTCCTGTAACATCGCTGCTCGGAAAGGCTGCCAGAACCGGTCGGCTGGCTCACCGCAGAATATCCACAGCGCCTGCAAGGAGGTACCTGAAAAACAAGCGATTCACGGGCTTTTCGGCCGTTGTGAATTCGATGGCGGGCATCCGGTCTGCATTCGTCGTTGCAGCGGCGGCTGATCGTCAGCGCGGGCGGCGATTGGAACATGCATGGCCGCGCATCCGGTCCTGCCGCCAATAGCCGACATTGCGAATGCCCCAGCTTGCTCGGCCAAGGGCCACGTTCAGAGTGTTCGTTGAAAACACCGTGCTTTGTTCTGCGAGGAACCCCTGCGCAACAACATCGTTGTGCTGATCTTCCGGACAGCAAAGGATACGATCATGGACCGCGAACATGTGAAGGGCGCCGCCGACAAGGCAAAAGGCGCCATCAAAGAAGGTGCCGGCAAGCTCACTGGCGACAAGGGCATGGAAGCCGAAGGCAAGATCGACAAGGCCAAGGGATCCGCCCACAACGCTGCGGGGGACGTGAAGGATGCGGCGCGGGACGCCGCTGACGCCCTCAAGAAGTAAGCAGAAGAAGCGAAGATCAAAAACTGGCCGCCTCCGGGCGGCCTTTTTCGCGCCATTTGAGATGGCGCGGGCTTTCAGCCGCAGATCAGAGGAACGAAGCGGACCTCCTCTATCCTTTCCTCGACGAACCTACCGTCCGGCTCGCGTGTCAGCTTCGTCAGCCACTGCACACCGTCAGGACCGCCGAGCGGGATGAGCAGTCGTCCCGACGGAGCTAGTTGAGCCTTCAGGACCGCGGGCGTCTGCGCGCCGGCGGCCGACACCAGGATCACGTCGAACTCGCCGCCTTCCGGCCATCCTGCGGTCCCGTCGCCATGACGCACATCTACGTTGCGGCAGCCGAGATGCCGAAGGCGCGACCGGGCGCGCTGCACCAATGCCTCATGGCGCTCGAGCGCGCAAACCTCCCGCCCGAGCTTGGCGGCGAGCGCCGCCAGGTAACCCGAACCCGCGCCGATCTCCAAAACCCGGTCCGATTTGGCGATCGCGGCAGCCTCGAGCATCTTGGCGACGATGTAGGGCTGAGAGATGGTCTGCCCTTTCGGAATCGGTACGGGAATGTCTTCGTACGCGGCTTCCCGCGAACCGCCGATCAAGGAAAATTTCGCGGGGGACCTGCCGCATCGCAAACAGGACCCGCCTGCTGCGAATGCCGCGGCTGGCAATCTGCACGTCGACCATCGCGTCGCGGAGGAAGCGGGACCTCTTGGACCGTTTGCTCTCCCTGACCGCGCGCATGACCTCTCCAGGCATGGACGATTTCGCTCCAACAGATGGAAAACTCGGAAGCCCGCGACTTGCTCCTCGACGAGACGGCTGAGTCGCTCTCGCCGACGAGACCGAGTTCGCTGCCGATGAGTGAATCGCGGAGCTGCCGTCAGGAACGTGCCCGCAACGGGAACGACCGCCTCCGGATCGAATTGATTTCGCGGAAACCGAGCCCGGAGAACGCTCATGAAATGGATCTTCAAGGCGGCATGCGTGGCCGCAATGGCGCTGGCATCGGCCTCCGGCGCGGACGCCAAGGGCTGCATCAAGGGCGCCATCGTCGGCGGCGTCGCCGGCCACATGGCCGGTCATGGCAAGCTCGGCGCGGCGGCCGGCTGCGCGATCGGCCATCATGAGGCTAACAAGCAGAACCCGAACAATTCGAATGCCCAGGCGCCGTCGGGCCAGAAGTGATTTCCGGATCGGGCCTCCATAGTGTTGGAGAGACGCGATGAAATCGACGGTGTCGGCGCTCGTTCTTGGACTTGCCGTCACGACCTCCATGGTCTCGGCTCAACCGGCGAGATGGACCACCTACTCCATCCCGCAGACAGGTACCTCGGTCGATTTTCCGGCCTCGATCTTTACCGAAGAGGCGGGCCGGCCGGACGGCTACGGACAGCGATTTCGGACTGCTGACGGCCGAGCCGACCTTACGATACAGGCCACGCCCAACGTCTCGAACGATTCACCAGCTGCATTTCTCGCAAAGAAGCATCCGCCCGCGCGCATTCAGTACAAGCGAACGACGCCTCGGTTTTTCGCGGTGTCCAGTTATAAGGGCGACAAGGTCTGGTACGACCGGTGCAACTTCTCAAGGGGATTGATTCACTGCGTCCTGATCAACTACCCGGCGAACGAAGAGCGCGACTGGGACGACATCGTAACGCGGATCAGCCTCTCGCTGAGGGGCAGATAAGGAGGGTGCGGGTGGACCTCGCGCGGGCTGCGCGGTGCCTATGCCCGTGGCTTCGAGAACACGGAAGTCCGAGAGGCCGCCGCCTTTGGCTATCCTCGCGAGCGCTAGTTCTGAATAGCGGGTCGTGAGACCTTTGGCTATCCGCGACAGGCGCCGTAGTTCAACGGCGGGCGACGGTCCCTGCAGTTCAATAGGGCGGCAAGGCTATCGTTCCTCCGATCTGCCCGCGGCTCGCCGATCTGTGGTTCACGCGGTAGCCGCCGCCCGTCCGGCGTCGGTGATGCGATACTCGATATCTCCGGATGGAAGCGGTTCGGTTTCCACGAGACCCAGCTCCACGAGCCGCGCCACGATTTCATGGTCGAACGTCGGCGGGCTGACCTAGGATTCGCCGAGGAGCTTCCTCAGAAAATCCCGCTCCAGATCGGTCAGCTCCATGCTCTAACTCCGCTCGCCGACTTCGTCCGGCACATTGCGGCGCGTCATCCGATCCGGCCGCTTCAATCCTGGGAAATGAACATTCCGCCGCGGATTGTGCCAGGAACAGAGGCATCGTGGCCCCGTTGATTGCCGAAGACAACACCCAGGAGGTCAACATGACCATGGAAGATCGCGAGACGTTCAGCCTGATCGGCAGCGACAAGGTCGAGGGCACGAACGCGTACGACGCGAAGGGCGAAAAGGTCGGCTACATCGAGCGCGTCATGATCGACAAGATCAGCGGCAAGGTGTCGTACGCGGTGCTCAGCTTCGGCGGCCTGCTCGGCATCGGCGACGATCACTATCCGCTGCCATGGCAGACGCTGAAATACGACACCAACCTCGGCGGCTATGTAGTCACCGGCATTTCCCAGGACCAGCTCCGCGGCGCCCCCAAATACGCCGACGAGAGCAGTTGGAATTGGAGCGACCCGGCGACGACGCGCTCGGTGAACGCCTATTACGGTGTGCCGGTGGCTTGACACGGCTCATCACGTTGCCTGGCTGGCTGACGGCGGAGGTCGCTCTTCCGCCGGACTGCGGACCAGCGCACTGCCGCACGCGAGACGACCCGGGTCGGTCGCCGAGGAGATTTGAAAGTGAGTGATGCCGTTCGTGTTCTGGTCGTGGAGGATGAAGCGCTCATCGCAAGCTTCGTCGAGGACGCCTTGTCCGACGGCGGTTTCGAGGCCTGCTCGGTCCATTCGGGGGAGGAGGCCATGTGCACCTTTTGCGATGGCCGCGAGGGATGTCGGGTCCTGCTGACGGACATCAACCTAGGTGACGGCATCAGCGGCTGGGAGCTGGCGCGGCAGATCAGGGAAATCACGCCTGGCTTTCCTGTGGTCTATATGACGAGCGCCAGCGCGCCTGACTGGCAATCGCAGGGCGTCGACGGCAGCGTCCTGATCCAGAAGCCCTTTGCGCCGGCGCAATTGGCTGCCGCCGTCTCGCAGCTACTCGAGAGCGGGGCCTCACCGGCTTGAACCGGGATCGTCGTGAGTTTCCGATCCTTCGATCGCGGGCGGCCGATCGTCGCTTGCCGGCGCTCTCCTCTAGCGCGCGTTGCGGCGGCGGCGCGAGCCGGCGGCGGCGGGCATCCAGTCCCGCAGCAGGCCTCCGTCCTCTCTCGAAAAGGACGCTCCCCGCTTGAGATCCTCCAGCGTCTCGGCGGGATGGCATCGCTCGAACTCTTCGCGGATCAGCTACTCAAGGTAGGTCCGATCCCACGCGCCGGCTGAATCGAGGGGCTGGTGCGAGTCGGTCTTCATGGTTGTCGTTTCGGTGCACGCAGTCGAGGCGGTCCGGATCCCGCACAACGGCAAGAGCGATGTTGGTGCACGAATGGATCTGTCCGTCGAGGCGCTTTCACCGGCAGGTTCTCGAGGGAGAAGGCGCCGAGGCGGGAACCTGTGCAAATCCAGGCCGTTCGCAACCATGGGGCTCGCTTTGAAGGAGCCGTCACGATGATCAAAACCGAGACCCTCTTGGAACAATGTCCCCGCTGCGGCGCTTGGCCCATGGCCGCGAACCTGCAGCGGACGTCATCCGCGCAGCCGATCCGGTTCAGGTGTCCAAGGTGCCATGGTGACGAGGCCGGCCGGCTGCGGCGACCGTCCGTGCAGCGCGACCCGCAGCGGACTCTGGATGCGGCCTGATGAAGATCCGGTCCCATTCCGAAAGTCACCTCGTCGAACTCGAAGACGGCTCGCAATGGCAGGTGTTCCCGGGCGATCTGGATATCACGCTCGCCTGGAAGCCCGAGACAGATCTGACGGTGGCCATGGCGGACGATGAGGTGGCCTCGCACACGCTGGTCGGCGGCGGCGTGAAGGTCCGCGTCATACCAGCTGGCGAAAGCTGGCCAGCGCGTGAGGTCAAGGACGCGCTGAAGCAAGGTTGATCGCGAGAACCCGGCTCCATGTCACTGCGATCTCGTACCTCACTCTTGAAGCCGTCCGTAGACTCCCGGAATCCACAATGCGTCCCCGACGGTCATCTATGCCGGAGCCCGGGACTGGCGTATTTCATCGCTGTTCATATTTTTTGCCGGTGGGCCGCAGGCTGTCAGTCTGCGGCCATTTTGCATCTTCGGCATTTGGAAGCCCTGGCGCGGGCGTTTCCGTGATCAGCGGCGCGTAGACCGGCCCGGATGGGAAGCACTGCCGATCGTGCTGCTTACTTTCCGATGAAACACCTCCGTACACCACGCTTGCTGATCTTCGGGCTTTACGCTCACAAAAGCGCACGTAAAGGGGCCGCCAATGACGCCGGCAAGTTTTCCAGTTGCCTCGCGGATTGTGTTCTCGCCCGTTGCTTTACCATCGGGCGTAACTGTGATGGTAAACGGCCCCTTTAGGTGGTCATCGCCGATGCCCCAAGTGATTTCGCCCTCACCCTTACCGGTCTCTTGTGTGAGACTGTAGGTGCCAGAAGCAGGTGCCTTGTGCAGAAGACCGGCGCCAGCATCATTGAAGGTGACCCCCCACAGGGTTCCGTAGGCAACTCCTTTGTCAACGCGTTCCTGGATCAGCTTCCACCCGCTGTGGATCTTGATCTTGCCAGCGTCTTCTGCCGATGCGGGGAGTACTAAACCGGCGACCAACATCGATGCAAAAACGGTTCTACGCATCTGAGATCTCCTCTTCGGTTTGTGTGTCGAGACAAGAAACAAGAGGATCGCAATTGCGCCGCATAATTGCAGTTCGGGATTGTCGGAGGAAGAACCAGAACGCCGCAGGTAAGCAAAGTTGCCCTGCTAGGCCGATCGCGCGCTCTTCACTCCGCGTTCAACGGCCGAATTCGTCGTTGCCGCTGCTCGGCCTGGAGGAAGTCTGGCGCTGCGCGGACGGCCCCCGTGTCCCGCCGCGTTAGCGAACGGCTTGGCGCTCGGCCGGGTCGCGGCCGACCTTGGACTGCAGCTCGACCAGATCGGTGAAGACGTCGGCCTGGCGGCGAAGTTCGTCGGCGATCATCGGCGGATTGGTGGCGATGGTGGAGACCACGGTGACGCGGACTCCGCGACGCTGCAAAGCCTGGACCAGCGAGCGAAAATTGCCGTCGCCCGAAAACAGCACCATCTCGTCGATCCGTCCGGCAAGCTGCATGGCATCGACCGCGAGTTCGATGTCCATCTTGCCCCTGAGCCTGCGACGGCCGGCCATGTCGATGAATTCGCGGGTCGCCTTGGTGACGACGGTGTAGCCGTTGTAGTCGAGCCAATCGACCAAGGGGCGGATCGAGGTGAACTCCTGGTCCTCGATGACGGCGGTGTAGTAGAAGGCGCGGACCACTGTGCCGCTTCCCTGAAACTCCTTTAGGAGGCGATTGTAGTCGACATCGAAGCCGAGCGTCTTGGCAGTGGCGTATAGATTGGCGCCGTCGATGAAGAGCGCGATTTTGCTGGGTGCGGACGGCATCCTGCTCCCCCGAATGCGGAAAGTGCGTTCCCGCACGCGCCCCATGGATCGGCTATCCGAGCCGACGGTCGGCGGCTTGACGCCGCTTCTCGGCGCATCTTTGCATCCGAATTGGATTGCGGGAGGCTATCTTGGATCATTTGCCGTTTCAAAGTTTTTTCGTGAACTCTTGAACCCCGAGGGCCGCGTCGAAGACGACGGAAATATATCGCCACAAGAAGCGCCATGCCGGACGACCTGCCCCTCTTCGAAATCATCTGAGGCCACGGCGCCGCACATGCAGGTGGTATCTCCGTGCGACCGACGGCCGACCGCTCATGCAAGGGGCGGAAGCGAGCAGAGCCGCTGCCAGGTACCAGGCAAATCGCGCGCTATTCCTGATGTTGCTGGCTTCGGCCTACGGCCGGACCGCGCCCTCCGAGCGCGCCGATAGTCTTCTTCGCCGCTCGGCGGCGAAATAGGCACGGCGCGGGCACGCGCCGCCAAGCGGGCGGGCTCCCGCCCGGATGCGACCCTCCGAAACATCGCCTCGGAATTCATCCGAAACCGGCGAGCGGCGACATCGTTGGTCGGCATGGACGATGACGACGAAAGGACACGTGTCGCTCGGTACCGGAAAAACCATACGCTTGCGCTGCCGGTTCGTATTGACCCAGCTCAACTTCGCGTCCCTTTTCCGTTCCGGGGAGTTCGTCCGTCAGACCTCAGGCGAGCCCGAGAAGAGCGCTGTCGGCGGCATTGCGCGCGGCGCCGACGCCCGGCCGGAGCTCGATCCGCTGCTCTTGAGGTCGTACCGCTTTGCCAGGTCGAGCAGCCGCCGCTTGGTGAACGGGTCCGCATGCTCCGCCAGATCGCGCGCCCGCTGCGCGAAGCCTCTGTAGAACTCTTCCACGACGCCACCCCCGCAACATCACTGAAAGCCAGATTTCAATGTGGGACGCTCTTCGCGTCAAGTGGTCTGACGCATCCAACGAGGGGGCAACATAGGCGGCGAAGCGTCCGCCGGCAAACATGCCCTTGCTTTCCGGTCGCTTGGCTCGGAGCGACCGGACTGACGACATTCCGAATTCGTAGGAACAAACCGCCCGTCTGGGAGTCGTTCGGGTGTGCTGAACATCGCGCGTTGTGCACCGCCATGCGTTATGTGGCCTATGCAGTCGATCTATGCGGCGTCGTCCATGCGGTCTATGAGCTGGAGTGCGGCGCCGATGACGACGCAAGGTGCCGAGCCGCGAAACTCCTTGGGGCACATCCGGTCATAGAGGTCTGGAGCGGCGCTCGGTGCGTCGGGCGATTGACCGCCGATGCGCCCGGGGAAGAGGATCATGCGTCCGCGCCCGATCAACGGCATAGCGCCTGACAAGACCGAGGACGACATTGCGCGCGAGCAGCTCGGTCCGCGCGGCGTTCCTGGCGCTCCCGATCCTGCCCGCATGGTGCCGCAAGCCGAGAAGAACACGCCCAGGCACATCGACGCCGGTCATACTGCCTGATGCGGCCGGGGCCGCGTCCGGCGATAACTGCGGCCATCGTCGAACGCGTTGGTTCGCGCGCTTGGCGAATTGTCTTGAGCGAGCGCTCCGTCCGGAACTAAGCTGGGGGCGGCGGGGGAAATCGGATGTCGGTATCGCACCAGGTGCGGAAGTTGTGCCCGGCCTGCGGGAGGGCGATGAAGCTCGTCCCGGAGCGGACGGGGCGCGGCCGCGACCGATACGTCTGTCCCGTCTGCGACGATGATCCGCTGCACGATCCAGCCGCCCGGAGATGGGTGGACAGTCCGTTGCGCCCGCCGGCGAAGTAGCGCCCGAACGAGCGCCAGTCTCCCCTCGAACGTCCAGGCCTGAGGCGCGTACAAGGAGCGGTGGGCCAGCCGCTGCCGCGACAGAGCAGCCGCGACACTGCGATCGACGCCAGCACCACCTCTCTGGAGGTGGTGCTGGCAGCGTGGGGAGGTGCGGTGTCGACCCTCGGGAAGTTGTTGGCGCGGAAGGAGTGGCTCCAGGCGCGCTCGAGAGCGATCCTGGGCCGGGTCGTGCCTCGGTTGGAAATTGTCGGACCAAGGAACTTAACTTGTGTTAAACCTTCCGGCTTGGGCCGGAGGCGACCACCATGGCGACTGCGGACTTGGAATGGCTTGCCGAGCAAATCCAACTGAAATTTCAACGGATGCACGCCAAGGCCGAGCGCGACAGGGAATTGGTTCGGCGGTCTTTCGAGGCGATAGCCAAAGCCAAGCAGTTGCTTAGTGAACCCGCTCCAAAGGTTTGGTCGGGAAGACGAAAGCAAGACCGCCTCAGTTGACCCCTTCAATCGCAGCCCGCTGCTTATAGGGACCTTGCCCCTGGGCCGAACGAGCGCGAGGCGCCGGCCCGAGCGACGAGTCATCGGTCACAGCGTGCCGAGGTCGTCCGGCACCTCGCCGAACTTGCGGATCAACTTGGCGTCACTGAAGTCGCCTGACGAGGGGTCGCCGGTCCGGCTGAACGCGATCGCGCCCGCGTGACCGGGTTTTCGGGACAGCGCCTCGGCCCGCATGACCGCGGCGTTGGCGCTGAGGCACTCCGTTGCCTCGCCGGCGGCTAGGCCGTCGTCGGAGAAAACGAACGGTAGAGCGACGTAGTAGGTCACATTGTGCATCGGCGTACCATTTGACCCCTTCCAACATTGACCCCATCCATGGCGTTTGAAGCTCTTGCTGCTGCAAAGAAAATCGGCCTCGGCCTGGGGTCATCGTTGGGCGCCGATAGGGGTCAAAGTTCGGAGCCGCTACACAACCGAGTGGGATCGCAAGCGTCCTACCGACAATCTGAGACCTGATGTCGCGTGGAATGCGCTGCACGAATAGTCGATTGCGAGACCCGTCGCGGCGCATTGGCCGAACAACCCTATACAGCAATGTTACGCCCCATTGTTACACAGTCGGGGCCGGCGCAACACTCTGATGGGCTTTAACTATCTGGAACGGCTTGCTGTCCAGAAAAGTTTGGTGCCCAGGAAAGGATTGGGGCTCAATCCGTCAAACCTTAGCAAAAACAGCCACTTACCTCGCGCCAAGTCCGACGCTTGTACCGCTGGACTGTGCTCGTGTCGACCCTGCCCTGATCTCCAAACCACACGCACTGCCGGGGCAGCGAGACTGCGCCAGGAAGAGCGGTTTGGCACAGTTTGGCATGACGACGCCTCGCGTTGCACGCAACGGAGCACCCCCGATGGAAAAACTTGCGGCTTCACCAGCCCAGAGCACAATGTCGTCTCGCGGCACTTTTGAGGGACCGCGTTTCCGTTGCAGGGGTTCGCCGCCCGCGCCTTCGCGCAACTGGTCTGGCAGCAACGGAGGAGAATTTGCATGGCATCATTCGTCCTTGTCCCCGGGGCAGGCGGTATGGCCTGGTATTGGCACCGGGTGGTGCCGCCCATTCACGCGGCCGGGCATGCAGCCATCGCCGTCGATCTACCTGGGGACGACAGGCATGCCGGTCTCGCTGCGTATGCGGAGATCGTCGCCCGCGCGATCGCGGAACGACGCGACGTTGTTCTTGTCGCTCAATCGCTCGCGGGCTTCACGGCGCCGCTTGTTTGCCTGCATGCGCCGTGCGGATGCTCGTGTTCGTCAATGCGATGATTCCAAAGCCCGGCGAAATGGCTGGCGCGTGGTGGGACGCCACAGGAGCTGCCGAAGCGCGGAAAAAAGCCGCGGGGCGCCGAGGCTAGGCGACGGAGTTTGATCTCGCGACCTACTTCCTGCACGACGTACCGGAAGATGTGCTGCGCGCCGGTCCGCCGCAACCGCGCGAGGAAGCCGAGATTTTTTTCGGCGAATTCTGCCGTTTCGAGCGCTGGCCCGACATTCCCATTCATGTTCTGGCGGGAAGAGACGACCGCTTTTTCCCGATCGAATTTCAACGGCGTGTTGCACGTGAAAGGCTCGGCAAGGCGGTGGAGGAAATTCCCGGCGGCCATCTGCTGGCGCTGTCAAATCCGGAAGTGCTTACTGAGCGCCTTCTCGCCTATGGGAGCGGCCTGACGAGCTACTAGTCCTCAGGTAGTTATCGAGTACCAGACTGAATTCGGTCTGTTGGCAACCGGGGAGCTGCATCGTTATTGCCATGACCCGGCGGCCGATCGGCAAGGCCAGGGCGCAGGTCAGCTTGTAATCAGCCCGATCCGATTGAAGGAAAAGCGGGATCGCCCCGATCGATCGGGGACTACCCGGTGGAACCCTGGGGGTTCGCGCCCGTTGCATCTCAAAACAAACCGAGGGAGGACTTGCAATGATGAAGATCGCTCTTTCTGTGGCCGCAGCCGCAGCGATACTGATGACTGCCCCACTCAGCACTCCGACGAAGGCAGAGGGCGTCAAGGTGGCCCAGGGCGTCGATGTTCAGGTCGGCCGGGACCGCGACTACCGCTACGATTACGATAGGGAGCATCGCCGGCGGTATGACTCCGACACCACAGTTGGTGTCGGCCCAGGTGGTGTCACCATCGGCCCACGACGGCACTGTCGCACGGAAACGACCACGGTTGAACGGGACGACGGCCGCATGATCACACGCAGGGAGCGCCGCTGCGACTGAGAACGCGACGCGCTGCGTGAGGCGCGTTACCGCGGAGGCGAGTGGGCAGCATTGGCAGTCGAGATATCCGACCCTGAACCGCCACGAGATACTGCATTGGTTAACTCGGCGATATCGGCGTTCCTCAGGATACCGTACCAATGGATTTCAGTGTGGTTCGAGGCCTCTCTTCACGGTCGCTGGCACACGTTTGATGCAATGCACGTCGCGACCATCCGCGTATCAGCCGGATCCTTATCACCCGCGACCGCGACGCGGCCGATGTCGCTATATCGACAACATTCGGTTCGGCTGCGTTGGCGCGTTTCATCGTCCTCACAGATCAACGAACAAAAGAGCCAAAGTTTTAAGCTGGTAACAGCCGCGTAACGCCCTTTCAAATGAGGCGACGAGCGCTTCGACCAAGCTAACAGCGAACGCGACCCATAATATTAGGAACGCTTCGCGCCGCTCGATGTCAGGCTACGCAATTCCCCTTCGTACGGCGTGGTAGCTGATACATCCGTCTCTTCGGCATGACGCCTGCATGCGTGCTGCAGGTCGTTTATTGGCCGGACCTCGTTGGAGACATCGCGCACGTTTAGTACCAACGTCCACGGCCGTACCAGCCGCCGCCGCCCAGCAGCAGAATGAGAAGAACAATGATGAGAAGCGTGGTGGTATCCATTTGGATCTCCCTCCGAAGGCTGCGCATTACGCCGCAAAAAAATCTAGTTTTGGCAACGTTTTTCCAATCGTCCGGTTCCAGGAACCCACGTGGCGAGGCGGCGCAGGCTTGACGTCCGCGCTCAAGTGCTCATCTACGCGGTCCTTCGCTGAAATGGTGTCCACGATACGTCCGATTTACCCTACCCAATAGCGACCGAAGAACGGACATCGCGGGATATCTCGAATGTGCCGCCGGAAACATGCTCATGCACCGCAGCAACTCGTAGCTTTATTCGATCACCTCGTCGGCGCGCGGCTAACAATCAGGTTTGGCCGGGCGGGATCCTCTGGACTGGGAAACACAGGATGCTCCAGCCGCGCTTAGCGCCCGCGACGTAACCGGGCGGTGACCTCGTCGTTGTGGGCCGCGACGGCTGCCAGTACTACAGCCTCCTTGCGCTTCGTGCCCAGTTCCGCTGCGACCCCATCCAATTCTACGGGGGAGATCCGGAGGTCGCGGTGGGCCTCCTCAAGGCCGAGCGGCGTCGTGCCGGGCTTGGTGGCCGTGAACTGGAAGGGCCACCCGAAACGTTGCAGACCCACATCGTCCGCATGAACTTGAGGCTGGGCAGCCTTCCCAGGTTCTTGGTGTGCCATTCCCGCAGCTGCGGGTTGGCCGCCGCCCTCAAGGGCCGGCCGTGCCGGCTGCCCGAGGGCGATCTGATGCACGCGCTATTCGGCGCTCCTCACTAGTTTGATGCGCGGTTCTGCTGCTTGCATCAGGCTGCGATAGGCCGCGAGATAGTCAAGCGCCATGCGGCGGGCGGTGAAACGCGCCTCAAACTGTTTTCGGACCGCTGCCCGGTTCAGTAGAGAGAGACGGCCGACTGCCGAGACGGCGCTGGTTTCATCCTCGACGATGAAACCGGTCAAGCCTTCGTCGATGATCTCCGCAACCGAACCGCGGTTGTATGCGATCACCGGGGTACCGCATGCCATCGCTTCAATCATGACAAGACCGAACGGCTCCGGCCAGTCGATGGGAAGGAGCAGCCCAATCGCGCCACTGAGAAAATCTGATTTTTCGTGGTCCCCGATCTCACCGATGTATTCGACGAGCGGATGGTCGATCAGCGGGCGGATGATCTCATCGTAGTATTCCTGATCGGCGCGATCGACTTTGGCTGCGATTTTCAAGGGAATGTCGCATCGGATGGCGATCTTGATGGCGCGATCGACGCCTTTTTCTGGCGCAATGCGACCAAGCACTGCCAGATAACCAGGCGTGATCGGTTTCGGCGTCAGCAGTTTTTCCGGGAGGCCGTGATGAATGGTGCGGATAAAGTTGGCCTGCGGCACCGGCCGCCGCTGCGCGTTCGAAATTGAAATCACCGGGATGGATGAAAATGTCGTGAACACCGGCTGATGCTCGGGCAGGTCGAGTCTGCCGTGAAGGGTGGTGAGAAATGGTGTCGGCTGCCGGGCAAACAACGAGAATGGATAGTAGTCGAGATGAAAATGCAGAAAATCGAACTCCTCATCGTCGCATTTTTGCCGCACACGCTCGAGCATCACCATGTGCAACGCGTTGGGATCGCGAACCGACCCGTCGAGGCGCAGCGCCTTCGGCCACGTCGCGTGGAGTTTTGCCGAGGTGCTGGAATCGCCGCTTGCGAACAACGTGACATCATTCCCAAATGCGACCAGTTCCTCGGTCAGCCAGTGCACCACCCGCTCAGTGCCGCCGTAAAGCCTGGGCGGAATAGCCTCCGTGAGCGGAGCAACCTGCGCGATGCGCATCTATTTATCTCCCTGTTTTCGTTAGGAACAGCAGATACCGATGAGGGCGGTGTAGAACGAGCATGCGCTTCTGAGCTCAAGCGCCGCTGGTCAATATTGGTCAGTTTTCTGAAATAAACGGAGCGTGACCTGCTCCATTTGCGTGGTTGAGCGGAAAGACTTTTTTTGTCCTAGCGGTCGAAGATGAGTTTGGCGGTCGGTAGGCGTAACAAGGAAGAGAACGGACCTGCAAGTGCGGCCGCCGCCAATATCAGCGGAAGTATGGAATTTAAGGATTTGAGGCTCTACAATCCGGTCTCCTGTTGAACCGAATACTCATTGGCTCCGCTCAACGATGCCTGGGCGGCACACCAAGGCTCCGTGAATTCAAATCCAGGCGATTTTTTGTGTTTCCGTCCGTGGCGTAGACCACCGACAGGCCAAGCGACCCCGTGCAATGATTCGGCGCCGGTTGTTCGAGGCGGTGCACGATGCCGAATTCAGAATATTCGCGAAAGCATGACTTAGAGTGCCTGCGTCTGGCATCTGACTTGACGCAGTTGGCGAACGGTACCGTAAGTCCTGTTCTGCGATTGCAGTTCCTTCGGATGGCCAAAGTCTGGACCAGGCTGGCGGAATTGGACCAAACGCAAACAGCGCGACAAGGCATTGAATAGCGGCCCCGGCAAGTTCGGTCTCGATCTAGCAGGGCATCCCTGTTTCGCAGTTGCCCTCTGCATGACTCTGCCAGGCATGATGGCCGCGGCTGGTCCTCCGCTCACGCCATAACCGTGCTCGAAAATCGAAACTACCGATGCACTTCACTTGGGTTGCATGCGAACCGAATTGCCGGGTTTGGATCGGCGCGGTTCCGCCGTGGGATGCATGAATTGTCGCCGCAGGAATTGCAGATCACTGGTCTCGTCGCCACTGATGCCGTCGTCGACGTGCTTCCGGAGAACGGGTTGACCAGATCGGCGGTGGCTTCACTGACGCTGAAGCCGGCGCAGGATCGCCTTGTCGGCAGTGCAGACGACGAGAAGATCCCGCCCGCGCCAAAATCCACAAAGACGGCCGAAGCCGCCGTACCGACCGACGAAGTTGTGGCTGTGTCTCCCGCACCAAAGTAGCAGAGCCGTGCGTTCTACCTTTCCCTACGCCCCTCGTTATGGCCCTGCACTGCGATCGACGGTGGCGTCAGGAATGCGTCGAAACGCTCCTTCACGACGGCGTAGCATTCGCACGACGCCTTCTCCAGATTCACGCGGTCGAGCACCTGCATAGTTCCCCGATGGTAGCTAATGAGCCCGGCTGTCTGCATCGATTGTGCCGCGAGCGTCACGGACTTCCGATTGGCGCCCAGGATATGCGAGAGAAATTCGTGCGTATAAGGGAGTGATTCGCCTCCGGCACGGTCATGCATCATCAATAGCCACCGGCACATTCGTTCTTCCGTCGTATGCATTGAATTGCATGCGACAGTCTGTTGGACCTGCGAAAGCAGCGTCTCCGAATAGCTGACGAAGAGATCGCGCACGTGTTCGCTGTTCTTGAATTCATCTTGCAGCAGTTCGATCGGACATCGAACCGCAAGGCCTGCGAGTTGCGCGATGCACCGGTTGAATGAGACGCGGCTATACATCGCAGCGAAGAGGCCGAATGCGCCTTCGCGCCCGATGTTGGCGGTCTCGATCGCGGCGCCATTCTCCAGGACCGTCAGCAACGAAAGCACAGAACCCTGCGGGAAGTAGGCGTGCTTGAGGAGACCACCCGCATCGCAGACCATATCGCCAAGCTTGAACTCGATTGGCTCGAGATGGATATCTATCCGCTTACGGCTGGCCGGCTCCAGCGCGCCGAGCAATCGATTGCTTCGCAGGTCATGATCGGTTTGAGGTTTGGTCATTTCTCTTGTCGTGGTCCGGTTGCCTGGACGTATCCGAGTGGGGGCTCCGGCGCGGCTAGGAGTGAAAGGGAAATCCTCCGATACTAGACAGAAATTCGGCAGCAGGTCTGAGCAATACGGCTCATGTCTCAGGGTCCCGCAAACGCGGGTGTTGCGGACTACAATGGCGGAGAACCCACCAGCGAACGCAATTCCTCGACCATAGCCGCCGCCCGACACGGTTTCCCGACAAAGCAACTGTTGGAAGGAAGTTCGGACTGCTGCAGCCGAACCTCGCCAGATACGACAAGGATTTTATGCGTGGCCAGCGGTCGCGCACCGCGTGGGCTAATTTCAGCCCGTACCAGACGGGACAGACCGTTATATCCAACCATCTGGAGGTAGAGACGCGTTTCCGGACCCCTCAGCTTTTGGCCGATCACGGCGTCAGGCGCGCGATCAACGTGCAGATTGAGAAGGGTGGAGACGGCAACAGCTTCTTCGGCGTGTTGGAAGTTGATAGCGCGGACCCCGGCCAGTTCGATCAGGCGGACGCCGATTTTCTTGCCGGTTTTGCCGGACTACTGGGAGTAGCCATCGAACGTCAGCAGGCAGACGCGAGACTCCAGGAGGCGCTAGAACATCAGGCCCTACTGACGCGGGAGATGAGCCACCGCGTCAAGAACAGCCTCACCTCCGTCGTCGGCCTGCTTCGCGTCCAGGCGCGCAGCGCGCAATCCCAGGATGTCAAAAATGCCCTCGAAGACGCAAGCCTGCGCGTGGCCACCATCGCCGAGGTTCACGATCATTTATGGCGCGGATCGCGGATCGGCTTCGTCGATCTCGCAGATTTTATGACCGAGCTCTGTAAGAAGCTGAAGGGCAACACCGATGGACACACGCTGCATTGCCACGCGGACCCGATGCTACTTTCGGCGGACAACGCCATTCCCTTGGGGCTTCTGATCACCGAACTCGTCACCAACGCGATCAAATACGCCTACCCAGGAGGTCGTGGTGCGATCGAGGTGGCAGCCCGGGAAATCGACGGACATCTTCATGTCGAAGTTTCAGACGAAGGCATCGGCCTTCCCGACGGCTTCGCCATCGATCAGCCACGCGCGAGCCTGGGCTGCAAGGTGATCGCCGGCATGGCGCGGCAGCTTCAGGGCCATCTGACGATCGCTGCGAAGATGATCTGACCCTTTCGATACTTCGATATCGTTTTCCCCGCCCCGACTTTGGCGAGAAACTCTTGCGGATCGAACGTGTCCTTGCTTGGCTTGATTGCCATGTCGTCCTTGGCCTCGAATGTGCCTGTTCGGCTATCATACGCCCTCGCCGCCTCAAATAACACGGCGTTCTGATACGCTCGGCGGACCGCATGCCACGTAAATGAAGGAAGTTTCGCTCGGGGAACGACGAAACTCCTCTAAGCCGCAGATATTTGCGGCGCTCGGGACGTCGGTGATCGCCTTGCCGGCGTTCGCCCCCAAAGCCAAAGCGAGTGAGACTGTTGCCTTGGCAAAAGCAGATCGGCTTCTAGTCCGCTCCGTTGCGCAGAGTTGCTTGCAGCAGGTTTGGCCGGACTTCGCTACGGCGTGTTTGCGAAGCAACGGTTCGGAAGCAAAGATTGTGGAAGCGCGCCTCGTTACCGCCCGTCGTTAAGCGACACTCCCGACGAACAGCAGTTTGGAAATCTCGCTCACCATAATGGGGCTCAAACCGACCGCGTTCACAGCGACGCAATCTGTACGGAAATCGGTGCCACCCTTTCCTTGGCTCTAGGCCCGCAACGCAATGAGCTGCCCCTCCGCTTACTCGCGCTGATGGACAACTTTGCGAAAGTTGGATTGAAGGCATGAAGGATTTTTCAAATGCGTCGTTTCCACCCGACACCATCCAAATCATGACGGTGGCAATGAATAGTGCGCTCTCTACACTTCCGCATCCGATCAGTTCAACGCATGTTCAATCCGTGGCTGAGACAATTCTGCGCACGGCCAAGGACGGAGAGCGGGACCCAAAGGTCTTAGAGCGAATGGCACTTCTGGAACTTCGAATTTCGTCCCGCCCCTAGTCTCCTGCCCGATCGCGTTAAGGCGTTTGACGATCAAGCTAGCGCTGCCGGAACAATTTCTGACCTTCACCTTGTTACGGGCGGAGGGCGGCGGATGTTCAATTCTTTGATGTTGTTGGCCGCCAAGCAAACGGAGTAGTTGCGCTTCGGATGATGAAGTTGATGCACGGCGGCAGAAGCGCCCGCCGCGAAGCTAATCTGATGCTCAGTGAAAAGATAAGCGCAGCTTTCGAAGCTGCCGCAAGTCTCGTCGCTGGTGCTTCCGGGGATGAATTAGTTCATCGATACCGACAGCACGTAGCGAAGAATGCGAAGCGGCTTTCGGGCCAGAGCCGAAACCGTGCGCTTAAGCGGCCAAGACGCCGACGAAAGTAGTGTAGCAGGCATAGACCTTCTGGTCCGAACGGCAAGTTGAAATAATCTGGAAGAGCCACAGTCTCATGTGGAACTTCCATAACTCGCCGTTTGGAACGTCGAACTGCGGAGCCTGTTGTCTTTGCACGAATGACCGCTGTGGTCCCAATCCATCCTTTGGAGTGTCATATGAGCAAACGTAAACCGGCAACGGCGTCAAAGCACGCGCGCAGTCCGAAAATAGCCGCGAAGGCCCAGCGGGCCACTCAGGCTATTGTCAGAAGCCCGAAGGTCAGTCTGCGCTCCGTTGCGGCAGGCTCGGTTAAATCGTCTCCCAAGCGTCATAACGACTCAGAACCAGTGGCTGCCCTTGTTGTACCAGTGGCTCCCCTTGTTATCGCGAATCCAGTGGCGGCCCTACAAGACGATTTCAAAAAGACGATGACGGGTAACAGCTTGAGCAAAGGATTTGATTTATCTTCAGCCACCGCAAGCGTGCGCGCTTATCAAGCAAAGCTGCTGGAAATGGCGCAAGCTAACATGACATTTGCTTTTGAGTTCAGCGAGAGGCTGGTGACGATTGGTTCGCCCCTCGAATTTGTCAATGTCATTGCAGAATTCACAAGCAAGCGTATCGCCATGTTCGGGAAGTATTCGAAAGAGCTTGCCGAAATAAGCGCCAAGCGGTCAGCCTAAGAGACAAGGCCACCCTATTTGCCAAACAGACTATGAAGATTCGCTTCGGCTTTAGCTCTGCGGACTCTACACATAATTTCTTAGGCACGTGCATCTACGGCGTGATCCTTCGCGCTTAAAATAGCATCATGAGACGAGGTATTTTTTGGGAACGATACGAAGCAGCGAACCTTGCCTACTCAGAGCTGAAACGATCCCACGAGTTAATCCAATGAACATTCTCCCCGTTGATCGCGCGCTAAGCATATACGGCGTCCTCGCCGACCGCTCCGAGACGAAGGGCGCCCGTGAACGGCTTTCCAGGCACCTGATGGAACTGTACATCGGCGGCGAAAAAGACCAGCACCGCTTGACGGTGCACGGACTATCGTATCTTCGCGAGCTGGACCGGGCAATTGACGCCAGAACCTGAACAAGCATCCGTGGCCGGGATTAGCGCTCTTGAGCTTGTCGCTGCTTCCGCAGGGAATTGCGCAGGTAGTTTACCAGGGCGTAGCCCGAATAGGGAAATCCAATGAGCACACTGATCGAGGGTTATGTTCGCGCGGACGTTCCATTGAATGTTTTGGAGACAAGTGTGCACAAGTCCTCCACGAGCCCGCTCGGCGGCGTTCTAGAGATTTCGACTGAAGATGGTGTCCTTCGTCTCGCGATAAGCGGCGACGCGGCCAAAGACCTGAAGATCGATTTGGATCAATTCTTAGCCCAAGAATGAGCGCAGGAGGGCGCGAGAACAAACGGGTGGTCTATTTTCAGCGATGAACCTTGCGGCCAGCACCAGTGCGCCCATCGAAAATTCTTTTCCGTGCGCGGTTATCATGCGCTCGGAGAGCTCTGCCAGCTCTTGGAAGAACTGATCCTTGCTTTCGGCTTCATTTTGCACTCGAGTGGCCGTCATGAATTCCCTCCCAGCGCTCGCGGCAAGGCTCCTCGCCCTGCTCGCTGTTACTTGAAGACTTGCGGCGGGAACGTCACGATCGCCGCCTCGCCGCTTCGTGTTCCAATTGCAAGATGCTGGCCGTCTTCGGACCATCGGAGGGTTTGGACGGCACTCCGACCCGGCGGTTTGACGACCAGCTCGTCGGGTTCTCCGATCCTGGCGACAACGACCCTGCCGTCGCTATATCCTGCCGCAACCAACCGACGCCCCGGGTGCATATCCACCGCCTCGACGAGGACGAATCCCGCGCGACCGGTGCTCAGGCTCGTCAGCTGCTCGCTACCATCGTCAAGGCTGGACGCGTCCCATGCGATGATCCGATAGGCGCCGCTCGTCACAAGAAAGCGGGAGTCTGCACTCCACGAAAGAGACGAGACGCTCGCAGGATAGCTGGAAATCCGAATGGTTCGCGCATCGGAAAGGCGCGCCAACAAGATGCCTCCCTTCGCTATCGACATGGCCAACCAGCTTCCGTCGGGGCTCCACGACAAGTTTGAGATTGAGCCTAGCGCGAATGAAGCGGCCGGCTCGGGTCGCGGTCCGAAGGCACGGATAAGCAGGTAACCGTCAGCTGCTATCGCAAAGCTCCGACCATCTCGCGATACGGCCATCACGGATGAAGTCCCTCCCGCGCGTTCCTGGAGCCATCCGACATCACCATTGGAATCATAGTGTATGACCGACCCGCCAGAAGCAGCCAGAACACCGCCGGCATGCACCGAGGCAACGAGATCGATCGGAGCCCCAAGTTTCGCAACTTGTCGGGTAACACCCGATGCCGACACGTGGAGCAACTGGCTGCCATCACCTGCAATAAAGCCCGATGGCTCTCCAGGTAAGGTGAAGCGGACAATCGCTGACAACAACTTTCGTCAACGGAGGCACCGGATTTCGCCGCGGTGAGATCGTCGACCGGCCTCCATCCAAGGAAATACGACAACGATCTTTCGGTGGCTCCGCTCAAGGGCAGGCAGCAAGGTCGGGTGATCGTCGCGCCATATCTGCGTTTTCGCTTTCTTGTTGTCTCGAGCTTGCCCGATCCAACCGTCTCGCGTCGCCGGAGCGCGCGCACCGCATGCTTGCGATGCCAGTCCGTCGTCGCGCACAGCTCGTCGAGGATCCGTCCCTTCTCCCCTCGTTTGGCCGACCGGTAACGCTCCGTTACTGCGAGTCGTAGTCGGCGAACGTGGTATTGCGGCGTTCCCCGTAAAGGCCGATCAGTTGCTCGATATAGGGTGCTTCCTCGTCCTGCGGCAGGTCCGGAGTGACGCCCGGAGGAGCCGCACCTGGGTCGTAGCCGAACCATTTGACGAGCGCTGGGATCGCATATTCGTCCTCGGCGAGCCCCGCGGCATCGAGCCAGTACACGCTATCGAAGGCGAAGCGTTCGATTGCGTCGCGGATCCCCGGCGTGAGCGTGACGACCTGGTTTTCGACGAGCTCCGGGGCGACGAGTTCGTTCCACCTGTCGAGGAACGCTTGGCGAAAGCGTTCCGGATGAGCGACGAAGTTCTGGACGTTTCGGACGACGCCCTTTGGGGCCACGAACGTGTACCCTCGCGGAAGCCGGTACTCTCCGGCGGCCGAGTGCATGAAGATCTTGCCGAGTTCGACGAAGGCGGCCTTCTCCGAAAGCCTGGACGACAGCTGCTTGCACTGGAAATTGTCCCACTCGCCTTCGTGCCGCTGCCTCGTGACATAACCGACCACGTCGCGACCCATGTCGCCCGTGCCGGACCAACGCTGCGTTTCGACGTAGTCGCGCGTCCTGCGTTTGGCCCAATCCGTCACGAATCTTTCCAGCGCGTCGTCGTCGAGCGCCCGTATGCGAGCGGCGTAATTCGTTATCAAGGGTTGCTCCAGATTCGGTTAACAGCCCAGGATAGGAAATCTTGCTGATCCGCACCATTGGCATTGGGCACGCTATGGAGCGGGCCGACCGGCGAAGATGTCAAGCACGGCCCCCGTTTGGCATTGGACGGGAGTGCGTTGCCCCCAGCCCGCTTACTCACAGCGGACGTACTATGCTTCCGGGCCCGGACCAAGATCGGCCTGTAGCGGACGTTCTATGGTCGGTTAGCAGTAGGGACGTTGAGAGGCCCTCTGGTCGGCGCCGGCGCCCGCTGGAAGCGAACCACTTCGCGCTGGCTTTCCGGCCCGCAAGATCCGCGAACTGGCCGCGGCCTACGCCGATCCGCGTGAGATGGCCGTCCTCGCGGCCGGCCAGAGGATCGCTGCCGGCCGCCGCGACCGCCGCGATTTCAAGGTGCGGCCGCGATCTGCCGTGTGCGGCCGCAGCCAGCCGTGTGCGGCCGCACGTTGCGTCCGTAGCCTTCGGAGTAACGGTTCGGCAACATCCCGGTCGCGGTCCTGCGCAAGCGCGATATTCGGCGCGTACTCGACCGCCTGGTCGATGAGGGGCACAAGGTCTCCTACGTCAGCCGCATCGCGAGCGTGCTGCGGGCCGCATTCAATCTCGCCATCGAGGACGAGGAAATTCCGGCCGCGCCCGTGGTGCCCGAGATCCGGGGAGAGGCCGAGATGGAAGCTGAAGAACTCCGCGGCCGCGAACTCACGATTGTGGAGGTCGCCAAGCTCTTCGATGCAATTTCCGACCCTCACGTACTCAACTACAACGTCGGTGAGATCAACACCGCCGCGCGCCCCGAGGCCATTCTCGAACTTGTCGCCGAACAGATCGACTGGCAGCACAACCTTTTCTTCATGAACCCGGAGGGGCGCATCCAGACCAAGAAGGTCCGTCCGATCATGCGCATCTCGGCGACGTGGGCTCCGTGGCTCAAGACCACTACGAAGGGTCCGATCGTGAGCTATCGGGGCGAGGCGGTGAAATCGATTAAGACGGCGATGCGCAATCTGGTCAGCAAGGCCAAGCTCCCCGGTCGGGTGAACTCGACCTCGATCCGGCACACGCTGGGCAGGTACATGGAGAACGTGGCGAAGGTTCCCGGGCGCGAGATCTCGATCTTCCTGGGCCACGTCCCGGTGGGGAAGAAGAAGACGACCCGGCGCTATTCGGGCATCGACCCCTACGCCCCCGATTACCTGAGCAACGCCATCGCCGCCGTCGAGGCCTTCGTGCGCGAGGTCAACAAGCACACCAAGAAGTGGGACCTGGAGAAGCCCTACGCCATCAAGCCGGGCTGGAAGAGGCGGAAATAATGGTCACCAGCCCCCATCCCCAACACGGCGACATGGCTGCGTCCCGCGGCGGCAACACGGTGCGTGCATTTTGCGTGCTAATGGGGCAGAAAAGCGCGGTCTGGAGCTACCGCGAGGCCGGGCAAGCCATTGAATTGATGGTCGGAGTGGCAGGATTCGAACCTGCGACCCCTGCGTCCCGAACGCAGTGCTCTACCGGGCTGAGCCACACTCCGACAAGAAGGCGGCTTATAGCGTCGGGTTTGACGCACTGCAAGCGGCCGAGCTGAGGAATTTTATCCCTGTGAAAACGGGTGTTGAAACGCTGATTTTGCCGGCCGGCGCGGCCGGCGCGGAAGCCGCCGCCCGGCGACTTGCGGCCGGCGGGCTGGTCGCGTTTCCGACCGAGACGGTCTACGGGCTCGGGGCGGATGCCGCCAATGCCACCGCGATCGCCCATCTCTACGCCGCCAAGGGGCGGCCGGCGTTCAATCCGCTGATCGCGCATGTCGCGGACCTCGAGGCCGCGCGGCGGATCGGGCGGTTCGACGCGCGCGCGCTGGCGCTTGCGGAGGCGTTCTGGCCGGGGCCGCTGACGCTGGTGGTGCCGAAGACCGAGGACTGCCCGGTGGCGGATCTCGCCACCGCCGGCCTCGACACGGTGGCGATCCGCATCCCCGCCCATCCCGTCGCGCAGGCGATTCTGCGCGCCTTCGGCGGCGCCGTGGTGGCGCCGTCGGCCAACATCTCCGGCCACGTCTCGCCGACGCTGGCCGCCCATGTCGAGAGCGACCTTGCCGGGCGGATCGACCTGATCGTCGATGGCGGGCCTGTTACGGTCGGCGTGGAATCGACGATCGTCGGCTGCCTCGACGCGCCGATGCTGCTCCGTCCCGGCGGGCTGTCACGCGAGCGGATCGAGGCGGTGCTGGGCGCGCCGCTGGCGCGGCCGCCGGTGGAGGCTGGCAGCGACGACGGCCAGCCGCTGGCGCCGGGCATGCTGGCCTCGCATTACGCGCCGCGCGCCCATGTGCGGCTCGATGCGCGTGAGATCGCGCCGGGCGAGGCGCTGCTGGCGTTCGGCCCCGCGCGCCTGCCCGGCCTTGACGCCGCGTCGGCCGTCATGAATTTGTCGCCCACCGGTGATGTCGATGAAGCCGCCGCCAATCTGTTCGGCTATCTTCGCAGCCTCGATGCGAGAGCGCCGCGGGCGATTGCGGTGATGCCGATACCCGAAGATGGTCTGGGCGAGGCGATCAACGACCGGCTGCGCCGCGCCGCGGTGGCGCGGTGAAGCAAGAGACGAGGACATGAACATCAACAAGCCTGCCACCCCGCCGCTTGCCCCCGAATTGATCGTGCAATTCCGCAAGATCGTCGGCGACCGCCACGCGATCACCGATCCGACTGATATCGAGCCTTACGTCACCGAAGAGCGCAATTTGTTCCACGGCCGCTCGCCGCTGGTGCTGCGCCCGGGCTCGACGGCGGAGGTCTCTGCCATCTGCAAGCTCGCCTCCGCGCACAACATCGCGCTGGTGCCGCAGGGCGGCAACACCGGACTCGTCGGCGGCCAGACGCCGCATAATGGCGAGGTGGTGGTGTCGCTGCGCCGGCTCGACAAGATCCGCGAGGTCGACACCGCCTCCAACACCATGACGGTCGAAGCCGGCGTGGTGCTGCAGATCGCGCAAGCTAGGGCGTCCGAGGTCGACCGGCTGTTTCCGCTGTCGTTAGGGGCCGAAGGCAGCTGCACCATCGGCGGCAATCTCTCCACCAATGCCGGCGGCACCGCAGCGCTCGCCTATGGCGTCGCGCGCGAGATGGCGCTGGGCCTGGAAGTGGTGCTCGCCGACGGGCGCGTGCTGAACGCGCTGTCGAAGCTGAAGAAGGACAACACCGGCTACAATCTGCACAACCTCTTCATCGGCGCCGAAGGCACGCTCGGCATCATCACCGCGGCGACGCTGAAACTGTTTCCGAAGCCGCGGGCGATCGAGACCGCCTTCGTCGGGCTGAAATCGCCGGCGGCGGCGCTAAAGCTGCTGACCATCGCGCAAGGCGAAGCCGCCAATGCGCTGACGAGCTTCGAGCTGCTGTCGCAGCTGGCGGTGGATTTCTCCGTGCGCCACGGCATCGAGGTGCGCGATCCGCTCGCGGAGAAGCATCCCTGGTACGTGCTGATGGAATTGTCATCGCCAAGCGAGGATGCCCGCACGCCGCTGGAGACGATCCTCGCCCGCGCCATGGAGGAGGAGATCGTCGACGATGCCGTGATCGCGGCCAATCTCACCCAGCGCGGCGCGTTCTGGAAGCTGCGCGACGAGATGTCGGCGGCGCAGAAGCCGGAAGGCGGCTCGATCAAGCACGACATCTCCGTCCCGGTTGCGGCCGTGCCTGCATTCATCGCGGAAGCCGATGCGGCCGTGGTGAAGCTGATCCCCGGCGCCCGGCCGGTGCCGTTCGGCCATCTCGGCGACGGCAATCTGCATTACAATGTCAGTCAGCCGATCGGCGCCAACACCGCCGATTTCCTCGCGCGCTGGCATGATGTGAACGCGGTGGTGTTCGAGATCGTGCTGCGCATGGGCGGCTCGATCTCGGCCGAGCACGGCATCGGCGTGCTCAAGCGCGACGAGTTGCCCGAGGTGAAGGACAAGACCGCGATCGAGCTGATGCGACAGGTCAAGGCGATGCTCGATCCGCTCGGCATCATGAATCCGGGGAAGGTGCTGTGAGCGCCCTTTCGATCGAGCCCATCTCCGACGCCGATGTCGAGCCAGTCGTCGCGCTATGGCAGCGCTGCGGCCTGACGCGGCCCTGGAACGATCCGCATGCCGACATCGCGCTGGCGCGGCGCCGGGCCAATTCCACCGTGCTGGTCGGGCGCGACAATGGCGCGATCGTCGCCACCGTGATGGTCGGCCATGACGGCCATCGCGGCTGGGTCTATTACGTCGCCGTCGATCCCACCTGTCAGAAACGCGGTTATGGCCGCATCGTCATGGCCGCGGCCGAGGACTGGCTGCGAAGCGCCGGGATTTCGAAGCTGCAGCTCCTGGTCCGCCGCGAGAACGCGCAGGCCAACGCGTTCTATGGTTCGCTGGGCTTCGAGCTCTCGACCTCCGTGATGTTCCAGAAGTGGCTCGACGGCCGAGCGACCACGCCAAGCAATTGAGATCCAGCCATGACCATTTCCGACCGCGTCCGCATCAAGGACGTCCGCGTGCTCTCGGACGGCTGGACCACGCTGAAGACCACGACGTTCGAGTACCGTCGCGCCAGTGGCGAGTGGCAGACCCAGCATCGCGAGACCTATGAGCGCGACAACGCTGCCGCGGTGCTGCCCTACAATCTCGCGCGGCGGACCGTGATCCTGGTGCGCCAGTTCCGCCTGCCGGCCTTTATCCGCGGCTACGATGACCTGTTGATCGAGGCCGCCGCCGGCGTGCTCGACAACGCCGAGCCCGAGGAGCGCATCCGTGCCGAGGCCGAGGAAGAGACCGGCTATCGCCTGCACCACGTCCACAAGGTGTTCGAGGCCTTCATGAGCCCCGGCGCCATCACCGAGAAGCTGCATTTCTTCGTCGCCGAATACGAGCCCGAGATGCGGGTGAGCGACGGCGGCGGCCTCGAGCACGAGGGCGAGGACATCGAGGTGCTGGAGCTTTCGATCGACGAGGCCCTGGCGATGATCGCCGACGGCCGCATCATCGACGCCAAGGCGATCATGCTGCTGCAGTATGTGGCACTGCACGTGTTCAAGTGACGCGCTTACCCTACCCTGGAGGGGGAGGGTAAGTGGTAGCGTGCGCGTGGCTTCATCGCCTGTTGCAATTCTGACCTGCGCCGCCGCTCCCCTGGTTGAGCAACCGCAAAACTATCTCTAGTCTGGCTCCAACCAAGAACCAGGAGACGCGCCATGTCTGCTCCGCGCGACGAATTCGGCTTTGCGCCCGACTACGATTCCCCCGTTCCCTACATGCAGCGCACCCGCGATTATTACGCGGCGATCGGCTACACCACGCCGTACCGCTGGGCGCATTACACCGAGGCGCCGTTCCAGCCGCTGAAGAAACCGCTGGCCCAATCGCGCGTCACCCTCATCACCACCGCTGCGCCCTACGATCCGGCCAAGGGCGACCAGGGGCCGGGCGCGGCGTATAATGGCAGCGCGAAGTTCTATCAGGTCTATGACGGCGACACATCGATAGAGCACGACCTGCGCATCTCGCACATCGGCTACGACCGCAAGCACACATCGGCCACCGACAGCGGCACCTGGTTTCCGCTGCCGCAGCTGTTGAAAGCGTCCGCTGCGGGGCGGATCGGCGAGATCGCCCCGCGCTTCTTCGGCGCGCCGACCAACCGCAGCCATCGTGTCACGCTGGATACCGATGCGCCGGAGATCCTGGCGCGCTGCCTCGCGGACAAGGTCGACGTCGCGGTGCTGGTGCCGAACTGCCCGGTCTGCCACCAGACCACGGCGCTGGTGGCGCGGCATCTGGAGCGCAACGGCATTGCCACCGTGATCATGGGCTGCGCCAAGGACATCGTCGAGCACGCCGCCGTGCCGCGCTTCTTGTTCTCTGATTTCCCGCTCGGCAATTCTGCCGGCAAGCCGCACGACATCGCCTCGCAGGCACAGACGCTCGAGCTCGCGCTCCGGCTGCTGGAGACCGCGAGCGGTCCGCAGACCACGATGCAGTCGCCGCTGCGCTGGAGCGAGGATGCCTCCTGGAAGCTCGACTACAACAACGTCGCGCAGCTGAGCCCTGAAGAGCTGGCGCGCCGCCGCGCCGAATTCGACAAGCAGAAGGAGATCGCGCGCGGCAACCGCGCTGCCTGACGTCCTCCGATAACAACAATCAAGGGAGAGCGAGGTGACGCGACCGTTCGAGGGCGTGAAGATCCTGGACTTCACGCAAGTGCTGGCCGGCCCCTATGCGAGCTATCAGCTGGCTCTGCTCGGCGCCGACGTCATCAAGGTCGAGCGGCGCGAGGGCGAGGACATGCGCCGCACGCCGCTGTCCCGCGAATGGGCCGAGCGCGGCCTGGCGCCGGCATTCCAGGCCATCAATGGCAACAAGCGCAGCCTGACGCTGGATCTGCAGAAGCCGGAGGCGATCGCGATCGTGAAGAAGCTCGCAGCGACCGTCGACGTCGTCATGGAGAATTTCCGCCCGGGCGTGATGGACAAGCTCGGCATCGGCTATGAGGCGCTGTCCGCGATCAATCCGAAGCTGATCTATTGCGCGGTGTCGGGCTTCGGCCAGACCGGGCCGGATCGCCTGCGCCCCGGCTATGACGGCAAGATGCAGGCGCTGTCGGGCATCATGGCCATCACCGGCCATCCCGAGACGGGGCCTACGCGCGCCGGCTTTGCGGTGTGCGACGTGCTCTCGGGCGCCACGGCTGCCTTCGGCGTGTCGAGCGCGCTCTATCAGCGCGACCGCACCGGCAAGGGGCAGCTGATCGACGTCTCCATGCTGGAGGCGACGCTGGCGTTTCTCTCGGGCCAGATCGCCGACTGGTCGGTCGCTGGTCATCGGCAAACACTCTCTGGCAATCAGGCGGTGAGCCGCCGGACCACGGCGAATTTGTTCAAGTGCGGCGACGGCCATATCCTGCTCGCCGTCAACAACGAGAAGCAGTACCGCGCGTTGATGACCACACTCGGCCGCGAGGATACGCTGTCAGATCCGCGCTTTGCGGACTGGTTCTCCCGCAACGAGAACGAGCCGGCGCTCCGCGCAATCATCGAGGAGGCGCTCGCTGCACGGCCGGCGCGCGAATGGGAAACGATCCTGGAAGACGCCGGCGCGCCCTGCGCCAGCATCTGGAAGGTCGAGGAGGTCATCGACCATCCGCAAATCAAGGCGCGCGGTGCGATCCAGGAGCTGGACACGCAATACGGGCGGCTGCGCTTTGCCGGCAGCGGCTTCAAGCTCGCCCATGGCGGCGGTCGGCTGGACCGCATGGCGCCGGAGCTGGGCGCAGATACGGACGCGGTGCTCGGCGAGCTGGGATTCGACGCGGCGGAGATCGCGGGCTTACGGGCGAGGGAGATTGTCTGAAGCTCCGTGCCGTAGGGTGGGCAAAGCGAAGCGTGCCCACCACCGCGTGTTGAAGAGAGGGATCGTAGGCACGGCGCGTTGCGCCTTTGCCCACCCTACGGCACTGCGGCACCGCGCTTAGAACAACGACCCCTGGCCGTCATCCGACGACGCGGCCGCAGTCTTCCGCACCGCTTTCTTCGGCTTTGTCGCCTCGGCCTCCGCCTCGATCTCCTCTGCACTGATCGGCAGCACAAGCTGCTCGTCATCATTGGCGACGCGGTTGACGCGGGTGGAGACCGGGTGCCAGGCGAATTCGCCGACGTGCGGGGGCCTCATCAGCGGCAGGATCGCATCGACCTCGTCGCCTTTGATGTCGAGCCAGCGCTCGAAGTCGCGCGGGCTGATGGTGATGGGCACGCGGTCATGCAGAGCGGCGAGATCCTCGCCCGCCGCCGCGGTGACGATCGCGACCGTGTCGAGCTCCTCGCCATTCGGCCCGACCCAGGTCTCGAACAAGGCGGCAAAGCCGAGCGGCTCACCGTCGGCGCGGTGGATGAAAAAGGGCTGCTTGCGGCCGGCTTCCGTCTTCCACTCGTAATAGCCATCGGCCGGGATCAGGCCGCGCCGGCGGCGAATTGCGTTCTTGAAGGCGGGTTTCTCCAGCACCGTCTCGGAGCGGGCGTTGATCAGGAGCGTGAACCCGCGGGGGTCCTTGACCCAGCTCGGCAGAAGACCCCAGCGCATCAGGCGGAGATGGCGCGCGCCGTTCTCCACCAGCACCACCGGAATCGGTTGCGTCGGGGCGACGTTGTACCGGGGTGGGAAATTCGGCTGCTCGACATAGCCGAACAGTTGCCGCAAAGCCGCGGGGGCCGAAGTTATGACGAAGCGTCCACACATCCTTGGGGGCCTATATAGGGTCCGTTCAGGTCCTTTTAACCCCGAACGTTAACACTGCGGCAGATGAGCTCAACGGCCACCCAACCCGCGCGGACGCATGTACAGACGGGCCCCGAGGCGGCCGCCTGGGCCGAACGGCTGCGCGTGGCCAACATCAACCCGCGGACCGGGCTTGCCACCGACTATCTCAACCATTTCAATGAAGCCGTGATGCTGCTCGAAATGGTGCCTGATATGCCGGAATGCGCGGATGACTTCCTGACCTGGACGCCGCTGTCCTATGCCGAGCATTTCACGGCGTCGAATTTCAAGGCGCGGGATTTGGCGATCGAAGCCTATGAGAAAGCCGATCCCAACGTGCGCGCCCAGTTCGACCACATGACGGATACCATGACCTCGATCCTGACCGCGGTCGGCTCGGCCATGCGCGAGGTCGAGAAGGACTCGACCCGCGTGCGCCTCGCCGAGCAGGCCACCCTCTGGGTCAAGCCGCTGATCGCAGCCTGCGGCGGCATCATCAATGGCGGGGCGGAAGCCGACGTCGACACCATCATGGCGAACTCGGCCCGATAGGTGACGCGATTGGCCGCAATCGTCCATCCTGCCCATCCCCAGCTAGCGGTCAGCGCGGCGATCTTCCGCGACGGCAAGGTGCTGCTGGTCCGCCGCGCCCGCTCGCCCGCCAAGGGCTTCTATTCGCTGCCGGGCGGCCGCGTCGAGTTCGGCGAATCGCTGCATCAGGCCTTGAGCCGTGAGGTCGACGAGGAAACGGGGCTTCGTATCGAGATCGTTGGCCTTGCCGGCTGGCGCGAGGTGCTGCCGGCCACCGCCGGCGCCGGCCATTACCTGATCATGTCCTTTGCCGCCCGCTGGACGGCCCGGGAGCCGGCTCTCAACGACGAGCTCGACGATTACCGCTGGATCGCGCCGGATGCGCTGGCAAGCCTCGGCGACCTCAAGCTGACCGGGGGGCTGGAGGAGGTCATCCTGTCGGCTCACCGGCTGCTTGGGGCCTGACGGCCCGTCTTGCGCCAGCCGCCCCGAGGGGGCATACAGCCGCCGATGTCGATGCGATTTCTGGCCATTTTTGCCCTGGTTCTCGCCTGCGTCTCCGGGCCTGCGAGAGCCCAGGACGTGGCGGCGCCGTTTGACGGCGGACTGCAGCGGCTGGCCGAGATCCTGGGCGGCCTGCACTATCTGCGCGGCATCTGCGGGGCGAACGAGGGCAACAAATGGCGCAACGAGATGCAGGCGCTGATCGATGCCGAAACCCCCTCCGGGGAGCGCCGCACCCGCATGATCGCCGCCTTCAACCGCGGCTATAACGGTTTTCAGCAGACCTATCGCAGCTGCACGCCGGCCGCGACGGTGGCGATCCGCCGCTATATCGAGGAAGGCTCGAAGATCTCGCGGGATCTCACGGCGCGCTACGCGAACTGATTCCTCGTCATTCCGGGGCGCGCGTAGCGCGAACCCGGAATCCATTGCGCGGCAGACTCTGCGGCCCGATGGATTCCGGACTCGCGACTTCGCCGCGCCCCAGAATGACAAGGGACTGGAACCCTGTCATCGACTTTGTTCACAGCCGTTAACCGTTCTTAAAGATGTGGCCTAGCGGTCGTTAACGCCCGTGCTACACCTTCTCGCACAGCGCATCGCCGTGGATCGCGCCCCAGCCCTGACCGAGTTTCATGAGCCAGCCGATTTCCTACGCCCCCGCCCGCGCGCCGCTGCCCGATCACGAGCAGAAACAGGCTGCGCTGAGCTATCTCAACGAGGCCTGGGCCGAGGCGCGCCATGACGGCGTCGACGGCGACTGCCTGGCGCAGGCGAGCCTGTTCGCGGCGCTCGCCGAGCTCGTCGGCACCTATGGCGAGGACGCGGTGGCAAAATTCGTCGAGGGCTTTCCCGGCCGCATCCGCAACGGCGAATTCTCGGTCGGCATCTCCAGGCAGTAGGCCGCTCCGAAAATGACCCCGCCACGCGGGCGGGGCCAGTTGCGGATGAATGACTTGGCGAAAGGCTTCGCGAAGTCTGCCGCTCTTATCGCACGGAAGCCGCTTTCAGCGGACAAGCATTAGTCTCGCGATCATCGGGAGATGTTCCCGCAGCGCGCGGGAATTCGCTCCCTCGTCATGGCTCGATCTTGAGCGTCGCTTTCATGTTGGGATGATAGCGGCAGTAATACTCGACCGTTCCGGCCTTCTTCAGAACTGACGTCGCTGATTTCTTCGGCGGCAGCATCACATCGAAATCGCCGTTCCTGGCGGTGGCGGTGTGGGCGAAGACGTCCTTGTTGACCCAGGTGATGGTATCGCCGATCTTGGCCGATACCTCAGCCGGCGCAATCACGAGATTGTCCATCGTGATCTCGATCGACGCGGCGCGTGCCGGGACGATCGTCGACAGGAGGTCGACCGCAAGCGCGATCGAGGCGAGGCGTCCCGGCATCATCCGACGCTCCTATTTCAGCTCGGCCGCAACGTGCTCGGCGTGCTGCTGATGGCCCTGGAAGATCTTCAGCCCGGTCTGCAGCAGGCTCTTCAGCTCGGCATTGCTCGCGGACGGAATGAGTTGCGTCTCCAGGGCGCCATTGACCGCCTTGTGGTAGGCGACCTCGTTGGCGACGTAAGCCTTGTCGAACGCTGCGCCATCGAGCTTGTCGAGCTCGGCCAGCATGTCGGCCGCCTGCTTCGACAGCGCCTTGCTGGTGTCGTTGTCCTCCGGCGTGACGTTCAGCTTCTTGACGAGCGCGAGGGCCTGCTTGTTGACCGCCTCGTGGTCGCGCAGCATGTCTTCGGCGAACGCCTTGACGTCCTTGTTCTTGGCCTTCTTCTGCGCCTGCTTGGCGGCGTTGATGTCGATCACGCCCGCGGTGTAGGCGATATGTGCGATCTGGGGATCGGTGGGCTTGTCGGCCGCGCTGGCGCCTTGCAGCAATACGGGACTCGACAACATCATCGCTGCGGCGGCCGCCGCGCTCCATCGGATCAACATGGCTTGACTCTCCTGTGGGCCGGAACGTTCCGGACTGTTGCTTGCACAGGTTGGATGCCAATGCCGCGCGAACGTTCCCGAAAAATTAGGCCCCGATGCCAAGCCGCCTGAGCACGGCCTCCGTCAGGCGCTCGCAACGCTCACCGGCGAACGGAAACGCATCCATCACGACCGGACCGATCTTCTTCTCGACGTTCTCGCGCAGCATCGCGCGTGCACGGTGCAACCGCGTCTTCACCGTCTCGGGCTTGATGCCGAGCAGCCCGGCGGTCTCCTCCACGCTCATCCCTTCCATCACCCGCGCGATGAAGACCATGCGGAAGGTCTCGGGCAGTTCATCGACCGCGCGTTCGACGACACGCTGGATCTCGCGTTGGGCCATGGACTTTTCCGGATCAGTTGCGGCGGACGAAAGCGGAAACTGGATGATTTGCGCTTCGAGCGTTGCCTCCGGCACCGATCCCAGCTCGACCTGCGGCTTCCGACCGCGTGCGCGTGCGAGCGCTTCGTTGATGGCAATGCGCGACAGCCACGTCGACAGCGCCGACTCGCCAAGGAATCCGTCGAGATGCGTGAAGGCGCGGACATAGGTCTCCTGCACAACGTCCTCCGCGTCGCTGTCGCTGCGCAGGATGCCGCGGGCGAGCCTGAAGAGCCGGCGGTTATTGGCCTGCATGATCTCGCGCAAAGCGGCCTCGTCGCGGCGCCGCGCGCGGGCCACCAGCGCGGCTTCCGAAGTCCTGGCGCCGGCGGTCAGGCCGGCTGCGGTCCCTGGCATGGCGGGTATCCTGTCTCCAATTGGTTCACGACATTGGATGCAGGCGCAGAGGAAAGGTTCCCGACTTTCTTACCCGGGATCTTACCCGTTCCTGGAGGGTAAGGACCTCCTAACCGGTCTCGATCGGCAACGAGGCATCCCTCGCCCATTCGCCCATGGAAGCGTCGTAGAGCGTCAGCTTGTCGTAGCCGAGCTGCGTCAGCAGCAAGAGGTCGATCGTCGCCGAGATGCCACCGCCGCAGTAAAGGATCACATTCTTGTCGCGCGTGACGCCCTGAGCGGCGAACTTTGCTTCCGCATCCGCAAGATTCGTCAGCGTCTTGTCGGCATTCACGAGCGTGGCTGCGGGAATATTGACGCTGCCGGGGACGCGGCCCGGCCGGCCATAGCGGCTCGGCTCGAGGCCGCGGTGAAACTGCGGCCCCAGCGCGTTGACGATGACAGTCGCGGGATCGCCGATCTTCGCCAGCACGGCCTCCTTGTCGACGAAGAAGCCTGGGCGCGGCGCCGCCTTGAAGGTCGTCGCTGGATAGCCCCTGGGTGCGCCCGTCTCGACCGGCCGCCCCTGCTGCTGCCATTTGTCGAAGCCGCCGTCGAGCACGCGGGCATCTACGCCGAGCGCGCGCAGCATCCACCAGAACCGCGTTGCCCACATCATCGTTCCGATGCTGTAGAGCACGATTGCTTTGCCCGCATCGAGGCCGTGGCGGCCGAAGGCGGCCTCCAGCTGGGCGACATCGGGCATCATGAAGAAGTGTTGCGAGGAGGTGTCCGAGAACTCGCCTTGCAGGTCGAGGAAATCGGCGCCCGGGATATGCCCCGCTGCGAACGTCTTGTCGCCCGGCACCGCCCGATACGGTACATCGCTGCCCGGCGGGACTGGTTCGTTGTAGGTCGTGCAGTCGTAGAGGCGCAGGTTGGGATCGCCGAGCATGGCGGCGACCTGCTCGGTGGTGATGAGGGGTGTCGGTTGGGACATCGGACTGCACTCCCGTTCGAGAGGAAGTGTAGACCCCTCCCCTCGTCGTTGCGAGCGCAGCGAAGCAACCCAGGGTCTTTCCGCGGCGACAGACTGGATTGCTTCGCTGCGCTCGCAATGACGGGGATGGTGCGTTCGTCCCCGACGGAAAAGCCTACGCCTTCAGCGTCTCCAAAAACCGCACCGGCTCGCCTTGCGCGGCCGTCACCAGCTCGCCCTGCCACATCACGCGGCGGCCGCGGATGAAGGTGCCGACGGGCCAGCCGGTGACCCGAACGCCGTCATAGGGCGTCCAGCCGGCCTTTGAGGCCACCCATTTGTTGGTGATGGTCTCGCTGCGCTTGAGATCGACGATGGTGAAGTCGGCATCGTAGCCGGCGGCGATGCGGCCCTTGCAGGCCATGTTGTAGAGGCGCGCGGGGCCGGCGCTGGTGAGGTCGACGAAGCGCGCGAGCGAGAGCCGGCCGGCATTGACGTGATCGAGCATCAGCGGCACCAGCGTCTGCACGCCGGTCATGCCGGAGGGCGAGGCCGGATAGGTCTTCTGCTTCTCCTCCAGCGTATGCGGGGCGTGGTCGGAGCCGAGCACGTCGATGATGCCCTGCTCGATGCCGCGCCAGATGCCGGCGCGATGATCGGCGCCGCGCACCGGCGGGTTCATCTGCGCCAGCGTGCCGAGCCGCTCGTAGCATTCCGGCGCGACCAGGGTGAGATGGTGCGGCGTCGCCTCGCAGGAGGCCACGTCCTTGTGGTCGCGCAGGAACTCGATCTCCTCCTTGGTCGAGATGTGCAGCACGTGGATACGCTTGCCGGTCTCGTGCGCGAGCTTGACCAGCCGCTGCGTCGCCATCAGCGCCGCGGTCTCGTCGCGCCAGACCGGATGCGAGCGCGCATCGCCTTCGATGCGCAGCGATTTGCGCTCATTGAGGCGGTATTCGTCCTCGGCATGGAAGGCGGCACGGCGGCGGATCACCTGGAAGATGCGGCGCAGGCTCTCGTCGTCCTCGACCAGCAGCGCGCCGGTCGAGGAGCCGATGAACACCTTGACGCCGGCGCAGCCGGGTGCGCACTCCAGCACGGGCAGGTCCTGCACGTTCTCGCGGGTGCCGCCGATGAAGAAGGCGAAATCGCAATGCATGCGGTGATGGGCGCGCTTCACCTTGTCGGTGAAGGTGGCCTCCGTCACGGTCAGCGGCGAGGTGTTGGGCATCTCGAACACGGCGGTGACGCCTCCCATCACGGCGCTGCGTGAACCGGTCTCGAGGTCTTCCTTCTGCTCCAGCCCGGGCTCGCGGAAATGCACCTGCGTGTCCATCACGCCGGGCAGGATGTGCAGGCCCTTGCAGTCGATCACCTCGGCGGCCGAGCCTTGCGACAGCGGGCCCAGCTCCGCGATGCGGCCGCCCGCGATGCCGATATCGCGGACACCCTCGCCGTCCTGGTTGACCACGGTGCCGCCCTTGAGGATCACATCGAAACGCTGGGTCATGGGGCCTCTCTCATCCTCAGGGCGCAGGGCTCGAGGTCTTGTCGTTTATGCGTTGCGGGCTTACGTTCCGGAGCAACATGTCGCAAGAGATTTTCGCATGAAATCGGCGTTTCTTCCCGACCGGGGCGTGATCAAAGTCGCGGGTGAGGATGCGCGCAACTTCCTCAATGGCCTCGTCACCACCGACCTGGACAGGCTGAAACCTGGCCTGGGGCGATTCGGCGCACTGCTGACGCCGCAGGGCAAGATCATCGTGGATTTCCTGATCACGGAAGCGCCCGCGGGTCACGGCGGCGGGTTCCTGATCGATTGCCCCAAGGCGCTGGCGGACACCCTCGCCACCAAGCTGAAATTCTACAAGCTGCGCGCCAAGGTCACGGTGGACAACCTCGACCTCGGCGTGCTCGCGGCCTGGGACGGCGAGTCGGCGGCCCAGCCCGACCTTGCCTTCGCCGATCCGCGGGCCGATGGGCTCGGCACCCGCATCCTGATCCCGGAAGACCTCAAGCAGAAACTGTCGGACCTTATCGGCGCCGAGCTGGTCGATGCGGCGGACTACGAGGCGCACCGCATCGCGCTCGGCGTGCCGCGCGGCGGGCTCGATTTCATGTACGGCGATGCGTTCCCGCACGAGACCAACATGGATCGCCTCGCCGGCGTCGATTTCGACAAGGGCTGCTATGTCGGCCAGGAGGTCGTCTCGCGCATGCAGCATCGCGGCACCGCGCGCACGCGCAGCGTGAAAGTGCTGCTCGAGGACGCCTCGCCCGAGCCGGGCACGACCATTCTCGCCGGCGACAAGCCTGTCGGCACGATCGGCTCGAGCGCCGGCGGCAAGGGCATCGCGCTGGTGCGCATCGACCGTGTCGCAGACGCGCTCGATGCAGGCGAGCCGCTCACCGCCGGGGGGCTGGCTTTGACGCTCGCTGAACCAGACGTCGTTCGAATTCCAGCCAAGCAGCCTATCGCATGAGCCGCGCTGCACGTCTGCATCCCGACGGCGTGAAGCGGTGTCCGTGGCCGGGTGAAGATCCGCTTTACGTCGCCTATCACGACACCGAATGGGGCGTGCCGGAATTTGACGACCGCGCGTTGTACGAGAAGCTGATGCTGGACGGCTTCCAGGCCGGCCTGTCCTGGATCACGATCCTGCGCAAGCGCGACAATTTCCGCAAAGCTTTCGACGATTTCCAGCCGGAGAAGATCGCGCGCTACAATGCCAAGAAGGTTCACGCGCTGATGAACGATGCCGGCATCGTGCGCAACAAGGCCAAGATCGACGGCGCGATCCTGAGCGCGAAGTCGTATCTCGACATCATGGAGAAGGGCCCGGGCTTCTCGAAGCTGCTGTGGGACTTCATGGACGGACGGCCCAAGGTCAACCACTTCAAGACCACGGGAAGCGTGCCGGCCTCGACGCCGTTGTCGGTGCAGATCTCCAAGGAGCTGTCCTCGCGCGGCTTCAAATTCGTCGGCCCCACGATCGTCTACGCCTTCATGCAGGCAACCGGCATGGTCAATGACCACCTGGTCGATTGCCACTGTCATGCGACCTGCGGCAAGACACAGCGCAAGCCGCGCCTCAAGGCCAAATGACGGCGAAGAAGGCGACGCGCAACGAGGAGATCCGCGCCTGGCAGCGCATGCTGTCGGGCCGGCGGCTCGACCTGCTCGATCCCTCCCCGCTCGACATCGAGATCGGCGACATCGCGCACGGGCTGGCGCGGGTGGCGCGCTGGAACGGCCAGACCCTTGGTGCGCACATCTTTTCGGTCGCACAGCATACGCTGCTGGTAGAGACCGTGCTGCGGCACGAGATGCCTCGCGTCGACCAGCGCGTGCGGCTTGCGGCCCTGCTCCATGATGCGCCGGAATATGTGATCGGCGACATGATCTCGCCGTTCAAGGCCGTGCTCGACGGTCATTACAAGGCGGTCGAGAAGCGGCTGCTCGGCGCCATCCACATCCGCTTCGGGTTGCCACCGGTCTTGCCTGACGACATCACGCAGGCCATCAAGGCCGCCGATCGCGGTGCAGCTTATCTCGAGGCGACCGAGCTTGCCGGCTTCAGCGCGAGCGAAGCGCGGCGCCTGTTCGGCAAGGATCCGGGTCTCTCCGACAGCGTCCGGCGCGACTATCTGACGCCCTGGACCGCGGCGCGGGCCGAGAAGCAGTTTCTGGAGCGGTTTGGCGCGGTGTTTGCGTAGGTCCTGTAGGGTGGGCAAAGGCGCTCTTGCGCCGTGCCCACCAAACTAAGCGCGATGCGCGCAGTTGCGAAATGGTGGGCACGGCGCGATGCGCCTTTGCCCACCCTACGAGCGCTCGCTATAATCGGGCGCAAAAAGGTTCGCCATGATCCACGTCTGTTCCCTCGCCGCGCTTCCCGAAACCGTCCGCATCACCGGCGCCAGCCATGTGCTGACCGTGATGGCCAATGTCGAACAGGTGGCGCGGCCGGTGTCGGTGCTGCCGGCCAACCATCTCAAGGTGTCGATGGACGACATCACCGAGGAGATGGACGGCTTCGTCGCGCCGTCGGAGACGCATATCGAGCAGGTGCTGAACTTCGTGCGCGGCTGGGACCGCAGCGCCCCGCTGGTGGTGCATTGCTATGCCGGCATCAGCCGCTCCACCGCCAGCGCCTTCGCCGCGGTCTGTGCCCTCAATCCGCATCGCGACGAGATCGAGATCGCGAAGAAGATCCGCGCGGCTTCACCGATCGCCTCGCCGAACCGGCGCATCGTCGGTCTCGCCGACCGCGCGCTGGGACGCGAGGGCCGCATGCTGCGCGCACTCGACGAGATGGGCCCCGGCGCGATGATGGTCGAAGGCCGCCCCTTCGTGATCGAGCTCGAATGAGGCGGGAGTCGAATAGCAACCACGACGGGACCGCGCCCCCTCTCCCGCTTGCGGGAGAGGGCTGGGGAGAGGGTGTCTCTGCAACGGGACAATCCCCTAGAGGACAAAACCCTCACCCGGCGCTACGCCATAGCCGAGGCTTTGCCTCGGCGTCTCTAGTTACGGCCGCCGAGGGCGGCCTACGCCTCTCCCGCAAGCGGGAGAGGTTGCAGCTTGCCCGGGGAGCGACCGGCTCAACCAACGAAGACATTCTTCTCGCAACACCTGCGATCGTCACCGCATGAGCGAGACGCTGCTGACGCCGATCGAGATCGGCCTGACCGCCGCGATCGTCGCGATCGAGGACCATGAGCCGCTGATCCTGACCGCGCGCGGTGCTGACGGGCTGGCCGGCCTGCCGTTCGGTCCGTTCGACGCGGTGAGCCATCGCACGTTCGAGATCGGCCTCCGCGCCTGGGTCGAGCGACAGGCGGGGCTGCGGCTCGGCTATGTCGAGCAGCTCTACACGTTCGGCGACCGCGGCCGTCATGCCGAGGCCGGCGACACCGGCGCCCATATGGTGTCGATCGGCTATCTCGCGCTGACGCGCCCCGTCGATGGCGAGCTCGCGGCAAACGCGGCGAGCTTCGCGCCCTGGTATCGTTTCTTCCCCTGGGAAGACTGGCGCGAGCAGCCGCCGGCGATCATCGCCCGCGACATCATCCCCGCCCTGACCAAATGGGCCGAGGAGGAGACGCCGGAGACGACGCGCGCGCTGCCGCGGAAGGATCGGGTGCGATTCTATTTCGGTCTCGACGGCGCGCCCTGGGACGAGGAGCGCGTGCTCGACCGCTACGAGCTGCTCTACGAGGCCGGGCTGATCGAGGAGGCGCGCCGCGACGGCCGTCCTGCGGCGTTAGCGCGCAAGACGCTTCCCCCGCTCGGGACCTCGATGCGGTTCGACCACCGCCGGATTCTCGCCACGGCAATCGCGCGGCTGCGCGCAAAGCTGAAGTATCGTCCTGTCGTGTTTGAACTTTTGCCGGCTGAGTTCACACTTACTGAACTGCAGCATACGGTGGAGGCGATCTCCGGCCGGCACCTGCACAAGCAGAATTTCCGCCGCCTGGTCGAAATGGAAGCCCTGGTCGAACCGACCGGGGTGATGTCGACACAGACGGGCGGACGGCCGGCAGCGCTCTACCGCTTCCGCCGCGAGGTGCTCCAGGAGCGGCCCGCGCCGGGCTTGCGCGTGCGCTCCCGGCGCTAGATCCTGATATTTTGGTACCGGCCCCTGCCCGCCGGTTGCCTGGAGGCTTCATGTTCGACGGCCCGTTTGACGCCTTTGCGCTGATCATCGCGATCATCGCCTTCCTCATTGCGATCAAGGCATCCAGCCAGGCGACCGAGTTGCGCCGCCGGCTCAATTCGCTCGAAGAGATGCTTTATGCGCAGCGGCCGGTGCAGCCGCCGCCGCTGATGCCGGCGCAGGCCGAAGCAACCGCGACGAGTGCGGCCGCCGAGCCGCCGCCGCTGGCGCCGGAAGCTGAAACGACGCCGCCGCCGCTCGTCACCGAAGAGATTTCGCCGCCCCCGCTCGAGCCGAGCACGGGCGCCGATGCGCCCCCTCCGGTCCCGGAGGCAGCACCCGGCTTCGAGGAGCGGCTCGGCACCCGCTGGGTGGTGTGGATCGGCGGGCTTGCGCTCGCGCTCGGCGGCTTCTTCATGGTGCGCTATTCGATCGAGGCCGGCCTGCTCGGCCCCGGCGTGCGCGTGTTCCTCGGCGGCCTGTTCGCCGCTGCACTGCTGGGCGCCGGCGAATGGACGCGGCGCAAGGAGAGCATCTCGAGCATCGCGGCGCTGCCGATCGCCAACATCCCCGCGATCCTCACCGCGGCCGGAACGGCGGTGGCGTTCGCGACCATCTACGCGGCTTACGCGCTCTACGGCTTCCTCGTGCCTGCGACGGCCTTCGTGTTGCTCGGCATCGTTGCGATGGGCACGCTGGCCGCAGCGCTCCTGCACGGCCCCGCGCTCGCGGGGCTCGGCGTCGTCGGCGCCTTCGTGACGCCGATCCTCGTCTCCTCGGGCAAGCCCGATTATTGGGCGCTCTACATCTATCTTGCGGTCGTGACGGCCGCGAGTTTCGGTCTCGCCCGCATCAGGCTGTGGCGCTGGCTTGCGGTCACGACCATTGCCTTCGCGGTGCTCTGGATCTTCCCGGGTCTCGATACCGAACAGGTGCAGGTCGCGCCGCACGCCTTCCACGCCATCGTCGGCTTCGTACTCGCCGCACTGCTCGTCGTCTGCGGCTTCATGTTCGGACCCACCTTCGAGGACGGCGAGATCGAGCCGGTCTCATCGGGCGCGCTTGGCGCCTATCTGTTCGGCGCGATGCTTGTCGTGCTGTCGAGCGCGCATGCGGATCTCGCGCTGTTCGCATTCACGCTCCTGGTCGGCGGCACGCTGTTCGTCGCCTGGCGTGCACCGGCGGCGACGGGCGCGCTGGGCGCAGCCGCGGCAGCCGTGTTCATCGTGTTCGCCGAATGGGCGGTGCGCGCCAATCCTGACATGCTGGTGCTGCCGGGCGGCCCGATGCCGGGCGTCGGCCCGGTCGCGACCGACAGCGCGGTGACCCTGCATCTGGTGACGGCCGCGATCTTCGCCGCCGGCTTCGGCATCGCGGGCTTTTTCGCGCAGGGCCGCTCGAATTCGGCGATCATTCCCGTGGTGTGGTCGGCGGCTGGCGTCGCGACGCCGATCGCCATCCTGGTCGCGCTCTATGCGCGCATCGCCCATCTCGACCGCTCGATCCCGTTCGCGATCCTCGCCGTGCTGCTCGCCGCGGCCTTTGGCGCGGCGACCGAGGCACTGATGCGCCGCGAAGAACGCCCGGGCGTTGCCACCTCGGTCGCGCTGTTCGCGACCGGCACGCTCGGCGCGCTGGCGCTGGCGCTGACCTTCGCCCTGGAGAAGGGCTGGCTCACCATCGCGCTCGCGCTGATGTCGCTCGGCACCGCCTGGATCTCGTTGCAGCGGCCGATTCCGGTGCTGCGCCGGTTGGCTGCCATCTTCGCCGCGATCGTCACCGCGCGCATCGTCTATGATCCGCGCATCGTCGGCGATGCCGTCGGCACGACGCCGATCTTCAACTGGCTGTTGTGGGGCTATGGCCTGCCGGCCGCCTCGTTCTGGGGCGCGAGCATCTTCCTGCGCCGCCGCGCCGACGACGCGCCGCTGCGCGTGGTCGAGACCGCAGCGATCCTGTTCACCGCTCTGCTCGCGTTCGCGGAGATCCGGCACTTTGCGACCGGTGGCCGCATGACCTCGCCGCCTTCGCTGCTCGAATTCGCGCTGCAGGTCTGCATCACGCTCGCCATGGCGATCGGGCTGGAGCGCCTGCGGCTGCGCAGCCACAGCATCGTCCACAATGTCGGGGCGATCGTGCTGACGTCGATTGCCGGGATCATCAGCGTGTTCGGCCTCCTGATCCTGGAGAACCCGCTGCTGCTCTCGAGCGTCAATGTCGGCGGCCTCGTGTTCAACCTGCTGCTGCTCGGCTATGCGCTGCCGGCCGTGCTGATGCTGCTGCTCTCCTACGCGGTGGCGGGACATCGTCCCGTCGCATACGCGAACACGATCGCCGCTGGCGCCCTGGTGTTCGCGCTCACCTATGTGACGCTGGAGATCCGCCGCTTCTATCACGGCCCGGTCCTGCTCTACGGCGGCACCTCGGCTGCCGAGCAATACACCTATTCGATCGGCTGGCTCGCCTTCGGCGTGGTGCTGCTTGGCGTCGGCATCCTGGTCAACTCGGAGCGTGCGCGGCTGGCGTCCGCCGCCGTGATCGCGCTGACGATCCTGAAGGCCTTCGTCATCGACATGTCGACGCTGACCGGCGTCTATCGCGCGCTCTCGTTCATGTGCCTCGGCGTCGTGCTGGTCGCGATCGGCTGGCTCTACCAGCGCATCCTGTTCCGGCGGCAGATCGCACCGCCGCCGGCTGCGCCGCAGACCGGCAGCTAGACTAGATCGTCGGGTGGGGTACTTCACCTCTCCCCAGCGGGGAGACGTGAACAACGAGCGAGCGATGCCTCTAGGCCGCGCGGACCGATTCCAGGAACTGCGCGACCTCGACCTTCAGGCGGGTGCTGTCGGTCGCCAGCGACTTCGCCGCCGACAGCACTTCTCTCGAGGCCGAGCCGGTCTCGATCGCGCCGCGCTGCACGTTGGTGATGTTGGACGACACTTCCTGCGTGCCGAGCGAGGCCTGCTGAACGTTGCGCGAGATCTCCTGCGTGGCCGCGCCCTGCTCCTCGACGGCGGCGGCGATCGCCGCGGACACCTCGGACAGCCGCTCGATGGTGCCGCCGATCTCCTGGATGGCGCTGACGGATTCTTGCGTTGCGGCCTGGATGCCCGAGACCTGCGCCCCGATTTCGCCGGTCGCTTTCGCGGTCTGCTCGGCCAGTGCCTTGACCTCGGAGGCGACGACGGCAAAGCCGCGGCCGGCTTCGCCTGCGCGCGCCGCCTCGATGGTCGCGTTCAGCGCGAGCAGGTTGGTCTGGCCCGCGATGGTGTTGATGAGCTCGACGACGTCGCCGATGCGGGCGGCGGCCTGCGACAGCGCGTTGACGCGCTCGTTGGTCCGCGCCGCCTGCTCGACCGCCTCCGCCGCCATCCGCGCCGAATCCTGCACGCGGCGGCTGATCTCGGTGATGGAGGACGACAGCTCCTCGGAGGCTGAGGCCACCGCCTGGACGTTGGTGGAAGCTTCCTCGGACGCTGCCGCAACGACGGTTGCGAGTTCCTGGCCGCGCTGCGCGGTGCCGCTCAGCGTCGCCGCGGAGGCCTCGAGCTCGGTCGAGGCCGACGACACGGTCTCGACGACCTCGCCGATCATGACCTCGAAATTGCGGGTGATGGCGTCGACGCGGCGACCGCGCTCGATCTTGGCCTCGGCGTCGCGCGCCGCCGCCTCGTCGGCGGCCTTCTTGGCGATCAACGCCTCCTTGAAGATCTGGAGCGCATCCGCCATCGAGCCGATCTCGGTCTTCTCGCCGCGATGCGGCACTTCGGCCGAAAGGTCGCCCTCGCCGAGCGACTGCATCGGGCGAATGATGGAGGCGATGCCGCGCGAGACGTCGCGCACGAGATAGTAGGCGGCGCCGATCGCGATCACGACGGCAGCGACGATGATGCCGACCAGCACGCGGAACACGGTGGCGTAGCTGTCGGCCGCCTGCTTGGTCTCCAGCTCGGCGCCCCTGTTGTTGAGCTCGATGCCCTTCTGCAGCAGGGGATCGGCGGCCTGCGCCATCTTCGCGACCTTGGTCTGCAGCAGCTCGTTGGCGTCGGTCGGAAAGCGGCCGACGCTCTTGCGCGACAGCGCCATCACGTCCTGCACGCCATTCAGATACTCGGCCCAGGCCTTGGTCCATTGCTCGTACAGCGAGCGCTCCTCGGCGACCGTGATCAGCGGCTCGTAGACCTTGCGCGTCTTCTCGATGCGCTCGCGCAAGCCTGCCAGCCGCTTCTCCGCGGCCTCCTTGCCTTCGGCGGTGTCCTGCATCAGGTGCAGACGCAGCGCGACGCGGAGCTCGTTGATGTCGGCACGCATCGAGCCGAGCGCACGCACGCTCGGCAGCCAGCTCTCCGCAATCTCGACGGTGTGGGCGTTGATGTTCTGCATCGTGCCGATCGCCATCACGCCGACGCCGGCGAGCGAGAGCACCAGGACCGACAGCACGGTCAGCAGCTTGAAGACGATCGACAACTTCGACATCACGACAATCCCGATGATTACCCGGCAACGCGCACATCCCCTGCGCCGCAGCGTCACGACGGACGACCGGGCGGAGGTCAGTTCAACAATGCTGGCTGGTTCTCTTTCCCGGAGGATTGCGCCCATAGTCGCAAACAGGCGTTAACAGGAGCCTACGTAAGAATACGGCTCGCGCGCAGCGATCGTGTTGTCTCTGCAACTCTCTCTTGCAGCTGCATCGGCTTCTCGCGTTGCGATGCGGGCGCAGCTCGGTGCACCGCAGCATTCGCGCCGGCTGCCGTCACGCCGCCCGCACCGACTCCAAAAAGCGCGCGACCTCGCTCTGCAACCACCGCGCCTCCACGCGCGGCGGTTGCAGATCAAGCCTGCCTGAAGGCCGACGCCGCCTTCAGGCGGCGCGCACGGTGCCGAGGAATTTGCCGACCTCGAGCTTGAGCCGGTTACTGTCGCTCGACAGCGATTGCGCTGCTGCCAACACCTGCGTGGATGCCGACCCGGTCTCGCTCGCGCCGCGCTGCACGTCGGTGATGTTGGAGGACACCTGGTGGGTGCCCGTGGCCGCCTGCTGCACGTTGCGGGAAATTTCCTGCGTTGCTGCGCCCTGCTCTTCCACCGCGGCTGCGATGGTCGAGGAGATCTCCGACAGCCTCTCGATCGTGTGGCTGATGTCCTTGATCGCGCCGACCGAATGCTCGGTGGCGGTCTGGATGCTGGCGATCTGCTGGCCGATCTCGCCGGTCGCCTTCGCGGTCTGCTCCGCAAGCGCCTTGACCTCGGAGGCGACGACGGCAAAGCCGCGGCCCGCCTCGCCGGCCCGCGCCGCTTCGATGGTTGCGTTGAGCGCCAGAAGATTGGTCTGGCCGGCGATGGTGTTGATCAGCTCGACCACGTCGCCGATCCGCGCCGCCGCCGCGGAAAGCTCGCCGACACGATCGGTCGTGCTGCGGGCCTGGTTCACCGCATCGCCGGCGACGCGGGCGGATTCTTGCACCTGCCGGCTGATCTCGGTGATCGACGATGACAGCTCCTCGGTCGCCGACGCCACCGACTGCACGTTGGTGGATGCTTCCTCGGAAGCGGCAGCAACCATGGTGGTGACCTCCTGTCCGCGCGCCGCGGTCGCGGTCAGCGTCGATGCGGAAGCTTCCAGCTCGGTCGCGGCCGAGGACACGGTGTCGACGATTTCACCGATCGCGGCTTCGAAGCTGTCGGCCAGCTTGTGCATCTCGGCCTTGCGCTGCGCGGCCGCAAGCTGGTCCTGCCTGATCTTGGCTTCAGCTTCCTCGCGCGCCTTCTGCTCAGACACGATCTTGAACTTTTCGACGGCCGCCGCGACGCCGCCGACCTCATCCTTGCGGCCGAGACCGGGCAGAACCACGGAGAAATCGCCACCGGCGAGCTTGTCCATGGCAACCGTGAGCGCGCGAACCGGCCGCGCGATGGTCAGGAACGACATCAGCCAGGAGCAGACGAGGACGAGCATGGCGAGCGCGCCGACCACCATCCCGACCTGCTCGCTCGATCTCATCTCTGCGATGGCCGCGGCGTTGTTCTCTTCGGATTTATGCTTCGCATAGTCGGCGATCTGCTCGATCAGCCCGTCGAGTTGAGCTGCGATGGGCAGGGTAACCTCTCGCGCGATGCGAATCGCTTCTTCATTGAGCTTCGCGGCGCGCGAAGCGCCATCGGCGCCGCTCGCGGCGAGGGCTTCGGCGCGCACCGCGGCGATTTGCTGTGCAGCCTTGGTGTAGTCCGCGGCGAGCGATCTCAGCTTCTCCATGCGAGCCCGATTTTCGGCCGAGTGAGAAAGCTTCAGCATCTCATTGACCAGCGAGCCCATCGCTTGCTGCTGATCCTCCAATCTCTGGGTGGCCTTCTGAAGGTCGGCCGCGCTGTTGGCGAGACGAAGATCTCGCACCGCGAGTTGCATGCCGCGAACGGCAACCTCGGCCCGGACGGCGTCGCGCACGATCTCCTGCTGTTCAAGTGCGCTGTGGCTGGTCTCGCGAATGCTCGCATTGCCACGCATCTGGCTCACGATCATGGCGCCCACCAGGAGCACACCGAGCGCCGACGCAATCGCCAGCTTGGTCCCGATCCTCAGATTCTGAACAAGGCTCAGCATGGGCATGTTTCCCCCGAAGGAACGCGCAGCCGAGTTATTGTCGGCTTTCCCTTGCATTGACTGCGCTGCTGCCCAAAAAGTGAGCTTTTCACATTCCGATTTGGTTAACGCGATCCCTCGCAGAAATACTGACTTTGCACGCTAAATGATTGAGCGCGAAGGGATATGATCTCGTCATAGTTGTAAATTGCAGCTTCAAGTCGGATCTACGACGCCTTGCAGCCGATGGTCTCGCCGACGAGGCTGATGCGAAAGACCGGCTGCTTGTTCTCGTCGAGCAGCTCCATGCACCACTCGGCGTTCGGCTTCAGGCTGCGCGCGATGCCGCTGAGCAGATTGGCGCACACCTCTGTCATCTCGGTCCAGGCGGCTGCACGATCCTCGAACTCGTACGGCAGGTCGGCGGCGCCGGAATAGCGACCGGTGCTGATGCGGAAGAAATAGAGCGACATCGTTGAACCCTTGCGTGGGACCGCCCCCCGGCCGCGCGCAAACTGGGGCGCGAACAGCTACCAAGGCGTGAAGGTCGCGGTCCGTATGACTACGGCGCGCCGGCTTGGTGTTCGATGATGTCTTCGACGATCAATGGCGCGGGTCGTCCCGCGCAGGCGAGCTCACTGCGTCGAGCGGCGCAGCTCCAGCGGGCCCTCGTTCTTCGCCGGCTCGGACTTCACCGGCTCGAGCCGGCTGCCTTCGACACGCGGCGTCTCGACGCGCGCGGCGACCTCGGTGGTCGAGGCGGCAACCGAACCGGTGTGCTCCGGCCTGTGCAGCGAGCGCGGCCGCGCTGCGGCGCGCGCCATCAGCATCTGATTGCCGCCCTGGTGATGGAAGTCGCAATAGGCGAAGCCCATGCCCGACACCGAGCCGCGGAAGCTGCGGTCGTCGGTCTTTTCCAGGTTGAAGCAGGGCTCGAACGGGATGCCCTTGATCGAGGCGCACACGTTCTGGCCACGGATCTGGAGGGTGTTGCCGGGCAGGCGAAGATGTTTCACCGGGCCCGAGCCCGAGAACTGCACGGCGCCGGCGGCGCCGAGATCGTCGAGGATGCGGCCTGCACCGCGGGTGCCGTCGAAACAGGTGAAGGCGAACACCTTGCCGGCCACGAAGCGGCGCGCCTCGTCGGCGTTCATGCTTCCAGCGATGGCCGGCGCAAACGTCGCTGCCGCCGTGACAGCCCCCAACACAATACGCGCAAGCATGCTCAACTCCGAACCCAACCCCCGCAGCGGGCGATGCCTTTATCTCTTTACCCGCTGCTTACCATACCAACCATGGCGACATTGAAGCAGCTTGGTTGGTAAAGTCTGAACGCCGTTAGACAATTTTTACCACGACGCGGCCGCGAACCTGGCCGGCCAGGATTTTCGCGCCCCACTCCGGAAGCTGGTCGAGCGAAATTTCCTCAGTAATTTCAGATAGTTTTGTTCGATCCAGGTCGGACGCCAGACGCTGCCAGGCGGCTTTCCGGGGCTCGATCGGGCACATCACGGAATCGATGCCGAGAAGGCACACTCCGCGCAAAATAAACGGCGCCACCGAGGACGGCAGGTCCATGCCGGCGGCCAGGCCGCAGGCCGCGATCGCGCCACCATATTTCGTCATCGAGAGCAGGTTGGCGAGGGTGGTCGAGCCGACGCTGTCGACGCCGCCGGCCCAGCGCTCCTTGGCGAGGGGCTTTGCCGGCGCCGACAGTTCGGTGCGGTCGATGATCTCGGCAGCTCCCAGCTGCTTCAGGTAGTCGGCCTCGGAGACGCGGCCGGTCGAAGCGATGACGTGGTAGCCGAGCTTGGACAGGACGGCGATCGCAACCGAGCCGACGCCGCCGGCAGCACCCGTCACCACGACCGGGCCGCTCTTCGGCGAGATGCCGTGCTTCTCCAGCGCCAGCACCGAGAGCATCGCCGTGAAGCCGGCGGTGCCGATCGCCATGGCGTCGCGCGCCGACAGGCCCTGCGGAAGAGCGACCAGCCAGTCGCCCTTCACCCGCGCCTTCTCGGCATAGGCGCCGAGATGGGTCTCGCCCATGCCCCAGCCGGTGCAGACGACCTTGTCACCCGCCTTCCACTGCGGATGCGAGGAGGCTTCGACCGTGCCGGCGAAATCGATACCGGCGATCATCGGGAAGCGGCGCACCACCGGCGCCTTGCCGGTGAGCGCAAGGCCGTCCTTGTAGTTCAGCGTCGACCATTCCACCCGGACGGTGACGTCGCCCTCCATCAGCTCGGCTTCGTCAAACTGCGCGAGCTGCGCGGTGGTGCCCTTGTCCGCCTTGTCGATCCTGACAGCCTTGAATGTGGCCACGACTGAACTCCCTGACTTTGTTTGTCGGGGATGTTTAGCCGATCAGGCCGGCTGCGCAACCGCCCGTGCCACAGGTTTCTCCACGATCGGAAGATTGATCAGCGCCGAGAGCACGCCGAACAGGATCGAGAGCCACCAGATCGGCGTGTAGGAACCGAACTTTTCGAACACGATGCCGCCCAGCCAGACGCCGAGGAAGCCGCCGACCTGATGGCTGACGAAAGCGAAGCCATAGAGCGTGGCGAGCCAGCGCGTTCCAAACATCAGCGCCACCAGCGCCGAGGTCGGCGGCACCGTCGACAGCCAGGTCAGGCCGGAGATCGCGCCAAACGCGATCGCCGAGAACGGCGTGATCGGGAACGTGATGAAGGCGAGCGTCGCTAGTGCACGCGTGAAATAGATGGTCGAGAGGATGTAGCGCTTGGGCAGTGAGTTCTGGAGATAGCCGACGCTGAGCGAGCCGATGATGTTGAACAGGCCGATTGCCGCGATCACCCAGCCGCCGGTCTGCGCGGAGATGCCGCGATCGACGAGGAAGGCCGGCAGATGCACGGTGATGAAGGCGAGCTGGAAGCCGCAGGTGAAGAAGCCGAGCACCAGCAGCACGTAGGAGCGATGACCGAAGGCTTCGGCAAGCGCCTTGGTGATGGTCTGGTCATCCGCGGGCGTTGCGCTGTTCGCGGTTGTCACCGGCGGCGTCGAGAGCGCCAGCGACAGCGGGATGATCAGCAGCATCAGGAAACCGAACACGGAGAGCGCCTGCTGCCAACCGAAATTGTCGATCAAGGCGACGCCAATGGGCGCGAACAGGAACTGACCGAACGAGCCCGCCGCGGTGCCGGCGCCGAGCGCAAGGCCGCGCTTCTCGGCCGGCAAGAGCTTGCTGAACGCCGACAGAACCAGGTTGAACGAGCAGCCGGCGAGACCAAAGCCGACCATCACGCCCGCACCGACATTCAGCGACAGCGGCGTCGAGGAATAGCGCATCAAGAGCAGGCCACCGGCATAGAGCAGCGCGCCGACGCACATCACCCGGAACAGGCCGAAGCGATCCGCAACCGCACCGGCGAACGGCTGGCCCAGTCCCCACAACAAATTCTGCACGGCGATGGCGAGGCCGAACACGTCACGGCCCCAGCTGAATTCGTGACTCATCGGCTGCACGAAGAAGCCGAGCGCCGAGCGCGGGCCGAAGCCGAGCATGCCGATGGCACAACCGCAGAGGATGATGACGGCCGGGGTACGCCAATTGGAGGAACGCAAGGCCGGTGCGAGTTCGCCGATCGGTGTCGACATGGTTTTCCTCATCTGTCGTTGGCGGATCCGCAAATCAGCAGCGCGGGACAGCTCGTTTAATGCATATGCATGAAAATCCCAAGCCAAAAACGGTTGCATTCCACGAAGAGCTGACGCGGGAGCATTGCGTTTCAATCTGGCCTCGCCTGGCAGGTGCGCAGTGACGGGAATGTGTGCGGCAAGCTCTGGCGGCACGCGCGGGTGCGTGCTATGCTTGATTTACTCAGATTGAGCATATTTGGTAGCAGCGACGTTCGCCCGGCCTTCTCGGCCGGATTTCTCGGGCTCCATATATTCTCAATTTGAGCATAATAGCCGCTCGATTGGCCACACCTGGGAGGCTTCAATGCCGATCACTGGAATTTACGGTCCCGACGACTTTGCCAACCGGCCGCAAGGCCAGCCCATCGCCTCCTCCCGCGCCGCGCCGGTAGCCCCCGGACCGACATGGCCGATGCCGTCACTGGAATGGACGCCGGCGGTCGAACGCGCCACCGCGCCGCTCTATGACCGTGTCAAGCACGTCATCCCGTCGATCGAATGGCCGCTGATGGCGCCGACGATTCACGCGATCAACGAGCTGAAGCGCGCGCGGGGCGCGGTGATCCTCGCCCACAACTACCAGGCTCCGGAGATCTTCCATTGCGTCGCCGATATCGGCGGCGACTCGCTCCAGCTCGCGGTCGAAGCCACCAAGGTGCAGGCGGACATCATCGTCCAATGCGGCGTGCACTTCATGGCGGAGACCTCCAAGCTGCTCAATCCGGACAAGACCGTCTTGATCCCGGACTCGCGCGCGGGCTGCTCGCTTGCCGCCAGCATCACCGGTGCGGACGTGCGGCTGCTGCGGGAGAAATTCCCCGGCGTGCCTGTTGTCGCCTACGTCAACACCTCGGCGGAGGTGAAGGCCGAGGTCGACATCTGCTGCACGTCCTCGAACGCGGTGCAGGTGGTCGAGAGCCTGAACGTCCCGACCGTGATCTTCCTGCCCGACCGATACCTTGCCACTTACGTGGCGTCGAAGACCGACGTGAAGATCATCGTCTGGAAAGGCGCCTGCGAGGTGCATGAGCGCTTCACGGGCGAGGAGCTGCGCAGCTTTCGCGAGGCCGATCCCACCGTGCAGATCATCGCGCATCCGGAGTGTCCGCCGGACGTGCTGGCGGAAGCCGACTTCACCGGCTCGACCGCGCACATGATCAACTGGGTGCGCGCAAAGCGGCCGCGGCGGCTGGTCATGATCACGGAATGCTCGATGGCCGACAATGTCCGGGCCGAGCTGCCCGACGTGGAGATGCTCCGCCCCTGCAATCTCTGCCCGCACATGAAGCGCATCACGCTCGCCAACATCCTGGAGAGCCTGCTGACGCTTGGCGAGGAGGTGACGATCGAACCCGCGCTCGCGGAACGCGCGCGGCGCTCGGTCGAGCGCATGATCAATCTGAGCAATTGAGGGCGAGCAACATGCAACACGACATCCACGATCTCACCCGCTCAACCGACGACGTCGTCATCGTCGGCGGCGGCCTTGCCGGACTGTTCTGCGCGCTGAAGCTCGCGCCGCGGCCGGTGACCTTGATCTCGGCGGCACCGCTCGGGCATGGCGCATCCTCCGCATGGGCGCAAGGCGGCATCGCTGCGGCCGTGGCTGAGGGCGACACGCCGGAGGCCCACGCCGCCGACACCGTCGCGGTCGGCGGCGGCCTCGTCGATGCAGCCGTCGCGCTCGGCATCGCGCGCGAGGCAGCGCCGCGCATCCACGATCTTCTCGCCTATGGCGTTCCGTTCGATCGCGATCTCGACGGCAGGCTTGCCGTCGGACGTGAGGCTGCGCATTCCGCGCGCCGCATCGTGCATGTGCGCGGTGATGGCGCTGGCGCCGCGATCATCGCCGCCTTGAGCGAGGCCGTGCGCCGCACGCCCTCGATCCGCCTGATGGAAGGCTTCGTCGCCGAAGCATTGCTGACCGAGGACGGCGCGGTCACCGAGCTGCAATTGCGCGATGCCGGCAATCCCGCGGCACGACCGCTCGTGCTCGCCTCACGCGCAGTCGTGCTGGCGACCGGCGGGCTCGGCCATCTCTACGCCGTCACCACCAACCCGCCGGAAGCGAGCGGCTCGGGCCTTGCGATCGCGGCCCGCGCCGGCGCCGTGATCGCCGATCCTGAATTCGTGCAGTTCCACCCCACCGCCATCATGGTCGGCCGCGACCCGGCACCGCTCGCCACCGAAGCACTGCGCGGCGAAGGGGCAACGCTGATCAATGGCAACGGCGAGCGCTTCATGAGCGCCCGCCACCCGCTCGCGGAGCTCGCGCCCCGCGACATCGTGGCCCGCGGCGTGTTCGCCGAGATCGCGGCCGGGCGCGGCGCCTTCCTCGATGCGCGCCAGGCGCTGGGCGCGCGCTTCGCGACGAGGTTTCCGGCCGTGCATGCGAGCTGCATCGCCGCCGGCATCGATCCCGCGGCGCAAGCGATCCCGATCGCGCCGGCCGCGCATTACCACATGGGCGGCATCGCGGTGGATGCGCGCGGTCGCAGCTCGATCGACGGCCTCTGGGCCGCCGGCGAAGTCTCCTCCACCGGCGCGCATGGCGCCAACCGGCTCGCCTCGAATTCGCTGCTCGAAGCCGTCGTCTATGCCGCCCGCATTGCCGACGACATCGGCGGCCGCACCGTGCCCCGGCCGGCCCGCTTGCCGGACGCTTTGGTGATGCCGCGCGCTGGCACGGTGGATGCTGCGGAGGTGAAGCGGCTGCGCGCGGCGATGAGCGCACATGTCGGCGTGATCCGCGACGGTGACGGGCTTGCACAAGCCGTGCGCCATTTCGCCAGGCTCGAGCGCAAAGCCGGACACGGTGCCCTCGGCAACATGGCGATCTCGGCCCTGCTCGTTGCGACAGCGGCCTGGACGCGGCGCGAGAGCCGTGGGGCGCATTGCCGCTCCGATCACCCGGCCGAAAACCCAGCGCCAGCGCAGAGAACGATGACCACGCTCGCCGCAGCGCGCGAGGTCGCGGAGAGCCTCGATGAACGCCCGCGGCCACGCATTGCGCAATCCATGATCGCCTGAAGGAGGCCCCATGATCACCCCGACCTCACTGCTCTATCCCGATGCCTTCCTCTCGCCGCTCGCGATCGAGGCGGCCGTTGAGCGCGCGCTCGACGAGGACCTCGGCCGGGCCGGCGACATCACCTCGCTCGCGACGATCCCGGAAGCGACGCGCGCGCAGGCCATCCTTGTCGCGCGCCAGTCCGGCGTGATCGCCGGATTGCCGCTGGCGCTCGCGACCTTGCAGAAGCTGTCGCCCGACGTCGAGGTGCGCGCACATGTCCGCGATGCCGCGCGGGTTGCGCGCGGCCAGCACGTGCTGACGATCTCGGGCCCTGCGCGCGCCATCCTCACGGCAGAGCGGACTGCGCTGAACTTCGTCGGCCGGCTGTCGGGCATCGCCACGCTCACGGCGGACTATGTCGCGCGCACCGAAGGCACCAAGATGCGCATCTGCTGCACGCGCAAAACCACGCCGGGACTGCGCGCGCTGGAGAAATACGCGGTGCGTTGCGGCGGCGGCTTCAACCATCGCTTCGGGCTCGACGATGCCATCCTGATCAAGGACAACCACATCGCCGTGGCCGGCGGCATCCGCCCGGTGCTGGAGCGCGCCCGCGCCCATGCCGGCCACCTCGTCAAGATCGAGATCGAGGTCGATACGCTGGCGCAGCTGCGCGAGGTGCTCGACAGCGGGATGGCCGACGCGGTGCTGCTCGACAACATGGACATTGCGACGCTGCGCGAGGCGGTGAGGCTCAACGAGGGCCGCCTCGAGCTGGAAGCGTCCGGCGGCGTCACGCTGGGCTCGATCGCCGCATTCGCGGCCACCGGCGTCGACTATGCCTCGGCGGGTGCCCTGACGCATTCGGCGCCGAATTTCGATTGTGCGCTGGACATCGAGGCGTGAGGAGCTCTTCTCGCTCTCCCCGTTCTTACGGGGAGAGGTAAGAAAACTACCGCCGCTCGCCCATTTCCGCGGAGCTCTTGGCTTCCTGCGCGAGTTCAGCCGAGAGCGCGGCTGTCTGCGCCGGCGAGCCCCAGCTCGGCACCTCGCTGCCGTCACCCCAGTTGCGCGGCCGATAGAAGGTGTGCACGCCGGTCTTGTACAGCTTCTTCATCTCGGCGACCCAGGACGGGCGCACCCAATAGGCATGGTAGTGCGTGGATTTGCCGACCTCGGGCAGCCAGATCTGGCCGTCGAGCATCGCCTTCGAGATCTTCTTGGCGCGCTCCCACATCTCCGGCTCGCGGATCACGTCCGGATTGTTGTCGCAGGCGAAGGTGAACTGGCAGGCGAAATGGCGGTACTTGTTCTGGTAGACCACGCCGCACACCGTGTCGGGATATTTGCCGGAGAACACGCGGTTCATCACCACCTGCGCCACCGCGATCTGGCCGCGCACGGCCTCGCCGCGGGATTCGAAGTAGACGGCTTCGGCGAGGCACTTTTCCGACTTCGCACGCGACTTGTCGTCGAGCGCGAGCCGCTCCGCCGGCGACTTGGCGCGCTGGTTGTCGGCGTTGACCTCGCCCTTCGGCGCGACGCTCTCGCCGCTCTCGATGTCCTTGGCGATCTCCGCCGTCGGCGGGGTCAGCGAGGCCGTCACCTTCATGTCGGGGTCGGGCATCACGATCAGCGGCTCGGCGCCGGGCTGCCAGCTCTCGATGGTCTCGAGATTGCCGCCGAGCGAGGAGCTGCCGAAGAACAGGCTCGACGTCTTGACGCTGAAGGGATCGCGCGCGGGCGCAGCCGGCGCCGCGGCCCGCTTTAGCGCTTCCAGCGGCTGCACCGCCAACGCGCGCGCAGCTTCGCTCGCCTGCGGGGGATTGGAATATTGCGGCAGCGGCGGCGCCCGCAGCGCTTCCTGCAGCTCGGGATCGAGCGCGGCCGCGGATTCCGGCGACATCGCCGGCGGCAATGCGGCGGTCTTGGCGCCGAACACCGAGCTGTTCGAGGTCGCGGGATCTTCCTTGGCCGGGGCTGCAGCCGGCGTGACCGTCTCGGGAGACTGTGTCGGCGTGACGATTGCGAGGCGATCACCCTTCAAGGCGCGATCGACCTTGGGAAAGTCGGAAGCCTGGTAGCGTGACGGCGCCTGAAGCGCCGGATTGCGGCTGATCGCGCCGGTGACGTCGCGGCCGTCGAGGCTGGCGAGCCGAACCATCGCGCTCTGCGGAACCGAGGTGCCGATGGGGCGGGAAAAACTGTAGGTGGCGAGCTGGATCGAGGACGCGGCGGAGAACACCTGCTTCTGCCACCGCTCGGCGACGCCGGGTTGGCGCGCCAGCAGCGAGGCAATGTCCTGATAGCCGGTCTCTCTCGGCATCAATGCGAAGATGCAGAGACCGATGCCGAAGGACGCGAACCGCGCGCCCTTCGGATGGTTACGCAACACAGACATCGATACACTCACGCTACGCTTACGCTCGTCCGATCGAACTCAGTACATCCGTGCAATTCGATCTTTATCGTGAGTATCTAATTTAGGTTGCCGGGGCGTTAATCGGCGTTGCGCATGCGGCACACTCAAGCGAATGCAGGTGTTTTCACGGGGCGACGTCGCGCATTGGTAAATGCGGCCTGACGTGAAGCGGTAAAGATCGGGTCAACGCGAAGGGTGAAGGAACTCTTGCGGCCGCGTATCATTACGGGACGTTTGTTACAGGAGCCTCGGCGATGGCGACGGAACGTGAGGAGCCAACGCGCCCCTCACTCCGCGATCAGCTTCAGCCACTCGTCTTCGGTCAGCACCTTGACGCCGTGCTTGTTGGCGTCCGCGAGCTTCGAGCCGGCGCCGGGGCCGGCGACGACGAGATCGGTCTTTTTCGACACCGAGCCCGACACCTTGGCCCCTAACCGCTCGGCCGTGGCCTTGGCTTCATCCCGCGTCATCCTCTCCAGCGATCCCGTGAACACGACGGTCTTGCCTGCCACGGCCGAATTGCTCTTCGGCTTCTCGGCGTCGACGATCTCGACCTCCCTGGTCAGGCGTTCGACGATGCCGCGATTGTGGCTCTCGCCGAAATAATCGGCGATGCTCTTGATCACGGTGTCGCCGATCTGGTCGAGCGCATCCATCTCGGCCATCGCCTCCTCGTCACCCTCAGCAACTTTCAGGCAGGCATCGTGGAACGCATCCCACGAGCCGTAGCCGCGCGCCAGCGCCAACGCCGTGGTCTCGCCGACATGGCGCATGCCGAGCGCGTAGATGAAGCGCTCCAGCGCAATTTTCCGCCGGCTCTCGATGGCGCCGAACAGGTTGCGCACCGAGGTCGCGCCGTAGCCCTCGACCTCCTCGAGCTTCAGCTTGGCGTTGCGCTTCTCCAGCGTGAAGATATCGGCGGGCTCCTTCACCCAGCCCTCGTCGAAGAAGTACTGCAGCTGCTTCTCGCCAAGGCCGTCGATGTCGAAGGCCCGCCGCGACACGAACAGCTTGAGATGCTCGATCTTCTGGTAGGGACAGGCGAACTCGCCGGTGCAGCGGGCGCGCGAGCCCTCCTCGCCCGTCGCCGTCTCCTCGCGCACGACGTCGGTGTGCAGCGGACACGGGCACTTCTTCGGGAAGTGGAATTCCCTGGCGGTCTTCGGCCGCTTGTCGAGGACGACGTCGACCACCTGCGGGATGACGTCGCCGGCGCGCTGGATCACCACGGTGTCGCCGATCCTGATGTCGCGCCCCTCGCGCAGCACCTCGCCCTTGTTGCCGATGCCCCTGATGTAGTCCTCGTTGTGCAGCGAGACGTTCTGCACGATCACGCCGCCGACGCCGACCGGCTCGAGCTTGCCGACCGGCGTGAACGAGCCGGTGCGGCCGACCTGGATCTCGATGTCGCGCAGCACCGTCATGGCGCGCTCGGCCGGGAATTTGTGTGCGATGCCCCAGCGCGGCGTGCGCGAGACGAAGCCGAGCCGCTCCTGCCAGTCGATGCGGTCGACCTTGTAGACGACGCCGTCGATATCGTAGTCGAGCCGCGCGCGCTGCTCCTCGATCGCGTGATGAAAGGCGAGCAGCTCCTCGACGGAGTGGCAGAGCTTGGTCAGCGGATTGGTCTTGAAGCCGCAGCGCTCGAACCAGCCGATCATGCCGCTCTGCGTGTCTTCCGGCATCGCGCTCATCTGCCCCCAGGCATAGGCGAAGAACCCGAGCGGGCGGGAGGCGGTGATGGTCGGGTCCTTCTGGCGGAGCGAGCCGGCGGCCGAATTGCGCGGATTGGCGAAGATGGTATCGCCTGCCGCCTTCTGCCGTTCGTTGAGCGCCAGGAACGCCTTCTTGGTCATGTAGACCTCGCCGCGCACCTCGCAGATGTCGGGGATGTTGCGGCCCTTCAGCTTCTGCGGCACGTCTTCGAGCGTGCGGATGTTGGCGGTGACGTCCTCGCCGACCGCGCCGTCGCCGCGCGTCGCGGCGGTGACGAGCTCGCCGCCCTCGTAGCGCAGCGACATCGAGAGGCCGTCGATCTTCGGCTCGGCGGAGAAGTCGATCTTGTCGTCGTCGAGCTTCAGGTAGCGCACGATGCGGCCGACGAAGTCGCGCACGTCCTCCTCCGCAAAGGCGTTGTCGAGCGACAGCATGGGCACGGCATGCGGGACTTTCCTGAAGCGCCCCGATGGTGCGGCGCCGACCTTCTGCGAGGGCGATTCCGCGGTGACGAATTCGGGAAAGCGGGTCTCGATCGCGTCGAGGCGCTTGCGTAGCGCGTCGTATTCGGCATCGGTGACGGTCGGCGCGTCCTCTTGATAGTAGCGCTCGTTGTGTCCCTCGATCTCGAGCGCGAGCCGCATATGCTCGACCTTGGCCTGCGCCTTGGTGAGCTCGGCGACGTCGCGTAGCGGTGCTGCTTTGGATTTTGCTGCTCTGGCCATTATACTTAAAGTTGCGTCTCGTCGTTCCGGGATGGTCCGAAGGACCAGACCCGGAACCTCGAGATTCCGGGTTCGATGCTTCGCATCGCCCCGGAATGACGGTGGGGAGGGGCTCGTGGCGTATTACGTCTATATTCTAGCAAGCCGGAAAGATGGAGCAATCTACGTCGGCATCACCAACGACCTTGTGCGGCGCGTCTACGAGCATCGAATCAAGGCCGTGCCGGGCTTCACGACAAAATACAACATCACGCAGTTGGTCTGGTTCGAGATCTATGATGACCCGATCTCGGCAATCTCTCGCGAGAAGGAGCTCAAGAAGTGGAAGCGGGCTTGGAAGACCCAACTGATCGAGAAGGACAATCCAAACTGGAATGATCTCTACGAATCGATCTGCAAATGACGTGTCATTCCGGGATGGTCCGAAGGACCAGACCCGGAATCTCGAGATTCCGGGTTCGATGCTTCGCATCGCCCCGCAATGACGGTGGTGGCCTAGGCCGTCGCCGCCTTCAGCAGCCTCTCCGCGGCCGCCCTCGCCTCGGCCGTTATCTCGGCACCGGCGAGCATGCGGGCGATCTCCTCGCGGCGATGGTCGGCGGCGAGTGCATTGACGCGGGTGGCGACGCGCTTGCCCTTGTCGAGGGCGTCCTTGGAGATGAGCAGGTGCTGGTCGGCGCGGGCGGCGACCTGCGGGGCGTGGGTCACGGCCATGACCTGGACCTTGCCGGCAAGCCGCGCCAGGCGCCCCCCGATGGCGTCGGCCACCGCACCACCGACGCCGGTGTCGATCTCGTCGAACACGAGCGTCGGCGCCGAGCCGCGGTCGGACAGCACGACCTTGAGCGCGAGCAGGAAGCGCGACAGCTCGCCGCCGGAGGCGACCTTCATCAAGGGCCCCGGCTTGGTGCCCGGATTGGTCTGCACCCAGAACTCGACGCGGTCGAAACCTTGCGGCCCGGGCGCAGCCTCGTCGGTCTCGACCTGGGTCATGAACCTGGCGCGTTCGAGCTTGAGCGGGGCGAGCTCGGCATTGACCGCCTTGTTGAGCTTCTCCGCCGATTTCTGCCGCGCCAGCGAGAGCTTCTTGGCAGCCGCCGCATAGCGGCTGTCTGCCTCGATCGCGGCCTGCTCCAGCTTCTTCAGCCGCGAGGCGCCGGCATCGATCAGGACGACGTCGGCGGCATATTTGGCGGCCAGCGCGGCGAGCCCGTCGACCGGCGTCGAATATTTGCGCGACGCCGCACGCAAGGCAAACAGCCGCTCCTCGATGCGCTCGAGCTCGGCCGGATCGAAATCGGTTGCGGCCAGCGCCGCCTGGAGATGCTGGTCGGCCTCCTCCAGCGCATTGATCGCGGCGTCGATCGCCTTCACCGCCGGCTCGACCAGCGCCGGCGAGTTGACGCCGCGGCGCTCCAGCCGGCGCACCGCCGCCGAGAGGGCTGCGACCGGCGAATGATTGCCGCCGACCGCTTCCTGCGCCTCGCGCAGATCGGAGGCGATCTTCTCGCCCTGCATCATGGTGGTGCGGCGGGAGGCCAGCGCAGTCTCCTCGCCGTCCTTGGGCGCGAGCTGCTTCAGCTCGTCGGAGGCGTGGCGCAGATAATCGGCCTCGCGCGCCGCGCTCTCCATGGCGGCGCGATGCTCCTCCAGCGCGGTGTTGGCGGTGCGGCGCGCGTCCCAGAGCGCTTCGACCGCCGCGACGTCCTTTTCGAGGCCGGCAAAAGCGTCGAGCAGGCGGCGGTGGGTGGCGGCATCGACCAGCGCGCGCTCGTCGTGCTGGCCGTGGATCTCGACCAGGGCGGTGCCGACCGCCTTCAGCGTCTGCACGCTGATCGATTGGTCGTTGATGAAGGCGCGGGTGCGGCCGTCGGCGAGCTGCACGCGGCGGAGAATCATCTCGCCTGTGTCGTCCAGACCGTTCTCGGCCAGGATCTTCGTCGCAGGGTGATTCTTCGGGACATCGAACACCGCCGTGACCTGCCCTTGCTCCGCGCCGTGACGCACGAGGCCGGCATCGCCGCGGCCGCCGAGCGCCAGCGCAAAAGCATCGAGCAGGATGGATTTGCCTGCACCGGTCTCGCCGGTCAAAACCGCGAGGCCGGAGGCGAATTCGATATCGAGCCGTTCGATCAGGACGATGTCACGGATCGACAGACGCGCCAGCATGGAACCAAATTTCCTAGCCGAGACCCATCTTCTTGAAGGTCCGGCTGATCCAGGACCCCTGATTCTCGCTCGGTTCGAGACCGCCGGATTTTACAAGATTATAGGCGTCCTTGTACCAGCGGCTGTCAGGAAAATTGTGCCCAAGCACGGCCGCCGCGGTCTGCGCTTCGCCGACGATGCCGATCGCCATATAGGCCTCGGTCAGGCGGAACAGCGCCTCCTCGACGTGGCGGGTGGTCTGGTACTGCGTGACGACGGTCTTGTAACGATTGATGGCGGCCGTGTAGTCGCGCTTCTGTGCGTAGTAGCGGCCGACGTTCATTTCCTTGCCCGCGAGCTGGTCGCGTGCGCCCTCGATCTTGGCCTTGGCCGAGGTCGCATATTCCGAGTTCGGATATTTGCGCACCACCTCTTCCAGCGCCGCGATCGCCTTTTCGGTGCGGGTCTGGTCGCGGCTGATGTCCGGGATCTGGTCGTAATGGGAGGCGGCGATCAGATATTGCGCATAGGCTGCGTCCGGGCTGCCGGGATGCAGCGTGACGTAGCGGGTGGCGGCGCCGATGCAGCCGTCATAATCGCCGCCCTGATAGGACGCATAGGCCGACATCAGCAGCGATTTGCGGGCCCATTCGGAATAAGGATGCTGGCGGTCGACCTCTTCGAACTTCTTGTTCGCCGCCTTCATGTCCTTCTTCTCGTTCATGAGGTACAGGCCCTCATTGTAGATCTTGTCGGCGGGCTCCTCGACGAAGGTGTCGTCCTTGGCGGTGAACTTGTCCCAGAGCGCGCCCGTGCCGCATCCGGCGAGCGGCAGCGCGAGCATGATGAAGGTGACGGCCTGAAGCAGCCCGCGGGCTCGCGACGAGACCGAGAAATATCCGCGCGTCATACGCTGTGCCGACATGAGTTTAAGCCCTGACGCCCTGTGATGCGGTGTCCGCCAGCCCACGAACCCCTCATGGGCGCGAAATGTAACCGTGGTGCCTGCCGTGCGACCACGCCGATGTATCCGAAAAACGACCGTTAACGAACCGGATAGGGAGGCATTTCGCCCGGATTAAGGCGAACCTGCCGCAATGCTAGCCGATCATGGTTACCAGGAGTTTCCCGGGGGGCCGCCAACCACGTTTCGAAGGCGGCAGGCCGCTCAGGACACATCCGGTCCGAAGGCCGCAGCGATCCGGCCGCCGACGATGCCGCGACCAACCTCGCCCACGGGACGCGTGGTGCGGCGGGCAGCCTCGCCCTCGACCACCCGCCAGGCGGTCCGGTCGGCGAGCAGCGCGGTCAGGACGGCGTGGTTGACCTTGTGGCCACCACGCACCGAGCGGTAGGCGCCAAGCAGCGGCAGGCCGGCCAGCGAGAGATCGCCGATCACGTCCAGCACCTTGTGGCGGGCGCATTCATCGGCGTAGCGCAGGCCTTCGGTGTTGAGCAGCCGCTCGTCGTCGAACACGACGGTGTTGTCGAAGGAGGCGCCGAGGGCATAGCCCGCGCTCCAGAGCCGCGCGACATCGCTCATCAGGCCGAAGGTCCGGGCCCGGCCGACTTCGCGGCGGAAACCTTCCGGATTGACGTCGAAGGCGTACGCCTGCTGGCCGATGACGGGATTGGTGAAATCGATCTCGACCTCGACGCGGAACCCATTGGCGTGGGGCCTGATCTCGCCGAAGGAATCGCCGATCTTGACCGAGATCGGCTTCAAAACCTGAATGAAGCGGCGCTGCGCCGGCTGGGTGACGACGCCGGCCTGGTCGATCGCCGCGATGAAGGCCGCGGCGCTGCCGTCCATGATCGGGACTTCGGGACCGTCGATCTCGATGGTGGCGTTGTCCACACCCATTCCCCGCAGCGCAGCAAGCACATGCTCGGCGGTGGACACCAGCGGACCGGTGCGGTCGCCGAGGACGGTGGCAAAGTCGGTCGCGATCACCTGGTCGGCGGTCGCCTGGACTTCGCGGTCACTTCCCTCAAGTCCGGTCCGGACAAAAATAAAACCTGCGTCGACAGGCGCAGGCCCGAGCGTGAGAGTAACGGGAAGACCGGAATGAACGCCCACGCCTGCCACGGAGGCTTGCGCACGAAGCGTTGTTTGCCGGCTAAATTTCATCAGGAACCCGCCCCACTACGACCCACTGCGACTTATACGAGACCCGCTTGGCCGGCCAGAGCCGACGCTACCGAATCCCCGTATCCCCAAGTCACGGCAAACCATAGTTGCTGCCTCAAACAGCGCCAACTCACGCTTTTTTACCGATTGTTACCCCAAACCTGCCGTATTCGCGCCAAGGCTTAACCAAATTGCGCCGGTGTTCGGGGCCCCTGTCGGCAGTTTTACTGAACCACCGAATGCGTAATTAATGATTTAAAATCAGTTGCTTGGCTGCGCAATCCGGACATGCCCGGGGCAAAAGGAAAGGTCCCGGCAAGCTTCTCGCCGGGACCTTTTTTCGTCTGCCTTATTGTAACAATCCTCAGGTCGCCTGCCGCCGCAGGAAGGCGGGGATATCAAGATGGTCGTCACCCTGTGGCGCCGGCGCAACAGGTGCGGGGCGCCCATGGACGTCCAGGCCCTGCGGCGCAGGACGGCGGGCATACTCCGATACCGGCTCGCTGGATGCGATCTGCTGCGCCACGGTCTTCTGCGGCCGGCGATCGGGCAGCGGCGGCATGGCGGGACCGGCGGTGCGGGCCGCGACCGGCGGCTCGCTTTCCTCGTCGCGACGGCCAAGGCCGACATTGGCGAGGCGCTGCAGCAGCGACAGGCGGGTTTTCTGCGGGGTTTCTTCCTCAGCCTCGCCGCGGGCCTGCCGAATCTCGGCCTGGGCCGGCATCGGCAGCTCCTCGATTCGCGGCATGCGTGGCGCGCGGGCCGGACGCTCGGCCTGCGGGGGGATGAAGGTATCCGGCGTCATCGGCTCCTGCACCGCGACCGGGGCCATGTCGGGCTCCGGGAACAGGGTCGGCTTCTGCGCGATCGGGCGCACGGTGACGTCGCCATAGGTCTGCGGCGCGGGCGCCTGCGGCACCTCGGCAACGGCAGCGGCGATGGCGGCGAGCGCAGCGCGCTCGACGTTCTGACGGGGCGCGGCGACAGCGGGAGCCGGAGCGGCTGTCGGGGTCTGGGCTTCGAGCTTCTGGGCGCGCTCGGCCAGACGCTGGTTGTCGGCACGGAGCCGGGCGGTCAGGTCGGCGAGACGGCTCTCGGCAGCGGCGGCCGGGGCGGCAGCCTGCTGCACCTGCGGCGCCGGGTTGGCGACGGGCGCGGAGGTGGCCTGGCTGTTGCGGGCGATCGCGGCCTGCTCGATGCCGGTGGCCACCACCGAGACGCGGATCAGGCCATCGAGAGCTTCGTCGAAGGTGGCGCCGACGATGATGTTGGCGTCCTGGTCGACTTCCTCGCGGATGCGGGTCGCGGCCTCGTCGACCTCGAACAGGGTGAGGTCCTTGCCGCCGGTGATGGAGATGAGGAGACCCTTGGCGCCCTTCATCGACGAGTCGTCGATCAGCGGGTTGGCGATCGCGGCTTCCGCGGCGGTCAGCGCGCGCTTGTCGCCGGAGGCTTCGCCGGTGCCCATCATCGCCTTGCCCATTTCCCTCATCACCGCTCTCACGTCGGCGAAGTCGAGGTTGATCAGGCCTTCCTTGACCATCAGGTCGGTGATGCAGGCAACGCCCGAATAGAGCACCTGGTCGGCCATCGCGAAGGCGTCGGCGAAGGTGGTCTTCTCGTTGGCGACCCGGAACAGGTTCTGGTTCGGGATGATCAGGAGCGTATCCACGACCTTGTGCAGCTCGTTGATGCCGGCTTCGGCGGTGCGCATGCGGCGGCCGCCTTCGAAGTGGAACGGCTTGGTCACGACGCCGACGGTGAGGATGCCCATGTCGCGCGCGGTCTTGGCGATCACGGGAGCAGCGCCCGTGCCGGTGCCGCCGCCCATGCCGGCGGTGACGAACACCATGTTGGCGCCCGAGAGATGGTCGCGCAGCTCGTCGATCACCTCTTCCGCCGCCGCGGCGCCGACGTTCGGCTGCGAGCCGGCGCCGAGGCCTTGCGTGACGGCCGTGCCCATCTGCACGATGCGCTGCGCCTTCGACATCGTCAGCGCCTGCGCGTCGGTGTTGGCGACCACGAAGTCGACGCCCTGCAGGCCCGCCGTGATCATGTTGTTGACGGCGTTGCCGCCGGCGCCGCCGACGCCGAATACGGTGATCCGGGGCTTCAATTCGTGAATATCAGGAACATTGATGCTGATGGTCATGGTTGCCTCTCGATCACGCGCGCGTGGGTTCGCCCCGGCCGGTGGCCGCGGGAGTTGGTGAAAATCGAAGATTGCAGAATGCGGTCATCAGAAGCCCTCGCGTAGCCATCGTCCGACCTTTCCGAAATATCCGCCGGTCCCTGTCTTGACCTGCTGCCGCGTATGCCGCGGTTCGACATGTTCGAGGTGAACATATTGCGGGTAGACGAGAAGTCCGGTCGGCACCGCGAACGCAGCGTTCTTCGCCTCGTTGGGCAGCCGGCCAAAACCGAGCGGACGGCCGACCCGCACGGGCCGGCCCAGAATTCGGGTGCCGAGATCGACGAGACCGGTCAGCTGCGAGGCGCCGCCCGAGAGCACGACGCGGCCGTTGGGCTCTGCGGCGAAGGGCGAATCCTTCAGCTTGTCCCGAACCATTTCGAAGACTTCCTCGGCACGGTGCTTGACGATGTTCGCGATGGTGGCGCGGGAGACGATCTGCGGCAGATCCTGCTCGTCACCGGCTGTCGGCACAGACATCAGCTCACGCGAGTCCGATCCGCCGGTGATGACGGTGCCGTATAAGGTCTTGATTCGCTCGGCATCGGCAATGGTCGCCGAGAGTCCGCGCGCAAGATCCATCGTGATGTGTTGCCCGCCGACCGCAAAACCCGCCGCATGCACGAAGCGGCCGCCCGAATAAACGGCAATCGTGGTGGTGCCGGCGCCCATCTCGACGACGGCGGCGCCGAGATCGGCCTCGTCGTCGGTCAGCACCGACAGGCCGGCCACATAGGGGCTCGCTGCCATCGCTTCGACATTGATGTGGCAGCGCTCCACCGCCAGCATCAGGTTGCGCGCCACAGTGGCGTCACAGGTGACGACGTTCATGTCGACGCCGAACTGGTGCGCGACCATGCCGCGGGGATCGCGGATGCCCTTGACGCCGTCGAGCGTGTAGCCGACCGGCAGCGCATGCAGCACGGTGCGGCCTTCTCCGGTGGCGTGGCGCATGCCGGTGGAGGTGACGCGGCTGACATCGGCCGGCGTCACGGCGCCGCCACGAATGTCGGCGGCGGCTTCGACCAGCTGGCCGGCGAGCCGGCCGCCGGAGACCGACAGCAGCACCGACTCGACCCGCACCTTGGCCATCTTCTCCGCGAGTCCGACGGCCTGGCGCACCGCCTGCTCGCATTCGCCGAGATCGATCACCGCCCCGGCCTTCATGCCGCGCGACTGGATCTGGCTGTAGCCGATCAATTCCACCGCATGGGTGCGGCCGCGCAGCGCATCGCTCGGCGGCGACGGCTTCAGCCGCGCGATCATGCAGGCGATCTTGCTGGTGCCGATGTCGAGGCAGGCGACGATGCCGCCGCGCTTGTGCGGCATCGGGCGCGTCTTCGGCGTCTGGGTGCGATCGAGACCGGTCATGCGGAATCCCCGGCCTTCTTTTTCTTCTTGTCCTTGAACAGCTCCTCGCGCGCCTTGGCGGCGTCCTCGGAGAGCTGCACCACCAGCCGGTCCGGCAGGCGCATGTCGACGGCGACGATATCGCGGGAGAACAGCCGGTCTTCCTTGTCGAGCTTGGATAGCGTCGCGAGCGCGTTGCCGACGTCCTGCTCGGGCAGGCGGATGTCGAGGCCGTCCTTGAGCCGCAGGTTCCAGCGCCGCTCGCCCACATAGATCGCGGCCTTTGTCACCGAATTGACCTGCGGATAGCGCGCCAGCAGCGCCAGGAAATCGCGCGCCTGGGTGTCGGCGCCCTTGCCCACCACGAGCGGCAGCGACAGGAAGCGGCGCGAGACATAGGGCTCGAGCACGGCGCCATCGTCGGCGATGACGGAGAGCCGGCCGGCCTCCTGCCACAGCGCGAACGCCTTGCGCTCGGTGAGCTCGATCATGAGCTGGCCCGGATAGAGCTTCAGCACGGTCGCATCCGCGATCCAGGGATTGGCCTTGAGCTTGTCGCGCACCGCATCCGCATCGAGGAACAGCAGCGAGGAGCGGCCGCTGACGCCGCCGATCGCGAGAATCTCGTCCTGGGTCAGCTGCTTGCGGCCGTTGATCACGACCGAAGTGATGCGGAAGCCGGCCGAATTGGCCAGCGCGTTGCGGGCATCGCTGACCGCGGTGACGAAATCCTGGAGATGGCCGCCCTTGACGATGCCGAAGCCGCAGCTGCCGATCAGGAGCAGCACGGTCATGCTGAGGCCGACCCGGCGCGGCAGATAGCGCTCGACCAGCGCGACCAGGCGCGGCGGCGGCTCGCGCTCGACGACGGCCCTGACCTTGGCCTTGGCTTTGGCCTTGTCGTTGGCGGCGGCGCGCGCCTCTTCGTGCTTGTCCTGCATCCACTCGCGCAGAAGCACGACCGCTCCGATAGCGGCCGCCTTCAGGTCGGCTTGGGGCCTCAGCGATCTGAAAAGCGACCGGGTGAGGCTTCCTGCTCCATCCATTGCACGAGCTCGTCAACAGTTTGCCCGCGACATCGCGCGGATCCTGGCGAACATGACGTCTCGGACCTGCCGGGCCGGGTGCTGGTCTTCAGCAGAAGAAAACCTCTCCCCTTCAAAGCGTTCGCTGGAGGTGAGATCACCCGCGACAGCTCACGCGCCGGCAGCCAAAGCGCCATATGCGCCGCCAGCGTTAACCTTCGGACGTCCTGGTAAACAAAAGGTAAAATTCGTTAACGACTTGCGCATTTTGCCTCGCGATGTGAGGCATTTGCGCCGCGATGTCCGGCATTTTACCGGTTTTGGCCACCAAACCGGCCGGTTTTGCCGATTCGGCCGTTAACCAGTCCTGACTATTTCCGCAGGCGATGGCAGGCGAGCTCGACCAGGCCGCGCAGGAAGTCGACGAACTCGATGCCTTCGGCTTTCAGCGCCTTGGGGTAGAGCGAGGACTTGGTCAGCCCGGGCAGCGTGTTGGTCTCGAGATAGACCAGGCCCTTGTCCGAGACGATGAAGTCCGAACGGGAATAGCCGGTGCAGGACATTGCGCGATGGGCCAGCATCGCCTGCTCCTTGAGCGCGGCGGTGATCTCGGGTGCGAAGCGGCCGGGGCAGATCTCCTGGGTCGACTTCAGAAGATATTTCGCCGCGTAGTCGAAATTGCCCTCACCCGGAATGATCTCGATCGGCGGCAGCGAGATGATCGAGCCGTCGGTGCGCTCCAGCACGCCGCAGGTCGCCTCCACGCCGGCGATGTAAGGCTCGATGACATACTCTTCATGCTTGGCCGCGCTGCGGACGGCGACGAGGTCCTGCTTGGCGTTGACGAAGATCAGGCCGTAGCTCGACCCGTCGCGCGCGGGCTTTGCGATCAACCGGCCGTATTCGGCGAAGGCCTCGTCGATGTTTTCAAGCGCAAGATTTTCCGGCGGCGTCACGCCGCCGAGCGCGGCGAAATGCTTGGCTGCGATCTTGTCGAAGGCGAGATGCGAGGACGCCGAGCCCGAGCCGGTGAACGGCACGCCGCGCGCCTCGCACATCACCTGCAATTCGCCGTTCTCGGCACGCCCGCCATGCAGGCCGAGCACCAGCACGCGATCTTCCGCCTTGGCCCGGTCGAGCGCCTGCGCGAGCGGAACGCCTGACGTGCCCGGCTTGAACTCGTCCTCGAACGGGCGGGCATGCTCGAGCAGCTGCTTCGACTGCACGACGTGCACCTTGTCCTCGACGTCCCACCACCAGAGGTCGGCCTCGGGCAGCGCCTGATGCAGCGCCTGGGCGGTGGCAACCGAGACCAGACGTTCGCGGTTGGAGCCGCCGAAGAGGATGGTGATGCGCATGTTCCTGTCACCCATGTGTATCGTCATTCCGGGATGCGCCGAAAGGCGCAGGCGCGACTTCGTCGCGCCCCGGAATGACGGAAATCATGAAACCCCGATCCGCTTGATTTCCCAGTGTAGCTCAATTCCGGAATTCGCCTTCACGCGTTCGCGTACGGTCTCGCCGAGCATCTCAATGTCGTGCGCGGTGGCATCGCCCGTGTTGATCAGGAAGTTGCAATGCATCTCCGAGACCTGCGCGCCGCCGACGCGCAGGCCGCGGCAGCCGGCGGCATCCACCAGCTTCCAGGCGGAATCGCCGGGCGGATTCTTGAAGGTCGAGCCGCCGGTCTTCTCGCGGATCGGCTGCGCGGTCTCACGATGGCTCTGCACCTCCGCCATGCGCGCGCGGATCGCCTCCGCGTCCCTGATCTCGCCGCGAAAGCGCGCGGAGGTGAAGATGATGGAGGGATCGACGCCGCTGTTGCGGTAGACGAACTTCATGTCGGCGTTGGAGAACACGTGCTTGGTGCCGTCGCGCCCGACGCCCCTCGCCTCGATCAGCACGTCCTTGGTCTCGCCGCCATTGGCGCCGGCATTCATCCGCAGCGCCCCGCCGATCGTGCCGGGAATGCCGAAATAGAATTCGAGCCCGCCGATATTGGCGCTTGCTGCCACCTCCGCCACGCGCTTATCGAGCGCGGCAGCGCCTGCGGTGACGACGTCGTCGCTCGCGGTCGCCTCGCCGAAGGCGCGCGGCGCGAGACGAATGACGACGCCGGCAATGCCGCCGTCGCGCACGATGAGGTTGGAACCGACGCCGATGACGTAGACGGGAACGTCGGAAGCCAGATGCGCGAGGAAGTAAGCGAGATCGTCCTCGTCCGCCGGCGTGAACAGCACCTGCGCGGGACCGCCGACGCGAAACCAGGTGAGCTCGGCCAGTGACTGGTTCGCCAGCAGCCGGCCGCGCAGCTCGGGCATCGCGGCTTTGAGGTCGGGCGTGATGTCGGGAAATCCCACCGCGTTACCCCAGCGTCTTCAATTCGCCGGGCAATGCATACGCCCATTGCGTGATGTTGCCTGCCCCGAGGCACACGACGAGATCGCCTGGTTTCGCCAATCCCTTGACGATGCCGGCGAGCTCCGTCGCTGCCGGCAGCGGGACCACCTCGCGGTGACCATGCGCGCGCAGGCCCGCGACGAAGTGATCGCGGTCGATGCCGTCGATCGGCGCTTCGCCCGCGGCATAGACTTCGGCGACGACGACCGCATCGGCGTCGTTGAAGCAGGTGCAGAATTCCTCGAACAGCGATTGCAGACGGGTGTAGCGATGCGGCTGCACCACGGCGATCACCTTGCCGGTGTAGGAATCGCGCGCTGCCTTCAGCACGGCCGCGATCTCCACGGGGTGATGGCCGTAATCGTCGATCACGGTGACGCTGTTCCACTCGCCGGTCTTGGTGAAGCGCCGCTTGACGCCGCCGAAGCCGGCCAGCGCCTTGCGGATCGCCTCGTCCGACACGCCGAGCTCATGCGCGACCGCAATTGCAGCCGTCGCATTCGAGGCGTTGTGCCGGCCCGGCATCGGCAGCGCGAGGTCGGCGATCTCATGCGTGGCGCCGGTCTTGCGGTCGCGGATCACGACCTTGAACTTCGAGCCGCCGCCGCCTGCGGTGAGATCGACCAGGCGCACATCGGCCTGCGGGTTCTCACCGTAAGTGATGATGCGGCGGTCCTCGATCTTGCCGACGAGGCTCTGCACCACGGGATGATCGATGCACATCACGGCAAAGCCGTAGAACGGAAGGTTCTCGATGAAATGACGGAACGCGTCCTGCACGGCCTCGAAGGTCTTGAAGTGATCGAGATGCTCGGGGTCGACATTGGTGACGATCGCGACATCGGTCGGCAGCTTCAGGAACGTGCCGTCACTCTCGTCGGCCTCCACCACCATCCACTCGCCGGCACCTAATCGTGCGTTGGAGCCGTAGGCGTTGATGATGCCGCCGTTGATCACGGTCGGGTCGAGCCCGCCGGCATCGAGCAGCGTTGCGACCATCGTCGTCGTCGTGGTCTTGCCGTGGGTGCCGGCGATGGCGACGCAGCTCTTCAGCCGCATCAGCTCGGCCAGCATCTCGGCGCGGCGCACCACGGGAATGCGTTTCTCGCGCGCCGCCATCAGTTCCGGATTGTCGCGCTTGATCGCGGAGGACACGACCACGACCTCGGCGCCGTCGATATTCTCGGCCTTGTGGCCGACCGAGACCTTCGCGCCCTTCTTGCGCAGACGGTCAAGATTGTAATTGTCGGCGGCATCCGAGCCCTGCACGGCATAGCCGAGATTGACCAGTACCTCGGCGATGCCGCTCATGCCGATCCCGCCGATCCCGACGAAGTGGATGGGTCCGATCTCGCGCGGCAGTCTCATGTGGTTTCCTTGGGGTCATCGTCCCGAAGGCGGACGATCCAGTACTCCGCGACGCCAGAGATTCAAATCAACTGCGTCGGTTACTGGATGCCCCGCTTTCGCGGGGCATGACAAGTGGCTTTTTTGGCCATCCGGGCCGGAACAGGCGTCAGATTCCCGCGACCTTGACCACGAGATCCGCCAGCCGCTCGGCCGCGTCGAGCCGGCCAGCGCCGCGGGCGGCTTCAGCCATCGCGGCAAGGCGCACGGGCTCGGCGGCGAAGCCAGAAATTTCGGACGCCAGCCGATCGGAGGTGAACTCGGCCTGCGGGATCCGGATCGCGCCCTCGACCTTGACCAGGACGCCGGCATTGGCGAACTGGTCCTGGTCGATCGAGCCGGGCAGCGGCACCAGGATGGAGGGCCGGCCGATCGCGGCGAGCTCGGCCACGGTGCCCGCACCGGAGCGCGATACCACGAGATGATTGGAGGCGAGGCGCGCCGGCAGATCCGTGAAGAACGGCGCGAGCTCGGCCTTGATCTTGAGCTTGTCGTAGACGGCGCGGACGCGGCTCGTGTCCTCTTCGCGCACCTGCTGGGTGAGAATGAGACGGCTCCAGAGCGCAGACTCGAGCCGCTCGATCGCGCCCGGCACGATGTCGGCCATGATGCGCGCGCCCTGGCTGCCGCCGACGACGAGCAGACGCAGCGGTCCGTTCGGCTCGGGCGCGGCATATTTCACCGCAGCGGCCGCGAGGATCGCCGGACGCATCGGCGTGCCGACGGTCGTCGTCTTGCCTGCCAGCGCCGGATCGCGATCGAGCACGCCGGGCAAGGATGTCGCGATCGCGCGCACGCGGCTCGACAGGAACCGGTTGGCGCGGCCGAGCACGGCGTTGGCGTCGTGGATGATGCCGGGTACGCCCGCGAACTTCGCCGCGACCAGCGGCGGCAAGGTCGGATAGCCGCCGAAGCCGACGACGGCGACGGGCTTCAACCGCTTGATCAGGGCGTAGGCCGACAGCGTGCCGGCGGCGAGCGTGAGGCCGGCATAGGCGAGCTGAAGCGGATTGCGGCCGCGCGCGGTCTCGCTTCTGACGACGTCGATCATGTCCTTGCTGAACAGCCCGCTGTAGCGGAGCGCGCGTTCGTCGGTGACGAGGCGGACGCGAAAGCCGCGCCGGATCAATTCGACGCCGAGCGCCTCGGCCGGGAACAGATGGCCGCCGGTGCCGCCCGCGGCGAGAAGAATCAGGGGGGACGTGTCCATGGTAGGCCTTTTTACAAGGTCTGTCCCGTCATTGCGAGCGCAGCGAAGCAATCCAGAATCCCTCCGCGGGGACAGTCTGGATTGCTTCGCTGCGCTCGCAATGACGACCTACGCGTAACTGCGCATGGCCTCGGCGTGGCCGCTCGCCTCGACCTCGGTGCGCGGGCGCAGCCGCGTCAGCGCCAGCATCATGCCGACGCCATAGGCGAGCGAGATGATCGAGGAGCCGCCATAGGAGATGAACGGCAGCGTCATGCCCTTGGCGGGAATGAGCTGCAAGTTCACCGACATGTTGATCGCCGCCTGCACGCCGAACAGGATCGCAAGACCCGAGGCCGCAAAGCGCGAGAACATGTCCTCGTTGGCATAGGCGCGCGACAGGGTGCGGATGACGACGAAGGCGAACAGCGCCAGCATCGCAAGGCACAGGATGATGCCGAACTCTTCGGCCGCGACCGCAAACACGAAGTCGGTGTGGCTGTCCGGCAGGCTGCGCTTGGCGATGCCCTCGCCGGGTCCAAGGCCGAACCAGCCGCCGTTGTAGAAGGCCTCCATGGCGGTATCAACCTGGAAGGTGTCGCCCGAGGCCGGGTTCATGAAGCGCTTGATGCGCCCCGCCACGTGCGGAACGAACAGGTAGGCGCTGAACAGGCCGGCCGCGCCAAGACCTGCGAGGCCGAACACCCAGATCATGCGCATGCCCGCGATGAAGAACAGCGAGCCCCACACCATCAGGATCAGCATGGTCTGGCCGAAATCCGGCTCCATCACCAGCAGCGAGACCAGCATCAGCAGCAGCACCAGCGCCATCGAGGTCGCCGGCATCTCCGGCCGCCTGGTCGATTCCGCGAATAGCCAGGCCGCGATCACGACGAAGGACGGCTTTGCGATCTCGGAGGCCTGGATGTTGACGCCGAGCAGCGTGATCCAGCGGCGCGAGCCCTTCACCTCGGGGCCAATGGCCAGCGTGAGCACGATCAGGACGATGCTCGCCGCGAAGATGATCAGGGCCGAGCGCCGGATCGCGCGCGGCGACAGGAAGGACACCCCGAGCAGCACGATGCAGGATGGCACCAGGAACAGCACGTGGCGGCTGAAGAAGTGGAAGGCATCGAGCCCGATGCGGGTCGCAACCGGCGGGCTCGCCGCCAGCGACAGGATCACCCCGGTCAGCATCAGCCCCAGGATGGCGCCCATCAACGGCTTGTCGACGGTCCACCACCACTCGGAAAAGGGGGTGCGTTCTTCACGGGAGAGCATGGGCGGCCGCTTTCGGACAGAGGTCCGTCCATTGGTCGCCGAGGTTGGTTACCGGGGGGTTAATGGAATCGATCACTTTTGGGAGGTGTGGGGCGGTGCGCGCTCCGCTTTCGCCAGGACGCGATCTCCTTTTCCAGATCGGGGTCCGAGGACAATTCCTCGATTGCCTGCTTCGCCGCCACGCTCCTCGACTTTCTCAAAGCCCTCAACAGGAGCAGACGGCTAGCCCCGTGTGACCTGTCCCTTGCAAGGGCAATCAATTCATCCATCGTGGCGCTGGTTACCGTCGCGGCCAGCGCGACCGCAAGGCCGTCCTTTGCGCCACGACGACGTGTGCCATTCTCGTAACTGGAAGGAGCTTTGCGGTATTCCTTGACAAGAACCGGCCAAGCGTGGCGTGCGTCGGGAACAGCGAGAATTCTGGCCAAGGTCTCCAACGTTGGATCCGAGTAAGATAGCCCGAGATGCTTCAGGAGAACCGGAATGGCACGGGGATAAGGAACCGATCTCGTGAGAAGGTCAGAGAGCAAATTGACGCCAATCCCTGCGGCCTGGAGATCTCTGACAATTGGCGCCTGCTCTTCCCGATGACGCGCAACCCGCGCCGCCAAGGCGACATCACGCTCTCGCTTCCTGGCCATAAACTCGGGATCAGATTCCAATTCAGCGGTTAGTTCAGCGGCTATTGTTGGTCGGCGATTCTTTGTCATTGAGCACTCGCTTCGACTTGCACCGCTATACCAGCGGCTTCACACCCGGCAGTGCTTGAAGGATTCAGGCGGGAGCCCTGACGAACCGATAGGCTATGCCGCCAAACGCCAGAGTCAAAACGCCATCCTCGGCCAACGAGAACTGCGTGCGTTCAACTTGTGGAGCCGACGGCTGGTCGGCGACAATCGTCGAGCCCTCTACTCGGTATCGAAGATGGATGATCTGACGCTTGCCCTGCTCGCGGATGGTGTAGCGCAGCCCGCCATCCTCATCGAACTCGAGTAGGACATTTCCCAGACGGGCCAGCGCCACCTTGTCGGTCTCGTCTACCAGCCAGGCGCCCAGCAAATTCATACGTCGTTCCTGTTCCGCACCACCGGCTTCACACCCTGGCTTCAGTCGTACGCGATCGAGACGTCCCCTGCTCTCGCCTCACGCTTGTAGACTTGGACTGTCCCGGGAATGAATCCGATCCTGACGGCCTGCTCGCTGCTCCAGGCAACGAGAACATCCTGATGCTCGCGCACGCTGAGAAAAGTCGGCGTACTGTCAGGTGACAATGTCCGGCCGCGCGCGACGATGCTGGCCTGCGTGCTGTCGGGCACAGTGGCTCCGCACTCCTTCCAGACCACGACGACCAATTTGCTGCCGCTTGGGGACGCATATGCTTTCTGGCGAACGACGCGGCACGCGCCGAATCCGCTCATGACGTTGCCAATGAGGACGACAAAGACGAAACCCGCGGCGACCGGAACGGCAAGAGCAGCGGCGACAATCCAGATCCAGCGTCGCCGCGACATCTTCACACCACCGGCTTCACGCCCGGCAGCGCCTGCACCAGCTCGCGGAACTTGGCGCCGCGGATCTCGAAGTTGCGGTACTGGTCGAACGAGGCGCAGGCCGGTGACAGCAGCACGACGGCGTCAGTGAGGCCCGAGCCTTCCGCATCGCGCGCGGCGTCCTCGACGGCGACGTCGAGGGTCTGGCTGATCTCGTGCGGGACGGAGCCGAGCGTGCCGGAAAATTCCTGCGCGGCTTCGCCGATCAGATAGGCTTTTCGAATGCGCGGGAAGAAGCCGGTCAGACTGGTGATGCCGCCGGCCTTCGGCTTGCCGCCGGCGATCCAGAAGATGTCGCCGAACGACGACAGCGCGTGCGCGGTGGCATCCGCGTTGGTGCCCTTGGAATCGTTGACGAACAGGACGTTGCCGCGGCGGCCGACCTGCTCCATGCGATGCGCCAGGCCCGGAAAGCTGCGCAGGCCGTCCTGCAGGACGTCCTGGCCGATGCCCATGGCGAGCGCGGCGGCGGCCGCGCAGGCCGCGTTCTGCGCGTTGTGCTGGCCACGCAGCGAGCCGATGCCGCCGAGCGCGGCGACTTCGCTGCGGGCGCCGCCCGAGGCGCGCACGATGGTGCCGTGCTCGACGTAAATGCCTGACGCGAGCGGGTTCTTGACGGAGATGCGCACCACGTTCTTGCCCGCGCGGTCGAGCCGGTCGGCGATATCGCGGCAATAGCCGTCATCGACGCCGACGATCGAGGTGCCGCCGCCTTGCACGCCGGCAACGAGGCGTTCCTTCACCGCGGCGTAATGCTCGATCGTGCCGTGCCGGTCGATATGGTCCTCGCTGACATTGAGCAGGATGCCGACGGAGGGATCGAGCGAGGGAGTCAGGTCGATCTGGTAGGACGACATCTCGATGACATGGACGCGGCCCATGCGCGGCGGCTCCAGCGACAGGATGGCGGTGCCGATATTGCCGCCCATCTGGGTGTCGTAGCCGGCGACCTTGGTCAGATGCGCAATCAGCGCCGTCGTGGTCGACTTGCCGTTGGTGCCGGTGATGGCGACGAACGGCGCATCGGGCGCGTGGCGGCGCCGCTCGCGGCAGAACAGCTCGATGTCGCCGATCACCTCGACGCCGGCCTCGCGCGCCTTCAAGACGCTCCAGTGCGGCACAGGATGGGTGAGCGGCACGCCGGGCGCGAGCACGAGGCTTGCGAACTTCGCCCAGGAGACGTTGCGCAAGTCCGCGGTGATGAAGCCGGCCTGCGCGGCCTTGGCGACGTTCTCGGCGTTGTCGTCGGCGGCGACCACCTCGGCACCGCCGGCTTTCAACGCATGGCAGGAGGCGAGCCCCGAGCCGCCGAGGCCGAACACCGCGACCGTCTTGCCGGCGAAGGACGTGACGGGGATCATCGATCGGTCACCGCAGCTTCAGCGTCGAGAGGCCGGCGAGCGCCAGCATCACCGAGATGATCCAGAAACGGATCACGATCTGCGGCTCGGTCCAGCCCTTCTGCTCGAAGTGGTGGTGGATCGGCGCCATCCGGAACACGCGCTTGCCCGTGAGCTTGAAGGACACCACCTGCACGATGACCGAAACCGCCTCGAGCACGAACAATCCGCCGATCACGGCGAGCACGATCTCGTGCTTCACCGCGACCGCGATCGCGCCGAGCATGCCGCCGAGCGCAAGCGAGCCGGTGTCGCCCATGAAGATCGAGGCCGGCGGCGCGTTGAACCAGAGGAAGCCGAGACCGGCGCCGAGCAACGCGCCGCAGAGCACCGCGAGCTCGCCGGTGCCGGCGACATATTTGATCTGGAGATAGTCGGCGAACACCAAGTTGCCGGTGAGATAGGCGATCATCGCGAAGCTCGCGGTCGCAATCATCACGGGCACGATGGCGAGGCCATCGAGACCGTCGGTGAGGTTCACCGCATTGCCGGAGCCGACGATGACGAAGGCGCCGAAGACGACGAAGAACCAGCCGAAATGCAGCACGGTATCCTTCAGGAAGGGAATCGTCAGCGCGGTCGAGGCGGGGTCGCGGTTCAGCCGCACCAGCGCGTAGCAGGCGACCAGTGCGATGACGGCTTCGATCAAGAGGCGCAGCTTGCTGCCGAACCCGGTCGTGGTCTGCTTGGTCACCTTGAGGTAATCGTCATAGAAGCCGACGAAGCCGAAGCCGAGCGTCACCGCCAGCACGATCCAGACATAGGGGTTGAGTGGATTGGCCCACAGCACGGTGCCGACCGTGAGCCCGGACAGGATCATCAGTCCGCCCATGGTGGGCGTGCCCTTCTTGGCGAGATGCGATTGCGGACCGTCGGTGCGGATCGGCTGGCCCTTGCCCTGACGGATGCGCAAATGATCGATGATCCAGGGGCCGAACAGGAACACGAACAGCGCGCCGGTCACGATGGCGCCGCCGGTGCGGAAGGTGATGTAGCGAAAGACGTTCAGGACGGTGCGGAAGGCACCGAAGCCCGGAAATGTGTTGGAAAGCTCGATCAGCCAGTAAAACATTCAGACGGTCCTATGGCGCCTTTGCACGTCCAGGTGCCTCACGCGCATTCGCTGGTCTTCGTCATGGGCCGCGCGTTTCGGGAAACGGACGGCTTCCGCCGCAAAGGGTGGGATTCGGGAACGGCGCCTTCCAAGCAGTTTACGCCTTTGCCTGCAAGGCGGCCACCAGCCCCGGCACAAACTTGTTGACCCAGAACATCTTCTTGCTGCCCTTGACAACCACGACGTCGCCTGCCTTCAGCAGATTTGCGACCTCGGCCGGTTTCAGCGTGGCGGGATCGTCATGCCAGCCGAGGCCCTTGCCCGCTGGCAATGCGTCGAACAGGTGGCGCATCAGCGGCCCGACGCAAAAGACGCCGTCGATGCCGTCGAGATGCCTGGCGAGGCCGGTGTGATAGCTCGGTGCGTCCTCGCCGAGCTCGAGCATGTCGCCGAGAATGGCGATGCGGCGGCCACCGCTCATGTTGCGCGCCTGCAGGCTTTGCAGCGCCGCCGCCACGCTGGCCGGATTGCCGTTGAAGCTGTCGTCGATCACCGTGATGTCGCCGATGGCCTGCTCGACGCCGCGGCCGGTCATGATGCCGACGCGATCGAGCTTGACCGCGAGCGTCGCGACATCGAGACGCGCGGCATGAACCGAGGCGAGCGCAGCCAGCGCATTGTGCACCCGGTGCGGCGCGCCAGGGGTGAGGCTGAAGGCGATCTCCTTCTTGCCGATCGCGGCCACGACCTGCCAGCTCTCGCCGTGGGGCGCGTGCGCAACCTCGTGCACCTCGGCATGCTCGCCGCCGAAGCGCACGACCTTGCCCTTCCACTCGGAAGCCTTGATTCCGGCCGGCAGCACCAGCACGCCGTCCTCGGGCAGGCCGAGCGCGATCGACACCTTCTCGCGCCTGATGGCCTCGAGCGAGCCGAGCTTTTCCAGATGCACCGGCTGGACGTTGACGACGAGCGCGACGGTCGGCTGCGTGAGCTCGCTGAGCCGGGCGATCTCGCCTTGCTGGTTCATGCCCATCTCGACGACCCAGAGGCTGGCGTCCCGCCTGGCATTGCACAGCGTCAGCGGCACGCCCCAGAAATTGTTGAAGCTCGACGGGCTGGCATAGGCATTCGGATAGGCGGCGAGAAATTCCTTGGTGCTGGTCTTGCCGGCGCTGCCGGTGAGCCCGATCACCGGGCCATTGAAGCGCGCGCGTGCGGCGCGGGCGAGGCCCCAGAGGCCGTCGATCAGCGTGTCCTTGACGACGATCTGGGGAATGCGGATGCCCGCGATCTCGTGCGGCACGATGATCGCGACCGCGCCAGAAGCTTCCGCCTTGTCGGCGAATTCCCAGCCGTCGCGCGCGCTGGCGAAAGCCGAGACGAAGCCGCCGCTCGGCGTGCCGCTGAGCGCGACGAACAGGCTGCCCGGCTTCACCAGGCGGCTGTCCTGGGTGACGAAATCGATTGCCGTCTCAGGGAACGATCCGGCGGCGCCCAGCGCACGCGCGACCTCGGCAACCGTCCATATTGGCCCGCTCATGCAACCCTCGACGTTAGTGCGGCGGCGACCGCCTCGTGATCACTAAAGGGCAGCGTCTGGCCGCCGACGATCTGCCCGGTCTCGTGGCCCTTGCCGGCGATGAGCAGCGCATCGCCCTCCTGCAGGTCCTCGATCGCGGCGCGGATCGCCTCGGCGCGGTCGCCGATCTCGCGGGCGCCCTTCGCGGTGGCGAGGATCGCGGCGCGGATGGCTTCCGGCTTCTCGCTGCGCGGATTGTCGTCGGTGACGATGACGGCATCGGCATTCTCCGCCGCGATCTCGCCCATGATCGGACGCTTGCCGGCATCGCGGTCGCCGCCGGCGCCGAACACGACGACCAGCCTGCGCTTGGCATAGGGCCGCAGCGCCTGCAGCGCCTTCGCCAGCGCGTCCGGCTTGTGCGCGTAATCGACGAAGATCGGCGCGCCGTTGCGCTCGCCGACGCGCTCGAGCCGGCCCTTGGCGCCTCCGAGATGTTCGAGGCTCGCAAACACGTTATCAGCATCGCTGCCGGTGCCGATGGCAAGGCCGGCCGACACCAGCGCATTCTCGATCTGGAATTCGCCGACCAGCGGCAGCCGGATCGCGTGAGTCCTGCCGCGATGTTCGATCGTGAGCTTTTGCGAGAAACCGTCGACGACGGCCTCCGTGAGGCGGATGCCCTCGCCTGCGCCATCGCCGTTGCGGCCGACTGCCATGACGCGCAGGCCGCGCGAAGTCGCCGCATCGATCACCTCCGCCGAGCAATCATGATCGGCCGAGATCACCGCGGCGCCATCAGGCGGCACCAGCTCGCGGAACAAGCGGAGCTTGGCCGCGAGGTAATGCGCAACGGTCGGATGGTAATCCATGTGGTCGCGCGAGAGGTTGGTGAAGCCGCCGGCCGAGATGCGCACGCCATCGAGTCGATATTGATCGAGCCCGTGCGAGGACGCCTCGAACGCGAGATGCGTGACACCCTCGCGCGCGATCTCATCTAACTGCCGGTGCAGCGCGATCGGATCCGGCGTGGTCAGCGAGCCGTAAACGGTGCGCTTTTGCGACACGAGACCGATGGTGCCGATGCTGGCGGAGGCGTGCCCGAGCCGCTCCCAGATCTGGCGCGTGAACGCGGCGACCGAGGTCTTGCCGCTGGTTCCGGTCACCGCGGCGATCGTCGCAGGCTGCGCCGGGAAAAATCTTGCCGCGGCCAGTGCCAGCGCGCGGCGCGGATTGGCGACCGCGATGAACGGCACCTTGCAGGCGGCCGGTGCGTGGTCACCGACGACGGCCACCGCGCCGGCGGCGACCGCAGCATCGACGAAGCGGGCGCCGTCGGTCTTGCTGCCTGCCAGCGCGAAGAAGAGATCGCCCGGCTTCACCGCGCGGCTGTCGAGCGCAACGCCGCTCACCTCGAGCGCCGCGGCAGCGGGCTCGATCGCGGCATCATTGCCCGGAACATCCTGACCCAAGAGGTCGCGCAGCTTCATGGTCTTCCAGTCGACATGCCCTGACCGAAAGCCGAATCTGAAGGAAAATCCCGACTCAGCACCGGCGATGGCCCACCCGGTTGATTACTGGGTTGTCCTGGATGCTGCAAGAATAAGGCGCTCGGACGGCGGCAGGTCGAACCGCGGCTCGACGCCGAGAAGCGGCGCGATCCGCTCGATCACCTTGCCCCCAGTGGGCACCGCGTTCCAGCCCGAGGTGATGAAGCCCTTCGTTTCAGGTATCGCCTGAGGCTCGTCCAGCATGATCAGGACGTGATATTTGGGATCGTCGCAGGGCAGGATGGCCGTGAAGGAGTTGAGGACGCGCTTCTTGGCGTAGCGGCCATTGATGACCTTCTCGGACGTGCCGGTCTTGCCGCCGACGTAATAGCCTTTGACGTCGGCGGTCTTGGCGGTGCCGATCTCAGCATTGAGCCGCATCAGGAACCGCATTTTGTCGCTGGTCTCCGGCTTGATGACGCGCTTGGCCATCGCCATGGCTTCGGACTCGCTGCGTTTCATGAATGTCGGCGGAACCAGATAGCCGCCGTTCACGAGCGCGTTGATACCCATCACCGCCTGCAGCGGCGCCACCGACAGGCCCTGGCCGAACGCAGCGGTGACCGTGTTCAGCTCGCTCCAGCGCCGCGGCAGCAGCGGCGCCGCGCTCTCCGGCAATTCGGTGCGCAGCCGCGTCATCTGGCCCATCTTGGCGAGGAAGGCCTTGTGCGCCTCCACGCCCTGCCCGAGCGCGATCCGCGCCGCGCCGATGTTGGAGGAGTAGGTGAACACTTCCTTGGTGTTGATGAAACGCCCGAGCGGATGACTGTCGTGGATCGTGAACTTGCCGTAGTGCAGGTTTCCGCGCGCGTCCCACATCGAGTTCAGATTGATCTTGCCGGAATCGAGCGCCATCGCCAGCGTGAACGCCTTGAAGGTCGAGCCCATCTCGTAGACGCCGGTGGTCAGGCGGTTGATCCGGTCGGGGTCGTGCGCTTCCTTCGGATTGTTGGGGTCGAAGTCGGGCAGCGAGACCATCGCCACGATCTCGCCGGTCTTGACGTTGGAGACGATGCCGGAGGCAGCCTTGGCGTGGAACTTGTCCTTGGCCTTCACGAGCTCGTCGCGCAGCGCATGCTCGACGCGCAGATCGACCGCGAGCTCGATCGGCTTCTGCAGCCGGTCGGTGGCGAAGCCGGCCCGGTGGAGATCGGCGAGCCCCTGATTGTCGAGCCACTTCTCGAGGCCGGCGATCCCCTGGTTGTCGATGTTGACGAGACCGATGAGGTGGGCGACCTCGTTGCCGGTCGGATAGACCCGCTTGTTCTCGCGCAGGAAGCCGATGCCGGGAATGCCGAGCTTGTGGACGGCCTGCTGCTGCGCCGCCGTGACCTCGCGCTTGAGCCAGACGAAGCCCTTGCGCGTCTTCAGGCGCTCGCGCACCTCGGCCTCGTCGAGGTCGGGAATGGTCGCGGTCAAGAGCTCGATCGCCTCGTCCTTGTCGATGATGCGGCGCGGTTCGCCGAACAGGCTCGCCGCCTTGACGTCGGTGGCAAGGATCGCGCCGTTGCGGTCGACGATGTCGGGTCGCGCGGTCGCAACCACCTCCTGCGCCGCGGCGCGGCGCGCGCTGTGGGCGTCGGCGCCGATCGCGAACATCACGAGCCGCCCGCCGATCAGGGCGTAGACCGAAGCGAAGGCAAGCATCGCAAGGCCGACGCGCGCGCGCGCCTTCGCGGCGCGATCGACGTTGCGCCCGTAGAGCAGGCTTCGGATCAGCCGCCGCCGCCAGGGTTCAACTGACCGCTCGGTCGACTTTTCGGTTGGTCTTGCAGGCGTTGCCGGGCTCATTGCTTGTCCTCGCGCTGAGGCACGGAGCCCGTGACCGTGTCGGGATCGCTCGCGGCTTCGATGGTCTTGAGCATGGCCCCGATCGGATCGGGCTCGCCCGGCCTGAACATCCGCGGTGGACGTTCCGGCAGGTTCTTCAGCGAATCATATTGCGTGCCGTTGACCGGCTTGAGGTGCAGATGCCGGTCGGACAGCCCTTGCAGGCGGTGAGGCGCATCGAGCTTGGCCCACTCGGCCCGCAGTCCCGCGATCGCATCGCGCTGCTCGCGGATCTCCGCACGCAGCCGCAGCACCTTCTCGGTACGCGCCGTGGAGTCCATCTTGATGCGGTAGACATGGGCGGCTGCGAAGATCAGCGCACCGATGACGAGGAGGTGGATGATGCGCATGCGCTAGCCGCCCCTCATCACGTCGGCGAGCTTGGGCCAGGACGATGCCTCATCGATCTCATGCGCCGGCGCCGAGCTGCGCTCGGCGGCGCGCAGCTTTGCCGAGCGCGCGCGCGGATTGTGCGCAACTTCGTCCTCGCCGGCGACGACCGGCCGCCGCGTCAGCAGCTGGAAACTCGGCGCAATTTGCGCGACTTCCGGCAGATGCCGCGAGCCGCCGCCGGTCTTGGAACGCTCGGAGAGGAAATTCTTGACGATGCGGTCTTCCAGCGAATGGAACGAGACGACGACGAGGCGCCCGCCGGGCTTCAGCACGCGCTCGGCCGCAGCGAGCGCCGTCTGGAGTTCCTCGAGCTCTTCGTTGACGAAGATGCGCAGCGCCTGGAACGTCCGCGTCGCCGGGTGAATGTCGCCGGGCTTCGATCGCACGACCCTGCCGACGAGATCGGCGAGTGCGCGTGTGGTCGTGAACGGAGTGTCCTGCCGGTCCGCCACGATGGCGCGGGCGATGCGGCGCGAATGCCGCTCCTCGCCGAAGAGATAGATGATGTCGGCGAGATCGCCTTCGGAGGCGCGCGCGACGACGTCCGCCGCGGTCGGGCCTGTCTGCCCCATCCGCATGTCGAGCGGACCGTCGAGGCGGAAGGAGAAGCCGCGGCCGGCCTGGTCGAGCTGCATCGAGGATACGCCGACATCCATCACGACGCCATCGATGCCGTCGACGCCTTGCGCGGCGCAGACCTCTGCGAGGTTGGAGAAGCGGTCCTCGACCAGCGTCAGCCGACCCGCGGAGCGTTCGACCAGCTCGGCACCGCCGGCAATCGCAGTGCGGTCGCGATCGATGGCGATGAGTCGGGTTCCCGGCATCTCCAGGATCGCGCGGCTATAGCCGCCGGCACCAAAAGTGGCGTCGACGTAGACGCCGCCCTCGCGCGGGGCGAGATGGGCGATGGCCTCACGGCCAAGAACGGGAATGTGCGGAGCCGAGCTCATGCGCAACGCCTGCCGACCGCCCGGCCCGATACCCAAGCGAGATCGGGGCCGAACAAGCCCATAACGCCTCGAATCATTGCGCGTCGCGGCGGTTCCACGACAAAGCCCCTGTCCAGCATGGTTACCGAGCCCGGCCGTCCCGGGCCACAAACCCAGTGTTCCCAGTGGAATTTGTCGGGCAGCCATGGGATTTCGAGCCAAAATACGCTTTGGCCGCCTCCGGACGCGGGTCGGCTCTTCATCCCTCAGTAACGGCCCTTAGCGTTAAGAAAGCGTTGCTCGGTTCGTGACAAGTGGAAAGGTATCGAGGGCAGTGATGCTTCATCCACACACATCGCCAAAATGAATCCGTTAACCGCGCCGCGCGATTGCGCGCGATGGAGGGTAAAGGAATAGTAAAGAGAAGGGCTTGCCCCACTCTCCGTCCGTCCGAGCTGCTCATGCCCTCCGGTTCGTCCACGCCGTCTGGATCTGATTCGAAGCGTCACCGCGTTCTCCCGGTTCCCAAGACCGTGGCAGGCCTGCGCACGTTCGAGCCCGATTCCTCGATCGTCTCGGACATCATCCCCTCGCCGAACCATGGCGAGCGCAGCAAGGGACGGCAGCCGGACATGATCCTGCTGCACTACACCGGCATGCCCGATGTCGAGGGCGCGCTGGCGCGCCTCTGCACCGCCGGCACCGAAGTGTCGGCGCATTATGTCGTGCTGGAGGACGGCCGCATCGTGCAATGCGTGCCCGAGGCCAAGCGGGCCTGGCACGCCGGCGTCTCCTCCTGGGCCGGCGAGGACGACATCAACTCCTGCTCGATCGGCATCGAGATCATCAATCGCGGCCATGACTGGGGCTATCCGGAGTTTCCGCTGCGCCAGATCGCCGCCGTCATCGCGCTGTGCCGCGGCATCATGCTGCGCCGCAAGGTGCCGGCGCACCGGGTGCTCGGCCATTCCGACGTCGCGCCCGCCCGCAAGAAGGATCCCGGCGAGAAATTTCCGTGGCATTCGCTCGCCAATTCCGGCGTCGGCCACTGGGTGACGCCCGCACCGATCATCCGCGGCGAGAGCCTGATGCTCGGCACCATCAGCGACGCGGTGCTGAGCATGCAGCAGGCGCTGGCAAGGTACGGCTATGGCGTGCCCCTGAACGGCAAGTACGACGCTGCCACGATGGAAGTCGTCACCGCCTTCCAGCGCCATTTCCGCCCGGCGCGGCTGGACGGCGTCGCCGATCACTCGACGCTGTCGACCTTGCAGGCGCTGCTGGCGAGCCTGCCGGCGGAAGCAACGCCGGTCGCGTCGACGTGACGGCGTTGCGCACGCCGTCATTGCGAGGAGCTCTTGCGACGAAGCAATCCAGACTGTCTCCGCGGTGATAGCCTGGATTGCTTCGCTGCGCTCGCAATGACGGCATGTGAGGCCCCTACCCCATCTCCCTCATCCGTCGCGCATAGAGCCTCCGCAACGGCTCGAGCTGCGTCGCCGCGGTCGCCGCACGATAGGCCTCGCGTGCCTCGTCCATCCTGCCGAGCCGCCGCAACAAATCCGCGCGCACTGCCGGTAGCAACTCATAGCCGCGAAGCCCGCCGCGCGCGGCGATCGCGTCGACGAGATCGAGCGCACGTGCCGGCCCATCGACCATCGACACCGCCGCGGCGTGGTTGAGCTCGATCACGGGCGACGGATTGATGCGCAGCAGCACCTCGTATAGCCCCGCAATCTGCGGCCAGTCGGTCGCCTCGAAGCTCGGCGCACGCGCATGCAGCGCTGCGATCGCGGCTTGCACCGCATAGGGCTGCGGCCGGCCCGGCACGCGCAGCGCGTCCTCCACCAGACGTAGGCCTTGCTCGATCTGCGCGCGGTCCCACAGCGCGCGGTCCTGCTCTTCGAGCAGGACGATGTCTCCGGCCGGCGTCTGTCGCCCGGCGCGGCGCGCGTCGTGCAGCAGCATCAGGGCCAGCAGGCCCTTGATGCCGGCGCGATCGGGCATCAGCCGATTCAGCAGCCGGCCAAGCCGGATGGCCTCGGTCGCCAGATCAGGCCGCATCAGGTCCGCGCCCTCGGTCGCGACATAGCCTTCGGTGAAGACGAGATAGATCACGGCGAGCACGCCATCGAGCCGCGGCGCCAGCGCCTCGCGCTCCGGCACCTCATAGGGGATGCCGGCAAGCCTGATCTTCTGCTTGGCGCGGACGAGCCGCTGCGCCATCGCCTCCTCGCCGACGAGGAAGGCGCGTGCCACCTGCGCCGTCGACAGCCCGCAGACGGTGCGCAGCGTCAGTGCGACCTGCACCTCGGGCGCGAAGGCGGGATGGCAGCAAGTGAAGATCAGCCGCAGCATGTCGTCGTCGAGCATCGCCGGCGGCTCGTCGGGGCCCAGGGCATTCAGCTCGAGCTCGTGCACCAGCGCCTGCTGCTTGCCGCGGAACACGGCCTGGCGGCGGATGCGGTCGATTACCTTGTGCTTGGCGACATTGACGAGCCAGGCGCGCGGATTGTCGGGGACCTCACACGCCCAGCGTTCCAGCGCGACCGCAAACGCATCCTGAAGCGCGTCCTCGGCGAGATCGAAATCGCCGACGAGACGGATCAGCGTGGCCAGCGCCCGCCCCGCCTCGTCGCGGAAGATTTTGTCGATCTCGCCAGGGGTCATGTCACGCGATCACTCCCCTCTCGTCATTCCGGGGCGCGGCAAAGCCGCGAGCCCGGAATCCATAACCACGATTCGGGGATATGGATTCCGGGCCTGCGCCTTGCGGCGCATCCCGGAATGACGAAGGTGGGAGCCGTCACTTCTCGTACACCCAGATCGGCCGCACCTCGATCGAGCCGATGCGTGCGCTGGGAATCCGCGCCGCGATCTCGATGGCCGCGTTGAGGTCCTTGGCTTCGATCAGGTAATAGCCGCCGAGTTGCTCGCGCGTTTCCGCGAACGGACCATCGGTCGTCAGCGTCTTGCCCTCGCGCACACGCACGGTCGTTGCGGTCGTGGTCGGCTGCAGGCGGTCGCCGGCCTTGAAATTGCCGCTCTGGATGATGGATTGCGTGAAGGTCTGGTATTCGGCCAGCATTTTCTGGCTGGTCGCCGCGTCGTTCTTCGCGTACTCGACCTCGTTCTGGTAGATCATCAGCAGGTATTGCATCGCTTCACTCCTGTTGTTCGGCTGGATCGCCGACATCCAGTCGAACGGGTTGCGCGCCAAACGACATCTTCAGGATAAATTATTTCTGACCGAGCGTGCCTCGCGATATCGGCTTGACGAAACCGTCACAAATGCCCATGCCTAAGCCGTCAGTCGGCCGGACGGCCGCTCCGGCAGGTGCCGAAAGGCCGCCGGGGAGGAAAGTCCGGGCTCCCTTGACATGCGGTGCCGGATAACGTCCGGCGGGGGTGACCCCAGGGAAAGTGCCACAGAGAACAAACCGCTCCCTCCTCGGAGGAAGTAAGGGTGAAAAGGTGCGGTAAGAGCGCACCGCGGTTCCGGCAACGGAGCCGGCAGGGCAAACCCCACCGGGAGCAAAACCGAATAGGGACGGCTTAAGCGGGCTGTTCGCGAAAGCGATAACGCCGCGGGGCGATGTCAGGCCCGCCGTCCGGGTAGGTTGCTCGAGGCCGTGTGCAAACATGGTCCCAGAGGAATGGCCGTCACGTATCGTTCGCGCAAGCGGACGGTGCCCTACAGAACCCGGCTTACAGGCCGGCTGATGCTCTAAAGCGTTTTCGAGCGAAGTGGGTTTCCGGTTCGCGTGAAGAAAACGCGTCTTGCTAAGGAAGCAACGAGGGGTTCGATGCTAGCGCATCGGACCCCTCACCAATTTGGGCTGCTGTCATTCCGGGGCGTGCGCAGCACGAACCCGGAATCCATTTATCCACCGACTCCGCTGCCTGATGGATTCCGGGCTCTCGCTTCGCGAGCCCCGGAATGACGGCTGTGAGCTACGCGACGATCTCGTTCAACACCTTCATCAACGCCTCGGGCGCCGTCACATTCGGCGCGTGGCTGGCGTCGAGCTCGACATAGCGCCAGCCCTCCTCCCTCTTCGTGCGCTGCGCAAACTGCCCGAACACATCGCCGGGCGGAAGACGCGTGCAATAGATGTAGCTGCGCGGCATCGCCGGCTCGCCGTGCTCGAGCCTCAAGCGCGCCTCGAAGCACTTGATCGGCATCGGGACACGGCGCGCATTGAGCCAGTCGAGATCGGCTTGCGCGGTGTCCGGCGGCGGCGGGTTCGGCGGGATGCGATAGCCGTCGCCCGAGCTGACTGCCTTGCGCATCGGCTCGCGTCCGCCCTCGTTGAGGTCGAACAGCGACTGGCCGTCACGCGGCACGAAGGCATCGAGATAGATCAGCTGCGTCACGCGCTCGCGCGCGCGGTCGGCGACTCCGGTCGCGACCATGCCGCCGTAGCTGTGGCCGAGCAGCACGATGTCGCTGAGATCCTCGAAGGCGATGACGTTGAGGATATCCTGGATATGCGTGTGGAGATCGACCGAAGGATTGGCCAGATGCGCGCGCTCGCCGAGCCCGATGTAGGTCGGCGCCACCAGGCGGTGGCCGGCCTGCGCGATCAGCGGGTGCATCTTCTTCCAGGCCCATCCGCCGGACCATGCGCCATGACAGAGCAGGAAGGTCTTCGCACGCGTGGCCATCGGCGTTTCCATCGTTCTTGTTTCTACGATGGAGTGTAGCGGCCGGCCGCGCGATGTAAACGCCGCTTACGCGGCGCGCGTGTCCTTCACCAGCACCGGCGCAAGCTCGCCGGCCTCGCGCCGCAGCTTGCCCGCCTCGAAACCGTGCATGCCGAGCTGCCATTGCAGGCCGACGATGGCACCCTTGGTCGGTTGCAGCAGCGCGAGCGATGCGAACAGCGTCACCGGCAGCCACACCGCGAGCTGCAGCCATTCCGGCGGCGCGTAGGCGGTCTCGACCGCGAGGATCGCCGGCACCACGAGATGACCGACCACGACCATCACGAGATAGGCGGGAAAGTCGTCGGCGCGCTGGTGGAACAGCTCCTCGCCGCAATGGTCGCAAGCCTCCGCTACCTTCAGGAAGCGGCCGAACATGTGCCCTTCCCCGCAATGCGGACATTTGCCGCCGAAACCGCGCCACATCGCCTTGGCCAGAGAGACCGTCGCCAGAGAGACAGACATGAACACACCTCTTCCTTTTCGACGATCCATACAATAATATCTTGCATCCATACATTCAAAGGTTATGGGCCCAAATTGCATGGAATGGATCCCTACAATCTCGGAGCTTTCGGGCCCGCGCTATCAGCGGATCGTCGAGGCCATGGAGGCCGACATTGCCGCCGGCAGGCTGGTGCGCGGTCAACAGCTGCCGACGCAGCGCGCGCTCGCAAGGGCACTCGGCATCGACCTCACCACGGTGACGCGCGCCTACACCGAGGCGCGGCGCCGCGGCATCATGGAAGCTCGCGTCGGACAGGGCTCGTTCGTGTCGGAGACCAGCGCGCGCCGCGCGGTCGACCTGCCGCACCCGGTTGCGATCGACCTGTCGATGAACGTGCCGCCGCACCCGCTGGAGGCGCAGCTCGACGAGCGCATCATCGCCGGGCTGGAAGCCCTCCGCGCGCAATCGGGCCTGACGGCGTATCTCAACTACCAGCCGCCCGGCGGCAGCGCGCATGAGCGCGAGGTCGCGGCGCGCTGGATGCGCGCCCGCGTTGCGCATGCGCAGGCCGACAGGCTGGTGATCTTTCCCGGCGCACAGACGATCCTCTTCAGCCTGCTCGCCCATCTGGCGCGGCCCGGCGACACCGTGCTGACCGAAGCCCTCACCTTCCCCGGCATCAAGGCCGCCGCGGCCCGGCTCGGCGTCAAGCTCGTCGGTGTCCCCATGGATGAGGACGGCATCCTGCCGGATGCGCTGGCAAAGGCGTGCCGCGTGCACAAGCCGAAAGCCGTCTATCTCATTCCGACGCTGCACAATCCGACCACGGCGACGCTTTCCGCCGAGCGGCGCGGCGCGATCGCGAAGATCATCCACGATGCCGGCACCATCCTGATCGAGGACGACGCCTACGGGCTGCTCGACCGCGCGGCCTCGCCGATCGCGAACCTCATTCCGGAGCGAACATATCTTGCGACCACGCTGTCAAAATGCATCGCGCCGGCGCTGCGCGTTGCCTATCTGACGACGCCCGACAGTGGCGCGCTGCGGGACATGCGCACCTCCTTGCAGGCGACCGTGCAGATGCCGGCGCCCCTGATGGTCGCGCTGGTGACGCATTGGATCGAAAACGGCGTTGCCGATCGCATCATCAGCGCTATCCGCAACGAAGCCGTCGGCCGCCAACAGCTCGCGCAACGCGCGCTGAAAGGTTTTCAGTTCCTGGCCAGGCCCGCGGCGCATCATCTCTGGCTGCGACTGCCGGAAGAGCGGCCCGATCTTGCCGCGCACCTCCTGCGGAATGGGCTTGCGGTCGTCGCCGGCGATGCCTTCACCGTCGACGGGGCACCGCCGCATGCGGCGCGCGTCTCGCTGGGCGCGGCACGAAACAGATCGGAATTGACGGAGGCGCTGCGCATCCTGGTCGGCGCGCTGCAGAAGCCTGCCGACAGCAGGCAGATCGTCTAGGTCGGCGGCGATGGCCGGACAGATCACGCCTGCGTGCGGCATGGATTGACCTCCATGGCGGCAGGCATGTTATGCGAGCCGTGGCGATCGGCTCGGGATCGCCCCCTGGCGACAAGGACAGTCTGTTGGAAATGCTCACCTACGTCCTGCTGCTGCTCGGTGCGCTGGCCGGCGGCTTCGTCTCGGGACTGGCCGGTTTCGGCACGGCGCTGATGGCGCTCGGCATCTGGCTCTATGTGCTGCCGCCCTCGCTCGCGGTCCCCTTGGTGCTGATCTGCTCGGTGATCGCGCAGAGCTCGACGCTGCCCTCGATGTGGAAGAGCTTCAACCTCTCGCTGGTCTGGCCATTCCTGATCGGCGGCCTGCTCGGCGTCCCGCTCGGCACCATGATGGTGGCCACGGCCGATCCAAAAGTGTTCAAGCTGAGCGTCGGTGTGCTGATCCTGGTTTTCTCTACGGCGCTCTATCTGAACAAGAGGCCGCTCGCGATCAAATCCGGCGGCCGGATCGCCGACGGCGCGATCGGATTTGCCGGCGGCATCCTGGGCGGACTTGCCGGATTGTCCGGCCCGCTGCCGATCCTGTGGGCCAACATCCGCGGCTGGAACAAGCACGAGCGGCGCGGCATCTTCCAGCTATTCAATTTCACGGTGCTCGCCACCGCACTGCTGCTGCAGACCGCATCGGGTCTCGTCGAGCTCAAAGTGGTCTGGCTCGCGCTGGTCGCCTTTCCGGGCACCTTGATCGGCGCTTGGGCCGGCGCGCGCGTCTATCATGCGCTGAACGACAAGCATTTCGGCGATATCGTGCTCGCCCTCTTGTTTCTGTCGGGCCTGACGCTCGTCTGGAACAGCCTTGGCGCGCATTAGCCCCACGGCGCCGCAAGCTGGCGGGAGCCGTGGGAGGGATGTCACTTTCGCTACGCGGGAGCACGGGCCGGAGGCGCGACCGGCTCGGCTTCCACTGCCTTCGCGGCCTCGTCCTGCGACGCGAAGCGCTTCCTAAACTCGCGGCGCAGCAGCCACAGGCTCAAGCCCGCCTGCAGCGTCGTCGCTGCGATCGAGAGATACCAGACATTCTCGATGCGGAAGCCCGGCCGCGTCGACAGCCAGAGCACCGGCAGCGAATAGGTGAACACGCGCGTCACCGAGCTGACCAGCACAGGCCTGGTGTTGCCGAGGCCCTGGAACATGCTGGAGCAGGTGAAGATGAGGCCTTGCGCCACCATGTTGAGCGAGATGATCCGCAGGAACAGGAAGCCGATCGCCATCGTCTCCCGGTCGTTGGAAAACCCGGCCAGCAGCAGTTCCGGCTTCAGCTGCGCGAGGATCATGAAGCCGACCGCCACGACGGTGGTGATCAGCGCCGTCTTGACAAAGGTTTCCCGCACCCGCGCGCCGTTGCCGGCACCGACGTTCTGGCCGGCGATCGGCGCGGCCGCCAGCGCAACCGCGAGCGCCGGCATCTGAATCAGGCCGAGCACGCGCTGCCCGATGCCGAAGCCCGCCTGCGCCGCCGCGCCGAAGTCGCGCAGCACGTAATAGACCACCGCCATGAAGATGAACATCATCGCAAACTCGCCGCCGGCCGGCAGGCCGACATTGAGGATGCGCATCAAGTGCCGTGGCTGCTGACGCCACTGCGCCGGATCGAAGGCGACATAGCGCTCGACCTTGCGGAAATACGCCAGCAGTATCAGCACGCCGATGGCCACCGCGATCGAGCTCGCCAATCCGGCACCGAGCACCCCGAGCGCAGCGCCGGTGCCCCAGCCCCCGATCAGAACCGGCGCGAGTGCGATATTGATGGCGACGGCGAGCGCCTGCACCAGCATGGTGGGACGTACAATCCCGGTGGCGCGCAACGCAGCTCCCATCACCTGCGTCGCGAATTGCAGCGCGAGCGCCGGCATGAACCAGAGCAGATAAGTGGTCCCGGCCTCGATCGTGGCTTGATCCGCGGCGATCGAACGCATGTAGGGGCGCGACAGCGCGGCACCTGCGACCAGGGTCAACAATCCGAACAGCACTGACAGCACCATCCCCTGATTGAAGATCAGGTTCGCATCCGGCCGGTCCTTGCGCCCCACGGCATGCGCGATCAGTGCTCCCGCGCCGACACCGAGCACCTGCATCAGCCCGTTGACGAGAAAGCCGGCATTGCCGGCCGCAGCGACACCCGCGACGGCGGCATCGCCGAGGCTCGATACGAAATACAGATCGACCAGCTGGCAGAGCATGATCGAGATCATGCCGGCCATGATCGGCGGCGCCATGGCCAGGATGTGTCGCACGATCGAGCCGTGTGTCAGGTCTTTCATGTCATTCCATCCTCACGCGACGTGGCCGGCATTCGTCCACCGGCCACGCGCGTCATTCCGCTGCTGCGATCTCTCCGAGCTCCACCACCTGGCGCTCGAACAGACTGCGATAGATGCCGCCGGGCTTGGCCGCGAGCAGAGCGTGCGTGCCCTGCTCGACGATCTCGCCGCGGTCGAACACCAGGATGCGATCGAGGCTCTTCACCGTCGACAGCCGGTGCGCGATCACGATGGAGGTGCGTCCCTTCATCAGCCGCTCCATCGCCTCCTGGATCAGCGCCTCCGATTCCGAATCGAGACTCGAGGTCGCCTCGTCCAGGATCAGCACCGGAGCATCCGCCAGGAAGGCGCGCGCCAGCGCCACGCGCTGCCGCTCGCCGCCCGACAATTTCACGCCCCGCTCACCGACCAGGGTGCCGTAACCCTTCGGCAGGCGCAGGATGAAGTCGTGCGCATTGGCAAGCCGCGCCGCCTGCTCGATCGCCTCGAGGCTGGCGCCGGGCCGGCCGTAGGCGATGTTCTCCGCGAGCGTGCGGTGAAACAGGATCGGCTCCTGCTGCACGATCGCGATCTGGCTGCGCAGCGATTGCTGCGTGGCCAGCGCGATGTCCTGCCCGTCGATCAGCACGCGGCCGCCGGTGACATCATAGAGCCGCTGCACCAGCTTGACGAAGGTGGTCTTGCCGGAGCCGGAGCGGCCGACGAGGCCGACCCGCTCGCCGGCGCGGATCGTCAGCGACAGCCCGTCATAGAGCGGCGCACGATGGCCGCCATAATGGAACGTGACGTCATCGAACACGATCTCGCCGCCTTCGATCGCGATCGGCTGCGCATTGGCCGCATCGGCGATGCCGATCGGCTCGTCGTGGATCGCCACCAGCTCCTCCATGTCGTTTACCGAGCGCTGGAGGTTGTTGATGTGCATGCCGACGTCGCGCAAATAGGCGTGGATCACGTAGTAGCTCGTCAGCACATAGGTGACGTCGCCCGGCGAGGCGTAGCCGGAGACCCACAGCAAAACGGAGCCGCCGATCACCGAGGCGCGCAAGGCCAGCAGCAGCGTGAGCTGCGCCATGGCGGTGTAGTTGTAGCGAAACCAGGTCCGCCGCACGCGCACGCCCCAGCGGTTGATGACGCGGGCGAGCCGCGCGTCCTCGCGCAATTCCGCGCCGAAGGATTTCACCACGGCGTTGCAGGTCAGCGAATCCGCCAGCGTGCCGCCCACCTTGGTGTCCCAGGCATTGGAGACGCGCGCCGCGGGCGCGATGAAGCGGGTCGAGAACAGCACCGTCATGGTGACATAGGCCAGCGCGCCGAGCGCGATCACCGCGCCGAGCGAGGCCCAGTGCACGCCGAGCAGGATCATCGAGCCGATCAGAACGACGAACGAAGGCAACAGCGCGAGCAACAGCGTGTCGTTGAGCAGGTCGAGCGCCCACATGCCGCGGGTGATCTTCCGGACCGTGGAGCCGGCAAAGGAGTTCGCGTGCCAGTCGGTCGAGAAGCGCTGCACGCGCGTGAACGCCTCCTGCGCGACCTCGGACATGATCTGCAGCGTGAACGGCACGATCGCCTGCAATCCCGCGAGCCGCAGCACCATCGAGGCCGCACCCAGCGCCACGATGGCGCCGAACGCGACCAGCGCCGCGTGCCGCGCATCGGGATCGGACGGACCGCGGGTCAGCGCATCGATCAGGTGTCCGGAGAAGACCGGCATGAACAAATCGGCGGCGGTTGCGCCGAGCAGGCCGCCGGCCACGACGAGGCCGCGCCCCGGCTGCTTCAGCCAATGCTTGAACACGAAGGGAAGCACGACGCGAATCGCCGCAGGCTTCTTGGACAGAGCGGTCATGGCATCATCCGGCCGCTTCGCGCGGGCCGGCTCCATCGATGGACGCAAGTCGGCCCAAAGGCCGCAACGGCGTCACGTAAGACTGATTTTGATTTGAGATTTGACTTGGGAAACGAAGCGATCGGGACGCTCGGCCAAAACCTAGGCCCAATCGAAGCTGGCGGAAGAGGCCTCTAACAGGCCGCGTACATACCGAACCAGAACGTCATCGAGGTGATCATCGAGCGCGGGCGTACGATCTGCGATTGCGACGAAATCATGCAAATCTCTCCCCGGTTCGAATGAATGAGGTGCGCTTTATAGATGTGTCGCCAGCCGATTGCAACGGGGCTCGCGCGAGATCACGCACGAGTGTTGCAAATTAGTGCGCGTCGCCGCCGGCGCCGAACGGCGACGGCGGTCTCTTCAGCAGCACCACCAGGAAACTGAGGGCGAGATAGAACAGCGTCAGGATGAAGAAGGCATCGCCAAAGCTCATCACCACGGCCTGACGATGAACCAGCTGGGAAAGCTGCTTCATCGCCATCAGCGTGGAATCGCCAAGTCCCTGAAATTTCTGCATGAACATGCTCAGGGTTTCGGTCGCGGTGGCGTTGCCCCAGGTCACGCGCTCCTGCAGACGGGTGATATGCAGGTCGGTGCGGTCGTTGAGCACGGTGTTGATGACGGCGAGGCCGAGCGCGCCGCCGAGATTGCGCATCAGGTTGAACAGGCCGCTCGCGTTCTTCACCTTGTCAGGTGCCAGCGTGCCGAGCGCGACGTTGTTGGTCGGCACCATCGCGAACATCATGCCGATGCCGCGCAGGATCTGCGGCACCAGCAGCTCGTAGAAATCGTACTCGCGGGTGATCCAGGTCATCTGGTAGGAGCCGATCGCGAACACGACGAGGCCGAACGCGATCATGTAGCGCATGTCGAGCTTGGCCATGAGCCGGCCGACCAGCGGTGCGACCAGGAACATGGTGATGCCGGAGACGAACATGGTATCGCCGATCATCAGCGCGCTGTAGCCGCGCACTTCGGCGAGATAGCGCGGATAGATGTAGGTCAGGCCGTAGAGACCGATGCCGATGCAGAATTGCAGCGTGCATCCGACGGCGAAATTGCGGTCGGAGAAGGTGCGCAGATTGACGATCGGCTCGGCCGCCGTGAACACGCGCCAGAAGAAGGCGATGGCCGAGATCGCGCAGATCCAGGCGCAGATCGCGACCGATGTGTCCTGCATCCATTGATATTGCGGGCCCTCTTCCAGCACATATTCCAGCGTGCCGAGGAAGCTGGCCATGAACAACAGGCCCCACCAGTCGAAGCGATCGAGCAGCTCGAAATGCGGCTCGTCGAAATCGACCAGCGCCAGCACGCCCACGGTGATGCCGATGCCGGGCACGACGTTGATGAAGAACAGCCAGTTCCACGACATCGCGTCGGTGATGTAGCCGCCGACCGTCGGCCCGATGGTCGGTGCCAGCGTCGCGACGAGACCGATGATGGGACCGACGATGTGGAATTTCGTGCGCGGGAAGACGGTGTAGGCCGAGGCGAACACGGTCGGGATCATGCCGGCGCCGAGAAAGCCCTGCAGCGCGCGCCAGAGGATCATCTCCTCGATCGTCGTGGCGAAGCCGCAGAGCAGGCTCGAGAAGGTGAAGCCGGCCGCCGAGATCGCGAACAGCAGCCGCGTGCCGAAGGCGCGCGACAGGAATCCCGACAGCGGGATCGCGATCACCTCGGCGATCAGATAGGCGGTCTGAACCCAGGAGACCTCGCTGGAGCTCGCCGACAGCCCGGCCTGGATTTCGCTCAAGGAGGCCGAGACGATCTGGATGTCCAGGATCGACATGAACATCCCGAACACCATGATGATGAACGCAAACAGCCGTTTCGGCGCAATGCGCTCCGAAGCGGGATCCGCCATCATGGCAGGTGAAGCGGTGGTGGCGTTGGCCATGTGTCAGCTCTGACTGGAGCAAGCTGCGAGTTGGTTACACCTCTCCCGCTTGCGGGAGAGGTCGCGCCGAAGGCGCGGGTAAGGGCTTTCTCCTCTAGGGGATTGTCCCATTGTGGAAGCACCCTCTCCCCAGCCCTCTCCCGCAAGCGGGAGAGGGAGCGCACCTGCATTCGGGGCAGCGGCGCGACTCATGTCACCGTTCCTACTGCGGATGGACCGCGGTGGGATCGTCGAGATCGACCGCGCTGTCGGCGTCGGCGGCGCCGTTGTTGGTGTCGACGGTGGCGTAGACCGACATGCCGGCGCGGAGCAGGTTCTGCTTCGCCACCGATTTCGGCACGCGGATGCGGACCGGCACGCGCTGCACGATCTTGGTGAAGTTGCCGGTGGCGTTGTCGGGCGGCAGCAGCGTGAACACCGACCCCGCGCCCGCCGCGATGCTGTCGACGACGCCGGAGAACTTGCGCATGCCGTAGGCGTCGACCTTGATCGTCACCGGCTGGCCCGGGCGGATGCGCTTGAGCTGTGTCTCCTTGAAGTTCGCGTCGATATAGACGTCGTCCAGCGGCACGATGTTGCCGAGGCGCTGTCCGACCGCGACGAAGTCGCCGGTGTTGACAAGGCGGTTCGAGAACGTGCCGTTCACCGGCGCGCGCACCGCCGTGAAGCCGAGGTCGCGCTCGGCTTTGGCGAGCGTGGTCTTGAGCTCGGCGAGCTGGGCCTGCGCTTCGGCCTGCTGCGCCTTGGCGACGTCGACATTGCTGACGGCAACCTCGTAGGCGGCTCGCGCGGCCTTGACCGCGGCGGCGCCCTGGTCGCGTCCGGCTTCCGAGCTTTCGAAGGTGGCGCGCGAGGCAAAGCCCTTGCTGCTCAGCGCCTGCTGGCGCTCATAATCGAGGTCGGCGCGCTTGAGGCCCGCTTCGGCGGAGACGAGCTGCGCCTTGGCCTGCGCGACCTGGCTGTCGAGAGCTGCGACCTGGCGGCCGATGCGATCGATGGTGGCCTGCTGGGTCGCGATCTTGGTCGCGGCGGCCTCGACCGCGATCCTGTAGTCGCCGTCGTCGATGCGGAGGACGATGTCGCCGGCACGCACCGGCGTGTTGTCGCCGGCAAGGATCGAGGAGATGTGGCCGGCAACGCGCGCGCCGAGCATGGTGTTGTTGGCGCGGACATAGGCATCGTCGGTCGATATGTAGAAGCGACCGACCAGGGTGTAATAGCCGGCATAGCCCGCAACGGCGAGCGCGAGGGCGAGGCCGACGCCGGTCAGGACGAATTTGCGCTTGCCGGACTTGGGCGCACCCGACTTGGTCGCGGCGGCGTCCGGCGCAGGTGCGGCGGGCTTGTCGGTCACGGGCTGCTCCGGCGCCTCGCGGGTCGGACGCTTGGTTTCCTCGGCCACGTGAGCGCGTAGCTGCTCGGCAGGGGGTGCGGGTGTCTCGGAGGCAGCATCAGCGCCCGTCTGGTCCTCCACCGTTCCTTGGCGAAGGACGCGAGCCGTCTGATCTCTCGATATGGCCATCAAGGCCTCCCAAAAAACGCAACCCGAGATCGGCCGTGTTGCGGCGATTGCCTCGCGTGCACCTCAAATAGCATTGACCGAACGGTTCGGTCAATATACGATTATTCGCAACGGACCTTACTGCCGCGAATCCTTTATTGGCGTTTCATGGCTTAATCCGGATCCAAAAACCTTCCGAGACCCTAAACCAATGGTTGTAGCTGCCAACGAACAATTGCGCATCGTCCAGGATGAGGACAATTCCAAGCGCCGCCAGATCCTGGACGGTGCACGCAAGGTGTTCATGGATCTGGGCTTCGACGGGGCCAGCATGGGCGAGATCGCGCGCGCCGCGCAGGTTTCCAAGGGCACACTCTACGTCTACTTCGCCGACAAATGCGCGCTGTTCGAAGCCATGGTCGAACAGGAGGCGCTCCAGCACGGCCAGGTCGTGTTCAGTTTCGATTCCGGCCGCGAGGCCGAGAGCACACTGAAGGAGTTCGGCCTCGCCTATCTTCACTTGGTCTGCCGGCCCGGTGGCGGATCGGCGATCCGCACCGTGATGGCGATCGCCGAGCGCATGCCGGATGTCGGCCGGCGTTACTATGCGCGCGTGCTGGACAAGAGCATCAACCGCCTCTCCGCTTATCTCAAGGCACGTGTCGCATCGGGCGATCTTTCGATAGATGATTGCGATCTTGCCGCCTCGCAGTTCATGGAACTGTGCAAGGCCTCGCTGTTCCTGCCCTTCGTGTTTCAGGCGGAGCCCGCGCCGTCGGAACAGCGCATGAGCGCGGTGGTGGAGAGTGCAACGCGGATGTTCCTGGCGGCGTACAAGGCGAGGTAGCCGCGCGTTGCACCTGCGGGCCGGGCCGCACTATATTGCGGCCATGTCTCGTGATCTTCGCCCGCCGGTCAACATCCTCCACTACGAGATCGTCCAGGAACAGGCCTCGGCGCTGGGACGGATGGGCCGCGCCCTCGAACAGAGCCTCTCGCGTTTGCGCGAGTTCGACGCCGCCCACGCAGCAACCGAAGTGCCGGCGGCAATGCAACCGGCGAGGCGCAAGCTGGTGCTGGAAGCCGGCCAGGCGCTTTGGATGTTCGTGGTGCAACGCGAGGCGTCCGGCTTGCGCGACAGCCGCCACATCATGCGCACCTACAACGTTCCGGGTGAAGTGCAGCGCTGCATGGGATTGGCACCATCGAAGCCTAAAGCGCGATGACGACATCATCGCGCTTTAGTCAGTGACCTGCTTCCTCAGCGCCGAGAGATCATTCACGACCATCTTGGTCGGGCCGGTCGTGATGATGCCCTCGTCCTGGAGACGGTTGAGAATGAGGCTGATCGACTGCCGCGTCGCGCCGATCATGCGCGCGAGATTGGCCTGCGTGAGGCGGCCGAGCGAGATCGGACCGTTCTCGTCCTGCGCCGCGTTCTCGCACAGCTTCACCAGTAGCAGCACCAATCGTTCCGCAGCCTTCTGCCCAGCCAGCGTCTGCGCCAGCATCGAATAGGTCTCGCCCTTGAAGCCGAGACATTCGATCAGCGCGACTGCGAACGAGGGCGACTGTGCGATCAGGCGGCGGATGGCATCCTGGTCGAGATGCAAAGCTTCGACCCGCCCGAGCGCGCGCGCCGACCAGCTATGGCGGTGATTGCCGAGAATATAGGGGGCGCCGACGAAGTCGCCGGCTTCCCACGTCGCCAGCATCAGCTCGCGACCTTGCGTGCCGGCATGGGTGCTTTCGACGATCCCGCTCAAAATGACGTGGATGCCGTTCGCCGGCTCGCCTTCGCGCAGCAGATGTTCGCGGTTCTGGTAAGTCGCCAACCTGCCGGTCCGCATCACCAGGTCCAGATCAGACTTGTCCAGCGCCTTCAGCACATAGCGACCCGTTCCGGCGCCTTGCACTTCCGCACAGGGCTCACCCGGATCGGCGACTTCATGCGCATGGCCCCGCCCCACGACCAGTCTCCCTTCGAGTGACGGCTCGAAGGCTAGGAGGTATCGCATCCGATTGCAACGCGGTGCGACCTCTCAACGCACGGCCGCCGCAGCCGTGAACGCACAAGCGAGGTCAGCGAGCAGGCGCTCCCGCCCCGCCGGCGCCAGGAACGTGACTCCATAGGGCACGCCGGCCCCGGTCATCGCATTCGGCACCGCAATCGCGGCGAGCCCGAGCGGATTGGCGTAGTTGGTGTAATAGCCGTTGTTGAAATTGGCCGTCAGCGGATCGCGCGCAACTTCATCAATGCTGAGGACGGTGCCGACCGTCGGCACCACCAGCGCATCGTGAGCTTCCCAGAAGCCGCGAAGCTGACGCTGGACGTCCTTGACTTCGTAGAACGCGCGGTAGGCATCGGCGGCCGAGAACTTCCGGCTGCCGAGAACGAGATCGCGCACGATCTTGACCCCTGCACCGGGATGGGCGTCGAGAAAGGCGCCGACCGAAACATCACGCTCCGCAAGAAACGGCCCGAAGAACATCAGATCGTTGATCGAGGTGAATGGCGAGAAATCCACCGGCACGACCGGCAGGTCGAGTCGGCGCAGCCGGTGCAGCGCGTCGCCGAACAGCCTCTCCGTCTCTGGATTGCCAAAGAACTTGAGCTGATCAAGGCGCGGCGTTGCGATCTTCAGCGGCCGCGCCGGGGACGCCTGCTCTGTCCAGCCGGCGAACTCCAGCGGCGAAAAGCTGTCCGCGGGATCGCGCCGCGCCAGCACGCGATAGACATCATAGCCGTCGGCGGGATCGCGGGTGTAGAGCGAGATCGTGTCAAAGCTCCGGCACGCATACACCATCCCGCGCTGACTGAACGCGCCCGGCGCCGGCTTGAAGCCGGTCACGCCGCAATAGGACGCAGGCACCCTGCCCGACCCGCCGGTGTCGGTGCCGAACGCGAACGACGACGTGCCGGTGGCGACCGACACCGCCGCGCCCGAGCTGGAGCCGCCGGGAATGTAGTCTGCGTTGTATGGATTCCGGGCGATGCCGTAGGGCGAGCGGACGCCGACGAGCCCGGTCGCGAACTGGTCCATGTTGGTCTTGCCGACATAAATCGCACCGGCTGCAATCGCGTCAGCCACCACGGGGCTCGTATCCTCCGCCACATAGGCGAATTCCGGACAGGCCGACGTCGTCTGCTCTCCTGCGACATCGATGCAGTCCTTGACCGAGAATACGAGCCCATAGAGCGGTAGCTCATCGAGCTCGCCGACGCGGGCATCGATCGCGCGCGCCGCGGCCATGACGCTCTCGGGCCTTCCCGTCGATATCCAGACACCGCTCTGGTCGGCATCAGTCAGGCGCGACAGCACGTGCGCGGCGACGTCTGACGGCTTCAGCGTGCCGTTGCGATAGGCAGCGCGAAGATGGCGAGGCGAGATATCCATGGCGTCACATGCTTATGGGAACAGGGCGCGCCGGCGAGACAAGCCCGCCGGCAGCAGGCGTCAACGGCCGATCACCTTCTCGATATAGGCCGGCTGGATGAAGGCTTCGAAGCCGGCGCGCGGCAGCAGCTTCGGGAGACGCTCCTGCTTGACCAGGAAGTCGGCCGTGGAGACCAGCGTGTCGACGAACTTGCCCTTCTTTGTCGTTGTGCCGAGATATTCCTCGGTGAGCTGCTGGTTGCAAGGGACCATGCCCGTGCCCCTCATCATCCGCATCGCATCGGGCAGCGGCAGCGAAAGCTCCTCGGCGATGATCTCGGCCGTCTTCTCCGGGTTCTTCAGCCAGAAATCGATCCCCTCGCATTCGGCCTTGATGAACTTCTCGACGTAGGACGGATATTTTTCCGCAAAAGCATTCATCACGACGCCGATGTCCCAAGTCGGATAGCCGCGCTTGGTCATCTCACCCGAGGTGATCAGGATCTTGCCGCCGTTCTTGACGGCCTTGTCGAGGTTCGGCTCCCAGAACCAGGCGGCATCGATATCGCCGCGAAGCCAGGCGGAGGCGATGTCCGAGGGTGCGAGATCGATAATCTTCAGCGACGCAGGATCGACGCCGTCGTCCTTCAATGCCTGCAACAGCAGGTAATGTGTGGTGGATCCGAACGGCGCGGCGACCGTCTTGCCTTTAAGATCTTTAAGCGAATTGATGTTCTTGTCGGTGCGCACCACCATCGACTCGACATAGTCGAGCAGATTGATCACCAGGATGCCCTTGATCGGCAGGGCCCGGGTCGCGCCGATCGCGGTCGGAGGATTGCCGAGGCCGCCGAAATCGACGTCGTTTCCGGCGATCGCGCGCAGCATGTCGCCGCCGCCACCGATCTTGACGTATTTGATGTCGACACCAGGCATCTCCTTGGCCAGCAGGCCGAGATGCTTGGTGACGAGCTGCGCGTTCACCAAGTTCAGATAGCCGACGGTCACCTTGGCCGGCTTGTCCTCGGCACGAGCGGGGGCCGAGAGCGTCAGCGCAGCGAATGCAAGCGTCGCAACCAGTCTCTTCATCATCTCATCTCTCCTCGATCAGGATCAGGTTCGGGCCCACGGCATCAGTAATTTCGCAATTCCGCGCATCATCAGGTCGAGCACGACGCCGGTCAGGCCAAGCACGATCAGGCCCATGATCACGACGTCGGAAAGCAGGAATTTCGCGGCATCCCAGATCATCCAGCCGATGCCGGCGGAGGCCGCGACGATCTCGGCGGCGACGAGGACGGTGTAGGTGAAGCCGAGCGAGATGCGCATCCCGGCGAGGATCAGTGGTCCCGCTGCGGGCAGGTAGACGTGAAAGAGCAGGTGGCGCCGGGTTGCGCCAAGGGATTGCGCGGCACGTACGTAGACGGGATCGACGCTGGTGACGGCCTGGATCGTCGAAATCACGATGCCGGGCAGGCCTGCAAGGAACAGCAACGACAGTTTGGAGCTCTCGCCGATGCCGAGCCACATCACCAGCAACGTATAGAGCCCGAGTGGCGGTAGCGGACGATAGAACTCGATCAGCGGATTGAGCAGCGCACGGGCATTTTTCGAGACGCCCATGAGCACGCCGAGCGGAATGCCGACGAGACAGGCCAACGCGAAGGCCACGAGGATGCGGTAGAGGCTGGCGCCGAGATGCTGAAGCAGCGTGGCGCCCTGGTAGCCCTTCGTCATGGTCTTGACGAATGCCGCCCACACCGCCTGCGGCTTCGGCAGGAACAGTTCGTTGGCCCAGCCCATCTCCGTAACGATGACCCACGCGGCCAGCAGCAGGGCGACGGTGAGGGTCGAGAGCAGCACCGACCGCGACACTGTTGGCAGCCGCAAGCTGCCCCGCCGTGTACGGTCGGCCGAGATCGGAATGGCCATGGGACTTGCCTCGACGCTCATGTGCGCACTCCCAAGATCTGCATGATGGTCAGTGCATAGATCCGCGTTGCCATCACCGACTTGGTGATCGAGATGTTCTCGTTGTCGACGGCCCAGCCGTCCTCGCCCGGACCGAAGGTGACCGCATTGATGCCTGCTTCGCGGAAGCGGATGGTGTCGTTGAAGGCATTCTTGCGATTGACACCGGGCTCACGGCCCATCAGCCGCCGATACACCGCACGAAGCGAACGGCAGGGCTCCTCCTCGACCGGCACCGGCTCGGTCGCGTTGACGAATAGCGAGCCGGGCACCTGGCGCACTCCGACCTTGACGTCGTTGATTCCGGCAAATGTTTCCAGCCCGAGCCGCTCGACGTCGGAGATCACGCTGGCGAGCGTCATGCCCGGCACGATGCCGACCACCGCGAGCGTGATGGTGCAGGCATCCGGCGAGAACTGCATCTCGCCGGGCAGGCCGCCACGGATGCGCACCACCGAGCAGCAGGGCGGCGTATGCCCCATGAACTTGCTCGGCACGTGGGTGAACGTCATCTCCTTCAGTTTAGGCAGCAACTTGCCCGCCTCCATGATGGCGTTGACGCTGATATCGGGCCGCCAAATGTGCGACTTGATTCCCTCGACCGTGACCTCGATCAGGCAGTGGCCGGAATTGGCCACCGAGAGGTTGATGCCCCAGTCTTTGCTGACATCTCCCCAGGCAGTCGGCTCGGCCGTGATCTCGTAGTCGGCAGTGAGACCGAACTTCTCGAGCATGTAGATCGAGCCTTCGGTGCCGTTACGCTCCTCGTCGACGGTGTAGCAGCACATCAAGGTGCCATCGAACGTCACGCCCTCCTCGATTAAGGCCTGCACCGCGAGCAGCGATGCGGCAAGGTTGCCGCGCGTGTCCGACGTGCCGCGCGCGTAGAGCAGATCGCCATGGCGCGTCGCCTTGAACGGATCGAAATCCGTCATGTGCCATTTCTCGGGCTCGACCACCGGATAGGTATCGAGATGATCGTTCAGGATCAGCGACGGTGCGCCCTCCCGCCCTTTCAGCACGCCGAGCACGTTCGGCCGGTGCGGCTGCGCACTGTGCTTGGTGACCACCATGCCGAGGGCCTCGAGCTTGCCCGCGACCAGCATCGAGATCGCCTCCTCCTCGGCCGGCGGCAGATCGGGATCGAGCGGATTGCCGGAGCGCGGCTGACCGGTTCGGATCAGCTCGGAGGCAAGGTCGAGCCATCGCTGCTCCGTGATGCGCGACAGCACGCGCTGCTCGAGATCGGAGTAGGGCGGGGCGACGGGCATCTGCATGATGGGTTCCGCTGGCTCACAGCGCCGGCTGCGCTGCTTCGTTTCAGCACCATCATTGCAGCGACCGTGCCAATCGCGGGAAAAGCCCGTCCTGGCCCGATTAGCGATTTTGATTCAATGAGTTGGAGGCGAATCGGGACGGCGCAAATTTTTGCGCTTCAACTGGGCTTTGCCGAAGACGCAGCGTCCACTGAACAGCCGGGCCTCAGCCGGCCGCTGACCCCAGGTCTTCCATCCTGCGCCATCCATGCAGGATGCGACGCCCTTCCGGCGCGAACGCAAAGTAGTTGCCGCCGCCTGCCGGCTGATCGTGGACGCGATCGATGGAATGGCCGGAATAGTGACAGAACAGCAGCGTGCCGACTGCGCCGTGGCCGACGAACAGGACGTCGCCGGGTCGGTTTCGCGTCAGCACCGCCTCAGCCTCGCGCACGATCCGCATCTGTGCATCCGTAGCGCGCTCCCAGCCGCGCACGCTGAGATGAGGCGCGGCGAAGAACTGGTCGGCGACAGCTTCGAACTCGGCCGGCTTCAGGAAGCCGGTCGCCGAACGGTCGTTTTCGTGCATGGCCTCGCGGATCTCGATCGTGAATCCGAGCCGAGCGGCAATGATCTCGGCGGTCTCGATCGCCTTCCGCTCGCCGCTGGAGACGATCTGCGTGGTGCTTGCGAGCCAGCCTGCTTCCGCCAAGGCCTCGGTACGCGCGCGGCCGAGCGGGCTCAGGCTCCATTGCGGCACCGGCACATCGGGATCGATTTGCACCTGCGGGTGGGTGAGATAGCGGACGATGTCGGCGGTCATAATGAATCTCAGTCTCTCCTCGTCATTGCGAGGAGCTCGCGACAAAATTGCGAAGCAATTTTGCGCTGATGCGACGAAGCAATCCAGACTGCCGCCGCGGTGACAGTCTGGATTGCTTCGCTCCGCTCGCAATGACGGTGGAGGTCGATTTTCGCAAGGTAATGCCTAATCGTCGGCGTACTCGTCCTCTTCCCGCTTGTGCATCGTGCTCTTGCGCGCACCGAGTGAACCGGTCACCGACGGCTCGCGTGCACTCGCATAGGGTCTGCGCGACTGGGCGCGCGAGGCGACCTCTTCGCCCGACACCGCGGCGGGCTGGCAGATCAGGCGGCGGCTGGCGCGGCGCATCAGATCGACGTGGATGTGATCGTAGTGGTAGACGTTCGAGCCCGGCGCCAGCACGGTGCTGAAATGCGCGCACGCACCCGACTGCACATCGCGCAGGAATCCCTGCTCTTCCGGCATGCCGCGCCAGCCGTCCTTGATGGTGACGCGGCGTCCGTCGGCGAGCACGAAGGCCGAAATGTCGAGCGCATTGCCGTAGGCGTGCTCGGAGATGTGGGCGTGCGGATTGCCGTTCATGCCGCGGCAGGAATAGGCGGAGATCTGCTTGATCTCGGCGACGCGCACGCCGAACCAGCGCATCGCCGAAGGCTGCACCGTGTCGGCGAGCCAGCGATCGAGCTCGGACACGATCGGACAGGCGAGCGTCGCGGTCGGCTTGATCGCGACCGGACCGACGCTCGTGACAGGATTGCCCTGCGCAGGACCAAGACGCGGCAGCGGTTGCTGTGCCGGCGCCTGCGAGTAAGGCGCCGGACGAGCCGGATAGCTCGGTGCGTTCATGTAGCGCGCCGCACCCGCGGCATCGGTGCCCTCGGGCGGCAGATCGATCTCGTCCTCCTGCGCGGCCACGCCGGGTGCGTTCAACGACATCGGCCCCGACGATGCACCATAGCCGGCCGGCTGGCGCACCGCGCTTTCGGGATAGTTCGAGCGCTGCGGATAGGACGATGCGGGATACCCTTGGCTCTGCGGATAGTTCGACCGCGGCTGCACCGGCCAACGCGGCTGGTTGCCGATGCTGCCGGGCGGGCGCAGCGACTCGTCGGCAAAGCCATAGGTGCTGGAGCCTTCGCCGATGGCGGCGACCTTGAGCGGAAACTCGGCGCCGCAGCTGCCGGGCCCGGAGATCGGGTCGATGCGGACGATGTCCGCACTTTCCTTGACCGCGCCCGATTTCAGGCATGCGGCTTCCGCCTCGGCCCGCCACGGTTCGCGTTCGGCCTGGAAGAAGCCGCGACCGCAACCCGCTAGCGAAACAAGGACGATGGAGCCGACGAGATACAAACGAACTCCGCGCGTCATGCACGCACGTTCGGTGAATTTACTTAAAGACTCTTCAACACGTCGGTTTCAGCCTTCCTTAACCATGCCGGCCGCACTCGCGCGGCCGCCGCCGCCGATGAGCGACAGCAAGACTGACTTTTTCGGTGAGAGACTCTCTGTTAACCATGACGGCTGCGGCAAAGCGCGACCAGCGGAGCGACCTCATGACGTTCGCCGGCAGACTGAGCGTGATCACCGCCTACCTCGCCATGGCCTTCGTCGGCGCCATCGTGCTCGGGATGATTTAGACGGCATCGATCGACACACCGCGGCAGCTTACCCTCCCCTGGAGGGGAGGGTAAGAAAAGCACTACGACCGCGTGCGCGAGGGCTGCGACGAGGCGGTGATCTCCTCCCGCGGCGGCTCGACCCGCGTCCAGTCATTGCCGGAGCACCAGAAGCGGCCGAGCGCGCAGGCTTCGACGTGCAGCTTCGCGGGGCTCTTCAACCTCATCGTCGCGTAATAGGTGTTGCCGCTGGAACGGCTGTAGATGCTCCCGGTCCAGACATCGTGCTTCTTCGGCTTCATGTTGACGAGCACGCTCTCGCCCCGGCCCGAGGCTTCACTGAGCGCGTAGCCGCACAATGCGGGTCCACAACGCTCGATGCGGACCGTGCCCTTGGCACCGGCGCTCTCCCATTCACCGAGCGGCGCAAGGCTGTCGTCGCCGCTGACCTGCGCCACAATTGTAGTCTGATTGATCTCGGCGCTGGGGACGATGACTGGCGGCTCGATGCGCGGCGGTTCTAGCGCGGCGGTCTTCGGCCGATCGATCCGCTCCACATCAACCCGCGGCGGACCGGGGCTCGGCGTCTCCAATCTCGAGATCTCCAAGCTTGGTGCCGGCGGCGGCGCAACGGGCTGCGACGTCGCCGCGGCAAGGACGGGAGGCGCCGGAGCCGGCACGACAGCAGTTGCTTGTGGCGGCTTGACCGCTGCCGCCGGACAAGCCGGCTGCGGTGCCTGGACTACCGGCGCGGGCGCCGGCTGCAAGGCCTGTGCTGCGGAGACCTCGTCCGATGGCCGAAGGCCGCGATTGGAGGACACGGTGACACAGGACGAGGATCGGCAATTACGCGGCGCCTCGACATGGACCCGGTGGCCGCCGATCGAGAACGTGTAGGAGCCGGCCTGCGCGGTCGGCGCGATCGCCAGCAGCGCGATCGATGTGGCAAGCCAGGTCGCAAGTCGCTGCATCTGCGTCTCCCTCGGTGTCACGACGACGTTACGCAGGGCAGGCGCGGCCGAATGTGCGCTGCATCACCCAGGCGGCGTCAGGTCGTTGTGACGCCCATCACAGAACGCCAAGCCGCCCCAGCGTAGGGTCGAACCACGCTTCATCCACCAGCGACTTCGGTCCATCTCGGGACCACGCAATTTTCGGAGGTTGTCATGAGCAAGCTCTCCATCGCCGCCACCGCCCTCTTCCTCGCTTCGACCGCCGCCGCGCATGCCGGCAATTCGATTTCGTTCCAGATCGAGGGCCAGCACATCCGCATCGAGACGCCGCGCAACTGCGCTTCGCTCAATTGCGTGACCATCGTCGCGCCGGGTCTGTCGGACAAGCCGATCAAGCTGAACAACATCAACCTCAAGGACCTCGGTGGCTCCAAGGACGATGACGTCGACGCCACGCCGGCTCCGGCGCCCACGACGGCGCAACCCGCGCCGGCTCCGGTGCAGCAGCAGCCCATGCCGCAGGCGGCGGTGCAGGCGACCGCGCCGGCCGCGCCCGCTGCCCCAGCCGCGACTGTTGCTGCCGCTCCTTCTATCGGCTTCGACAACTCGCAGCCGGCTCCGGTTGCGGCGCCCGCGCCTGTTGCCGCACCCGCTCCCGTCGCCGCGGCTCCCGCGCCGGCCCCGGTGGCCGCCGCGCCCGTGGCTGCAGCGAACTCGCCGATCGGCGTCTGGGCGACCGAAGAGAACAAGGGCAATGTCCGCGTCGAGCAGTGTGGCGCCAATCTCTGCGGCTATGCCGAGAAGACCAACGAACGCATCCTGATCAACATGAAGCCCGAGGGATCGAAGTGGAGCGGTCGCATTCGCGATCCGAACTCCGGCCGCAATTACGACTCGACCATCTCGATGAAAGGTCCGAATGCGATGCGCGTGCAGGGCTGCGCCTTCGGCGGCATGTTCTGCGGCGGCCAGACCTGGAAGCGCGTGAGCTGACGCGCGGAGCGGGTCACATCGCGAAGCATAGGACGTCGTCATGCCCGGGCTTGTCCCGGGCATCCACGTTCTCAGTGCCGCAAAGCGTGGATGGCCGGGCCTTCGCCGCGCCGTAGCGGCTTCGGCCGCGCAGGCGGGACAAGCCGGGGCATGACGCTGCGGAGAAGACAGGATCCAATTCGCGAGCATCGCGCTCCTTTGAACGTTCGCCTCTCCTGTGCCACACACATTCATCCGACATTCAGCTCTGTCCGGCTGATATCAACCCATCTCGCCTCACGTTCTCACCGGGACTTCCTCGTGACATCAATGCTGGCTTAGCGCCGCTTCGTGTTCGCGCTCGTGCTGCCGGCATTGCCGCTGGCGGGCAGCAGCGCGGCTCGTGCATCCGAGACGATCGAATTCGCACAGGCGCAGCCGCAAGCCCAGCCAACGCCCGCACCCTCGCCGACGCCATCCGCCGCCCCGACACCGTCCGCAGAGGCACAGCCCGCCGCCGTCGAGCCGATCGGCAACGTCGCAACCGTGACGGGGATCGCGACCGTGATCCGCGACAAGAATTCCTATCCGCTGCGCGTGCGCGACGACCTCTATCTCAACGACGTCGTGCAGACCTCGTCGAACTCCGCGCTCGGCATCACCTTCAACGACGCCACCACGTTCAATCTCTCGGCCAGCGCGAAGATCACCATCGACAACTACGTCTATGAAGACGGCGGCAAGCAGAATTCGGCGATCTTCGACGTCGGCAAGGGCACGGTTGCCTTCGTGGCGGCCGCGGTGGCGAAGACGGGCGACATGAAGATTACGACGCCAACGGCAACGCTCGGCATCCGCGGCACCACCGGGGTCGTCGACGTGCCCGAAGGCGCGGCGGCGAACCGGGCGAGCAACGTCAACATCAAGCTCTATCCCGACGCCGACGGCCGCGTCGGCCACATCGATGTCGACGAGCGCTCGAGCGGCGCGCGGCTCGGCGCGCTGACGCAAGCCGCGAGCGGCTTTGCGATCGGCCCGGGCGCGGCCACCGCCGGCGTCATGCGTTTTGCGGCCGTGCCGATCACGATCCCCGCGCCGCAGATCGCGCGCGACCGCGGCTTCGTCAGCCAGGTGCATCTGGCGCAGAGCGCGGGCCGGCAGATCGTCATCGAGCAGCGCGACTTCCGTCGCGCCAATCCGACGGCGCTCAGCCGCATTCCGCGGCCGGCACAACCGCCGCAGCAGCAACAATTGCGGCCGACGACGGCCCCAGGCCAATTGCCGCAACGGCCGAACGGCCAGCCGCGTCAGGACAACCGTCCGGGTCAGCAGCAGCCGGGCACGCCGGGCCGGCAGGGAACACAGCAAGGCGCGCAGCCGCCGCAGCGGCAGGGACAAGGACAACACGGCGGCGCGGTGCAGCCGGGCACGCCGCGTGCCGGGCAAGGGCAACGGCAACAGGGCGCTGGTCGCCCGACGGGCGCGCCTCGCGCCGGACAGGGCACGGCGCCCAGCAACACGCCGCAAATTCAGCCGCAGCGTGGTGGACAGATTCTGCCCGGAGGAATCGTGCCGCCGCAACCGGGCGGGACACAGCAAGCAGCCCCGCAGCAGCCATTGCCGCGCACCGGCCTGCAGCCGGGCCAGCCTGCGGCTCAGCAGCCGGGCATGCAGCGCCCCAGCACCTTCCAGCCACGCCTCCCCGCCGCGCAACGTCCCGCAGCGCCGCGCAGACCCGCGCCCGCCCCGAAGGAGAAAGAGCGGCGGTGACCCGCTCTCTCCCGTCATTGCGAGGAGCCCTTGCGACGAAGCAATCCAGAGTGTCTCCTCGGAAAGACTCTGGATTGCTTCGCTGCGCTCGCAATGACGACTTGGAGGAAGCAGCGCTCTCCCGCACGCTTATCAGCTCGCGGACGTTTCCAAACTCACAACCAGCGCGGCGACCCAGACTCACGCCTCGCCGCGCAACCACGCCTTCACCTTCTGCAACAGGCCGTGCCGCAGCTCGTCGACGGAAGCTGCTTCGGCGGGTGTCAGTGTCTGCAAAGCTGCATCCACGTCGTCGTTCGACGGCGTCGGCTCTTGCGGCGGCGACGGCGCCAGCCCTGCCGCCGCGAGCGCAATCGGGCCGATCTGGGTCAGGAACGCGCGCTCATATTCGCGCGACAGGCGGGCGATCGCATCGTCCAGCGTCAGCCAGTCGACCGCCTTGATGTCGTTCGTCAGCTTGCGAACGGGGGCCCCGTCGGCCTCCATCCGCCAGAAATGCACGACCTTGGAGCGCCCGCCGGACTGATAGACGAGCGTGCCCAGAAATTCGTGCACGGCGACGTCGTGGCCGGTCTCCTCCAGCACCTCGCGGTGCGCGGCTTCCTTCGGCGTCTCGCCGTCATCGAGCTTGCCCTTGGGCAGGACCCATTCGTTGCGCTTGCGCTGGCGCACGACTGCAACCAGCGGCACCGGCCCGCGCCGCAGCACAATACCACCCGCTGCCATGACCGGCGCCCGCGCCATCACCACATCCGTATCAAATCGCCCCGCCCGACGATATAGGCGGCGGGGACGGCGGATTGAAGGCTACTTTCTTCTGAGCAGCGCTTGACCGGCGCGAATGCGCGTGCCCTCGGCAATGCCGTCGCAGAAGGTGAAATCGCCGGGCGCGAGGATGATGATGGTCGAGCCATGCTCGAACCAGCCGAGCTCCTCGCCTTTGGTCACGTTGACGTCGCAGGGAAAATTGACCGGGCCGCGCGTCTGCGCGTTCAGCACCATGTCGAGAAAGTGCAGGCGGATGCTCGCAACCAGGATGGCCGCAACGGGCACCAGCGTCACGGCTTCGCCGGTCGACAGATGCGTGCGGATCACCGCGCGCTCGTTCTTGCAGAACAGACGCTCGACGCGCTTGAGCGCGATCGGGTTGACGTTCCAGACGTCGCCATGGATCAGCGTGACCCGCTCGATGTGCGCATCATAAGGCGCATGGAAGCGGTGATACATGCTCGAGGTCAGCCGCAGCGTGACGAAGGAGCCGTTGCGGTGCTGCTCGACCAGCGCGGAATCGCCGACGAGATCGAGCAGCGAATAGGGCGCGCCCTTGACCTGGAACAGCTCGGTGTCCGCGATTTTCCCATGAGCGCCGACGATGCCGTCCGAGGGGCTCGCCACCACCGCAGTGTCAGGATCGAACGGCCGCAGGCCGGGCTTCAGCTCCCGGGTGAAGCAGTCGTGCAGACTCCTGAAATGCGTCTTGCGCGCCTCCGACAGATCGAGGTCGGAGAACAGCTTCCACAGCGCGATCGAGAAGTCCCGCACCAGGGGATTCTCGATCTTGGAGAACCAGCCCATGAAGCGCGTCAGGGCCGCGCGCGGGATGCGATTGGTCAACAGGAAGTTGAGGTCTTCCTGCTGGGTGAAAGAGGAGATGAGGGCTTTGACTGTCATGAATCTGTCAGCTCACAGGTTTAGCGCTTGTTGTCATGGAAACGACACTCCCGATTCTCTCGATGTCCGTGGCCGCCGCAGCGTCCGCTGCCGCCGTCCTCCCGAAGATCAAGGCCCGGGTCGAACTCTCCCGCGCCAAGCACCGCTCGCTCGCCGGGCACTCCAAGATGTCGCGCAGGGTGGCGCGGCTGCTGCCGTTCTACGAGTTCGAGGGTGAGCAGTACTTCGCCTGCGACGGCGCGCCGGCGAACATCGCAGCACAACGCAAGGACGCCTTCTTCCGTCTCGCCAGGCTCTACGCCGAGCGCTACCCCAAAGGCCGCGCGATGACGAAGGAAGCGGCGGAGACGATCTCCGACCTGAACTTCACCGAAAGCTACCGCGTGCCGTTCCAGTTCTCGCGTCTCGTCCGCGAGCATCTGGGCACCTCGACCTTCATGGAATCGTCGAGCGGCGTCACCGTCACCGATGTCGACGGCAACACTGCTTACGACCTCACGGGCTCCTACGGCGTCAACATCTTCGGCAACGACTTCTACAAGGAGTGCATCGAGGGCGCCGAGAAGCGCGCGCATGCGCTCGGCCCCGTGCTCGGCCCCTATCATCCCGTCATCCTCGAGAATGTGCAGCGGCTCTGCCAGATCTCGGGCCTCGACGAGGTCTCGTTCCACATGTCCGGCACCGAAGCCGTGATGCAGGCGGTGCGGCTGGCGCGCTACCACACCAAGCGCACGCATCTCGTTCGCTTCGCCGGCGCCTATCACGGCTGGTGGGGCGACGTGCAGCCGGGCGTCGGCAATCCCATCCCTGCGCACGAGACCTACACCCTCGCCGAGATGTCGGAGAAGACTCTGCACGTGCTGCGCACGCGCAAGGACATCGCCTGCGTGCTGGTCAACCCGCTGCAGGGGCTGCATCCCAACGCCAACGCGCCCGGCGATTCCTCGCTGGTCGATTCCTCCCGCGGCGGCAACTTCGATCGCGCGGCCTACACCGAATGGCTGAAGAAGCTGCGCGAGGTCTGCGACCAGCGCGGCATCGTCCTGATCTTCGACGAGGTGTTCGTCGGCTTCCGTCTCGCCGCCGGCGGTGCCCAGGAATTTTTCAGCGTCAAGGCCGACATGGTGACCTACGGCAAGAGCCTCGCCGGCGGCCTGCCGGTCGGCGTGGTCTGCGGCAAGCGCGAATTGATGCGCCGCTTCCGCGACGACCGCCCCGCCGACATCTGCTTCGCCCGCGGCACCTTCAACTCGCACCCCTACGTCATGACGGCGATGGACGAGTTCCTGAGCCGCCTCGCCAGCCCCAACTTCCGCGCGGTCTATGACGGGCTGGAAGAGACCTGGAACGGGCGCGTGAAGAAGCTCAACCAGATGATGACGGACGCCGACCTGCCGGTGCGCTTCGCCAACTTCTCCTCGATCTGGACGGTGAAATACACCACGCCGTCCCGCTACAATTGGATGCTGCAATATTACCTGCGCGCCGAAGGCCTGGCGTTGAGCTGGGTCGGCACCGGCCGGCTGATCTTCAGCCTCAACTACACCGACGCCGACTTCACCGAAGTCGCCGACCGCTTCGTTCGCGCCGCACAGAAGATGAAGGCCGACGGCTTCTGGTGGCACGACGGCGCGCTCACCAACAAGCAGATCAAGCGCCAGATCCTGAAAGAGATGCTGGCCAAGCGCTTCGGGCGCTGAGGCTGCCTTCCCGCAAATCGCAACCCTCATTCCGGGGCGGCTCGAAGAGCCGAACCCCGGTGCGCAATTGCGCACCTGAGAATCTCGAGATTCCGGGCTCGATGCTTCGCATCGCCCCGGAATGACTGCGCTTGCAGCAACCCTCAAGACGTGGATGCCCGGCACAAGGCCGGGCATGACGTAGCCATCGGACATCGGAGCGTGTCGCGTGCGCAGCGCGCTCAGGCGTGCTGCTCTTCGAGCACGGGCTCGTCGATGAAGCCCAGTGTGTGCTCGGGGTTGAGGTGCAGGCCGGGGTCCATCAGCTCGCCGCGCATCAAGGCGAGCGGAGCGCCGCGATAGAGCATCAGATCGTGGAACGGGTCGGTCAGGATCTTGGTCATCCAGACGAGGCCGGTCTCGACGTCGCGGATGAAGAACAGATGCACGGTGCGGAACAACAGGCCGCCGCCGCCGACCACGAGCCAGATCTTCGCCACCTGCCGCATGAAATCGGTCGCGCTGGCCCACGGCGTGAACAGGCCGAACAGGGTGGGATCGATGACCAGGACCAGCGGCGACAGCGCCCAGATCGCCATCAGCACCACCTTGCGCTGTAGATTGTAGCCGACCTTGATCTCTTCCTTGTACTCGTGCGTCGCCTGGTTGATGTGGTCGTAAGTGTGCGGCTCGAAGAAAAAGTGGCCGGCCTGGCGCGAGGTCATCGAGACCAGCCAGCCAACCAGCGCGGAGACGACGGGATCGATGAACAGCCAGACATAGGCGAAGAGGAAGCTCAGCGCGCTGACGAAGTGCAGGCTCTGATTGATGCGGCTGTGGTGATAGTAGCGATGGTCGTCCCAGCGCTGGATCCGCAGCTGCTCGAGATAGTTCTTGATCATGCTCTCCCCCAAAATGCTTTCGGGTTCAGGATTTACAGAGATTCGATGTAGGCCGTGTGACATCATCATTTTGTCATGTGACGATGTGCAGCGGCGCGATGACGCACGCGACGCGTAAACTCACGCTGCCTTGGCGACATCGACCTTGCGGAAGCGCACCAGCGAGAAATGGCCGAGCGGCGGAATCAAGCGGCGCTCGGCGAGTTCGATGCCGTGCGCGCCGGCGAGCCATTTGGCGTAGCGCGACCAGGCGAACTCGGCGGTGCGGAAGCCGAGCGGACGCACCACCGGCTGCAGCTTCTGCTCGATGAAGCGGCGCATGCCGGTGTCGGCGCTGACGCGGGTGAGGATGATCAATTCGCCGCCCGGACGCAGCACGCGGGCGAATTCGTCGAGCGCCTTCTCCGGGTTCGGCACGGCGGTGACGACGTATTGCGCCATCACGACGTCGAACGAGTTGTCGGGGAATTCGAGCTTCTCCGCGTCCATCACCGCGAGGCCCTCGACGTTCTTCAGATTGCCTTCGCTGACGCGGCGGCGCGCCTTGTCCAGCATCGCTTCCGAGATGTCGGTGCCGAAGATGCGCAGGTTCGGCGCGTAGAGCGGCAGCGAGATGCCGGTGCCGACGCCGACCTCGAGCACGCGGCCGCCGATCTTGTTGGTGGCCGCAATCGCGGCCTGCCGGCCCTTGGCGAACACGCCGCCGAACACGAGATCATAGACCGGCGCCCAGCGGTCATAGGCCTGCTCGACCGTGCCGCGCGTGAGGTCGAGCTGCTGGGTGCCGTCAAGGTTCATGATCTTTGCCATCGATGAGGTTCTCGCTGTGGTTCGAATGGACGATCAACCGCGTACCGGCCGCCGCGCCATGCGAGGCGAGGCGCGCAGGACGCGGCTGGGCTGCAGTGAGGTGAGGTTGCCGACGAACTGGCGCGCGCTGTTCTCCCAGGAGCGCTCCAGCGCGAAGTTGCGGCAGGTCTGACGCGACATGGTGAGCGCGCGCAGGCACGCGGTGCGCAGATCGTGGTCGATGGCGCCGATCGGGTGATCGGCAATGACGTCCTTCGGTCCCGTGACCGGAAACGCCGCAACCGGCGTGCCGCAGGCGAGCGCCTCGAGCTGCACCACGCCGAACGTATCGGTCAGGCTCGGAAACACGAACACGTCGGCGGCGGCGAGGTGCGCGGTGAGATCCGCACCCTTCTTCTCGCCGAGGAATACCGCGTCCGGATATTTCTTCTCCAGCGCCGCCTTCTGCGGGCCGTCGCCGACGACGACCTTGGTGCCGGGCAGGTCGAGCGAGAGGAACGCTTCGAGATTCTTCTCCACCGCCACGCGCCCCATCGTCATGAAGATCGGGCGCGGCAGGTCGAGCTCTGCCGGAGCGTCGGGATGAAACAGCTCGGTGTCGACGCCGCGCGTCCAGAAGCCGAGCCGCTTGAAGCCGCGCTCGGACAGCTCCTGCCGCAGCGAGGGCGTCGCCACCATCGTCATCGCGGCGGCATCGTGGAAATGGCGCAGCACCGCATAGCCGACCCCCGCCGGGATGCCGGTCCGCACCGAGACATATTCCGGAAAGCGCGTCGTATAGGAGGTGGTGAAGGCGAGCCGGTTGCGGCGGCAATAGGCGCGCGCGGCCCAGCCGATCGGGCCTTCGGTGGCGATATGCAGCGCCTCCGGCGCGCACCTCTCGATCCGCCGCGCGATCTCCTTCCCGCTCGGCAGCGCAAAGCGCAGGCCCGGATAGGTCGGCAGCGGCCAGGACGGAAAGCCGTCGGGCGTGAGGAAGTCGATCTCGACATCGAGGGCCTTGGCCGCATTCGCCAGCGAGGTCAGGGTGCGCACCACCCCGTTGACCTGCGGATGCCAGGCGTCGGTCGCGATTAATACCCGCATGGGAAAGTCCCGAGAGTTTGATGATTCTCAGGCATCGACCATCAACGAAGGATATTTCAGGCGTGTGACGTCACAGAAGTGTCGGCGTGCTGTTTTGTTCGTTAACGGGCCCGCAGGGCCACGAAACTGTCATGAAACAATTCTTGCCGCCGTGAAACCGTTTTCGGTTTTCCGCGCAAATGTCCCGAAACGTTTTGCCGTTAGGACTTTAGGCAACGGAGCACCGCAATGGTGCCGCGGTGAGCAAAACACCGAGCAAACAGGGGCGATCACATGTTCAATCTGGACACGTTCAAGACGTTTTCGCGTGCGGTTGCGCTCAGTGCAGTCGCGGTCTCCGCCATCGCGTTCGCGAGCGCAGCCAAGGCGGCGCCAGTCCAGATCTTCCCGTTCTTCCAGCCGCTGCCGCCGATGACCGCGCCGCAGCCGCTGCAGCCCTATCAACCGTATCAGCCCTATCAGGCGCCGACCTACCAGACCGAGCCGTCCGAGGATCAGGACGCGGTCGAGATGCCGGCCCGCTTCCGCCGCCAGACCGTCTCTTACGCAACGCGCGAAGCGCCGGGCACGATCATCATCGATACGCCCAACACCTATCTCTATTACGTGCTCGGCAATGGCCAGGCGCTGCGCTACGGCATCGGCGTCGGCCGCGACGGCTTCACCTGGTCCGGAATCCAGTCGGTCAGCCGCAAGGCCGAGTGGCCGGCCTGGACTCCGCCGCCGGAGATGATCGCCCGCCAGCCCTATCTGCCGCGCCACATGGCCGGCGGCCCCGGCAACCCGCTGGGGGCCCGCGCGATGTATCTCGGCGGCACCATCTACCGCATCCACGGCACCAACGCCCCCGAAACCATCGGCAAGCGCGTCTCCTCCGGCTGCATCCGCATGACCAACGAGGACGTCACCGACCTCTATTCCCGCGTCAATGTCGGCACCAAGGTGATCGTGCTGCCGATGACCGAGCGTCGTGCAGACCTCGGCGCCACGAACCGCTAAAACGACAGGACATCATGACGCGAACGGCCCCGGAACCCACCGGGGCCGTTTTCGTTTGCCCTCGACATCCCGCTTGCTGCGGCGCGATCCCCGCTGGAGGCGCAAATGCGACCACGAAGGCACACCTCGCCACGCCCATGGCTGCACGCCCTCGCCGGCACGGGAGCACTGGCGCTGCTCGTGTCCGCGCCCTGCTCGCTCGCGCAGCAACCCGCGGGTGACGACGCGGGCCAGCAGGCCTTCAACAATTCCTGCCGCACCTGCCACTCCATGAAGGAGGGCGACAATCGCCTCGGTCCCAATCTGAACAAGATCGTCGGACGCAAGGCCGGCTCGCTGACGGACTACAATTACTCCTCGTCGATGAAGGACGCCGGCTTCGCCTGGGACCAGGACAAGCTCACCCGCTTCATGGTCAAGCCCGACGAGGTCGTGTCCGGCCACAAGATGCAGCCCTATGGCGGTATCTCGGCGGAAGAGGCCACCCGCGTGATCGCCTATCTGCAATCGGCGGCAGGGCAGCGCTAGACGCAGCGCTTGCGCAGGCTTGCGGTTGCTCGCTAGCCTGGCTTCAGCAGCCATGGCACGCGCATGACACGAACACCCCTTCCCTATCGCGATAGCACCGCCGATCTCCAGGGCATCCTGGTCACGGACGACACGACATCAGGCCGGCGACCCGGCATCGTGCTGTTTCCGGACGCCCGCGGAATCGGGACGCATGCGATCGCCTGCGCGGAACGACTGGCCGGGCTCGGCTTCGCCGTGCTGGTGGCCGATCTCTATGGCGGCGGCAGGACGGCGCCCGACGTCCCCGAAGCGATCAAGCTGATGAATGAGCTGCGAGCCGACGAAGAGCGCTGGCGCGGGCGGGCCGAGGCGGCGCACCTCGCCCTGTCAGGGCACGACGCGGTCGACGCCATGAGGCTTGCCGCCATCGGCTATTGCTTCGGCGGCACCACCGCGCTCGAGCTGGCGCAAACCGGTGCGACGCTCGCCGCAGTCGTCTCCTTCCATGGCGGACTCACGAGCCTGAAGCCGGATCGTGCTGCCTATATCAAGGCCAAGGTTCTGGTCTGCCACGGCGCCGCCGATGCGCTGGTGACGATGGCCCAGCTTGCGAGCTTCGAGGAGCATATGAGCAGGACCGGCGTGGACTGGCAGGTCAACGTCTATGGCGGCGCGGCGCATGGCTTCACCAATCCGGAGCTGGTCGGCGCCGCCTTGCCGAACCACGCCTACCATGCCGCCGCGGATCGGCGGTCATGGGCCGCGATGCTCGGCCTGCTCGAGGAAGTGTTTGGGCTGAAGCTGCGCTAGTCTAGGCGGCCGCGCCCGCCACTCCGCGATCAATCTCAGCCACGCCCCAGCATGAAACGCGCTCATCAGGAGATACATCGGCACCATCCCGCCGAGCAGAGAGCCCTGCCCGGCGCCGCACAGCGTGTCCGCCGGGCCACCGCCGAGCATGGCCGTCAGCAGCGCCATCATCGCGAAGGTCGGCGTGGCCGCCAGGCCCAGCCATCTGGCGAGGTGGCGCGCGGCCGCCACAGCGTCGGGGCTGACGCCGGGGGCCGCGCTGACCGGACCGGTCATTGCCGTTCTCCTGCGGCCTCCTCGCGGAAGGCCTTCTCGCCGGCGTCCGAGATCTCCACCCATTTCTTGTCGGGCGCCGCACCGTCTGTGTAGCTGTCGTGCCAGTTCCACCATTTGTAGGTCGGGGTCTGCGGATAACCCGGAGGCGAATCCTCCCACACCTCCTGCCGGCCGAGCGGGGTGATGTCGAGATAGTTCCAGGTCCCGCCCATCTGCTCGTCGCCACGGCTCTTGACGAAATAGGTGCGGAAGATGCGGTCGCCGTCGCGGTAGAACACGTTGGTGCCGTGCCATTCGTCCACGCCGAAATCCGCATCGAAGCTGTCGGTGACCGTGACCCAGGGCATGGTCCAGCCCATCCGCTGCTTCAGCCTGATGATGTCGGCCTGCGGCGCGCGCGAGGCGAACACCAGCGTGGTATCGCGGGCGTTCAAGTGCGAGACATGGGCGACCTGGTCGGCCACCATGGAGCAGCCGCGGCAGGCATGATCGGGCCAGCCGAACACGCCGGGCTCGAAGAAGGCGCGGTAGACGATCAGCTGCCGCCGGCCCTGGAACAGATCAACCAGGCTGACCTTGCCGCCGGGCCCCTCGAACGCATAGGTTTTGCTAACTTCCATCCATGGCATGCGCCGGCGCTCGGCGGCCAGGGCGTCGCGGGCACGGGTATGCGCCTTTTCCTTCACGAGCAGTTGCTGGCGGGCGGCCTCCCAGTCGTGCGCCGACACCACCGGCGGGGTCTGCATGGCGGTCTGTCCGTTGGTTCCGGCCTTTTCTGCTGATGTCATCATGACTCTCCAAAGCTTTTGCTTGACGTCCTGCCAACGATTTCTGGCACCAAGCGGTTGCGCGGTGGGAGTAACAAGTGTGGCGGGATTGACATGGAGTCGCTGATCACGGCCGCCGCGCGCGCATTGGAGGCCGGCGATCCGCTTGGCGCGCTGAACCGCGTCGCGCTGCGCAACGACGCACCGTCGCTGGCGCTCCGCGGCATCGCGATGGCGCAGCTCGGCGATCTCGCCAAGGCCAAGACGCTGCTGCGGAGCGCTGCGCGCGCATTCGGACCGCGCGAGGCGGTGGCCCGCGCAAGATGCCTGGTGGCCGAAGCCGAGATCGCGCTGGTCTCGCGCGATCTGAACTGGCCGGTGAAGACGCTCGCGGCGGCCCGCACGACGCTCGAAAAGCATGGCGATCTCGTCAATGCCGCCCATGCAGGCCATATCGAGGCGCGCCGCCTGCTTCTGGTCGGGCGCCTTGACGAGGCCGAGCGAACGCTGGCCGAGGTCCGTCCCACGCCGCTCCCGCCCGCGTCCCAAGTCGTCCGCGAGCTCGTGGTCGCCGGCATCGCCATCAGGCGACTCAGAACGAAAGACGCGCGCGCGGCGCTCAGCCGCGCGGCTGACGCGGCGCGCCTTGCCAGCATCCCGGCGCTCCTGGCCGAGGTGGACAGCGCGAACCTGATCCTCGTCACGCCGGCAGCACGCCTGATCGCGCGCGGCAGCGAACATCCGTTGTTGCTGGGGGAGGTCGAACGGCTGGCGACCTCCACGGCGCTCGTCGTGGACACCTTCCATCACGTTGTGCGCAGGCAAGGCGTCGTGGTGTCGCTCGGAACGCGTCCCGTGCTGTTCGCGCTCGCGCGTCTCCTGGCGCAGGCATGGCCCGCGGATGTCTCGCGCGAGACGCTGATCTCGGGCGCATTTCAAGCCAGGCACGCCGACGAATCGCACCGCGCGCGCTTGCGCGTCGAGATCGGACGGCTCCGCACCCAGCTCGAGCCGCTGGCCGACATCAGCGCGACGCAGCAGGGCTTCGTGCTGGCGCCGCGGAAGACGCGCGACGTCCTCGTGCTGGCGCGGCCCGATGAGGAAAAGCACGCCGCTGTCCTCGCCTTTCTCGCCGACGGCGAGCCATGGTCGAGCTCGGCACTCGCACTTGCGCTTCGCATCAGCCCGCGCACCGTGCAGCGCGCCCTCGAAGACCTGGCGCGGTCGGGCAAGGTGCAGTCGTTCGGACACGGACGGGCGCGCCGCTGGATGACACCGCCCGTCCCCGGTTTCCCGACAGGCTTGTTACTCCCCACACCGCTCCTGAAGACATAGGATGCGCGTTAAGCACAGGGATCGAGCACATGAAACGTTCAGCCGCCGAGATCATCACGGAGTATGGGCCCTTTCAGGGCGTTGAGGCCGTGCATGGCGTCACCTATGACGGTACGCATGTCTGGTTCGCCTCCGGCGACAAGTTGAACGCGGTCGATCCGGCCGACGGCAAGATCGCGCGCTCCATCGACGTCGCCGCGCATGCGGGAACGGCGTTCGACGGAAGGCACCTGTTCCAGATCGCCGAGGACCGCATCCAGAAGATCGATGCGGCTTCGGGCAAGGTGCTCGGCACCATCCCGGCGCCCGGCGGCGGCGGCGATTCCGGCCTGGCCTGGGCCGAGGGCTCGCTCTGGGTCGGACAATATCGCGAGCGCAAGATCCATCAGATCGATCCCGAGACGGGGAAGATCCTCCGCACCATCGAGAGCAAGCGCTTCGTCACCGGCGTGACCTGGGTCGACGGCGAGCTCTGGCATGGCACCTGGGAAGGCGAGGACAGTGATATCAGGCGGATCGATCCTGAAACGGGCAAGGTGCTCGAGCAGCTCGACATGCCCGCTGGCACCATGGTCTCGGGCCTGGAGTCCGACGGCGGTGACCGCTTCTATTGCGGTGGCGGAGATCGCGGCAAGGTGAGAGCAGTCCGCCGTCCGCGGCACGGCTAGCCCCGCAATACGCGGCAACGTCCCGTTCACACCCGTTAACCTGTTCGCCCCAATTCCACCCCACCGGTGCGCTCTAGCGCCCTCCTCGCCCGCCCTGTAGAATCCCCGCCCGGGCGGCTTGGGGGATTGATGCGTCTGACGTGGAATCTGAAGACTATCCTGATCGGCGTCGCGGTGCTCGCGGCGTCGTTCTTCATCAGCCTGAAGGCGATGGACCTGCTGTCGCCGCGCGCGACGAATTCGGCGCCGCCGGTCGCGCAGCTGCCGCCGCTGCCGCCGACTTCGAAGAGCTCCATCGTGATCGCGCCGGTCGCCATCGCGCTGTCGGCGATCCGCGAGCAGGCCGAGAAGGCCGCGCCGCGCAATTTCGCCGGGAAGGCCGACAACCCGATCTCGCAGATCCTGGAGAACGCCGATATCGGCTGGTCCGCCGTCCGCGGCCCGATGGCGGCAAACGGCGACAAGGACGTGCTGACGATCTCGACGCCGCTCACCGGCAAGCTCAACGTGACGGGCTCGCTGTCGTCGAAGGCCACCGGCGCGCTTGGCGACGCGCTCGGCAGCGTCCTCGGCGGTGACGCCGCGAAGCGGATCGGCGCGGTCAACATCAAGAACCTGAACGCGAGCGCGGAGATCAAGGGCAACGTCGTCGTCACCTCGCGCCCGAAGCTCGCCGCCGCCTGGCATCTGGAGCCCAACCTCGGCGCCCAGGTCAATCTGGGCGACACCAACGTCAACGTCGCCGGCGCCAAGGTCAACGTGCCCGCGCAGGTCAAGCCGCTGATCGACAAGACCGTCGGCGAGCAGATCAACGCCGTCTCCGAGCGCATCCGCAGCGATCCCAGCCTGCGCGAGAATGCGAAAGCGCAATGGATCAAGGCCTGCCGCTCGATCCCGCTGCAAGGATCCAGCGCCTCGGCGGCGCTGCCGCCGCTCTGGCTCGAGATGAAGCCGGTGCGCGCGATCGCGGCGCAGCCGCGCGTCGATGCGCAGGCCGTGACCTTGCTGCTTGGCCTCGAAGCCGAAACACGCGTGACCTCGACGCCGACCAAGCCCGATTGTCCGTTCCCCGACAAGATCTCGATCGTGCCGCCGACCGGCACCGGCGTGAACATCGGCGTGCCGATCGACGTGCCCTTCACCGAGATCAACAAGCTGATCGCGGCCCAGATGGTCGGCCGCACCTATCCCGAGGACGGCTCCGGCCCCGTCGACGTCACCGTCAAGAGCGCCAACGTCATCCCCTCGGGTGACCGGCTGCTGATTTCGCTTCTGGTGCGCGCCAAGGAAAAGAAGAGCTGGTTCGGCCTCGGCGCCGAGGCGAATGTGCACATCTGGGGCCGGCCGGTGCTCGACCAGGCGCAGCAGACGCTGCGGCTCACCGACATCCAGCTCGCCGTGGAATCCGAGGCTGCCTTCGGCCTCCTGGGTGCCGCCGCCCGCGCGGTGGTGCCGCAGATGCAGCAGGCGCTGCTGCAGAAGGCAACCCTCGATCTGAAGCCGATCGCCGCCAACGCCCGCGAGAAGATCGCGGCCGCGATCGCCGATTACCAGAAGAGCGAGGACGGCCTCAAGGTCGAGGCCAAGATCGACAGCCTGACACTCGCCGACATCGCCTTCGATTCCAAGACGCTGCGCGTGGTCGCCGAAGCCGGCGGAACGCTGAACGTATTCGTGACGAAGCTGTCGGGGATGTAGCGCGTCCCTGCTCACCGGACCCGCACACGTCCTCGTCGCTTGCGCCGCTGGCATTCTCGCTGCAGGATGCTAATCTCGCTCGGCATTGTAGGGGACAACGCGAGGACAACATGGAAGCCGGCATGGTCACGCCTGCGCCGGCGCTGGTGCGTTTTTCAGGCATTCAGAAGACCTATGATGGCGAGCATCTCGTGGTGAAGAACCTCGACCTCGACATCAGGAAGGGCGAGTTCATCACCTTGCTCGGGCCGTCGGGCTCGGGCAAGACGACCACGCTGATGATGCTGGCCGGCTTCGAGGTGCCGACCCATGGCGAGATCTACCTCGCGGACCGGCCGATCAAGAACGTGCCGCCGCACAGGCGCGACATCGGCATGGTGTTCCAGAACTACGCCCTGTTTCCGCACCTGACGATCGCGGAAAACATCGCCTTCCCGCTATCGGTTCGCAAGTCGAGCAAGGCGGAAACGCAAGAGCGCGTCAACGCGGCGTTGCGCATGATCAAGATGGAAACCCTGGCGCACCGGCGGCCCGGGCAATTGTCCGGCGGTCAGCAGCAGCGCGTGGCGCTGGCTCGCGCGCTGGTGTTCAATCCGCAGCTCGTGCTGATGGACGAGCCGCTCGGCGCCCTCGACAAGCGTCTGCGCGAGCAGATGCAGCTGGAAATCAAGCAGCTGCACGAGACCATGGGCATCACGATCGTCTATGTCACCCACGACCAGAGCGAAGCGCTCACCATGTCGGACCGCATCGCCGTCTTCAACGACGGCATCGTGCAACAAATCGACCGCCCCGACGCGCTGTATGAGCATCCCGTGAACAGCTTCGTCGCCCATTTCATCGGCGAGAACAATGTGCTCGCCGGCACCGTCGAGACGATCGACAAGGACTATTGCAGCGTCGCGCTGGCCGGTGGCGGCACCGTGACAGCGCGGGCGGTCAACGTGTCAGGCGCGGGCGCATCGACCTCCCTGTCGGTGCGGCCGGAGCGTGTCGCAATCGTCACGAATGGCAATTCCGGTGAGGGACCGAACCGGCTCCCGGCGACGGTCCAGAACACGATCTATCTCGGCGATCACGCGCTGGCCGTGCTCGATGTCGCCGGCAACGCCGAGTTCATGGTCAAGCTTCAGCCGGGAGCGCATGACAGCCTGAAACATGGCGGAACCGTATTCATCACCTTCCGCCCGGAGGACTGCCTCGCCCTCAATCCGGTCTGATCTGCCGCCGGCGAAGCTGAAACAATCAATGTCAACGCAACTCACATGAAGAAGGAACGAAGACCATGCTGAAGCGCAAGATTGCTCTGGGTTTCGCCGCGGCACTGAGCGCCAGTGCTGCGCTGGCCACGATCGCAGAGGCGCGTGACCTCACCGTCGTCTCGTGGGGCGGCGCGTATCAGGAGGCCCAGAAGAAGGTCTATTTCGAGCCGTTCAAGAAGGCATCCGGCGTTGCGATGAACGACGAATCCTGGGACGGCGGCGTCGGCGTGTTGCGCGCCAAGGTGCAGGGAGGTGCCGCCACCTGGGATGTCGTCCAGGTCGAGAGCGACGAGCTCGCGGTCGGCTGCGAGGAAGGCCTGTTCGAGAAGCTGGACTATTCCAAGATCGGCGGCGAGGCCGCCTATATCCCGCCGTCGGTCAATCCTTGCGGCGTCGGCGCCATCCTCTACGATTTCGTGCTCGGCTACGACAAGGACAAGCTGAAGGAGGCCCCGAAGGGCTGGGCCGACTTCTTCGACACCAAGAAGATTCCGGGCAAGCGCGCTCTGCGTCAGGGTCCGAAGACCACGCTGGAGATCGCGCTGATGGCCGACGGCGTCCCACCAAAGGACGTCTACCACGTGCTGGCGACCGACGAGGGCGTTGAGCGCGCGTTCCAGAAGCTCGACACCATCAAGGGCGACCTCGTCTGGTGGAAGGCCGGCGCGCAGCCGCCGCAATTGCTCGCCTCCGGCGAGGTGGCGATGACCTCGGTCTACAATGGCCGCATCGACACCGCGAACAAGAACGAAAAGAAGAACTTCGGCATGGTGTGGGACGGCGCGCTGTTCACCCTCGACAGCTGGGTCATTCTGAAGGGGAGCCCGAACAAGGACGCGGCCTACAAGTTCCTGGATTTCGTCGGCAAGGCGGAGAACCAGTCCAAGCTGTCGGAGAACATTGCTTACGGGACGTCGAACAAGGACGCCGCCGGCCGGCTCGCGCCCGCCGTTCTGAAGGATCTGCCGACTGCGCCCGACAACATCAAGAACGCGGTCGAGATCAACGTCGCCTTCTGGCTCGAGAACATCGACCGCCTGACCGAGCGCTTCAACAAGTGGGCCGCGAAATAGCGATCAATGACGAACGTGCTCCTGACTGGCGCTGACGCCAAGACCGAGGTGCCGCTCAAACGCCGATTGAGGCGCGCTGAGCGGACACGCCAGGTCAAGGCGTTGGCGCTGGTCCTGCCGCTTCTGCTGTTTCTGCTCTTCACCTTCGCAGGCCCGATTGCCGGTATGCTGTGGCGCGCGGTCGAGGACTGGGAGGTGCGTCAGGTCCTGCCGCAAACAACAGCGGCTCTCGCCAGCTGGGACGGCAAGGACCTGCCGGATGAGAAGGCCTATGCGGCGTTGGCAAGCGACATCCTGGCGGCGCGCGCCGCCGGCACCGTCGCGATTGCGGCCAAACGGCTCAACTACGCGCTCAACGGCTTCCGCACGATCCTGACCAGCACGGCACGCAATCTGAAGGCGGTGCCGGAGCCTGGGACGGCCAAGGAGACGCTGGGCAAGATCAACCCCGCCTGGCGCGAACGCGCCACCTGGACCACGATCAAGGAGGCGCGCGGCCCGATCACCGGCTTCTACCTGCTCGCTGCGCTCGACCTGACGCGGAACGCGGACGGCGCGATCGTCGCCGCTCCACCGGATCAGGCCATCTACCGCGACATTTTCCTCCGCACCTTTCTCATCAGCCTCGGTGTCACGGCGCTCTGCCTGATCCTCGGTTTCCCGGTCGCTTACCTCCTGGCGACGCTGCCGCCTGGCCGGTCGAACCTCTTGATGATCTTCGTGCTGCTGCCGTTCTGGACGTCGCTCCTGGTCCGCACCTGCGCCTGGATCGTCCTGTTGCAGAGCAAGGGCGTCGTCAACGACAGCCTGCACTGGCTCGGCATCATCGATGCGCCGCTCCGCCTGATCTACAACCGCTTCGGCGTCTGCGTCGCCATGACCCACGTCCTGCTGCCGTTCATGATCCTGCCGCTGTACAGCAGCATGAAGGCGATCTCGCCTGCTTACATGCGGGCCGCCGCTTCGCTCGGTGCGCCACCCCTCACCGCCTTCCTGCGGATCTACCTGCCGCAGACGCTGCCCGGCATCGGCGCGGGCAGCCTGCTCGTCTTCATCCTGGCGCTCGGCTACTACATCACGCCGGCCCTCGTTGGCGGCGCCGCCGACCAGATGATCAGCTACTTCATCGCGCTCTACACGACCGAGACGGCCAATTGGGGCCTTGCTTCGGCGCTGGGTGCGGTGCTGCTGCTGGCCACCGTTCTGCTCGCTCTCGTCTACGGCAAGCTGGTGCAGGGCCAGCAGGTCACGGGAGGGATGAAGAATTGAGCGACAATTCCTCCTTGCGCACGCCCAGCCAGCGCATCGCGTGGACCGCGACCATCGTTGTCTCCACGCTGGTGTTCATCTTCCTGATCGCGCCGATCCTCGCGATCATGCCGCTGTCGTTCAGCTCTAGCGCGTACCTCACCTATCCGCTGCCGGGCCTTTCCTTGCGCTGGTACGACGACTTCATCACTTCGCCGCGCTGGATGAACTCGCTCAAGAACAGCATGATCATCGGTGTCGCCTCGACGCTGCTGTCCATGGTCCTTGGGACGATGGCCGCGCTGGGGCTGGCGCAGTGGAAGAGCCGGTTCAAGCCGCTCGTGCTGGCCTTCGTGCTGTCGCCGGTGGTCGTGCCCGGGGTCATCACCGCGGTCGGCCTGTACTTTTTCTTCGCACCGATCGGGCTGACGGGCAGCTATCTCGGCCTGATCCTGGCTCACACCGCGCTGGCGACACCCTTCGTGGTGATCACGGTCGGTGCGACGCTGCAGAGCTTCGACACCAATCTGGCACGCGCCGCCGCCTCGCTCGGCGCCTCGCCGCTCGAAGCCTTCCGTCGCGTGATCCTGCCGCTGATCCTGCCAGGCCTGGCGTCAGGCGCGCTGTTCGCCTTCGCGACCAGCTTCGACGAGGTGGTGATCGTGCTGTTCATGGCAGGTCCCGAGCAGCGCACCCTGCCGCGCGAGATGTTCAGCGGCATCCGCGAAAACATCAGCCCCACCATCACCGCAGCGGCGGTGATTTTGACGACAATCTCGGTCATCCTCCTCGCCACCCTGGAAGCCCTGCGCCGGCGCAATGAACGGCTCAAGGGCACCGGGAGCTGATTGCCGGCACAATTTCCGTCATTGCGAGCGCAGCTCGTCGCAACAGCTCCTCGCAATGACGCGGGCGAACGAAGACACGACGGCGCGCCCGGTGAAAACCAGGCGCGCTTCGTTCAGGCCGTTACGCGAACGGCATTACTCCGCGTACTTGAACTGCGGCATGTTCTTCAGCTCGTCCTTGCTGGCATTGAACACGGCGTGGTCCGGATACCATTTCGACGCGGACGACGTCGCCGCGGGCGCCGCGGGCCTGTCGGTGCCGGTCGCAGCGCCGGTCGTCGTCCCGGCGGGCTTGGCGCCGGTGTTCGCGCCGGTGCCGGTATAGGCGACGGGCTCGTTGACGAACTTCAGCTTCTCGTAGGGCACGGCCACCAGATGCTCGCCCATGCCGAGGAAGCCGCCGACGCCGATCACGGCGATCTTGATGTCACCGTTCTTGTCCATCAGCAGGTCGTTGATCGTGCCGATGTTCTCGTTGGCCTCGTTGTAGACCTTCAGGCCGTCCATCTTCGAGGTGCGCCACTGGCCGGAAGCCGTCGTGGTCGTTGCGGTGGCCGCAGGGGCCGCCTTGTCGGTGGTGGCGGGCGGCGTTTGCGCGAACGCGACGGTCGCGAGCAGGGCGGTACCGGCGAGGCCGGTGACGATCGATTTCATCATGGTGTCCTCTCCTTGCGAAAACCTTGTGCGGAGAAAACAGCGCTGATCACGCGCAGTTCCGTGCGCGCCGCAATTTCGTCGCGCAATGCGCGAACTGTTCCTACTGTTCCTGCGTGACTCCGGAACATTTTGCGATGCACGGTTCCCCGCCGATGATGCGCGCAAGCAAGAGATGCTGGAGCCGTTCGTGCGCGGCGACGAGGCGCGCACCATGGACGAGTCCACCGGCTTCGGGCTCGGCCTGTCGATCGCGCGCGCGATCGCACTCGCCCATGGCGGCGAGCTGTCGCTGCACGACCGCAAGCCGCATGGCCTGATCGTACGGATGCAATTGCCGGTCTCGCAGGCGCCGCGCCTTGCCGCGTGATCAAGCCGCGAGCGGCGGGTGCTCGATGGCCTCGTGCGGGAAGATCGCCACCGCCTCGAAGCGATAATTGCAGGCGCGGCAGGTCCAGAGATAGGAGACGCGGCCTTCGCCTGGCTCGATCCAGTCAGGGAACGGGATCGGTGTGCCACATTGTGCACAAGGGTTCTGCTTGGGGATGTCGTCGATGTCTACAGGGGTCATGGACGTCCTCCCGAGTGCTGGTCTTGAGTGACGATTGTTGGGCGAATGCGCGAATGGACAGACCCGCTGTCGGGTAAGGCGCTCCACCAACTCGGAGCTTAACGCAGGTTTAAGTCGTAAACGCGACGAGCCGGCGAAAATCGCAGCTGGTGACATTTCGCCACATCATCGCCGTGTTCCCACGGCCTAACGCGCTGGGGTGCGGGTCCGTTCTGCCGAGGAATATTTCGATGAAAATCTTACGAGTCGTCGCGCTGCTCGCGGCCGGATTGACGTTGCCGCAGGCAGCTTTCGCCGGCGAAGCCGAATATGCCGAGATGGTTGCCGCCCATGCCCGCGCCAACGGCGTGCCGGAGGCGCTGGTGCACCGCGTCATCATGCGCGAAAGCCGCTATCAACCGTACCTCGTCGGCCGCGGCGGCACCATCGGGCTGATGCAGATCAAGCTCGCGACCGCGCGCGGGGTCGGCTACACCGGCGATGCCGCGGGCCTGCGCGATCCCAACACCAACCTCACCTACGCCGTGAAGTACCTCGCCGGCGCCTACCGCGCCGCCAATGGCGATCACGCGCGAGCCGTGCGTTATTTCGCAGGCGGCTATTACTACGCTGCAAAGCGCCAGCGACAGGAGGCCATGCAGGTCGCCAATGCGGGCGAGACCATGGGCCAGGCCACTATGGGTCAGCCTTGGCTCGAGCCGAACGGCAATCCGCAGCCGATGTTCGGCGCGCCGACGCACAGGAAGCTCGCCCAGCGCGTCCGCAACGCACGGGCGCAGGCGCTCAAGTAAGCTCGCGTCCGGGGCACGGTCGGGTTCCGAGCCAACACGCGTTGACCACCCCGCCCCGCTGGCATACATTGGCACCGTTCCGAGGGGTGCTCCGAGGAGGAGCTGAGATACCGCTAAATGGGCAATACCGCCCAGGACCGCGGTGACCCTTTGAACCTGATCCGGGTCATGCCGGCGAAGGGACAGGGATGTTGCAGACCACCAAGCGACCGGATTCACCGGTTTCCATCATCGGCGCAGGCATCGCGGGCGCGTGGCAGGCGCTGCTGTTCGCACAGGCCGGCCACGCCGTCACCCTGCACGAGCGCGGTGACGAGGCGATGACGGATGCCACCAGCCATTGGGCCGGCGGCATGCTCGCGCCCTATTGCGAGGCCGAAATCGCCGAACCCATCATCAGCCGCCTCGGTCTGCGCTCGCTCGATCTCTGGCGGCGCGAGCTGCCGGACACGCCGTTCAACGGCTCGCTGGTCGTTGCCCACCCCCGCGAGCGCAACGATTTCGAGCGCTTCGCCCGCATGACCGAGCATCACCGCCGGCTCGATGCAGCTAGCCTTGCCGCGCTCGAGCCATCGCTGGAAGGCCGCTTCCGCGACGCGTTGTTCTTCCCCGCCGAGGGCCATGTCGAGCCGCGCCGCGTGCTGCCGAAGCTGCACGAGCGCATCAAGGCTGCCGGCGGCACCATCAAGTTCTGCAGCGACGTCAGCGCGAACGACCTCGACGGCATCGTAATCGATTGCCGCGGCATCAATGCCCGCGACGAACACAGCGAGCTTCGCGGCGTCAAGGGCGAGATGATCCTGATCGAGACGGACGAGGTGCAGCTGGCGCGCCCGGTGCGGCTGATCCATCCGCGCTGGCCGCTCTACGTGATCCCGCGCGAGAACGGCCTGTTCATGCTGGGCGCGACCTCGATCGAGGCGGAGGACACCGGCGTCAGCGTCCGCTCGGCGCTGGAGCTTTTGGGCGCGGCCTACACCGTGCACCCGGCGTTCGGCGAAGCCCGCATCGTCGAGTTCGGCTCAGGGCTTCGGCCTGCTTTTCCCGACAATTTGCCGCGCATCGGCATTCGCGATCGCAGGATCAGCGTCAACGGCCTCTACCGCCACGGCTTCCTGATCGCGCCGGCGCTCGCTGAGCTGACGCTCGCCTATGTCGAGCGCGGCCAGATCGACAACGAGGTGATGCAATGCGCGTGATCGTCCAATGCTTGTGATCATAAACGGCGAGCAGCGCGAGGTCAGCGCGGCCAGCGTCGATGCGCTGCTCGCCGAGCTCGACTACGAAGGCAGCCATTTCGCCATCGCGCTCAATTACGACGTCGTGCCGAAAAGCCGCTGGGCCGAGACAAGCTTGAAGCCCGGCGACGAGATCGAGATCATCACGCCGCGGCAGGGAGGGTGAGGATGAGGACGAAGCGCGCCTTCTATCTGTTGCCCGTTCAGGTCGGTTCCTCCCGTCATTGCGAGGAGCGCAGCGACGAAGCAATCCAGAGTGTCTCCGCGGATGAATCTCTGGATTGCTTCGCTTCGCTCGCAATGACGGCGGAGAGAGCGTCAATCGAGGAAACACCCACATGGTGACCTTCTACGGCAAAACCTTCGCCTCCCGCCTGCTGATCGGCAGCGCGCTCTATCCCTCGCCTGCGATCATGCAGGAGGCGATCCGCGCCTCCGGTGCCAGCATCGTCACGGTGTCGCTGCGCCGCGAATCCGCCGGCGGCAAGACCGGGGATGCGTTCTGGAATCTGATCCGCGAGCTCGACGTGACCGTGCTGCCGAACACCGCCGGCTGCCGCACCGTGCGCGAGGCCGTGACCACCGCCAAGCTCGCGCGCGAACTGTTCGCTACCTCCTGGATCAAGCTCGAGGTCATCGCCGACAACGACACGCTGCAGCCCGATGTCGTCGGCCTCGTCGAAGCCGCCAGCATCCTGATCAAGGACGGCTTTGAGGTCTTCCCCTATTGCACCGAGGACCTCTCGGTCGCGAGCCGCCTCGTCGACGCCGGCTGCAAGGTGGTGATGCCGTGGGCCGCGCCGATCGGCAGCGCCAAGGGGATCACCAACCGCGATGCGCTGAAACTGCTGCGCGAGCGGCTGCCCGACATCACGCTGGTGGTCGACGCCGGCCTGGGCGCGCCCTCCCACGCCGCGCACGCGCTGGAGCTCGGCTATGACGCCGTGCTGCTCAACACCGCCATTGCCAAAGCCGCCGATCCCGTCGCGATGGCGAACGCCTTCCGCCTCGGCTGTGAGGCCGGCCGCACCGCTTACGAGGCCGGGCTGATGAACGCCCGCGACTTCGCCTCGCCCTCCACCCCTGTCGTTGGGACCCCGTTCTGGCATGCCGTATCCTGATCGCTTCTATCCCGTCGTCGACAGCCTCCAATGGGTCGAACGCCTGACCAAGCTCGGCGTCGGCACCATCCAGCTGCGCGCGAAAGAGCTGAACGACGCCGACGCGCTGCAGATCGTCAGCGACGCGCTCGCCATCACGAAGGACACGCAGGCCAAGCTGGTGGTGAACGATTATTGGCGCGCGGCCATCGTCGCCGGCGCGAAGTACCTGCATCTCGGACAGGAGGATTTGGCCGAAGCCGACCTCAACGCGATCCGCGAGGCCGGCCTCTCCCTCGGCATCTCCACCCATGACGACGCCGAGCTTGAAACCGCGCTCAAAGCCAAGCCGGACTACGTCGCGCTCGGCCCGATCTTCTTCACCACGCTCAAATCGATGCGCTTCGAGCCGCAGGGCATTCCGAAGATCACCGAATGGAAGCAGCGCATCGGCACCATTCCGCTGGTCGCCATCGGCGGCATCAAGTTCGAGCACGCCGCGGAGATCTTTGCGGCGGGCGCGGACTCAATCGCGGTCGTGTCTGACGTCACCCAAAACCCCGATCCCGACGCCCGCGTGCAGCAATGGCTCGGCCAGTCGAAGGAGGCGGCATGATGCAGGCCCCACTCCTACCCCACACTCAACTGTCATCGCCCGGCTTGACCGGGCGATCCAGTACGCCGCGGCTTCACGGCTCCAGCCGCACTGCCTCGGAGTACTGGATCCCCGCTTTCGCGGGGATGACGGCGGTAATTGTCTCTCGCGCAGCGAAACTGACGAATTAAGGAGGATCCCATGAACATCCGCTCCAACCCCGACAAAACCATCCCCGCCGTCACCACCGGCCCGCTGCCCTCCTCGCGCAAGATCTTTGCGACCCCCGACGCCGCGCCGGACATCCGCGTGCCCTTGCGCGAGATCATCCTCTCCGAAGGCGCCGGCGAGCCGAACCTGCCCGTCTACGACACCTCGGGCCCCTACACCGACCCCAGCGTCACCATCGACGTCAACGCGGGCCTAGCCCGCAATCGCAAGCAATGGGTGCTGGAGCGCGGCGGCGTCGAGGAATATGAGGGCCGGCAGATCAAGCCGGAGGACAATGGCAGCGTCTCCACCGACAAGGCCGCGCGCGCGTTCAGCGCCTATCACAGGCCGCTGCGCGGCCTCGACGGCCACAAGATCACGCAGCTCGAATTCGCCCGTGCCGGCATCATCACCAAGGAGATGATCTACGTCGCCGCCCGCGAAAACCTTGGCCGGAAGGCACAGCTCGAGCGCGCGGAAACGGCCCTCGCCGACGGCGAGAGCTTCGGCGCATCGGTGCCGGCCTTCATCACGCCGGAGTTCGTGCGCGACGAGATCGCGCGCGGCCGCGCCATCATCCCGTCCAACATCAACCACTCTGAGCTCGAGCCGATGATCATCGGCCGCAACTTCCTGACCAAGATCAACGCCAATATCGGCAACTCGGCGGTGACGTCTTCGGTCGAGGAAGAGGTCGAGAAGATGGTGTGGGCGATCCGCTGGGGCGCCGACACCGTGATGGACCTCTCCACGGGGCGCAACATCCACACCACGCGCGAGTGGATCCTGCGCAACTCGCCGGTGCCGATCGGCACCGTGCCGATCTACCAAGCGCTGGAGAAGTGCAACGGCGACCCGGTGGCGCTCACCTGGGAGCTCTACAAGGACACGCTGATCGAGCAGTGCGAGCAGGGCGTCGACTATTTCACCATACACGCCGGCGTGCGCCTGCAATACATCCACCTCACCGCCAACCGCGTCACCGGCATCGTCTCGCGCGGTGGCTCGATCATGGCGAAGTGGTGCCTGGCGCATCACAAGGAGAGCTTCCTCTACACCCATTTCGACGAGATCTGCGACCTCATGCGCAAGTATGACGTCTCGTTCTCGCTCGGCGACGGCCTGCGTCCGGGCTCGATCGCAGACGCCAACGACCGCGCACAGTTTGCCGAGCTCGAAACCCTCGGCGAGCTGACGAAAATCGCGTGGGACAAGGGCTGCCAGGTCATGATCGAAGGCCCCGGCCACGTGCCGATGCACAAGATCAAGATCAACATGGACAAGCAGCTGAAGGAGTGCGGCGAAGCGCCGTTCTACACATTGGGACCGCTGACCACCGATATCGCGCCGGGCTATGACCACATTACCTCGGGCATTGGCGCAGCCATGATCGGCTGGTTCGGCTGCGCCATGCTCTGCTACGTCACGCCCAAGGAGCATCTCGGTCTGCCCGACCGCAACGACGTCAAGACCGGCGTCATCACCTACAAGATCGCCGCCCACGCCGCGGACCTCGCCAAGGGCCACCCCGCCGCACAACTGCGCGACGACGCCCTCTCCCGCGCCCGGTTCGAATTCCGCTGGACCGACCAGTTCAACCTCGGCCTCGATCCGGACACGGCAAAGAGCTTCCACGACGAGACCCTGCCGAAGGAAGCCCACAAGGTCGCCCATTTCTGCTCGATGTGCGGTCCAAAATTCTGCTCGATGAAGATTACGCAGGACGTGCGGGATTATGCGGCAACGCTGAACGATCCGAACAGCGTGGGCATGTCGATGCAGGGCACGGCCGAAGACGGCATGGCCAGGATGAGCGCGAAGTTCAAGGAGATGGGGAGCAGCGTTTATCTGGATGCGGAGAAGGTGAAGGAGAGCAATCGGGTGCTGTGAGCCTCTCCACTTTTTATACCCGGGCTTGCTCGGGCATCTTTCGAGGGGCCGGGCGAAAGCCCGGCCCCTCTTTATCGCGTGGAAGCCAACTTATCCGACCGACCTTCGACAGCGCCGCAAGGCACTTCTCTTGTTGAGGGGCACCCTTCGCGATTCGCAAACCTCAGCTAGAAATATTCAAGTTATGAATTATAACAGCAGCCTCCCTTTAGAATGGTGACCGCCGCAATAAGGTATTCTAGTTGATCGCCAGCGCTATCATATGAGACTTCAACTACTGGCCTAGGAAAGCGGACATCCTCTTTGCTTTGGCTAAACTGCCGCAGCGTATCTAGCCCGTAGAATATCGCTTGGTTTCCTGTTCTTTTGTCTCTTCCTAGAATCGCGCCGGCTTCGGCCATAATTTTGCGAACCTGCTCACTCTGTAGCTCAGAGACATCGATGGCAACATTCCCTATCGTTTCTAGCTGCACGTTAAGCTCATCGATGCGTAGTTTGATTATAACGTCGTTCGGGACGCCTTCGAACGCTTTAGCGCCATCGCTAAACACAACCTCATCTTCGCTCGACGCAAGCATGCTATACGAGCTAACTGAATATCGCTCTTGCTCTTTCCCCTCTATGGCCGAAGCGCTCGACGCTCTGTCCAAAAGATCATCAGGAATTCCCTCCGACTTACCAAAAGAGATAATTTGGAACACTTGGTCGTATATGTTTTTCCGAGCAGATTTCGGCTTGCCATAGCTGTGCTCAAGGTACACGGACGCGATCCGCTCCCAAACTGCGACTTCAGTCTCGGGGTTCGTATCTCTGCGAAACCCGTCAATCCATTCGTTCATCGACATTGGATAGACATCGAGGAGCGCCGCGCGAATCAAACGAATTCTCGAGGTAAGCTCCGTCGAAAGTTTGGCATGTCGAATAGGGGCCTTTTTAGCGTACTTCGGATCCAGATCAACGGCACGTCCAAATCGACTGTACTGCATTGTGGCTAGGCGCTGATGAACCCGCGCAAACAGATCAGGCTTCACCAGCTCGATTATCTTGAATCCGGTCGTTTCAACAGATTTGTTATCTGCGGTAAGAGCAAACTTGTCCGCTAGTGTGGGGCTGAATTTTAGGACATCGCGCTTAGTTATATTAAACCAAACCGGAATGATCGTCTTTCTTCCGTTTACTTCCTTTGCAACAAGCCCACTTAATTCATACTCGGTCCAGCGCTTTTTGAGAAACGCCTCTGATAAAATTACAATTCCGAATTTACTTCCAGCGAGCCCCTTGTCTATTGATCGGGACAAACTGTCACCCGCCTTCAATGAGAATTCGTCATACCAAACAATTACTCCCGCAGCTCTCAGGAATTCTGCTAACGGACGAACAAAACTCGCCTTGTCTTCGCTTGCGTGACTTATGAACGCGTCATGAAGCTTCGCCACGTTCCCTCCAAAATCTCTTTGGTCTTATGCATACGCAATCAAGTTAACTTACAAGACGCCATCGATAGATGGAAGCATCTTACATCTTTAGCGAGCGCAACCGCTTGACCACTCCCCACCGCCTCCCCGACCTCCTCCGCCCCAGCCTCCGCCTCGTCTTCGTCGGCACCGCCGCCTCGACGCGCTCGGCCGAGCTCGGGCACTATTACGCTCATCCCGGCAACCGTTTCTGGCGTGCGACCCATGAAGCCGGGATCACGCCGCGGCGCTATCAGCCGAGCGAATTCGCTAGCCTGATCGAGCTCGGGATCGGCCTTTCCGATCTCTGCAAGACGGGCGCCGGGATGGATCACCAGATCGCGGCGGAGACGATCGACGTGCGGGGCTTCAGGGCGAAGATGGACAAGTACCGGCCGCGGACGATTGCGTTCACGAGCAAGAAGGCGGCGAGCTTGTTTTACGGCAGGCCGTCGCGCGGGATTGCGCTCGGGCGGCAGCCACCCCATGGAAGCTGGCTGGAGACATTCGTGCTGCCCTCGCCGTCGGGTGCTGCATCGGGGCATTGGACGCTGGAGCCGTGGCGGGAGCTTGCGGCGTGGATTGCTGCGTAGGGTGGATTAGCCCGCGGCTGCGCGAAGCGCAGTCCGCCGGCGTAATCCACCAATTTCGTCCAGCAATCGAGGAAGGATGGTGGGTTACGGCTTCGCCTAACCCACCCTACGGCACCGTCGACCCCCTCACCCCGCATACGCCTTGTCCAGATCCGCGATCACGATCTTCCGCATCCCCATCATCGCCTGCATCACGCGGTTCGCTTTGGTGCGGTCGGGGTCGCCGAGATAGCGCCCGAGCGCTGCCGGGATCACCTGCCAGGACAGGCCAAACTTGTCCTTGAGCCAGCCGCAGCGGGACTCTTCTCCGCCGTCCGCAATCAACCGGCTCCAAAAGTAGTCCACCTCCTCTTGCGTCTCGACGCTGATGAAGAACGACACCGCCTCGTTGAAGCGGTATTGGGGGCCGCCGTTGAGCGCGTTGAAGCGCTGGCCTTCGAGCTCGAACACCGCCATGAAGTCACTGACGGTCTCGACTTTTGCGTTGGGAAACACCGATTTGTAGAACGCGACGGCTTCCGGGACGTTGTTGTCAAACCAGAGAAACGGCGTGATGGAGGTCATGAGCGGGGTCCTTTGGGGGCGGCTGCTCCAAGGACGCGGCCGGGAGCGGCGTTCCGACATTGAGAAGCGGAATTTTTTCGACCGGCGGGAAATCCCACTAACCTGTCGGAAACCGCGCCCGCCATTCGTCCTCCGAGCGCAACCGCCCACCTCCCGGAGCCCCCATGCCCACCATCACAGCCTTCGAAAACTCGCCCGACCGCGGCCGCGGGCAGGCGCGTGACATGCGCGTCCGCTGGGCGTTGGAGGAGGTCGGCCAGCCCTACGACGTTCGCCTCCTCTCCTTCGCCGCGATGAAGCAGCCTGCGCATCTTGCACTGCATCCGTTCGGGCAGATCCCGACCTACGAGGATGACGACCTCGCCCTGTTCGAATCCGGGGCGATCGTGCTCCACATCGCCGAGCGCCATGACGGCTTGCTGCCGAAGGATGCGAACGCGCGCGTCCGCGCCATCGCATGGATCTTCGCCGCGCTGAGCACGGTGGAGCCGCCGATCGTCGAGCTCAGCATGGCCATGATGCTCGAACGCGACAGGAGCTGGTACGCCGAGCGCCTGCCGAGCTTGCAGGAGCACGTGCGCATCAGGCTCGACGAATTGTCCCGCCGCCTTGGCAAGGCCGACTGGCTCGACGGCGCCTTCAGCGCCGGTGATCTCATGATGGTGACGGTGCTGCGGCGATTGAACACGTCAGGCCTGCTCGACGAATTCCCCGACATTGCCGCCTATGTCGCGCGCGGCGAGGCGCGGCCGGCGTTCAGGCGGGCGTTCGAGGCGCAATTGGCGGTGTTCAACGCGGCATCGCGTTCGTAATTCGTAGGGTGGGTTAGACGCGCGGCTGCGCGAAGCGCAGTCCGTGCGGCGTAACCCACCGCTTCTGTTTCGGCGGATACGAAGGTGGTGGGTTACGCCTTGCACCTTCGCGCGTTGAACGACTGCGCTCGTGAGCGGCTAACCCACCCTACGAGAGCTGTGCCAGGCCCAACCGTTGCGCCCGCCGCGCCCCTCCTGCATTCTAGCCTCCACCACCCCGGAGGAGCCCGCCCATGCTGACCCTCTACTCCTACCCAAAGCTCTTCGGCGTCGCCGACAACAACGGCTACGGCCTCAAGGTCTTTGCCTTTCTCAAGCTCGCGGGCGTGCCGTTCGTGCATGAGCACGTCTTCGATGCCTCCGCCGCCCCGCGCGGCCAGCTGCCTTACGTCGTCGACGACTTTGAGACCATCGGCGACAGCGAGACCATCATCGCGCATGCGATCGCAAAATATCGCCTGACGATCGATGCCGGCTTGTCGCCAGAGCGGCGCCGCACCAACCATTTCGTCACGCGCATGCTCGACGATCTCTACTGGGTGATGTCCTATTCGCGCTGGAAGGACGAGTGCTTCTATCCGGCGTTCCGCGACGCCTTCATCGCGCAGCACCCGCAGATCGACGCTGATGGCTTCGAGAAAGCCAAGGCCTACAACGCGCAGCGCTATCACTTCCAGGGCATCGGCCGCTACACGCCCGAGCAGGCCTATGCCCGGGGGCTCGCCGACTTGCAGGTGCTGGCGGAGATCGTGCCGGCGCAAGGCTTCGTGCACGGCGCGGCGCCGACGAGCGTTGATGCCGGCATCTACGGCTTCATCGCCAACATCTCTTACTTTCCGATCCCGACGCCATTGAAGGCCTTCGTCGATGCGCACGCAAACCTCGTCGCGCATTGCGAGCGCATTCATGCGATGGTGAGCGCGAAGTCCGCAGTCTCGTAGGGTGGGCAAAGCGAAAGCGTGCCCACCAGCGCCGTCGCCTCGGCCACAGGCCTCATCCTGGGGAGGCTGCGAAGCAGCCGTCTCGAAAGATGGCCGCCGGCCATCGCCGAGAGTTGGTGGGCACGGCGCAAGCGCGCCTTTGCCCACCCTACGGCACCTCGCTTTACCGCATCGTGATCGCAAGCCCGCTGAGATCCGCATTCGCCATCAGGCCGACCTGCGTGCCGGTCAGCTCCAGCACCGCGCCCTTCTGGTTGGTCAGCACGATGGCGCGGGCGCCGGCGCCGACGGCGAGGCCCGCGCCGGCGGCGCCGTAGACGCCGGCGACGTCCGAGGGCCGGTTGATGTTGCTGACGCGGCCGCGCAGCACGGTCTTGGATCCCCCGAACACGAGGCCATAGTCGATGCCGCCGGTGGAGAGCCCGTAAGAGCGGCCGCGGAAGTTCAGCACGCCGGAGCCGCCGGAGCCGCCGATGATCCAGCCGGCCTTGTAGATCGTCAGCGTCACGAAGCCGCTGTCGGCGCGCGCGGTCGTCGAGAGGCCAGCCAGCGCGACGATGGCGAGGCACGCGGCGCGGAAGGTGGATGCGAGCTTCATGGGGGTCTCCGGGGGCTGTTTTTTTAGGGGAGGATTCGAATCAGACGGAGCGAATGTACCTGATCGATCGGGGCGGCAACATGATGGGACGGCAGTTTCCGCAAGTGCAGCGGCAGCGAGACTCGCGGAAGGTCCTCATGCCCCGTCATTGCGAGCGTAGCGAAGCAATCCAGAATCGTTCCGCGGAGGCAGTCTGGATTGCTTCGTCGCAAGAGCTCCTCGCAATGACGAGATGGATGGATACCGGCTCTTGCCGCCGGCAGGAAAAGGCGAACCGCCAGCGATCAAAGGCACCAACCGCCATCGTGCCATACTGCCCCTGTTTTGCCCGACGGAGCAAGCGGATACTTCCGCAATCCCGAATTTCCAAAAATCCCAATGATCTCCGCACCATCCCTACTGTGCATGGGGTTGTTTTCGCACTTTTGTTTTGAGTAGCCCACGTCTTGCCGCTACGCTCATGCGTCCTCCCCCGTCCTGAGGTGATCCCATGCCGATCCAGCATTTCGCGCCCCCGCCGCACGTCAAGGCGCCGCCGCTGTCCTTTGCGACGCGCATCAGTGATCTCCTGTTCGTCTCCGGCATTCCCGGCTTCGATGTATCAGGCGCGCTGCCCGATGGCTTCGAGGCGCAGTTCGCCAACGTCGTCGTCAACATCAAGCGCGTGCTGGGCGAGGCCGGCGCCGGCATGCACGATCTCGTCAAGGTCAACGTGCTCCTGACCCGCGCCTCGGACGTTGCCGCCATGAACGCGCTCTATGCCGGCGCCTTCGGCCCGCCGCCGTATCCGGCGCGCACCACATGCGTGGTGCAGGCGCTGCCCGATCCGAAGATGCTGATCGAGATCGAGGCGGTCGCCTCGTTGGCCAAGTAGGAGCGGATTAAGCTGCGTGTGGCCCATCGGGCACGCTGCCAAACCAAATGCTCAAGGCACGGCTGACATGTCCGTGAATGGCGGCTCCCCGGCTTGCAAAGGGCCTGCTTTTACCGCACGAATTTTTCCGGTCCCATGTCCCACAAGGAGATACTTCATGCGCCGCCTTCTCGCGCTTTGTGCCGTTGCCGGCATCGCCTCTTCCGTGTTCGCCGTGCCGGCCTCAGCCAAGGTCGGCTATTACGTGATCCGCTGGGACAACACCGGCATCTGCCAGGTCTGGAACGAGGACCTGCAGTACAAGCCGTTCCAGTTCGGGGTCTCGACCTACAAGGTCGTCAGCAAGCCGCTCCCGACCTTCCAGCAGGCCTCCGACCTGCAGATCAAGATGCGCACCGAGCGGAAGTGCACGCTCTGAGCCGGACGCGAGAATCGCATTCGAAGGGCGGGTCGCACGGGCGATCCGCCCTTTTTCTTTGCGCTGGCCTGAAGCGTTTCCCGCCCGAAATCACGCAGGTCCAGCACACATTCTTTGAACCTCGGCGGCCGGTGGAACTACTCACATCTTGTCCGGGGCGCATGCCACAGCGTCCCGCACCACCCCTCCCCGTCATTGTCGGGAGGCGCATCACATCATTCATTTGAGGAGCTGATCATGCGTCGTATTTCCATGCTGTGCGCTGCCGCCGGTCTTGCCGTCACTGCGTTCGTCGCCGCGAGCCCGGCTGAAGCCAGCTATCATCTGATCCGCTGGCAGGACACCGGCTTCTGCCAGATCTGGGACGAGAGCATCCCGACCACGCCGTGGCCGGCCGGCTACCACCGCGCCAGCGCCAGCGTGCCGACCTTCCTCGACGCCCTCGCGGCGAAGGACGCCGCGCTCAAGAGCGGTAGCTGCACCTGGTAAACTTTCGATCGGCGGACGAAGAGCCGGGCAAGGACGGGCATGCGTCCTTGCCCGGTTGTTTTTGTGTTGCGTGAACGCGTGCCGTGGCGCCTTCACGCGTCCTTGTGCGCGCCGGGATGGATCAGGATGTCGCGCGCGGCGGCGAGATCGATGAAGGCTTCGGCGCTGCCGCCGAGATCGGGATGCAGGCCCTTGGCGGCGCGGCGATAGGCCTGGTTGATGTCCTCGCAGGTGAGTTGCACCGCGAGCGGCAGGCCGAGCATCTTGCGGGCGCGATCCTCGCTGGAGAGCTTCTTCGGCGCGGCGTTGCGGCGGCCGAAGCGCGGTGCGGTCAGATCGTGCACGACCTCGAGCACCACACCGAGACGACGCTGGGCCGCCAGCGTCACGCTGTGATCGTCATTGTCGACGGCCTGGCGCAGCACCGGCAGCGCCTGCTCGGCGGCCTGGCGCAGCGTGACGTCGCCGCTCATCCGCGCGATCTCGGCCACGAGCCGGCCGGCCTCGGCCCAATCGGCCGATTGCGCCGACCGCAGGCGTTCCAGAGCGAGTTTCCAGGAGTCGAGCCGTTCCATCATGCGCGCAACGTTTAGCAATCAAGATCAGTATGCCAAGGCCGCCGTTTCCGACCCCTTAATTTCGAGTTAGCTTTTCGTGAAACTTCGAAACGAAAACGGGAGGAATATGCCATGGCGTTGCTCGCGAACCACATTGCCGTCGTCACCGGCGCGGGTTCCGGAATCGGCCGGGCGATTGCCGCCGGCTATGCGCGGGAGGGCGCGCAAATCGTGCTGCTCGACGTCAACGCCGAGACGGTGGCGGAGGCGGCGCAGGAGATCCGAACATCGGGCGGCAAGGCCGAGAGCTTTGCGCTCGACGTGACCCGACGCGAGGATTGCTTTGCGCTGGCGAAGCAAGTCGCGGACAAGGTCGGGCAGGTCTCGATCCTCGTCAACAACGCCGGCATCACCCGCCGCAACGCCTTCACCGCGGAGACCGAGACGGTGGCGAAGGACTGGAACGACATCATCTCGCTCAACCTCAACGGCGTCTTCAACATGACGCAGGCATTCCTCGCGCCCTTGCGCGCGAGCAAAGGCCGCATCGTCAATATCGGCTCGATCCAGTCCTTCGTGCATCTGCGCACGCCGAGCTCGGCGGCCTACACCACCTCGAAGCATGGCGTGCTCGGCTTCACCAAGGCGCTCGCGGTCGAGCTCGGCAAGGACGGCGTGCGCGTCAACGCGATCGGGCCCGGCTTCATCGAGACCAACATCAACGTCCATGTGCGTGCGACAAATCCGGCGCTGGTGCAGGCTTTCGTCGATCACACGCCGCTGGCGCGCACCGGCAAGCCCGAGGACATCGTGGGGCCTGCGGTGTTCCTCGCCTCCGATCTGTCGGCCTTTGTCACCGGCAGCATCGTGATGGTGGACGGCGGCTATCGAACGGTATGAGGCGCGAGGCCCCCAATCGCGGCGGCTTCGCGGCATTCCCAAGATCAATTCGGTACAGCACCTCCCAATTAACCCTTCATTAACCAAACCCGGCCACCGTAGATTCACGGCTTGGGGGTCGTTGGTTCTCGATCCGCTTCCGACGATGGAAGCGGGCGTTGATCGGGAGGTGTATTGATGACCACTGTTCATGTCGCCGCGTCCGAACCGGACGCACAATTCCTTGCGCCAAACCAGATCGTTCCGCTTCTGATCGGCGCCACCGTCGACGAGGTCGAGCGTGAGCTCGTGCTGCAGACGCTGGCGCGCTGCGACGGCAACCGCACGCGGGCCTCGCGCGTGCTCGGCCTTTCGGTGCGCACGCTGCGCAACAAGATCAAGCTCTATGCCGCCTCTGGCATCGACGTGCCTGCCCATCAGGACTAGCGCGCGACTTTAGCCCGCCCGCGACAACGCGCTGCGCAGCCGCGCGCGATCGATGACACGGCCGCTCGCGCCGCCGATTGATGTTGATCAAGCCTGGCACGATGCGCGGGCAGAATTGCTGCTGTCGTCAAACGCCGCTAAGTAGCTTGCTTCGGGTGAAGGGAGCAGTGGCGTGGCAGACGACCAGGGACGACGGCCGGGGCCTCAGGGTCCTCGTGGGCGGCAAGGCGAGCCGGGACGACCGGGGCCACAAGGTCATCCGGGCCGGCGCGGCCCCGACGGCGCGCGCGGCAAGCCCGGGCCACAAGGCAAGCCGGGCCCGGTCGGAAAGGCCGGAGCGCAAGGAAAGCAGGGCGAAGCCGGTCCGCGTGGGCCAGCCGGCGCGCCGGGACCTGCCGGACCGCAGGGGCCGGCGGGGCCGCAAGGCCCGCGCGGCGAGCCGGGTCCGCCCGGCCAATTGCCGTCGATCGAGCAGGTGCTGCCGTGGCTCGACCAGCTCTTCGACGCCTGGGACGAGCGCCGCCGCCAGCGCGAGCGCGAAGCCGCTGAGCGCGAAGCGCTCGAAGCCGCCGTCCAGGAGACCGACGAGGCAATCGTCGGCGACGAGGGCGACGACGGCGACGATCACAAGAAGAAAAAGAAGAAGAAGAAGCAGGGCCACAAGCAATAGCCGACCAGTCTATTCGGGCTGATCCTCGCGCCGCGGCAGCATGCCCATGCGCTCGAACTGCCAGCGCATGGCGCGATACCAGAGATAGCCGACCGCCGCGCCGCACAGGGCGAGGATGACCACATTCGCGCTGGAGAACGAGCCGCTCCACCACATCATCCACGCGGTCCACAGCAGCGTGAAGACGATGGCACCTGCTTTCAAGGGAAGAAGGGGGCGGCTCATGTCGTGCTCCGGGCGATCAATACCCCGGCCGGCACCTTCGCAAGCCGAGGCAGCAGATACCGTGAGGCAGATCACGGAGCACGCTGCCCGAGCTCACGTACCGAAGCGCAGCCGCGAGCGCTCTTTGGCCTTTTCCGCCTCAACCTCGCGGTCGCGCGCCGGCGCATGGGTATGCAGTGAAGTCAGGAGTTTTCGCGCGGCCTCGGAGACCTCGGCCACCGCACGCTCGAACGCCGCTTCGTTGGCCTGAGACGGCTTGTTGAAACCCGACAGCTTTCGCACGAATTGCAGCGCGCTGGCGTGGATCTCATCCTCGGTCGCCGGCGGCTCGAAGTTGAACAGCGTCTTGATATTGCGGCACATGCACTTTCTCCGGATATTCCCTCGAGGACGGTTGGCGGAGGGGAAATCCTACATCCTTCCCGCATTTGTGCTAGGTTCCGCCGCAAAGCGGCCGCCGGACACGAGCCGCACGGGGGATTAGGAACATGAGAGCTTCTTGCGTCGCGCTGTCGGCCATCCTGCTATCGATCTCGACGTCAGGAGGGGCAGCCGACTATCCGCCCCCGAAGCAGGGCGACTGGATCGCCCGGGATTTCAAGTTCCACACTGGCGAGACCATGCCGGAACTGAAGCTGCACTACACCACGGTCGGCGAACCCTCGGGCCAGCCCGTGCTGGTGCTGCACGGCACAGGCGGGTCGGGTGCGAGCATGTTGACGCCTTCCTTTGCCGGCGAGCTGTTCGGCCCGGGGCAGCCGCTCGACGCCGCCAAATATTACATCATCATTCCCGACAATATCGGCCACGGCAAATCGTCGAAGCCCTCCGACGGCATGAAGACGAGCTTTCCGAAATACAATTACGAGGACATGGTCGAGGCGCAATATCGCCTGGTGACGGAAGGCCTCGGGGTCAAGCATCTGCGGCTCGTGATCGGCAATTCGATGGGCGGCATGCACACCTGGCTGTGGGGCGAGAAATATCCGAAGGCGATGGACGCGCTGGTCCCGATGGCCGCGCAGCCGACCGAGATGGCATCGCGCAACTGGATGATGCGGCGGATCATGCTCGACACCATCCGCAACGATCCCGACTACAATGGCGGCAATTACACCGGCCAGCCGCGCATGATGAAATATGCCATCACCGCCTACGGGATCGCCAGCATCGGCGGGACGCTGGCCTATCAATCGCAGGCGCCGACCGCGGCGAAGGCCGACAAGATCGTCGATGACCGGCTCGCGACGCCGATCACGGCGGACGCCAACGACTTCGTCTATCAATGGGAATCCTCGCACGACTACAATGCGAGCGAGAAGCTGGAGGCGATCGAGGCCCCGCTGCTGCTGATCAACTCGGCCGATGACGAACGCAACCCGCCCGAGACCGGCCTCACGGACGCTGCCATGAAGCGGGTCAAGAACGGCCGCCTCTATTTGATCCCGGCGAGCGCCGAGACGCGCGGCCACGGCACCACCGGCAATGCAAAGTTCTACAGCGAGCAGGTCAGGCAATTGCTACAGACCGCGCCGCAGCGGACGATGTAGGAGCGGCAGCCAGACGATATGTCGAAAGCCCGCTTTCGTAAGGCCGCACTCGCATTTCCCGGTGTTATCGAGGGCGCGCATCACGGCCATGCCGACTTCCGCGTCGGCAAGCGCGTGTTCGCGACGATGGGCTATCCCGATGACACATGGGGTATGGTGAAGCTGACGCCGGACCAGCAGGCCATGCTCATCGATGCGGAGCCGGCGATGTTTCGCCCGGTGCCCGGCGCCTGGGGCAAGAACGGCAGCACGAATGTGAAGCTGGCGAAGGTCGATCAGGTGACGCTGCGAAGCGCGCTCGATATGGCCTGGCGCAATGTCGCGCCAAAATCGCTGCTCGCCTCGATCGAGACGCCATAGCGAAGATCATGCCGCAACGCATCATCCGCCGCGCCTCTCGCGCGCATATTATTTGAGCATGCAATGCGCTGTCAGCTCGGGCTTAATCGCATCAACGATACGAATCGGAATGCGGCGGAGGATCGCATGCGAAGGCTCGCACTGTGCGTTTGGCTGATCGCGATGACGGCGCTGACGAGCGCTGCGTTCGCGTTCGACAACGGGCAATATGATCACGTCCCGCCCGACATCCGCGCCTGGTTCAAGAGCGTGATCGCGCCGAACGGCGTGCCCTGCTGCGACATCTCCGACGGCCATCGCACCGACTACGACGTGCGCGCGGGCAGCTATTGGGTGCCGATCGAAGGGCAATGGATGGAAGTGCCCGAACGCGCCATCATCCGCGACCAGGGCAATCCGATCGGCCAGGCCGTGGTGTGGTACGTCCACCACCGCGGGGCCATCATCATCAGCTGCTTCGTGCCGGCGGATGCGGTGTAGCGCGTCTTGATGAATTCCATTGGCTGGAGATGGCCCGATCGGGTAGCCTAGAGCCAAGCTTGAAGCGGAGGCACGCCGTTGACCGATCTTAGCGCCGAAGACCTCGCCACCATCTATGCCAAGCCGAGCCCGCGCGTGATCGCGAAAGCACGGCCCGCGATCGACGCACACGCGAAGAAGTTCATCGAGATGTCGCCGTTCTGCGTGCTCGCGACATCGGGCGCGGACGGCAGCGTCGACGCTTCGCCGCGCGGCGGCGGCATCGGCTTCGTCCGCGTCGCCGGCCCCAACCAGCTGCTGATGCCCGACCGCTCCGGCAACAACCGCATCGACAGTTTCCGCAACGTGGTCGAAGGCTCAGGCTTCGTGCATTTGCTGTTCTTCGTGCCGGGCATCGACGAGACGCTACGCGTCGGCGGACGCGGCACGCTGTCGGCCGACCAGGATCTGCTCGCCTCGATGGAGGAATTCGGCAAGCCGCCGCGCGCGGTGCTGAACGTCACCGTGAGCGAAGTCTATTTTCACTGCGGCAAGGCGCTGATGCGCTCGAAGCTGTGGTCGTCGGAGAAGGTGCCGCGCTCGGTGATGCCGAGCATCGTCACGGTCGTTCACGAGCAGACCGGCCTCGGCGAGCCCGCGAGCCAGGAGGCCGTGGAAGAGCTCTACAAGACGCAGCTGTAGGCCGCACGGCATCACAGCGTCGTCCCAGCCTCGCGCCACACTCCTCCCTGGGGTTATGGGTCCCCGCTTTCGCGGGGACGACTTGGGAGTGTGTCGCGACGGCCTCTGTCGCGGCGTTAGCGCTTAATGCCCGTCGCCTTCCAGCCCGCCGACATGCTTCTGGGTGTAGAGTTCGAGGCCGATGCGGCCGATCAAATCGAGCTGGGTTTCGAGGAAGTCGATGTGATGCTCCTCGTCGCTCATCAGCTTCTCGAACAGGTCGCGGGTGACATAGTCCTTGACGCTGTGGCAGTAGGTCGCCGCTTCCTGATAGAGCGCCCGCGCGCTCATCTCGGCGGCGAGATCGCACTCGATGATCTCCTTGACGTTCTGGCCGATGCGCAGGGGGTCGAGCACCTGCATGTTCGGAAAGCCGTCGAAGAACAGGATACGCTCGGTGAGCTTGTCGGCGTGCTCCATCTCCTCGATGGACTCCTTGCGCCAGACCTTGGCCATGTCCAGCAGGCCCCAATTGTCGAGGAAGCGGTAATGCAGCCAGTACTGATTGATCGCAGTCAGCTCATGACGCAGCGCCTTGTTGAGATATTCGATGACCTTTGCGTCGCCCTGCATGGTTCACTCCAGCTCTTGCAATCCAAATCGGCCCTAAACCGAATTTAGAACGCTTCTAAATCACTTTGCGAACGAGGGCAACCGGCTGCGGGAACGCAGCCGGGGAAAAGCTCAGCCGGGGTTGCGGAAGTTTTCAGCAGGCCGCGAGCGCGAACTCGGCGGGCTCGGCGGTCTCGTCGTTGGCGGCCACGGTGTGGCTATGCGGACAGCCGGCGCAGCAGGACTGCGCGCAGGGCCCAAGCGCTTCGTCGATGATGGTCTTGATCGTCCGCGCGCAGCGGCCGCATTCGGCGCTACAGCCGAGACACCCATAGACCTGTTTGGCATGGCGCACGGCATCGTCGGACTCGGCGACGGCGGCGCGGATATCGTCATCGCTCAGCACGTTACAGGAACAAACGATCATGGAAGCGGCAGGCCTTTCGGTGATGCGCCATCATCGATATTTAACAGGCCGGCCGGATGCAAAAGGAAAAACCGGTATTTGAAGCTATTCCAAACTGGCCTGATCAAAGCCTAGAACGGCTCTAAAATTAGCTGTTGCGCTGGATCAAGATTGGGCCGGACTAGTCGCCGCCACCGCCTCCTCCACCGTCGCCACCGCCTCCGCAGTCGCCGCCGCTGCTGCTGCCGCTATCGCTGTTCGAACAGCTGCCGCCGTCGCTCGAGCTCCCCGAACTGCCGCCGGAGAACCAGCTTCCCAGCGAGAAGCCGTCACTCGTCCCGGAATAGCTGCTGTCCCCGCCGCCACTCCCGCCGTCGCTGCCTGCGGTGGCGCGGGAGCGCCGTGCGCGGTTCTGGAGATGTGCGATCCAGCCGTAGCCGATCGCGAAAACGATCCCGGCCGCAATCAAGGCATTGACCATCGCGTTGCCCATCATCGTCTCCCAGTGGGGCCCATATTACTTGGTCGTCTCCGGCAAAGGTGCCGTTCATTGATCATTTCAGCGAAATATGGAACCTTGCGGCCCAAAGGGTTCCCGTGTGTCGGTCTGAAAGGTCAAGCAATGAAGAAGTCGCTCCTGGCGGTCGCTGCCGTCGCCACCCTGGCCCTGACGGCCGGATCGCCGGCCCATGCCCAGCGCGGCGTCGCGGCAGGCGTGGCAGCCGGGATCATCGGCGGCGCCATTGTCGGCGGCGCATTGGCTTCTCCGTATTATTACGGACCCGGCTATGGCTACTATCAGCCGGGCTACTACCCGCCGCGCTACTACGCCCCTGGTCCAGGCTATGTGGCCGACGACTATTACGGCGGCTGCGTCTGGCAGAAGCAGCGCTTCTGGGATGGCTATGCCTGGCGCGTCCGTCGCGTCCGAGTCTGCGGCTGAGGCACGCCAAGCCGGTTGACTACGGAGTTGCCGTTCATCTCGGGGCCTGAAAAAGACCGCTTTTTCTCGTCACAGGTCCGTGTGCGTTTACCGTGGATTGACCATTTGCGCGCTTCCTAGCTGCAAGGCCAATTTCCATCAGAGTGTGCGTGAACCTTTGAAACCCGGGCGCCTCTAACAGGAGGAACCCATCTCCCAGGAGAGCCAAGAGCATGAACAAGACTTTAGTTGCCGCCCTCACGGTCGCGACGGTCGCCGGTTCGCTGGTGACCGCTGCTCCGTCCGCCAAAGCCGGTGACAACATCGGCGCCGGCATCGCAGCCGGCCTGATCGGCGGCGCGATCGTCGGCGGCGCCATCGCGTCGAGCCGGCCCGCCTATGGCGGCCCCGTTTACGTTGCCGAGCCCCCGCCGCCCGCGCCCTGCTACTGGCGCCGCGAGCGCTATTGGGATGGCTACGGCTGGGTCAGCCGTCCGATTCGCGTCTGCTACTGATCTGATCGCCTGGCGCATGCGCGCCGCGATCAAGAGCCCGGCCGAGAGCATCGGCCGGGCTTTTTCTTTGCTCAAACGTTATCGCGCCGCCTGGATCGAACGCAGCACCTCTTCACTCGGCCAGCAATCGACTTTGAGTCCCGCCGACTTCTGATAAGCGCCGAGCGCGGCGCGCGTCTGCATGCCGGCCTTGCCGTCGATCTTGTCCTTGTAGAGTCCGATGCGCGTCAGCCCGCGCTGCATGGTCTCGACGTCCTTGGTGCGCAACTGCTTCGAAGCCGACCAGGGCGTTGCGAAGGGCAGCGGGCTCATCATGCGGTCGCTGAGATGGCCGACGAACAGCACGTAGAGATCGGAGAAATTGTATTCCTTGATGACGAAGTAGTTCTTCGTGGTCAGGAACGACGGCCCGTAGATGCCCTCGGGCTGGAGCAGCGAGGCCGGCTGCGCCTGCTCGGCCGCGCTGAGCTTTTGGCCGCGCACCGGGACAAAACCCTCGCGCAGCCATTGGCCGATCGGCTTGGTCACCTCCGGCACGCCCGTCGTGCAATCGACCTTGGCCGGGGCCTGCACCTCGTAGGCCCAACGCAGGCCGCTCTGCCAGCCCTTGTTGACGAGCTGCTGCGCGGCCGAGGCCAGCGCATCCGGCACGGAGTGCCAGATGTCGATGCGGCCATCGCCGTCGAAATCGACGCCGTGCTTGTAATATTCGGACGGCAGGAATTGCGTGAGCCCGGTGGCACCCGCCCAGGACGAGCGCATGTCCTTGCGCGTCACCACGCCTTCGCCGAGGATCTTCAGCGCGAGGATGAACTCGTTGCGATACTGATCCTTGCGCCGGCCGACATAGGCCTGCGTCGCCAGCACACGAACCAGATCATAAGGGAGCGTGTAGCGGCCATAGTCGGTCTCGCGGCCCCAGATCGCAAGCATCACCGTTGCCGGCACGCCGGAGCTCTTCTCGATCTCGGTCAGCGCCGCGCGATATTTCTGCAGCAGCCGTTGGCCCTCGCCGGCCAGCCGCGCGATCGAAGCTTCCTTGACGTAGTCCGCCGGCACCTGCACGAACTCGGCCTGCGACGGCGCGCCGGTCGCCGGCCGCCCGGGCAAGAGCAGATCGGGCAGCTTGTAATCGGGCTCCAGCCCGCGCGTCTGTTCGTCGAACGTTGCGCGCGAGACGCCGGCCTGTTGGGCTTCCGGCCACAGCGAGGCGATGAACTGCGTGAAGGCGGCGTCGGCAGCACGGGCGGGCGACCAAGCGCAGGTGATGACGATCACCGCAGCGATGAGCGCCCGCCGCATCATGCCGCCATCACCGCGTCAGCTTCTTGTACTTCACGCGGTGCGGGATGATGCTGTCCTGGCCGAGCCGGCGCATCTTGTCCTTCTCGTAATCCTGGAAATTGCCTTCGAACCATTCGACGTGGCTCTCGCCCTCGAAGGCGAGGATGTGCGTCGCGATGCGGTCGAGGAACCAGCGATCGTGGCTGATGATGACGGCGCAGCCGGCGAAATCCTCCAGCGCCTCTTCGAGCGCGCGCAGCGTATCGACGTCGAGGTCGTTGGTCGGCTCGTCGAGCAGCAGGACGTTGGCGCCGGACTTCAGCATTTTTGCGAGATGCACGCGGTTGCGTTCACCGCCCGAGAGCGCGCCGACCTTCTTCTGCTGGTCCGCGCCCTTGAAGTTGAACGACGAGCAATAGCCGCGCGAATTGACTTCCTTCTTGCCGAGCAGGATCAATTCGTTGCCGCCGGAGATCTCCTCCCAAACGGTCTTCTTGCCGTCGAGCGCGTCGCGCGACTGGTCGACATAGCCGAGATGCACGGTCTCGCCGACCGTGATCGAGCCCTTGTCCGGCTGCTCCTGCTTGGTGATCATCTTGAACAGCGTGGTCTTGCCGGCGCCGTTGGCACCGATCACACCGACGATGCCGCCGGGCGGCAGCTTGAAGGTGAGATCGTCGATCAACAAGCGATCGCCATAGCCTTTGCTGAGACCTTCGAAGTCGACCACGTTGGCGCCGAGCCGCTCAGCGACAGGGATGATGATCTGCGCGGTCTGAGTCTGTTTCTCGCTGGCCTGCTTGAGCAGTTCCTCATAACGCTGGTAGCGCGCTTTGGACTTGGCCTGGCGTGCCTTGGGCGAAGACGCCACCCATTCCTGCTCGCGCGCGAGCGTCTTCTGGTGCGCGGCGTCCTCGCGGCCTTCCTGCTCCAGACGCTTCTGCTTCTGCACCAGCCAGGACGAGTAATTGCCTTCGTACGGGATGCCGCGGCCGCGATCGAGCTCGAGGATCCAGCCGGTGACGTTGTCGAGGAAGTAGCGGTCGTGGGTGACGATCAGGATCGCGCCGGGATAGTTGCGCAGGTGCCCTTCCAGCCACGACACGGATTCCGCATCGAGATGGTTGGTCGGCTCGTCCAGCAGCAAGAGCTCGGGCTGGTCGAGCAGCAGGCGGCACAGCGCGACGCGGCGGCGCTCACCGCCCGAGAGCTTGGTCACGTCTGCATCATCGGGCGGACAGCGCAGCGCGTCCATGGCCTGATCGACCTTGCTGTCGAGATCCCACAGGCCCTGGGCCTCGATCTCGTCCTGCAGCTTGGTCATCTCGTCGGCGGTCTCGTCCGAATAGTTGACCGCGAGCTCGTTGTAGCGGTCGAGGATCGCCTTCTGCTTGGCGACGCCCTGCATGACGTTCTCGCGCACGGTCAGCTTGGGATCGAGGTGCGGCTCCTGCTCCAGATAGCCGACGCGGGCACCCTCGGCGACCCAGGCCTCACCGGTGTATTCCTTGTCGAGACCGGCCATGATCTTGAGCAGCGTCGACTTACCCGAGCCGTTGACGCCGAGCACGCCGATCTTGGCGTCCGGGTAGAAGCTCAGATGGATGTTATCGAGCACCTTCCGGGTCGGGTAGCTCTTGGTCAGGCCCTGCATGAAATAGATGAACTGGCGCGCCATCGGTCCCGTGAAACCTTCGATTTGAGGAAATTTGCTTCGCCAGCGATGTAACGATCCCGCCCTCAAAGGGCAACGTTTTCCCTCCGTTCACCACGGATGAATACGGGACAGACACCATCCGGCCACCGATCCGGACAATTGAAACCATCTTTTAATAAATCAGGCCAAAGCTCGGTTTCGCGCGGAAACAGCGCCACCCGCTCAGAACGAACGGGGAGCACAGCGAGGCCGCATCATGGCTCTGATCGAGACCCATTCTCTTCCCGTTCCGGCAGGAGCCGGGCGCGTCTCCGGGTTCGCCTCGGAGATCAAGGCCTTCTGGAAGCGCTTCTTCGCCACCGCCTTCAATCCCTACCGGCCCGAGCTGCATTACATGCGCGGCCCCGGCCCCGCCTGGCGCGCCAAGCACGGCATGGATGCGCCGTTCCGCTTGAAGCCCCGCGACGTCTGAGCGACGACTTCCTATCGGACTTTTGAAGGCGCAGGCTGCTTGCGCGGTGGCGCGATTGCGCGCAACCATGGCGAGGTTCCGACGACGGCGCCCGCCCGGCGCCTTCACCTCTCGCCATGGACGAACGCTGATGAGCCGGCTGCGCTGCGCAATCCTCGACGACTATTTCAACCTCGCCCTCGACGTCGCCGACTGGCAGAAATTGTCGGACCGCCTCGACGTCACCGTGTTCAGCCATCCCTTCGCCTCCGAGCAGGCCGCGGCCAGCGCGCTCGCCGACTTCGAGATCATCTGCGCGATGCGCGAGCGCACGGCGTTTCCCAAGAGCTTGTTCGATCGCCTGCCGAAGCTGAAGCTGCTGCTGACGTCGGGCATGCGCAACGCTGCCATCGACATCGAGGCTGCAAAGGGACGCGGCATCGCCATCGGCGGCACGCAATATTCGCGCGATCCGACCGCGCCGCTCGCGATGGGCCTGATCCTGGAATTGACCCGCGGCATCGGCCGCGAGAACGCGCGGATGCATGCGGGCGAATCCTGGCAGACATTTGCCGGCGTCGAGATCGACGGCCTGACGCTCGGCATCGTCGGGCTCGGCAAGCTCGGCAGCAAGATGGCGGGCATTGCGAAGGCGTTCGGCATGAACGTGATCGCCTGGAGCCTGAACCTGACGCCGGAGAAGTGCGCGGCTGTCGGCGTCGGCTACGCCACCAAGGAGGAGCTATTCGCCAAGGCCGACATCGTCACCATCCACGTGGTGCTGAGCGAGCGCTCGCGTGGCCTCGTGAGCCGCGCGGATCTTGCGCGGATGAAGCCGACGGCCTTCCTCGTCAACACCGCACGCGGGCCGATCGTGGATGAGCAGGCGCTGCTGGAAGCCTTGCAGGAGCGCAAGATCGCGGGTGCAGGCCTGGACGTGTTCTCGGTCGAGCCGCTGCCGGTCGACCATCCCTTCCGCAAGCTCGACAATGTCGTGCTGACGCCGCATCTGGGCTACGCCACCACGGATGGTCTGCGCATCCATTACGGCCAGATGGTCGAGGCGATCGACGCCTTCACCAAGGGCGGCGAGCTGCCGCGCAGGCTGGCCTGAAATCAAAAGGGCGTGCCGACGGCACGCCCTTCGCAATCTCATTGATGTCGAGGCGCTCAGCGCACGGTGACCGGCGCGGGCAGCGGCGGCACGACGGTGGGCTGCGTCCCCGGGACCGGGCCCGCCTGGGCGGACATCGGAGCCGGCCCGGCCGCGCTCTGCGTCGGCGCGGCGGACGCCGTTGCCGTTCCCGGTGGCGGGCCGCCCGGCATCACGACAACGCGGGTGCCGACCTTGACGCGATCGAACAGGTCCGAGACGTCCTCGTTCAGCATGCCGATGCAGCCCGACGAGACGAACTTGCCGATGGTCGAGGGCTGGTTGGTGCCGTGGATGCGATACACGGTCGAGCCGAGATACATCGCGCGGGCGCCGAGCGGATTGCCGGGGCCGCCGGCCATGAAGCGCGGCAGATAGGGCTGACGCTCGATCATCTCGGTCGGCGGATGCCAATCCGGCCACTCGGCCTTGCGGGTGATCTTCTGCACGCCGGTCCAGGTGAAGCCGTCGCGGCCGACACGGACGCCGTAGCGGATCGCGCGGCCGCCTCCAAGCACGTAATAGAGGTAGGTGTTGGGCGTATCGACCACGAGCGTGCCGGCCGGCTCCTTGGTCTGGAACGCGACCTCCTGACGGCGCAGGTTCGGCGGCAGCTGCACCGGCGCGGCATCGGGCTGCTCCTCGGGCGGCAGCGCGGCCAAGGTCACCGGGCGGCCATCCGTGCCCACGGGCGGCTGCCCGGCCTGGACCGTGCCGGTCGCGGCAGGACCGCCGACAGCCTCGGGCGGACGCAGGCCATCATTGGCAGGCGCCTGCTGAGGGGGACGGTCGGCGTAGATCACCGCCGGCGGACCGGCGGGCCGGCCGTAGCGGGGATCGTCGGGCGACATCACAGGGCCCTGCGGCGCTGCCGAATAGACCGGCGGGGCGCCAGCCGGACGACCGTAACGCGGATCATCCGGCGACATCACCGGGCCTTGCGGCGGGGCGGCCGAATAGACCGGAGGCGCGCCCATCGGACGGCCGTAGCGCGGATCGTCAGCCGGACCGGGCGGCGGCAGCGAGGCATGCGGCATCGCGTCGTCGTCTTCATCGAGCGCGTCGAAATTCGGTACGCGGTCACCGGGCCGATATTCGGCCGGGGCGCCATAGCTCGGGACCTGCTGGACCGGATAGCTCTGAGCCTGAGCGAGCGAGGTTCCCGCCGCAGCGACTGTTGCGGCAGCGCATATCGTCAGAAAATGTTTGATCATCATCGCTCTTGTATAGTCCCCAAGCCCGATCGGACCGTTAACGGCCAGATGACGGAAGATAGCGGCACATTCAAGACATATCAGGCTTATTTGCGCCGGACTTGCCGTTTTGTGATCCGCAAGACTACCGTTGCCCCGTTGCATCACGGGGCTGAAATCGTATCGCGCCATCAATTGCCGCGATGTTGGGCCGCGATTTTAACGGAACGATCCGGAAGCGTTGCGATATGGTCGAATCAGCCTGATTCGCCACCTTTTTGAGCTTCGGTCCCGCGTGGCGAACGCGGCCAGCAGTACCGTCACCGCGTTCAGATGGCTCTTGGGCCCCGGCCACTCCGCCGCCGGGGCGGAAATTCGCAACCGCTCGATGCTTCCCGGCTTTCGCTTCCTGTTTGCCGCGATCCTGCTGTCAACCTCCATCCTGGTGTTCGGCCTAGGGGCCGCCGCGCTGCTGCGGGCGACCCATCAGCAATATGCCAGCAACCCCGGCTGGCGGAACGGCCCGCAGGAGCAGGTGTTTGCGCAAGCGCCAGAGCCGGCCCAGCCGGTGCTCGCGGTGCTGCGGCCCGAACCGGAGCCGCCCGCCGAGACCACGCCATCGCTCCGCGACCAGGTGCCGACCATCGCGCTGCCCCTGAGCGAGCCCGACCAAGTTGCCGCACTGACGACCGAGACCGACGTTCAGCCTGAGGCCGCCGCGCGCCTGGCCGAAGTGCCGGCCGTCGAGCCAGCCAGGCCCGAACCGATCGTGGCGGCCGCCGCGCCGGCTTCCACGGATACGCTGACCCCCGCCGACACCACGGCCGCGATCCCCGAGGCCCAGCCTGCCGTGACCGCCAGCGAGCCGGCACAGGCCGACACCGCCCTCGCGGCCGCGGCGATCGATGTCGCCTCGGCAAGGCTCGCTGCGCTGAACGCTGCCCCGGCCGCCAGCGATGCGCCGGCGAAAGCCAAGGCCGAGAGCGGCAAGTCGGACAGCAAGGCGACCAAGCGCAAGGCGAAGGCCAAGAAGCCCCAGCGCGTGGTGCGGCGCCCGCCGCCTCAGCAGCTGCAGCAGCAGCAGCAGCAGCTTGATCCGTTCGGTCAGCGGCAGCCGGCTTTGGCGACAACAACGACCGCACGCACGCGCTGACCCTTCACTCCGACAACCTCACGCCGGCCCGGTCGCGATGGCCGGGCCGCCGGCCTGGCCCCATTCCGACCACGAGCCGTCATAGAGCGCGGTGTCGGTGATGCCGAGGCGGTAGAGCGCGAGCGTCAGCACCCCGGCGGAGACGCCCGAGCCGCAGCTCGTCACGATCGGCGCATCCAGCTTGACGCCGACATTGGTGAAGGCGGCGCGCAGATCCTCGAGCGGCTTCATCTCGCCGGTCGCGGCGTCGAACAACAGGTTGTAGGGCACGTTGCGGGCGCCGGGGATGTGGCCGGAGCGGATGCCCGGCCGCGGCTCGGGCGCGCGGCCTTCGAAGCGATCGGCAGCGCGCGCGTCGATCACCTGCTCCTTGCGGCTTTCGACGTTGGCGATCAGCTGCTGCATGCTGCGCACGCGGTTTGAATCGTAGCTCGCCTTGAACGTCGCCGGCTTCGGCTTGACCTCGCCGCTCTCGGTCGCACGTCCCTCAGTGCGCCACTTCTGCAGGCCGCCATTGAGGATGCGCACCTTGCTATGGCCGTAGGACAGGAACATCCACCAGGCACGCGGCGCTGCGACCCAGCCGCCGGCATCGTAGAGGACGACGGTGTCGCTATTTCCGATGCCGAGATTGCCGACGTCGCGGCCGAACTGCTCGGCGCTTGGAAACATGTGCGGCAGCGGGTTGGAATGATCCGAGACCGCATCGACATCGAAGAACACGGCGCCAGGCAGATGCGCCGCGAGGTAGTCGTCCTTCGGCAGCGGCAGCACACCCGGCAGCTTGAAGCTGGCGTCGAGGATCTTGACGTTGGAATCGCCCATGTGAGCGGCGAGCCATTCGGTGGAGACGAGGGGGTCGGGGGCGGTCATTGGCTTTTCCTTGCTGTCATTCCGGGGCACGCGTAGCGCGAGCCCGGAATCCATCGCGCGGCAGTGTCGGTGGATGAATGGATTCCGGGCTCGCGCTTCGCGCGCCCCGGAATGACGTTACCCCTTCTTCTTCGGCTCCCACTTCTCCGTCGGCCCGCCGGCATCGCGCCAGGCGGCGTAGCCGCCGGCGATGTGGGCGACGGGCTTGAGGCCCATGTCCTGCGCGGTCTTGGCCGCGAGTGCGGAGCGCAGGCCGCCGGCGCAGTGGAAGACGAACTTCTTGTCCTCCTGGAAGACCGGCTTGGCGTAGGGGCTCTGCGGGTCGATCCAGAATTCGAGCATGCCGCGCGTGCAGGCGAAGGCGCCGGGGATGCGACCGTCACGCTCGATCTCGCGGGGATCGCGGATGTCGACGATGACGACGTCGCCGTTCTTGGAGATCTCGATCGCGTCCTTGGCGGTGAGCGTCTCGATCTCGGCATTGGCCTCGTCGATCAGCGCCTTGATGCCGCGGGTGATGGTCTGGGGCATATGGTTCTCCCTCTTGTTGTCATTCCGGGGCGCGCGTAGCGCGAGCCCGGAATCCATTGATCTACGCGTGCTGCGGCCCGATGGATTCCGGGCTCGCGACTTCGTCGCGCCCCGGAATGACAACAGCTAGTGCGTCAATTCCTTCATCGCACTCTCCAGCCCTTCGATCGTGATCGGATACATCCGGTTGGCGAAGATGCGCTTGATGATGGTGGTGGATTCCGAATAGTCCCAGTGCTTCTGCTGCACCGGGTTCAGCCACACCGTGTGCGGATAGGTGCGGATGATGCGGTCGAGCCAGACCGAGCCGGGCTCCTCGTTGACGTGCTCGACCGAGCCGCCGGGCACCATGATCTCGTAAGGCGACATCGACGCGTCGCCGACGAACACGACCTTGTAGTCGTGCGGGTATTTGTGCAGCACGTCCCAGGTCGGCGTGCGATCGGTGAAGCGGCGCTTGTTCTGCTTCCACACGCCCTCATAGAGGCAGTTGTGGAAGTAGAAATACTCCATGTGCTTGAACTCGCTCTTCGCGGCCGAGAACAGCTCCTCGACCTGCTCGATATGCGCGTCCATGGAGCCGCCGATGTCGAAGAACACCAGGAGCTTCACCGCGTTGCGCCGCTCGGGCCGCATGTGGACGTCGAGATAGCCGTGATTGGCGGTCTCGCGGATCGTGGTGTCGAGATCGAGCTCGTCGGGCGCGCCGGTGCGGGCGAATTTGCGCAGGCGGCGTAGCGCCACCTTGATGTTGCGGATGCCGAGCTCGACGTTGCCGTCCAGATCCTTGAACTCGCGCTTGTCCCACACCTTCACGGCGCGGTTGTTGCGGTTCTTCTCCTGGCCGATACGGACGCCTTCGGGATTGTAGCCGTGCGCACCGAACGGCGAGGTGCCGGCGGTGCCTATCCATTTGCTGCCGCCCTGGTGGCGGCCCTTCTGCTCCTCGAGGCGCTTCTTCAGCGTCTCCATGAGCTTGTCCCAGCCCATGGCCTCGATCTGCTTCTTCTCTTCTTCCGTCAGATACTTCTCAGCGAGCTTCTTCAGCCACTCCTCGGGGATCTCCGCCTTGTCCATGGCGTCGAGCAGGCTTTCCAGCCCCTTGAACACCGTGCCGAAGACGCGGTCGAACTTGTCGAGATTGCGCTCGTCCTTCACCAGCGAGGCGCGCGACAAATAGTAGAAGTTCTCGACCGTGTAGTCGGCGAGGTCGGCGTCGAGCGCCTCCATCAGCGTGAGGTATTCGCGCAGCGTCACGGGGACCTGCGCATCGCGCAGAGAGGTGAAGAATTGCAGGAACATGGGTGACAGATTGCCCGTCGGGTGGCTGACGTCAAGGGGCGGCGCTTCACCTCTCCCATCGGGAGAGGCCGGCACGCAGTGCCGGCTGAGGGGTTTCGCTTCCTCGTGGGACCGGCGCCCCCTCACCCGATTTGCACCGGACGATGCTCCGCATCGCCGGGAGCAAATCGACCTCTCCCCCGCTGGGGAGAGGTGAAGCAAGATCACGACCGCGGTGATTCAACGTGGACCGGCAGGCTTTTTGCTCTAGAATTGCCGACCTCAAGGGGTTGTTTGGGGGACGTTTGCAATGGGAATTGTCGCGGCGCTCATCATTGGCGCGATCGCCGGCTGGCTAGCCGGCAAGATTGTCCACGGGGCGGGATTTGGGCTGGTCGGCAACATCGTCGTCGGCATCATCGGCGCGCTGGTTGCGAGCTGGGTGCTGCCGCAGCTGCACATCCAGCTGGCAACGGGCACGATCGGCGCCATCGTGGATGCCACGATCGGTGCGGTGATTGTGCTCGTCATCCTTTCGCTGATAAGACGGGTCTGAAAGCCTGACCGAACCAGGAACGGCCGCCCTGCGCGGCCGTTCCCATGTCGCGACCGGGGCGATGCAATTGGCAATTTCCCGGGACGACGACCAACAAGGACGCGCGATGAAATTTACCGGCACCAAGGACTATGTTGCGACCGATGACCTCAAGGTCGCCGTCAACGCTTCGATCGTGCTGGAGCGCCCGCTCCTGGTGAAGGGCGAGCCCGGCACCGGCAAGACCGTGCTGGCGGAGGAAGTGGCGAAGGCGCTCAACGCGCCGCTTCTCACCTGGCACATCAAGTCCACCACCAAGGCGCAGCAGGGCCTCTACGAATACGACGCGGTGTCGCGCCTGCGCGACAGCCAGCTCGGCGATGAGCGCGTGTCCGACATCCGGAACTACATCAAGCGCGGCAAGCTGTGGGACGCCTTCACCAGCGAGCAGCGCCCGGTGCTCCTGATCGACGAGATCGACAAGGCCGACATCGAATTCCCGAACGACCTGCTGCTCGAGCTCGACCGCATGGAATTCCATGTCTACGAGACCGGCGAGACGATCAAGGCCAAGCAGCGCCCGATCATGATGATCACCTCCAACAACGAGAAGGAGCTGCCGGACGCGTTCCTGCGCCGCTGCTTCTTCCACTACATCAAGTTCCCCGATGCCGACACGATGGGCCGCATCGTCGACGTGCACTTCCCCGGCATCAAGAAGCGCCTGGTCGAGGAAGCGTTGCGCATCTTCTTCGAGGTGCGCGAGGTGCCTGGCCTGAAGAAGAAGCCGTCGACCTCGGAGCTTTTGGACTGGCTCAAGCTGCTGCTCAACGAGGACATGAGCGCCGAGCAACTGCGGGAGCGCGACCCGCGCAAACTGATCCCGCCGCTGCACGGCGCGCTGCTGAAGAACGAGCAGGACGTGCATCTGTTCGAGCGGCTGGCGTTCTTGAGCCGACGGGAAGTGTGAGCCTCGGGCTCGCTCGCGATAGCCCCCGCTGTCGCCCAAAACATTGGTGTCATTCCCCGCGAAGGCGGGGAATCCAGTACGCCGCAGCCTGTCGATTCCATCACAGCCGCCGCTGGAATACTGGATCGCCCGGTCAAGCCGGGCGATGACAGTGAGAATGTGGCACGCGCCTGCTTCCACATCGTCATTGCGAGCGCAGCGAAGCAATCCAGAATCCCTCCGCAGCGGCATCGGCGACGTTCTCGAACTCGCGTCTTGATCGCAGACACAGCTTCGCATCCTCGCGGCTCATCTCGCCCGAGCTTTGCTTCATTCCGTCGCCCCAAAAGAAAAAGGGCGCAGGGAAGACCGGGTGCCGACGGGCACCCGCGGTCCGCTGCGCGAAAGCACACGCAGAGAAACCGCACAGCAGCATACAGGTGTCGCCGATCACTCGGCCTTCCCTGCGCGATGGTCGGACGGCTTATGCCGCGCTCTCCCGGGAGCCGAATTCCTTCTGGCCTCCCTCGCCCCGCGAATTGACGATGCCGTCTGCCCGGTTGGGCTCGCGCGCATCTCCGCAGGCAGCTTGACCGTAGCAACGACGGCCAGGACCACACGGTTTTGCCGTACGCAGCTCATCCGGCTTCGCCAAGAGGCTACGCCGGACTTCGGCGCCGTTCGTCTGCACGTGGCCGCGGACTCACAGGGACTACCCGCCCTGCCCGCTACCAATCGTGCCGACGCTGCCGCGTCCATCGCAACCCGGCCCGCGTTTCGAACGACTCGCGAACCGCCCCTCTTCGTCAGGCCGGGCTGTTTCGGGTTATGCCGCAATTCCGAATTTCGGTAAAGTGGAATATTTTTGCGAAGAGGGGTTGACGGGCGGGGCGACACAGCAAGCTTGTAGGGTGGGCAAAGGCGCACTTGCGCCGTGCCCACCACCTCTACAATATTGCAACAGAAGCGTGGGCACGCTTCGCTTTGCCCACCCTACGCAATTGCGCTGCTCACGCCACCGCCGTCTCCGGAATCCTTGCCGCTTCCATCGGCTGCTTGCCGCGGATCAGGTCGGAGGCGCGGTCGGCGATCATCATGGTGGAGGCGTTGAGGTTGGCCGAGATCATGCGGGGCATGACGGAGGCGTCGATGACGCGGAGGCCTTCGAGGCCGTGGACGCGGAGGTGGTCGTCGACCACGGCCCAGGTCGAGTCCGCCGGGCCCATGCGGCAGGTGCAGCCGGGATGGAAGGTGGTGGTGCCGCGCTCAGTGGCGGCGTGCAAAAATTCGTCGTCGGTGTTGACGTTGGGGCCGGGGAAATCCTCGTAGGCGTAATAGGGCGACAGCGGCGCACTCTTCAGCAGGCGCCGCGCGAGCTTCATGCCGCCGACGATGACGCGGCGGTCGAGCTCGGCGTCGAGATAATTGGTCTGGATGATCGGTGGCGCGAACGGATCACTGGAGCGAATGCGGACATAGCCACGGCTCTCGGGGCGCTGCTGCCAGGATGCCACCGTCATGCCGGGCTCGTCCTCGAGCTGGCCCTGCACGCCTTCCTTGTAAGAAGCCGGCGTGAAGGTGAGCTGCAGGTCGGAGCTCTCCGCGCTCTCGCCGGAATGCCAGAAGCAATAGACCATGGTGGGCGACAGCGACAGCAGGCCGCGGCGCGCGGTGGCCCATTTCATCGCCTCGACCCAGAGCCGCCAGCCGCGGCGGAGTTCGTTGATGGTCTTGATGTCTTTTACGCGCGCTACCGTGCGCGGGGCGTAATGGTCCTGCAGGCCTTCGCCGACCGGCAGCGCGTGACGCACGGCGATGCCGTGCTGCTGCAACAGATCCGGCGAGCCGACGCCGGAAAGCTGAAGCAGTTGCGGCGAATTATAGGTGCCGCCGGAGAGGATGACCTCCTTGTTGGCGCGCACCTCCACCGGCGTGCCGCCGCGGCCGCCCTTCATGTAGCGCACGCCGACCGCGCGCTTGCCCTCGAAGATGATCTCGGTCGCATGCGCATGGGTGTGCACATGCACGTTGGGCCGCTTCATCGCCGGCTTGAGAAACGCGGTGGCGCCGGAGACGCGCAGGCCGTTGTTGATGGTACGCTGGCAGTAGGAGACGCCTTCCTGGGTCTTGCCGTTGTAATCGGGGTTGCGGGGAATGCCGAGCGAGACCGCGCCTTCCATGAAGGCCTCGCACAGCGGATCGCGCCAGTTCATGGTGGTGACGATGAGGTTGCCGTCGCGGCCGCGATAGGTGTCCTCGCCCTCGCCGACCCGCTTCTCCAATCGCCGGAAGTAGGGCAGCACGTCGGCATAGCCCCAGCCGCGATTGCCCATCTGCGCCCAGGTGTCGAAATCCATGCGCTGGCCGCGGTTGTAGATGTGGCCGTTGATCGAGGACGAGCCGCCGAGCGTCTTGCCGCGCGGCGCGTAGATGCTGCGCCCGCCGGTCCAGGGCCCTGGTTCCTGCTGATAGGCCCAGTTGATGCTCTTCATGTGGAAGGTCTTGATGAAGCCCGCCGGCAGATGGATGTAGGGATGCCAGTCGGAAGGGCCCGCCTCGAGCACGCAGACGGAGGTGTTGGGGTCCTCGCTGAGCCGGCTGGTGAGCACGCAACCGGCGGAGCCCGCGCCGACGATCACATAATCAAATCTATCCATGGTCCCTCGGCCGCCCCTAGCGCGGCTTGTCGTTGAGTTGAAATTCGAGATGCGCCTGCACCGTCGGCCATTCGGCGGCGGTGATGCTGTAAACGACAGTATCGCGCAAGGTGCCGTTCGGCGCGATCTGATGGCTGCGCAGGATGCCGTCCTGCTTGGCGCCCAGGCGCTCGATGGCGCGGCGGCTCTGGTGGTTGAAGAAGTGCGTGCGGAACTCGACCGCGATGCAGTTCAGCGTCTCGAAGGCGTGGCGCAGCAGCAGCAGCTTGCACTGGGTGTTGAGCGGGCCGCGCTGCGCGCTCTTGCCATACCAGGTCGAGCCGATCTCGACGCGGCGGTTCGTGGCATCGATGTTCATGTAGGTGGTCATGCCGACGATGGTGCCGCCGGCGTCGAACACGGTGAAGGGCAGCATCGAGCCCGCGGCTTGAAGCCCGAGGCGGCGGTCGATCTCCTTGTCCATGTTCTCCGGCCGCGGGATCGCGGTGTACCACAGCTTCGACAGCTCGCCGTCCTTGACGGCCTCGACCAGCCCCTCGCGATGATCATGCGACAGCGGCTCGAGACGGGCGTGCTGTCCGCGCAGGGTGATGGGGTCGGGCCAGGGCATTGAAGTCTCTCTCCGTTGTCATTGCGAGCGAAGCGAAGCAATCCAGAGTCTTACCGCGGAGGCAGTCTGGATTGCTTCGTCGCCAGCGCAAAATTGCTTCGCGATTTTGTCGCGGGCTCCTCGCAATGACGGCTTGGCTCACTTGTTCAGAAAATTCAACGGCAATCCGCCGCGCGGCCAGTCCATCGCAATCAGCTCGCCCCTGCCCGACAGCGTGATGTAGGCGGTTTTCAGCTCGGGGCCGCCGAAGGCGATGTTGGTGGTGACGCGGTCGCCGGTCGGGACCTGTTCCACCAGGGTGCCGTCGGGCGCGATCACCGAGATGCAGCCGGAGACGAGGGTGGCGACACAGACATTGCCGTTCGCCTCCACCGCGAGCGAGTCGAACATCTGGTAGCCGCCGAGGCCGCAGATCGGCTGGCCGCGCTCGCCGCGATAGATCGGATCGCGCGGCTTGAGCGTGCCGGGCGCGGAGAGCTCATAGGCCCAGAGCCGTCCGGTCGGCGTCTCCGCGATGTAGACCGTGCTCTCGTCCGGCGACAGGCCGATGCCGTTGGCCGGCAATATGCCGTGCACGATTTCGACGATCTCGCTCATGCCGGGCTTGAGGTAATACATGCCGCCGACGTCCAACTCGCGCGCGCGGCGCTTGCCGAGATCGGAGAACCAGAGGCCGCCGTGCTTGTCGAAGACGAGGTCGTTCGGCCCGCGCAGATCGTGGGCGCCGCATTTGCTCACGACGGTCTCGACCTTGCCGGACTGCAGGTCGACGCGCTGGATCGCGCCGCCGAGATAATCGTCCGGCTGCGGGCCCGGCATGATCATCTTGCCGGCCGGAATCCAGGAGAAGCCGCCATTGTTGCAGATGTAGATCTTGCCGTCGGGCCCGAGCGCGGCGCCATTCGGACCGCCGGGAATTTTCGCCACGATGTCCTTGCGACCGTCGGGATAAATGCGCGTCAGGCGCTGGCCGCGGATCTCCACCAGCACCACCGAACCGTCCGGCATCACGACCGGCCCTTCGGGAAATTCGAGGTCGGTGGCGAGAACGCGGACGTTGGACATTGGAGACCCTCCCGGCTGCTTGTTATGGCTTGCACGGGATGTCCGGCACGGGCCCCCGCAGGCAAGATTTGCCTGCGGTTATGGCAAAGTCGCCGGAGCTTGCCAAGCAATCGGGACGGTATGCCAGCGTTGCGTGTTATTCTTTGACCGGTATCCAGATTTCGAAGCCACCATTGCCGGTCGCGGGATCGAATTTCTCGTCATAGCGCTCGAAGTTCGGCGCGTCCGCGGCTGTCAGGCCGGACGTTGGCAGCCATTGATTCCAGATCGTGTTGACGGTGCGCCGGATCGAGGCGACGTGGTCCTTGTGCGTGAACACCGCATAGCGCTGCTCCGGAATGCGGATGCGACCGAAGCGGCGCGGCAGGTCGGAGAAATCGGCGACCTCGACGCCGGCGATGTAATCGAAATTGCCGGCATCATCGCCGTTGCAGCAGACGCCGTAGGCGACTTGATTTTTCCCTTGGCCGACGCGCACGGGGATGTCGGAGACCTCCTGATGGAAGCGTTGCCAAAGGCCGGGGATCATGGCGCCGTTGTCGCAGGCGATGCGCTCGGCGGGACCGGCGATGAGGAAGGCCTTTGCCGTCTCGAAGCGCGGTGGGCCAAGATGGTCGAGCATGGTGGAGTCCATGAGGATCGGCTCCTGTAGCCTGAGCTGGTTGACGCACGCTGCCGCCCTCACCGCTTCGGGCGTGGTGCCGAATTGGTCGCGGAACGCGCGGGTGAAAGCTTCGTGCGAGCCGTAATCCGCCTCCAGCGCCAGTGACAGGATGTCGGGTGCGCCCTTTGCCAGGCAGCGCGCCGCCTCCGTCAGCCGCCGCGCGCGCACGTAGCGCATCACCGGCACACCGACTGCTGCGGCAAACGCACGCACGATGTGGAACCGCGACACGCCCGAGATCGCAGCGATCTCGTCGAGCGTCAGCGGCTCGGCCAGATGGCTCTCGATGTACCAGAGCGCGCGCTGGGCTGGATTCATGGCGGTTCAGACCCTCGTTCGAAGCGCGGCGATGATGCGCTGCTCGGCATCGCCCTGCTTGATCGGCATTGCTGTCCTTCGCACGAGGATAGCCGGCCAACGGCCACTGGCAACGCCCCGGTGTTCGTGGCTAAACTCGGCGAAACCGCTCACGAGAAAGGGGAACCGGGTCATGGAAATCACCGATGTGCGGGCGCACCATATCCGCATCCCCTATGATTCCGGTGTCGCGAGCTTCCGCCAGGGCGCTTCCGCCATCACGGCCCTCGACATGGTCCTCGTCGAGGTCACGACCGATGCCGGGCTGACGGGCTGGGGCGATGCCTTCGCCTATGTCTGTCCGCGCACGACCCGCAGCGCGGTCGATGAGATGATCGCGCCGCAGGCCCGCGGGCTGAAGGTGCCCGATGCGGCCGGCATTGCCGCAGTGATGGAACAGATCCAGCGCAACCTGCATCTGTTCGGCCGCTACGGCATCACCATGTTCGCGATCTCCGGCCTCGATATCGCGCTGTGGGACCTGGCCGCGAAGGTCGCAGGCGTGCCGCTGCACCGCCTGCTGGGCGAAATCAGGCGCACGGCGATTCCGGCTTACGCGAGCCTGCTGCGGATCGGCTCGCCGGACAACATCGCCGCCGAATGCAGGAAGGCGCTCGCGCTCGGCTATGGCGCGATCAAGCTGCACGAGACCACGACGCCTGCGGTGCTCGCCGCGCGCGCGGCGATCGGCCCCGACATTCCGCTGATGGTCGACATGAACTGCCCGCTGACCGGCGAGCAGGCGATCGCCTTCGCGACGACATGCCGCGATGCACAGCCGATGTTTCTGGAGGAGCCGGTCTGGCCGCCGGAAGATTTTGCCACGCTTGCCGAGGTACGCAGCAAGAGCGGGCTCGGCATTGCCGCCGGCGAGAATGCCTGCACGGAATATCAATTCCGCCAGATGATCGAGGCGGGCGCGGTCAGCCACGCCCAGCCATCGGTGACCAAGGTCGGCGGCATCACGGAATTCATGAAGGTCGCAGCGCTGGCCGATCGGTCCGGCATCAAGATCGTGCCGCACTCGCCTTACTTTGGCCCGGGCCTGCTGGCGACGCTGCATCTGCTCGCGACGCGCGACGACGGGCTGGTCGAGATGTTCTACCTGAAACGCGAGGCCTGCCTTTGGGGCGGCCGCGCCGATGTCGATGCGAGCGGCCACGTCGCGGTGCCCTCGGGTCCCGGGCTAGGGTACGAGCCCGATCGTGGCGTGATGGAGCGCTATCGCGTGATGTGACCGGCGCGATTATTTCGCGGCGTCCTTCGCCGGCGGCGCGTCCTGTTTCTTCTTCAGATCCTCGGCAGTCTTCGCCTGCGCGGCCTGGAGATCGAGAAGCGTCTTCTGCAAGCCGGCGACGGCTGTCTTCAACGCATCGATCTGACGACCCGCGGCATCCAGCTTCTGCTGATGGTCGAGGGTGAGCTTGGTGATCGTCTTCTGCAGGAAGTCGACATTGCTCTGGAGGCAGCTGGTGCGGCGCTCCATGGTCTTCTCGACCGTGCAGATCTCGATGCCGGGCACGTCCTGCGCGAGCACGGGCAGAGGCGCCAGCGCTGCGAGCAGCAATATCGCGAAACAAATGCCGGCGTTTCGAAGCAGCATGAAAGTTCCTCGGCCAGTCGATCAAATCAATGTGCGCTGTTTGTGCGCAGCCGCGTGAAGCTACCACACTCGCACCGCATTCTCGCGTTGAGCTTGGGACCGTTCCCTGGGACGGGGAACGATGATCCGCGCGCGGAAGATGTGGGGCGCTCTGTCCGCGGCTTTGTTTAGGGGAGAATATTAGAATGGCAACGCGCGATAGACGTTTGGCGGAATTCGACGGCGCCGGAGAACCACCGCCGGGCCTGCCACTCGAAGTGCTGTGCGAGGATCACAGCGGGACATATCAACTGCCGTTCGCCTGCCGCTATGTCGAGGGACGCTGGCAAAACCACGAGGCCGGGATTGCGGTGGAAGCAACCGTGATCGGCTGGCGCCTGCCGCGCGTGAAGCAGCAGCGCGGGGCCGCCTGAAGGCGTTCTCTGTTTCAAAATGCGACGGAGCCGCGCTCCGCTTTAACCTTCGGAACGCGGCCCGAACGAATCACGTCCGAATCAGCCGAAGCGCTCTGTACGCATCTGTTCACGGCTAGATCTCGCGGCCGCCCGGCAGGCGCGCACAATATGTGCGCAGCGGCGGGATCGCAGACGCCTCTCACCGGCACCAAAGGTTAATTGTTGCAAAGGCATAGCGCTGCGGTCGCAGCGGACAGCCCCGCGCCGCCGAAACAGGCAGGGCCGTGCGACACCTGCCTAATATTCGACCTCGAGCTCCTCGATCTCGGCCGGCTCCTCCTTCGCCGCCGCGATCCATTCCTGCATCTCGGGCATTGCCACGATGGTGTCGGCATAGGCCTTCAGGGGCGGCGCGAGCTTGACGTCGTAGGTCACGAAGCGCGTCACGACAGGGGCGTACATCGCGTCCGCCATAGTGCGCTTCTCGCCGAACAGGAAGGGGCCGCCCGATTTCTCCAGGCAGTCGCGCCAGATGAACCAGACCCGGTCGATGTCGGCCTGCGCCCGCGACCAGATCTTGAAGCCGGGAAAGTGCCCCTTCAGGTTGACCGGCAGCGAGGCGCGCAGCGTGGTGAAACCGGAATGGATTTCGCCTGAGATCGAGCGGCAATGGGCGCGCTGGATGCGGTCGGGCGGCAACAAGCCTGCGTCCGGCATCACCTCGTTGAGATATTCGGCAATGGCCAGCGTGTCCCAGACCACGGCGCCCTCGTGCCGCAGGCACGGCACCAGGATCGAGGACGACAGCAGCAGGATCTCGGCCCGCGCCGACGGATCGTCCGGTGCGGTGACGATCTCCTCGAAATCGAGCCCGGAGAATTTCGTCAGCAGCCAGCCACGCAGCGACCAGGACGAGTAGTTCTTGCTGCTGATGGTCAGTGTCGCCTTCGCCATATGACCCTTTCCCTGGTCCCGACCTCGGCCCGGCCTGCCCGCGGCCTTTGGCTTCCACGGCTTGAACAGCAAGCGACGTGCCAGTTTTACGCGGGGCCACGATCGCCGTCTGGCGTCCTTATTGCATAGCAGCACGGGACGGGGTGGGCGATTCAGTATGATGTCGATGTACTATCAGGCTTTTCAGAACCACATGGACCTGACGGCGCCATGGCGCGCGGGGGCTTCGTCCGCGCTCAAATTCCTCCATCTGGTGCCTCAGGGCCAATCGGACCAGGTGGTCGGCCGGCTGTCGGCCGCGCTGGAGCTGATCTCGCGCTCCACCCTCACCTATGACCGTCCCGCCTACGGCATCGACAGCGTCATGGTGGGCAATCGCGAGGTCGCCGTCAGAGAGGAGATCGCCTACGCGACCCCGTTCGGCTCGCTGCTGCACTTCAGGAAAGAGGGCGTCGGCGAGCAGCCGCGCATGCTGCTGGTGGCGCCGATGTCCGGCCACTTCGCGACGCTGCTGCGCGGCACCGTGAAGACGCTGCTGCAGGACCACGACGTCTACATCACCGACTGGCACAATCCGCGCGACATCCCGCGCAGCGAGGGCCGCTTCGGGCTCGACGACTATACCGAGCACCTGATCGACTTCCTCGGCCAGCTCGGGCCGCGCCCGCACATGGTGGCGATCTGCCAGCCGTCCGTCTCCGCGCTCGCGGCCGCCGCGATCATGTGCGAGGACAACCATCCCTCGCGCCCGGCGACGCTGACGCTGATGGCCGGCCCGATCGACACGCGGATCCAGCCGACCAGGGTCAACGAGTTCGCCAAGAGCAAGCCGATCGAATGGTTCGAGCGCAATCTGATCAATTACGTGCCGGTGCAATGCCGCGGCGCCTTGCGCAAGGTCTATCCCGGCTTCGTGCAGCTCACCGCCTTCGTCTCGATGAATCTCGAGCGCCACATCAAGCAGCACATGGATCTCGCCAACCACATCGCCAAGGGCGAGAAGGAGAAGGCCGCGACCATCAAGACGTTCTACGACGAATATTTCGCCGTGATGGACCTGCCGGCCGAGTTCTACATCGAGACCGTGCGCGACGTGTTCCAGGAGCACCTCCTGCCGCAAGGCAAGCTGATGCATCGTGGCCGTCCCGTGAACACCAGGGCCGTCAGCCGCATGGGCCTGATGACGGTCGAAGGCGAGAAGGACGACATCTGCTCGATCGGCCAGACGCTGGCCGCCCAGGACCTCTGCACCGGCGTGCGCGCCTATCGCCGCGTCCACCACATGCAGGCCGGCGTCGGCCATTACGGCGTGTTCTCCGGCAAGCGCTGGAACAACGAGATCTATCCGCTGCTGCGCGACTTCGTGCACGTGAATTCGTGAGGCGGCCCGGTCATCACGAGCGGCTCGGCAGGGCACGGACGAATTCGATCAGCGCCGCACTGACATCGTTCGGCCGCTCCTGCTGGGTCCAGTGGCCGCAACCGGGAAGCATCCTGATCCCGCGCAGGCCGGGCACGAGGCCTTTCATGTTCGCGAGCAATTGGTCGGTGCCCGGGAAGGCGACGATGAAATCGCGATCACCGGCGATATAAAGCGCCGGCACGTTTACTTGCAGGCCGGACAGCGCACCGGTGATCTCCCAATTGCGATCGATGTTGCGGTAATAGTTCAGCGCACCCCTGAAGCCGCTGCGCTTGAACTGTTCTCCGTAGAAATCGATGTCGGCTTCGGTGATCCAGGACGGTAACGTTGCCGGCGCACCGGGGCCTTGCAGGAATCCGCCGCCCTTCGGAACCATGCCGAGGTTTGGCGCAGGTCCACCGGCCGCGGCGGCTGCACGTGCTGCGGCGACACCATCTCCGGATGCACCGAACAGCATGTTGCGAATGGTGGCGCGCGGATCGCGCTCCAGCTCGGCCTCGGCCTTCCCCGGCTCCTGGAAATAGAGCTGATAGAATTGTGCGTTCTCGGTCCGCGGCATGAGACTGGTCGGCAGCGTCTTGCCCCGCGGACGGAATGGGACGCTCAGTGCGGCGATGGCCCTGAACCGATCGGGCCGCGTCAGCGCCGCCTGCCAGGCAACGCTGGCGCCCCAATCATGACCGACGATGACTGCATGCGATTCGCCCAGGGCATCGAGAATGCCGACCATGTCACCCACGAGGTGAAGGGTGGTGTACTGATCGATCGCCTGCGGTGCATCGCTCTTGCCATAGCCGCGCATGTCGGGCGCGACGACTCGGAAGCCGGCTGCCGCGAGATCGTCGATCTGGCGTCGCCAGGAATACCAGGATTCCGGGAAGCCGTGCACCAGAAGCACCAGCGGCCCCTCGCCTTGCTCGGCGATGTTGATGTGAATGCCGTTGCCGGCGATGATCCGTTGCGTCGTCTTGCTCATTTGTCGATCTCGTTCCGAAGTTGCGGCGAATGCATTCGATGAAGGAAGCCCGGGCATCGCCCGAAATGCGAGCGCCCCCATTGTCCCCGTCAGCAATTGACGCCTGTTCATGAGCTGTGCCTCCAGTCAGGCCGTTGCGCGTACCGCCGGCGAGGCCAGTTCGGCCCCGCGCTCGCGGATGAATTGCTCGAAGGTCTTCGGCTTGGCGCCGCCGATCGTCTCGATCGTGTCGCTTGCGCTGAAGCGCGCTGCCTCCGCCGTAGCGCTCGCGGCACGCAGCGACTTCCAGAGCGAGGAGAGATGCTCGACCGCATGCGCGTTCCAGCCCCGTGCGAGCGCTTCGCCTCGCCACTGCTCGTCGGTGATCTCCTCGTAGTGCGTGTCCCTCTGAAGGACACGCGCAAACGTCTCGACGACGTCGCGAACGGAGATCACGCTTCCGATCACGGGATAGGCAGCTCCAGCCTCCAGCGCGGGCGCCGTCAGCAAACCGACGGCGATCCGCGAGACGTCCTCGGCCGCGATCAGCGGGAGAAGCGTATTCTGGTCGCCGAGCGGCAGCCGGATGGCTCCCTTCGCAGGCAGGTTCGCCCCCACAAGACGCGCGACGTTTTCATAGAAGACGGTGGCGCGGATGTGGACCGGGCCGACGCCAGCCCATTCGAACACCTGTTCGGACAGGTAGTTCTGCCGCATTCGCGGCGTGGGCGCATCGAGCGAGGATTGATACATGACGAGGTTGACGAGGCGGGAGACGCCATGCCTGCGCGCTGCGAGCGCCATCGCCGCCGTCGCATCCGCCAGCCCGTCCTGAACCGGATAGGCGAAATAGATCGATGACACCCCCTGTGCGGCCGCATCCACCGATCTCGCATCGAGGAAGTCGCCGACGACGATGTCAGCACCGAGCGACTTCAGGCGATCGGAGCGCTCGTCGCGCTGGCGTACGAAGGCGCGGACGCCGACACCGCGTTCGAGCAGCATGTCCGCGACATGCCTGCCTGTCCTTCCCTGCATGCCGCCGGCGGCAGAGGTCACGAGAACTGTGTTCGACATCACAATGGTCCTTTACGATTGCTACGGCCATTGGTACTGATCAGTACCTGATGGATCGAAATATGGTACTGACTAGTACCAAGTCAAGCGGAAAGTTTGCGATGAGCGCGAAGATCAAGCCGCCCGTTAAGGAGGCGGAAGGTCCCGAGATCCGAAAACGAATCCTCGGTGCGGCCCTTTCCGCTTTCATGGAGGGAGGTTATGCGCAGACCAGCACGCTCGAAATCGCGACGCGTGCGCGCGTTTCGAAGCGGGATCTCTACACGCTGTTCGGCAACAAGGAGGCGATGCTCGTCGCCTGCATCTCCGAGCGCGCTCAACGGCTCCAGGCGCCGGTCGATCTGCCCGCACTGCGCGACCGGAAAACGCTCGCCGGCGTGCTCACCGCGTTTGGAACGAAGCTCCTGACGGAAACGACCGACCCGGTGGTCGTCGCCGTGTTCCGGCTGGCCATATCCGAAACGGTCAACGCGCCGAAAGTCGCGCAAACCCTGGAGACGATGGCCCGCAAGCCGATCCGCGAAGCGTTGCGGACTATCATGGCGAACGCGGTGTCGGCCGGGCTGCTGACCGGAGAGCCGGAGGCGATGACCGATACTTTTCTGGGCGTGCTGTGGGGAGACCTGATGACGGGGCTTCTGCTCCAGACCATCGACCGGCCGAGTACCGCCGACATCGCACGACGGGCCGGCGAGGCGTCGACAGTCGTGATCGAACGTCATGCGGCTTGAGGTACTGTCGAGACACGATACTCGATGAACTTGTGACGCAGCCCGACTTCTGAAATTATGCGCCTCATGCACGATAGATCCCCAGCAGGACGGCAAAAGCCTTCGGAAGCAAGCGAGGCCGCCATCACCCGCAAGGCCGCGGCAAAATCGAAGGGCCAGGCGCGCGCGACCCGTGGAGGCGACGATGCCCTCATCGTCGAGCTCGGCAGCCGCGTGAAGCGGCTGAGGACTCAGGCCGGCCTCACCCTCGAAGAGTTTGCGGCACAGTCCGGCGTCAGCCGCGCCATGCTGTCCAAGGTCGAGCGTGGCGAGAAGAGCCCGACACTGGCGATCATCGTGAGGATCGCGAAGGGACTCAACGTCTCGATGTCCGCGTTGATGGGCGCAGAGCCCGATGCTGCCCAGGTCGCGGTGATCCGGAAGGCGAATCGCCTGGCCTTCAAGGATCCCGAAACCGGTTTCGAACGTCACAACTTGTCGCCGTCTCACCTCGACAACGACCTCGAATTTCTGCTGCACCGCATTCCAGCCGGCGAATCCTCGGGCGAGCTGCCGCCCTACAAGGTCCCGACCGAGAAATACCTCGTGGTGCACGAGGGCGAGTTGACGGTGCAGACCGGCGAGGCCAACTACGTGCTCGGCACCGGAGACTCCTTCTACTTCGACGTGCGCGAGCCCTACCGCTTCATCAACGCAGGCAGGATTCCTTGCGCCTACTACCTCGTGATCCGCCGCCGCCGGGTCTGAGCCGTTTCCCGCCTATTGCAATGTAAACGGGTTGGAGATCGCGGGCCTCGGATTGATGAAGACGCTCTTGGCCTCCATGTATTCGTAGATCGCTTCGAGCCCGTTCTCCCGGCCGAGGCCGGACTCCTTGAAGCCGCCGAACGGCGACAGGTAGCTCACCACGCGGTAGGCGTTGACCCAGACCGTTCCCGCCCGCAGCCGCTTCGGCAGCGAAAGCGCGCGGGCAAGGTCGGTGGTCCACAGCCCTGCAGCGAGGCCAAACGGCGTGTCGTTGGCGAGCGCCACCGCCTCGTCGTCGGAGTCGAACCGGATCACGCTGAGCACCGGCCCGAACACCTCTTCGCGTGCGATGCGCATGTCGTTGGTGACGTCGGCGAAGATGGTCGGCTCGACGAACCAGCCCTCGCCGCATTCGGGGCGGGTCGCCCGCCACCCGCCGAGGACGCAGCGGGCGCCCTCCTCCTTGGCAAGCTCGATATAGTCCAGCACCTTTTGCAATTGCTGTTCGGTCGCGACCGGCCCGACGTCGGTGTCCGGGCTGTTGGGATTGCCGAGGCGCGCCGCCTTCATCACCTCGACGAGGCGCGCGAGAAAGGCGTCGTGGATCGAGGAATGCAGCAGCAGCCGTGACCCCGCCATGCAGGTCTGGCCGCTCGCGGCGAAGATGCCCGAGATGACACCCTTGACCGCGTCCTCGATGCCGGCATCGCCGAACACGATGTTCGGTGACTTGCCGCCGAGCTCGAGCGAGACGCGCTTGAACTGCCGCGCCGCCGCTTCATAGATGTTGCGGCCAGCAAGGTTGCCGCCGGTGAAGGCGATGCGATCGACGCAGGGATTCTCGACCAGAGGCCCGCCCGTCTCGGCGCCCAGTCCGGTCACCACGTTGACCACACCCTTGGGAAAACCCGCCTGCTCGAACAGCCCCACCAGCGCAAGCAGCGACGTCGAGGCGTATTCGGACGGCTTGATCACGACGGTGTTGCCGGCAGCCAGCGCCGGCGCGAGCTTCCAGACCGTGAGCAGCAAGGGTGAATTCCAGGGCGTGATCGCGCCGACGACGCCGACCGGCTCGTAAGACACGTAGTGCAGCATGCCCTTCTTGTCGGTCGGCGGCATCCGGCCCTCGATCTTGTCGGCGAGCCCGCCATAATACTGGAACCAGCGCGGCAGATATTTCATCTGCCCCAGCATCTCGACCCTGAGCTTGCCGTTGTCGCGCACCTCCAGTTCGGCCAGTCGCTCCGCATTGGCGGCGATCAAGTCGCCAAGCCGATGCAACAACAGGCCGCGGTCGCTCGGATGCATGCTGGCCCAGGGGCCGCTCACGAAAGCACGATTGGCTGCCTGCACGGCGCGATCGACGTCTTGCGCATTGCCGCGCGGGATCACGGCCCAGGCCTTTCCCGTGTACGGGTTCTTGGTCTCCAGCCACCGTCCCGAAACCGACTCGCACCATTCGCCGTCGATATACATCTTGAATGCCTCGAGCTGAGGCAAGACATCAGCTCGCACCTGGCCAGACAACACCGACGAACCTTCCGCATTCATGGGACACCTCGACTTCCAGACAACACTCCTACCTCACGGCGAGGTAAGGACATCCGCTCTTCTCTGCCGGCACGAACAGGCCATCACCCGGGAGCGTTGCCACGAGCTTGTAGAGATCCGCCGGGCTCTTGGAGTCCTGGGGGCTCTTCACCTCGAAGATGTGCATATCGGACACGACGCGCCCATTGGCCTGAATGTGCGCATGCTGAATCAGATTGCCTTCGATCGGCTGCTGCAGCATCTTGGCCTGAACTTGCGCGGCCTCGTCCGTGCCGATCGCCGCGACCGCCTTCAGGTAGTGGGTGGTGGCAAGGTAAGCCAGCACATGGCCCATGGTCGGAACGGCATTGCCGCTGCGGGCCATGAAGCGCTTCGACCAGGCGCGAGTCTCCTCGTTCATGTCCCAGTAGAAGGATGCTGCGAGCCGCAGGCCTTGCGCGGTGGAAAGGCCGAGCGCCGTCACGTTGTTCTCGAATACCAGCATGGTTGCAAGTTTGGCGCTGACGCCGAACTCCTTTGCCTGCTTGATGGCGAGCACGAGGTCAGGACCGGCGTTGGCAAGCCCGATCACGTCTGCGCCTGACCCTTGCGCGGCGAGGAGCTGCGAGGCCAAATCGGTGACGTTCAGGGGATGTAACACCTGGCCCACGACCTGACCGCCGGAGGCCTTCACGGTCTCGCCGGCATCGGCAGCCAGATTCTTGCCGAACACATAATCGGCGACGATGAAGAACCATTTCTTGCCGCCCCCGTCGACGATGCCCTTGGCGATGGTCTTGGACAGCTCGCTGGTCGACGGCGCCCATTGCGTGCCATAGGGCGAGCAGCCGTCGCCGCTGAAATTCGAGGCGTAGCCGCCGCTGACCAGCGTGGTCTTCTTCAGCGTGCGGGCGATCGCCTGCACGGCCAGCCCGACCGAACTCGCCCCGCCGGGAATGATGGCGCTGACGCCCTGCTGCTCGATGAACTGACGTGCCAACGCCGCGCCGATATCGGGCTTGCTCTGATGGTCGGCCGAGACCACTTCGATTTGGCGGCCCAGCACCTTGCCGGCGAAATCCTCGACCGCCATCTTCGTGGCCAGCACGGTGCCCGGTCCGCCGTTGCCGGAATAGATGCCCGACATGTCGTCGATCACGCCGATTCGGAACGGCGCATCCTCGGCGTAGGCGGCTGCGGGAACAGCGCCGAGCAGCACCGCGACAGAGGTCGCGCGAAGCAGTGAAACGATCATGGTCTCCTCCCTGTGATTGGCGGATTCTTCATTTCCATGGCCTCAGAACGCGACCTTCACCGCGCCCTGCACGGCAAATTGCGGGTTGCTGTTTCCGAACGTGCTCGCCGCGGTCAGAACGCCGCTGACATTGCCGGTCAACGCGGTCGAAACGCCGCCCACCACCTTGCCATAGGTGCGGTCGGGATTTCCCGCCACGACGGTATAGATCGGGAGCGCGAGCGCGGCCGTCTCGGCGGCGAGCAGCGTGCGCGCGCCGCCCAGGAAATCGTGCTCGGCCGTCAAGTTGACGAAGGAGTTGAAGGCCCGGGCACCGACCAGGAACGGGATGCGGAACTGCACGCCGGCACTGCCGGTCAAGCCTTCGAGCTTCTGGCGCGCCACGAACTGGGTGATGATGGGATCGCCGGTTTCGGTGTAGGGATCGACGTTGGTGTAGTCGTAGAGCAGCCCGACCAGCGGGCCGACGCGGACGCGGCCAATGTCGAACAGATAGGCCGACTTGAACCCGGCCGTGAAGGTGTCGCCTCTCGTGCTGCCGCGGATCGTATCGACGACGCCGGGCCGATCGACCCGATAGTTGTTGTAGCCATAGGTTGCGACGATATCGGTCAGAAGATGCGAATGGGTCAAGGACGCATAGCCGGCGACCTGATAGCTGTCGAGATTGAGGTGGCCGCTGCCGCCATGCAGATTGGCGACCGGATTGGTGTAGTTGAGCGCGCCGCCGACGCGGATGTCGGGACCGAGCTTGACGTCGGCGCCGAGAGTGCCGCCCGCCAGCGTGTAGTCGAAACCGACGGCGTTACCGTCAGCGCCGAAGCGGTCGCCGCGGCTGCCGCTGCCATAGGCAGCGGCGAGATAGACCGACAGAGGCAGCTCGGGCGCAAGACGTCCCGGCGCCTTCGTGCTCAAGCCCGGCCGATCCATGGACGCGAAGGCCTGAGACGGTCCGCCCGTGACACGCGGATCGTCGACACGAAAGGCGTCGAGCCGCGAGAAGATCGAGCTGGAGAAGTTCTGCGCGGTCAGCTGCGCGATATCGGCCTGCGCCGCGAGCCCATCCTGCGCCGCGAGCAGGTTGGCCTCGTAGCGCGCGATCACGGCATAGCCGGCTTCGGTCGGGTGCAGGTCGAACATGAAATGCTGGTTCTGCACGTCCTTTGACGCGTTCACACAATTGCCGTCGAAGACGCAGGCGGTGCCCGTCTTGAAGCCGAGGCTTGCCGGATCGGTGTAGGCCTTGGTGTAGATCGCGGCGAGATCGATGACGCGGAGGCGAACGCCTGGCGCCGCGAGCGGCGCGAGCGTGCTCGCAAGATTTGCGTTCACCAGGCCGAAGAAGGTCGTGGCCCCCGGAATGTTCGGAAATGCATAGGGGGGACCGAACGGATAGAATCCGCCGGTCACATAGAAATTGTAGGCCGACGAGGAGAACATGTTCTCGACGACGAAATTGCGCCCGCCCGCTTTGATCAGCTGTGCAATGTTGTCGTATTGTCGCGACAGCGTTGCCGCGGACAGCGTTTGCGGCGTGTAGGGGGCTCCGTTCGGATCGAGAATTCCGAGCAAGGGCGCAGCCGAGTTGTTGGGCATGCCGCCGACGACGATCAGGTCGTTCGGCTGAAAGCTCCGGCCAGCGGCCGTGAACTCGACGATCTGTTGCGCGACGGTCGGCCCGCCGTTGAACGCGGGAAAGACGCCATTGCCGACGCCGTTGTAGGCGTAGTCGTTGGTCTTGATGAAGCTGAAGCTCGTGAGCTGCGAGAGCCATTGCAGCGTCCCGCGGCCGTTGCCGCAGGCGCCATAGGGCGCCGATTGCGGGAATGCGATCGGACAATTGCGCGACACGTCGAGCAGGCTGTCGCCAAACCCATAGATCGTTCCGAGCTGCTGCGCCTGCGCGCTGGCAACAGGCATTCCTGCGGCCAGCAGCCAGGCTGCGGCCGACACCGCTGACTTGAGTCTCACGGCTGCGTCCCCCGATGTCGTGTTCGTCCCTTAGATGGCGTCTTGCGTGCGCCTCGTTGTGAAGAAGCCTAGCAGAAATTTTCTATTATGAAAGAGAAATCTTCTATAGGAGATTTGAGACATCAATGGAGGGGGAGGGTTCGAGATGGAAGGTCCACTTGCCGGCATTCGCGTGCTCGAGCTCGGTACGTTGATCGCCGCGCCTTTTGCAGCGCGGCTGTTCGCCGAGTTCGGCGCCGAGGTGATCAAGATCGAACAGCCGGGCCAAGGCGATCCCTTGCGCAAGTGGCGCAAGCTGCATCAGGGCACTTCGCTGTGGTGGTACCTGCAATCGCGCAACAAGAAATCGATCGCGCTCGATCTCAAATCGGCGGACGGCATTGCAATCGCGAAGGCGCTCGCGGCCAGAGCAGACGTCGTGATCGAGAACTTCAGGCCGGGCGCGCTCGAGAAGATCGGTCTCGGCTGGGACGTGCTCTCGGAGCTGAATCCGAAGCTGACGCTGGTGCGGATCTCCGGCTACGGGCAGACCGGCCCGTACCGCGATCGCCCCGGATTCGGCGCGATCGGCGAGGCGATGGGCGGGCTACGCTACACGACGGGCGATCCACAATCGCCGCCGGCGCGCACCGGCATCAGCATTGGCGACAGCCTCGCCTCACTGCACGCGGTCATCGGCGCGCTGATGTCGCTGCTACATGTCAGGACCGGCGGCAAGGGACAGATTGTCGACGTCTCGCTGTTCGAGAGCGTCTTCAATCTGATGGAGAGCCTTATTCCGGAATACGACCTGATGGGCCATGTCCGCGCGCGCAGCGGTGGCGCCCTGCCCGGCATCAGTCCATCCAACACCTATCCGACGCGCGATGGCAGCTACATCGTCATCGCCGGTAACAGCGATGCAATCTTCAAGCGGTTGATGAACGCGATCGGCCGGCCCGATCTCGGCACGGATAAGACACTCGCGACCAATGACGGGCGCGTGGCCCGGAACGCCGAGCTCGATGCGGCCATTGCGGACTGGACGGGCCGGCACAGCGTCGCGGATGCCCTGGAGGCGCTCGAAGCCGCAGGCGTACCGGCGGGGCGCATCTATTCGGTGGCCGACATCGTCGACGACCCGCACTATCTCGCGCGCGAGATGATCGTGCCGGCCATGCTGCCCGGCGAGGTCCCGGTCAAGATGCCGGGGATCGTCCCAAAGCTCTCGGCCACCCCCGGCGCAATCCTCTGGAGCGGCCCTGAGCTCGGCGCGCACACCGAAGCCGTCCTCGCCGAACTGGGCAAGACCGAACAGGATATCCGGGAGCTGCGACAGCGCGGGGTCGTCCAATGAACACCACACCCGATATCGTCATTCAGGAGGTCTGCCCGCGCGATGGCCTCCAGATTGAGCCGGTCATCGTGGCAACGCAGCGCAAGGTCGGGTTGATCGATCGCTTGTCCGCGTTTGGCTTTCGCCGGATCGAGGCGGGGTCGTTCGTCTCCCCCAAGGCAGTCCCTGCGCTCGCCGATGGAGAGGCCGTATTCCGTTCTATCGTCCGACGTAAAAACGTGATCTTCGTTGCGCTTGTCCCCAATCTCAGGGGCGCCGAACGCGCGCTGGCGGCGCGTGCCGACGAGCTGAATTTCGTGATGTCGGCGAGCGTGACGCACAACCTCGCCAATATGGGCATGGACCACGAGGGCTCACTATCGGCCCTGGCCGAGGCCATCGCAGCGACCGCGGGGCGCACTCCTGTCAATGCCACCCTCGCGACCGCCTTCGGTTGTCCGTTCGAAGGCGAGCAGGACGAGGGCAAGGTGCTGCGCCTGATCGAGGCATATCTTTGCTTCGGCGCACGAAGCATCACGCTTGCAGATACCACAGGCATGGCGAACCCGAAGCTCGTGAGGCAGCGCGTCAAGTCCGTGCTTGGTCTCGTCCCACGCGACGCGTTGACCTTGCATTTCCACAATACGAGGGGACTCGGGCTCGTCAATGTGATGGCCGCATTCGACGCAGGCGCGCTCCGTTTCGATGCATCTCTGGGCGGTCTCGGCGGCTGCCCGTTTGCGCCCGGCGCGTCGGGCAATGTCTGCACCGAAGACCTCGTCAATCTCTGCGAGGAGATCGGCCTGACCACCGGCCTCGATCTCGCAGGCCTGATTGCACTGTCCCGCGAATTGCCCTCGATCGTCGGACGTCCTGGGCCGGGACAGGTCGCCAAGGCGGGCCGCTCCTGCGATCTCCATCCGGCTCCGCTCAGGATCACGCTGACGGACTAGGCCGCCGTCGGCCATCGCGCCGTGTTCTCCGGCAGGCGCTGGGACAACGAGATCTATCCGCTGCTGCGCGACTTCGTGCACGTGAATTCGTGAGGGTCGCGCCGCGGCGCACTAGAGCTGCTCTTCAAGCTCGTATCGCGCTGGGCCACGCGATGACTTGTCCTGACATCACAAGGCGGTTGCGCCCGCTCAGCACTCAACTCGGCGCGACGACCTCGAGCACTGTGCCGGCCACCCGGCCAAAGCCAGGTTCAGTGAAACTCGTCGGATGCAGGCTTCGAGCTCCGGCAAGACGTGCAAAATCGTCCGTCCGGGGCTGAGGCCGAATGACCATGCTCTCTGCCGGCAGACGCTCGGTCGGCGAGATCGACGCGGGCTTCGCGCCGCCTGCAACAATGTGGGGCAACGGCGCGGCCAACGACCAGATGTTCTTAAGCATCGCCCTATTAACCGAGCTCGCGACGACACCGTTCCGCTTCAGACGGGCGACGGTAAAGAGCTTGCGGATCAGCAGGTCTCGTTCAAGCGACTGCGGCAATTTGAACTGCACCCCGATGAGCCGGCCCCTTTGTTGCGCAATCACCGCATCGACCCATCCCACCTGCATGATGTGCAGGCGCAGCGGTTCTCCGGCGCGAGGACAGTCAATGCCGGGGCCAAGCAGAACGCCGGCGCCAGAGAGGGAGATGTTGCTCCCGCGTCCAGAAAGCTGCTCGCCGGTCCCGGTCCGGATCAAGATAGTTTCGTCGATCTCGAAACGCTCCTCGGTCCGTCCCATCCGCGCCTGCAGCGAGGTCATGCAGACGAAGAAAAGCACGACGATGTTCACGACTGACCAGAAGGCGACCATCGGTAGAGCCGCCGGATGATCGATGATGCGCCATTCCGGGATCGTGTTCAGAACCACACCGACAACCGTCAACGCCATCAGGACCGCCGACGGCCAGAATATCTCAGCAGAGTAACTTGCGCGCCGCGCGGCAGCGCCCTTCGGCGTCACCCTGAACGCATGTCCCGCCGGCTTGACGAGAGTCCCCAGCACCGTCGGCAGTATCTTGAAGCTCTGGATCGTCGCCGACACCTGAGCGGCGAGCGGAAAATGCACGTGCGGCGCGAACCAGGAGATGCCGCCGTTGAGCGCCAGGATCGCGGGGAACAAGTAGTAGAACACCGATTCTGGGGTGACATCGACGACCGGCGCCAAGCCGGTCCACATGAACACGATCGGAACCACCACGACCATGAGCGCCCGCAAGCCCAATGAGAGCCAATGCGTCGGAAAGAAGAGGAGCCGATGCATCAAGCCCAGTCCGGGGCCGAGCGGGCCGGCGGCGAGGTACAGCGTTTGGATCGCGCCACGCGCCCAGCGTTGCCGCTGCACGAAAAAGGCATCAAGGCTTTCCGGCGCCAGTCCAATCGCCAGCGGTTCGCAGAGATAGCGGGTGACGTATCCCTTGCGCAGCAGGACGAGCGTCAGCAGGATGTCTTCCGTAATGGACTGGGTCGGCAAGGCATCGCCTACCGCGCGGAGTGCTGCGCGACGCGTGACGGAGTTGGAACCGCAACAAAAGGCGCCATCCCAGCCGTCGCGCGCCGGCATGATGGAATCGAAGAAGAACCGTTGTTCGTCCGGCAGTCCCCTGTGCAGGCCGAGATTCGCCTGCATCGGGTCCTCATTGTAGAAGGCGTGCGGGATCTGAACGATTCCGACCTTTGGATCAGCGAAGAAGCCCATCGTGCGCATCAGGAAATTGCGCTGCGGCACGAAGTCCGCATCAAAGATCGCGAAGAACTCGCCACCCGTCTTGGTCAGGGCATGATTGATATTGCCGGCCTTGGCATTCAAATTGTCGGCGCGCGTGAGATAGCCGGCGCCCTTTTGCGTGCAGAGTGCCCTGAGCCAAGGCCTGCGACCATCATCCAAGACCCAGACCTGGAGGTTCGGATAGTCCAGGCACAGCGCGCCGGTGATCGTCTTTTCGAGCACCTCGAATGGCTCGTCATAGGTCGGAATAAAGACGTCGACCGAGGGCAGCTCATCATCCGGCAGGCTGCGAAGCCGACGCTCGTGCTGATCTGCTTCGCTTCGGCGATCGGTCCTGCGAAGGAACGTCAGATAGAGAATGAACTGATCTGTGAAAGTCAGAAGCTCGACGAACAGACAGAACCAGATCCAGCCGACCTGATACCAGGTCCCGGTTGCCGGCAGCGCGGTGGTGAAAATACGCCATTCGAGATAGCGGGCCACCACAAGCCAAACCACGACAAAGACCGCAAGACGCGCCCAAGGGCGCGCGACTGGGAAGGTCGGCGCCAACAGATACATCGCAGCAAAGATGCCCAGCATCGGCGCGAACAGCTGAGAGAGAGGCAGAGTCATGGCTTGCATGGAACATCTCGCTCACAGGGGCGATTGGTCGAGCTCCAGGCGAGCGGTCAGCCATTTCAACTTCGAGCCCACCAATCGTAGCAGGCCGTCGGTTCTGCGCTCGAAGCGCACCTCAGCCAACCGTCCGATATCGCAGGAGCCGTTGCGGTCGGCCGACGTCTCATTGGGCGGAAGCGATATCTCAATGGTAATGTTGCCCGGATCAGGCCGCGGCACCCGAGCCGCAAGCAGCCGATCATCGCCATACGCGGCCGATCCGCGGACCTGCCGGATCTGGCCGCTCTTCCATTCGCGACTCCCAATCAGACGGACGGTAGCCGCATCTCCGGCCTTGATCTTCTCGAAATCGCGCTCGGGTAGTTCAACGACGATAAACCGGCGTTTGCAATCTGCGAAATCGAAGACCGACTGCCCTTCCGTTACCATCGAGCCCGGGCTGGCCGCGACCGACCAGACCACGTGGGCTGCGGGCAAGGACAGATCGTAGTGATCGAGACGATCAAGTCGAGTGCGTTCCTCTGCAATTTCCGCGGCCAACTGCGCGGCACGTGAGCTGTTCTGCAACAGGTCTGTCTCGAGCTCCTGGCGGCGGAGGACAAGCCGCTCGCGCTGCTGCTGAGAATAGGGCACGTCGTTGGCATCGCCACGAAGATAAATGCCCTTCTCGGCCGCCCCCAATTCCGTCTTGAGGCGCTGCAGGCGTTCACCGGCCATCTGGCACCGCGTTGCGGTTGCCTCCTGCGAGGCCTGGGCCTCACCGGAGCGGATCTGCGAACTGATGCCGAGCTTCACGAGCCTCTCCATTCGGCCCGCGACATCGTTCCGCTGCCGCGCCTCAGCGAGACAGCCGCCTTTTTCAACTTCCGTTTCACCTATCTCGTGGCTCAGGCGCGCGACCATCCCCGAACGATAGTCCTCGCTTCGCTCGCGGAGCTTGCGATCGAGCTCGGCGATTTCCTCGAGTTGCCGGCGTGCGAGCTCGGCGCGTTTGGTGGACATGGCCAGCTGCTGATCAAGGTCCATGAGGTGCCGGCGATCCGGCGAACGCGCCTCGACCAGCGCCACCATCCGGGTGTGCTCGAAATATTCACCCTTGCGTGGAAGATCTGACGAGAGCTGACCCGCCATCGGCGCAGTCACCCGCATGAGCTCGGCATTGACATAGGCGGAGGGAGCGATTCGGTAAGTCACATACGGCAACAGGGCCCATCCGCTGAGAGCGATGATCCCGAGTGCCAGGGACCGCCGAGCGATCCGACTGCGAATGAAACGTTCGACATGCAAGCGAACCACGACTGGATCTCCAAATGGGCTTTGGTCGCTCCGCCTGCCCCTGCGAAGGCAAGCCAATCGCCGCATGGCCGCCGCAGCAGCAGACTCCCCCTCGCAACCACGAGAAGCATATCTAGCTTTCACCACAACAGGTTAAGACGTGTCAAAACCGGAGAACTACGGCTCCGAAATCGAGAACAAGATGCCGACCTATTCTGGCTTCAAGTCGGCGCGGCGCTTGTACCGATCGAATGCGGCGCGGCTAACGCCCATTCCTAAACAGCTCTTTCGCTTCCGCGAATTCGGGAAGGCCATGCTCCGCTTCGAATTGAGCGAGCACGGGAGCGAGCACTTCGGATAGCGCACCCGCTCGGCCATTTGTCTTGTGCAGGCGTGCAAGCTCAAGGGCGCCGCGCAGCTCGAAAGTCCTGGTCTGCTGATGTCGTGCGATGTCCAGCGCTCGCCTGAGGGCGTCTTCGGCACTGGATTCGTCCGAAGGGTTTTGGCGGGACAAGAGTTTACCGCGAACACGATGCAACTCGGCATCAAGCCAATGCTGGCCGGATTGTCCCGTCCCGGCGATCAATTCGTCCAGGATTTCCAGCCCGGTCTCGACTTCGCCGACATCTGCAATCGCCAGGGCGACATGCATCCCCCAGAACGGTTCGCAGAGGTAGCAATCGTTCTCGTGCAGGAAGGTCCAGCCGTGACGCATGTCCGCCAGTCCGGCCATTCGGTCGCCGGCACGCCACTTGGCCAGGCCGTTCAGGTAGGTGCCGGCGGCCGCGTACAGCGGCATCGTATGGTCGCGCGCGAGACCGAGCGCCAGGATCGTCTCTGTCTGCTGCAACATGCCCCCGCATACTCCGTCGAACACAGCGCGATGAACCAGCGCATTGGCCTGGGACAGCGCCCGTTTTTCACCCGGAGTACCCACCGCTTCCGCGGCGAGCCTGCGCGCACGAGCGATGTCGCCGAGCGGCCAGAGCACCAGGGCGAGAAATCGCATGATGACGAACGGAAGATCCAGCGCCGAAGCTCTGAAGGTCGCGGGATCCGGTTCGGCCCGATAGATCGCCAGCGCCCGCTCAAGATGCGTACGCGCATTCGAATACTCGCCGGCGAACCAGCACGTCACGCCGCCGGTCCAATGCGCCACGACGGCGGCCACCGGCGAGTCCGGCCGTCGCTCAGCGGCGCTCCTGATGGCATCCGCCAGCTCCCGCATCGGAGCAAGTTCGCCATGCGTCAGGCAGGCATTGAAGAGGCCGGAATGGACCGGCGCAAGTTCAACGGGATCATCGATACCGGCCGCGAATTGTCGCGCGCGCGTCCATGCCGCGACCGTTTCCGGAGCGCTGTGCCCGAGGCTGCCCCGCAAGGCGCGGCCATATGCGATTTGAAGATGCAGCCTGCTCATCATCCGGCGGGGCTCGTCAGGCAATTGATCGGCGATCGCGATGGCCTTGCCGAGATGCGCGATCGCCTCGGAATAGGCCGAGCGTTTCAACGCCTGCTGGCCCGCCTTGCGCCACCACTCGAGTGCGATCTCGCTCAGCCCCGCTTCGGTGAAGTGGTGCGCCAGGACTTCCGGCTCGGTCTCGGCGACGACTGGAAACTTCTCGCGCAGGACATCGCCAATCCGCGTGTGAAGCACCTGCCGTTTGCTCCTGAGCAGACTCTCGTAGGCCGCTTCCTGAACGAGGGCGTGCTTGAAACTGTAATTTGCTTCGGGCGGCGTCCCACGACGCAGCAGCAGTTCGGCCTCTTCGAGTTGTGCCAGCGCCGCGCCCAGCGTCAAATCGTCCCGTCCCGCCACGGTTTTCAGCAGCGCGTATGAGAAGTCGCGGCCAATGGCGGCGCCTATCTGGGCCACCTCCTTGACCGGAGCGAGCCGGTCGAGCCGCGCCATCAGCGAATCCTGCAGCGTCGCAGGGATGGCAAGCGGCGGCAGCGGGCTGTTCAGGCGGTAGCGCCCGGCATCCTCGACGAGCAGCCCGGACTCCAGCACCATCTTGGTCAATTCCTCGACGAATAGCGGAATGCCATCGGTCTTGTCGATGATCTGCTCCATCATCTCGCGTGGCAGCTGGCGACCGACGACAATCTGCTCGACGAGCGCGCGCGTGTCCTGCCGATCGAGCCGGTCGAGCCGCAACAGACTGACGTTGGCAAGGCCCGACCAGGAGGGCTCGAACTCCGGCCGGGACGTCAGGAGCACGATTATCGGCAGTCCTCTGATCCGATCGACCGCGAGATCGAACAGCTCAAGTGTCGTCGCATCGGCCCAATGCATATCCTCGCAGATGATCAGCAGCGGCTGGTCTCGCGCCAATCCCTCAAGCTGATCCAGAAGGGTGGCAAATGTCTGCCGCCGCTGCTGCGCCGGGCTCAAGCCGAGCGGCGGGCAATGGTCGCCGGTGGGAATCGAAAGCAGCGCCGCAATCAGCGGCGTTGCCCGGGCGACCTGCTGGGTTCCTATCGCCAGCATTGCCTCGAGCTTGTCGAGCTTTTGATCCGGCGTGTCGTGCGAGCGAATTCCGGCGGCGCGCTCGAGCTGCGCGACAAAGGGATGAAGCGCACTGTTGGTGTGGTAAGGCGAACACTGATATCGCACGCGACGGTGCGTTCCCAACGAGGGGCTTTCCGATAGCGTTGCCACAATCCGCGACTTGCCAATGCCAGCTTCGCCGGAAATCAACACGATCTGGCCCCGCCCTTGCCATGCCTCCCGCTGACGCGAGAGGATGTACTCGATCTCGTTCTTGCGGCCGACAAAGCCGATCGAGCGCGCGGCACGGACTGCCTCGAAGCGACTCTCGGATGCGGTTGCTCCTTCCACCGCCCAGACTGCGATGGGGTCTGCCATTCCCTTGACCTCCCGGCGGCCGAGATTGCGCAGGGAGAAGAGATCGCCAAGCAGCCGGCGCGTCGATGAAGCAACGACGACGACCCCCGGCTCCGCCAGGCTCTGGAGCCGGGCGGCGAGGTTTGGTGTGTCGCCGATGGTTGCGTGCTCCTCCGACGCATCTCCGCTGATGAGGTCGCCGACCACCACAAGTCCGGTCGCAATTGCGATCCGCAGTTCGGCTCGTTCGTCAGTCCCTGTCTTGAGCTGGCGTATCGCGGCGATCATGTCGAGCCCGGCGCGCACCGCGCGCTCGGCATCGTCTTCGTGGGCGCGCGGATAGCCGAAATAGACGAGTATTCCGTCACCGACGAATCTGGCGATCCTGCCATCATAAGCACCAACCACGCTCGCGCAGGCAGCGCGATAGGCGCGGATCACCTCCCACATGTCCTCGGGATCGAGACGCGCCGAGAGCGCAGTCGAGCCGACCAGATCGCAGAACATGACGGTGAGGTGACGCCGCTCGGCGTCCTGAGGAGGAGCGGGAGATGCGATCAACGCGGCTGGATCGAGGTCAGCGATAGCCCGCAGCATTTTGCGGCGATGGCCGAGCAGGACTCCGAGCTTCTCGAAGTCCTCGTCCATCAGTTCGGGAAGGACGCCTATGTCGATCCCATTTTGGGCAAAGCGCTGCGCGTATTGCGCAAGCCCCAGCTTATCGAGCCACTCCGCAATCTGCATTGGCTCCACCGATCGTGTGGTTGGCGGTTAGCAGAATTTTGGACCACGGCGCGCGGGGACAATATACCAACACCACCATGATGGCACGTTTTGTTTGTTGCGCGATAACCTAGGTTTCTCAATACCGATATTGCGTTCAAGCGGTGACGCTGCTCGATGCGAACAGGCTTGCTACCGAACATCGTCGGCACGCAGCATTGGACGGCAGAGGTTGCGAAGAATCGTCGCGGTCGTTTCGAACCAGAGCCGAACCAGCACTGCGGCTTGTGCCAAGCGGATGTTCTCCGCGACCGCAACTTCCTTCATTGCTCGCTGATAGGCGCTTCATAACTGCGAGCCATCGTGCCCGCCGCAACCTGAAGCGAAGAACCAACCACCCAGCAGCCGGCAACAAAGCCGATCAGGCCGTTAGGCAGATTTTGATCAAGGACAAGGATGCTGACGGACAGAGTTGCAGCGATTGCCGCGCCGAACGTTCCCGCCGCACTCATGATCTCGACTGGCTCGGAACCGTTCCATTCTTCCGAGATACTCGATGTCGGCCTCTGTGCACCATTGCCGGACAAATCAATTCCCACGTAATAGCCAAGCGCTCCGTAGAGCATCGTTATCAGGACGATCCAGCCGCTTTCAAACAGTCCGGCTTTCTGACGTAACAGGGTCGCTCCAACATAGAGCCCGCCAGAGGCCCCAACGGCGGCCAGCCCTATTCTTTCAAGAAGATGGGCCGATTTAATCAGACTGGAGCGGGCGATCCGAAGATTGCCGACGCGCCTTGTTGCAGAGAAGGCGCTGGAAATTGCGCTGCTTATCTTCATAGGAGCTCCTTCTGAGTAAGTAGCAGCCTACCGGCCGACCCCGAACAGAAGCTGCATGAGTTGCGCGATGCCCTTTCATTCCAAATTTCTGAAGGATCGTTGCTGAGTGATGGGACTGGCTTTGCTCGTGAACGAGACGGAGCCAATCCAAAGCTGCGAGCATGTGGCTGCGCAGGCATTGCGTCTCACCCGTGTTTGAAATGATCCGGGTGCGGCAATTTCGTTGGATTAGTGGTAATTCCGAAAAAGAGCGATCGCGTATGAAGCGGTTCACACACGGCTCCTCCCTGACGCTCCATTCAGTCACAATTTCCGGAGGACGCGTCTGCATTGTCGCGATAACGGAAGGCGAACACGCTGGATCTGCAACGCGCGGTTGGTCAGCAGGCTGACACGTCTGGCCGAAATCAAAGATCCGCGCTTGGGTTCGTGCAGCTCGCAGCGTCAGGCCGACCATTCCTCGCCCCACACCTGCACGACGTGGCCGGGCGATACCTCGCGATATTGCCGCACCGGCGGCTGATAGTCCGGCGCGCGGACCGGGCTTCTGATCTCGTCGTTGGAGGCCTGGCGCCGCGTGCCGCGGCGTGACGGGTCGGGCACCGGCACGGCGGCCATCAGCTTCTTGGTGTAGGGATGCTGGGGGTTGCCGAACACCGATGCGCGCGGGCCGATCTCGACGATCTCGCCGAGATACATCACCGCGACGCGGTGGCTCATGCGCTCGACCACGGCGATGTCGTGGGAAATGAAGAGATAGGCGAGGCCCATGCTGGCCTGCAGGTCGAGCATCAGGTTGACGACCTGCGCCTTCACCGAGACATCGAGCGCGGAGACCGCTTCGTCGGCAACGATCAGCTTCGGCCCGAGCGCGAGCGCGCGCGCGATGCAGATGCGCTGGCGCTGGCCGCCGGAGAATTCGTGCGGGAAGCGCGCGGCCATGTCGGCTGAGAGGCCGACGCGGACGAGCAGGTCGGCGACCTTGTCGCGCGCCTGCGACGCCGTCGCGAGTCCGTTGGCAAGCAAGGGCGCAGCGATCGCCGTTCCCACCGACATGCGCGGATTGAGGCTCGCGAACGGATCCTGAAACACGATCTGCATGTGCTTGCGGACATCGCGCAAGGCTCGGCCATTCATGGTCAGCACATCCTGGCCGTCGATCAGGACCGTCCCGCTGTCCGGCTCCGTCAGCTTCAGGATGGAGCGGCCGGTGGTCGACTTGCCGCAGCCGGATTCACCGACCAGGGCCAATGTCTCGCCGGCACGCAAGGTGAAGGAGACGTTCTCGACCGCATGGACGCGGCCCGAGACCTTGCCGAACAGGCCCGAGCGGATCGGAAAGCGCGTGGTGAGATTTGAGACTTCGAGCAAAGGCCGCGCGGCGGGTGAGACAGTGTCAGGCGTCTCGGACGGCTCGTCCGACGTCCCGGTCACCTTGTCGACGATCGGAAAACGCATCGGCCGCGGCCGCCCATCCATCGAGCCGAGGCGCGGCACGGCCGCGAGCAGCGCGCGCGTATAGGGATGCGCAGGCGCGGCGAAAATGCGCGCGGTGGCATCCGTCTCCACCGCCTGCCCGCCATACATCACCACGGTGCGGTCCGCGATCTCGGCGACCACCCCCATGTCGTGGGTGATGAAGAGGATCGACATCCCCTCCTCCTGCTGAAGCTCCTTCAAGAGCTCGAGGATCTGGGCCTGGATAGTGACGTCGAGCGCGGTGGTCGGCTCGTCCGCGATCAGGAGCTTCGGCTTGCAGGCCAGCGCCATCGCGATCATCACGCGCTGGCGCATGCCGCCGGAAAAGCGATGCGGATGCTCGTGGAAGCGCGATGCCGCCGCAGGGATGCGGACGCGATCGAGCAGGCGGATGGTCTCCGCCTCCGCCGCCGCGCGCGACAGGCCGCGGTGCTGGATCAGCGCTTCCGCGATCTGGAAGCCGATCGTTAGCACGGGATTGAGGCTCGTCATCGGCTCCTGGAAGATCATGGCGACGTCATTGCCGCGGATGTCCTTCATGCCCGCCTCGGGCAGCGCGAGCAGATCGCGCCCCTCCAGCATGACCCGCCCCTCGACGCGGCCGATCTCCTTCGGTATGAGCCGCATGATTGACAGCGCGGTCACGCTCTTGCCCGAACCGGACTCGCCGACGATCGCCACGGTTTCCCGGGGCGCGATGTCGAACGAGACATTGCGGACGACGGGAATCCAATGCCGCTCGAGCATGAAGGAGGTGGTGAGGCCGGCGACCGACAGCACCGCCGCCTGCGCGGCAACGATCTGGTCGGATGCGTTTGCGCCGATGCTCATGCGCGGACCCTAACGCTCGCCGCGAAGAAGGTGCGCTCCCTCCCCCGCTTGCGGGGGAGGGTCGGGGAGAGGGTGTCTCGGCAAGCGAGAACCCCCAAGAGGAGAGAGCCCTCTCCCGGCGCTGCGCGCCGACCTCTCCCGCAAGCGGGAGAGGTGAACTTCGCTCGTGGCTGCACCGGTGTTCCCATTATGACCTCAGTACCCCCGCTTGCGATCGACCAGTCCCGGCAAGGCCTCGCCGCGGCGGTGTCGCGCGATGGTATCAAGCACATAGCCGACCGCCGTTTCCGGCTTTGTCGTGCTGGCGATGTGCGGCGTCAGGAGAATGCGCGGATGACTCCAGAACGGATGGCCCGCAGGCAGCGGCTCGGGCTCGGCGACGTCGAGCACGGCAGCCGACAGCACACCGCTGTCCAGCGCCGCGATGAGGTCGGCCTCGACCAGATGCCCGCCCCGCCCGACATTGAGCAGCCGCGCACCGCGCGGCAGGCGCGCGAACAGCTTTGCGTTGAGGATACCGCGCGTCTCCGAGGTCAACGGCAGCAGGCAGACCAGAATGTCGCTCTGCCCCAGAAAATCCGGCAAGGAGTCGGCGCCCGCATAACAGGTGACGCCTTCGATCTCGCGCGGCGAACGATTCCACGCCGAGAGCGGAAAGCCGAACGTCTTGAGCCGTTCCAGCACCGCCCGGCCGAGCAGGCCGAACCGACACGCCGCTCGCTCGTGTACGTCGCCGGCAGCTCGCGCCAGACTTGATCGCGCTGCTGCGCGATGAACTGCACGAGATCGCGGTGCAGCGCCAGCACCGACATGCAGGCATATTCGACCATGCGATCGGTGATGCCAGGCTCCATCATGCGGACCAGCGGAACATGCGGCGGCAACTTGGTGATGTCGAACTGATCGACGCCGGCGCCGACCGAGACGACCAGCTCCAGATTCGGGAACGTCGTCGCGATGTCATCCGGCGGCACCCAGGCCACGAGATAGCGCACATTGGCGGGATCGCCGATGTCGGGCCAGAGTCGGAACGGGATGTCGGGCGCGCGCTCCGCGAAGAAGCGCGCCCACTCGGCACCGCGCACCATGTTGGCCTTGTAGAGAACCGTCATGCCCGCCTCAGAACGGGCTGACCGGCGCGAGCCGACGGCCGTCGATCATGCGCTTGTGGCTGTAAGCGGCGGGATCGACCAGCGGCGTCGAGCCGGTCACGATGTCGGCGGCGAGCTTGCCGGCCGCGGGACCGATGCCAAAGCCATGGCCCGAGAAGCCGGTGGCGAGGAAGAAGCCCGGCAGCGCGTCGACCGGCGAGATCACCGGAATCGTGTCGGGCGTGCAGTCGATGGTGCCGCCCCAGGCTTCTGCGATCTCGATGTCCTTCAGCCCGGGGTTCGACTTGATCAGCGCCGCCAGCGCCGCATTGACCAGCGACATGTCGGGCGCGGGATCGCGCACGCGCTCGGCCTCGAACGGGGACGGCTTGTCGAAGCTCCAGCTGGTACCGCGCATGAGCTGATCGAAGAACGACTTACCGAACGAGAGCTTCAATCCGTTCTTGCGGTGCTGATAGGTCGGCCAGAACGTGCGCGCGTAACGGAACAGGTCCGGCGACAGCTCGACCGTGCCGCGGTTGCGCAGCGCCAGCGTGAAGCCGCCGTCGAGGCGGCGGCGTATGCAGTAGAAATCCGTGCCGAGCGCGCCGGAGGTGATCTCCGGTCCCGGCGTGGTCCGGCACGCGGTGGCGTTGACGAGGCCGATCGGCAGCTCGATGCCGTGGCGGCGGCAGAACAGCGACGACCACGCGCCGCCCGCCAGCAGCACGGACTGGGTGCGGATGGTGCCCTTCTCGGTGACGACGGCGCTGACGCGTCCGCCAGTCGTCTCCAGCCCGCGCGCGGCGCAGCCCTGGTGGACGGTGACGCCGTGCTTGCGCGCGGCGGTGGCGAGCGCAGGGACAGCCATCGACGGCTCGGCGCGGCCATCACTCGGCGTGTGCAGGCCGCCGACCCATGTGTCGGCATTACCAGGCATGCGCTCGGCGACCTCCGCCGGCGTCAGGACGGTGGAGTGGACCTGCTGCTCGCGCGCAACCGCTGCCCAGCGCTCCCAGCCGGCGAGCTCGTCCCTGCTCTTGGTGAGGAACAAGACGCCGGTGCGGCGGAAGCCGGCATCGACGCCGGCATCGTTCTGCATGTCCTCCCACAGCCGCAGCGCCTCGCGCGCGAGCGGGATCTCCTCGCGGGCGCGGCCCTGCTGGCGGCACCAGCCCCAATTGCGGCTCGACTGCTCGCCGCCGACATGGCCCTTCTCGACCACCGCGACGGAGTGGCCCTTCCTCGCCAGATGATAGGCCGCGGACACGCCGATCACGCCGCCGCCGATGACGACGACATCCACCTGCGCCGGCAGGCGTTCGTCGCTGTTGATGCGGTTGAGCGGCGGGGACATGGGGCACTCCTGGAGTTCAGTTCGAGGTCTTGCGCGTCAGAGAGTCTTGCGCGTCACGGGATGTTCATTCGCGGATCCAGCGCGTCGCGCAGGCCGTCACCGAGAAAGTTGAAGCTGGTCACCGCGAGCGTGATGGCGACGCCAGGCGCGATCGCGAGCCAGGGCGCGCTGGTCAGATAGATCTGCGCATTGTTGAGCATGTTGCCCCAGCTCGCCGCCGGCGGCTGGATGCCGTAGCCGAGATAGCTGACATAGGATTCGAGCAGGATCGCCTTGGCGACGTTGAGCGTCGCGGCAACGACGATCGGCGCGATCGCATTGGGCACGAGCTCGCGGAACATGATGCGCAGGTTCGAGGAGCCGAAGGCGAGCGCGGCGAGTGCAAATTCTCGCTCGCGCAACGAGCGCACCTGGGCCTCGACGACGCGCGCGACCGCCATCCAAGCCGTCGCCGCGATCAGCACGGTGGTCGTGACGAGGCCGGGCTCGGTGAGCGCTGCGAGCGCCAGCAGCAGGAAGATGGTCGGAAAGCACAGCACGGCGTCGACGAGCCGCATCAGCACCGCGTCGACGGCGCCGCCATAGAAGCCGGCAAACGCGCCGACGACGATGCCGACCGCCATCGCGATCACCATCGCGACGATGCCGATCGACAGCGAGACCCTACCGCCCATCAACAGCCGCGCCAGCACGTCGCGGCCGAGCTCGTCGGTGCCGAGGATATGCGCGCCGGAGAGCGGCGGGGCGAACCGCTTCATGATGTCGATATAGGTGTCATCGAACGGCAGCAGATAGGGACCGAAGGCCGAGCCGAGCACGAGCACCAGGATGATCAATGCGCCGGCGAGTGCCAGCCGATGCCGGCGGAAGCGCCGCCACGCGGCCTGGCCGGGCGCGAGCTGAACGGTGGAGAGGGTTGCGGTCGCCATCGCTTCAGCCCACCCGGATGCGCGGATCGACGACGGCATAGAGGATGTCGGCCAGCAGCGAGCCGATCAGCACCATCGTCGCCGAGAACATCAGGATGCCCATGACCACGGGATAATCGCGATAGCCGATGGAATCGAGAAACAGCCGGCCCATGCCCGGCCAGGTGAACACGGTCTCCGCCACCAGCGCGCCGCCGAGCAGGGTCGGAAACTGCAGGCCGGCGACCGTGATCATCGGCAACAGCGCATTGCGCAGTGCGTGCACCGTGAGGATGCGCCATTCCGGCATGCCCTTGGCGCGCGCGGTGCGGATGTAGTCCTGGTTGATCACCTCGAGCATCGAGGAGCGCATGAAGCGGCCCCACATCGCGGTCTCGACCAGCGCCAGCACCACGGCCGGCGCGATCAGATGATGCAGCAGGTCGAGGAAGGAGCCGTCGCCAATGGTGTGCCGATTGCCCGCCGGCAGCCAGCCGAGCTTGACCGAGAAGACGTAGATGGTGACGAGACCGAACCAGAACGTCGGGATCGACAGCGCGATCATGGCGCCGACGGTGGCGAGCGTATCGAACAACGAGTAGCGGCGCAGCGCGCCAAGGATGCCGATCCAGCAGCCGAGCAGCACGGCGATGATGGTCGCCGTCGCCATCAGCTCCAGCGTGGCGCCGAGATGCGAGGAGATCACCGACAGCACCGGCTCGCCGTCGCGATACGACTTGCCCCAATCGCCCCGCACCATGCGGCCGAACCAGTCGAGATACTGGATCGGCAGCGGCCGATCGAGGCCGAGTTGCCTGGTGACGCGGTCGAGATCCTCCTGCGTCATCTGTCCGGAGACGGCAAACTGCGAGAGCGGGCCGCCGGGCGCCAGATGCAGGATGGCAAAGCCGATCCCCGAGACGATCACGAGCAGCATGATCGCCTGGGCCAGGCGGTTGACGACGTAACGGGCCATCTCAGGCGATCCAGCGCATTGGACGCATCACGCCCAATACCATTCGCGCATGTTCCAGCTGTTGATCGACATGTTGATGTTTGGACGGAAGCCTTGCAGCCCCTCCTTGATGCCCTCGGCGATGAAGCCTTGGAACAGCGGCAGGATGGCGAGGTCGTTGCGGATCAGCTTTTGCAGCTCGCCATAGGTCGCCTTGCGCTGCGCCAGGTCGAATTGCTTGGCGCCTTGAGACAACAGTCGGTCGGCCTCCGCGCTCTGATATTGATACGTGTTGTAGCCGCGGCCGCCCTTGGCGGGAATGGCGCCGGAGCCGAAGCGCGGTGTCACGTCGGGGTCGCTGCCCAGCATGAAGTTCACGCCGACGATCACCGAATTGAACTTCGATTGCTGCCAGAAGTCGCCCCAGATCACGGCCGCCGGCATGTTGTTGACGCGCATCGCCGCGCCAATGGCCCGCCAGTCCTGGATCAGGAGCTGCTGGCACTGTTCGCGCACGGCACTGCCCGCCGTCGTCGAGTTGGCGAACTCGAGCTTGACGCCGCCCTTCTCGCGAATGCCGCTGGAGCCGCGAACCCAGCCCGCGGCGTCGAGCAGCGCGTTGGCCTTGGCAGGATCGTATTTGTGCTGCGGCAGCCCCTGCTGGAACGACCAGGCCTGCTGCGGCACGAAGCTCTCGGTCTGCGTCGGCAGGCCGTAATAGAGCGCGTCGATGATCGCCTGCTTGTTGATGCCGAGATAGAGCGCCTCGCGCACGGCACGATCGGTGAAAGGGCCAAAATCCAGGTTCGGCGCGATATGCTCTACCGAGGACGTCGAAGAAACGAAGATCTTGCGGCCCTTCAGCGTCTTTGCCTCCTGCACGAAGTTCGGCAGGATGCCTTGCAGGCCCGTGTAGTCGACCTGACCGGTGCGGAACTGGGTGTAGAGCACGGTGAGATCAGGGATGTATTTGAAGACCACGCGTTCGAGGTACGGCCCCTTGCCATGATAGCCGGTGTGGGCGTTCAACTGGATATGGTCGCCGGGCACGCGCTCGCCCCAGCGAAACGGGCCGGTCCCGACAGGCGCATTGTGGAACGGTGAGGCGTTCGGATCGGACACCTTCTCCAGGATGTGCTTGGGCACGATGAAGGTGAACGACGCCAGGATCGACATATAGGGCGAATAGGGCGCTTCCATCCGCCAATGAATCTCGTCGGGCGCCACGACGGTGATGTCCTTGACGAGGCTGTGGCCGACCCGGCTGCGCGCGCGGAAACCGGGATTGTTGATCAGCTCGATGGAGAATTTGACATCCTCCGCCGTGAACGGCGTGCCGTCGTGCCACTTCACGTCGCTGCGGAGCTTGATCTTCCAGGTCAACCCATCGGCCGACAGGCCGCCGTTCTCGAGGGTCGGGACTTCGCGGGCGAGGTCGGGGACGAACTTGCCGTCGGGATCGATGTACCAGAGCGGCGAGAACACCTGCCACCAGATGCCCAGATCGACCTCGATGCCCGGCATCAAGGGATGAAAGACGGTCGGCTCCTGCGAAAGCGCCGCGATCACCTGCCCGCGCGGCTTGTCCGGCGGAGCGGTCAGGCGTTCAGTCTGGGCCAACGCACTGCTCGAAAGCGTCCATCCCGCCGCCGCGCCTGCGCCGAGCTGGAAGAATTGACGGCGATTCGGAATGCCGAGATGCCCTGCCCCAACGCCGAACTTGCCGGTGTCGTCTGCCATGACCCACTCTCCGTTTCCGCACGCGGCACCGTCTCCCGCGCCCCCGAGACCCCGGCAAAGGGACAGGAGTGGGCTTTAGTGCTTCTAAATTTTTCTTCCAAAAGTTCATCACGACTAAATACAGCTGTCAATCGCATTGCTAGAATGCGTTCGCTTTTCAATCCGACTGAAGCCACGAGGCGCGATGCCCGAGGCTGAGATGATGCATGGGAGAGCGACATGGATGGTCGAGGCGATACCAACGGCACCAAGGACGCTTCCACGATCGAAGCTGACGATGCGGTCGACCAGCGCCTGGGTGAAACCGTGCGGCTGCTGCGACAGCGCGCCGGCCTTTCGATCCAGGACGTCGCCAACAAGACCGGCCTGTCGACCGGCATGATCAGCCAGCTCGAACGCGCACGCGCGATGCCCTCGATCCGCACGCTGCGCCTGCTCGGCATCGCGCTCGACGTCCCCATCTCCTATTTCTTCGAGAGCAGCGATCCCGCCGACGGGCAGCGCTACATCGTGCGCAAGAGCAACCGGAGGCTGCTCCGGCTCACCGCCAGCGGCGTCGTCAAGGAAGCGCTGACCCCGGAAGGCAAGGGCCAGCTCGAGCTCTACGAGCTCACGCTCAACCCCGGCGCCTCCTCCGGCACCGACTTCCTGCAGCACACCGGCGAGAAGGCGGGCTACATCCTCGCGGGCAGCCTGCGGCTGTGGCTCGACAACCAGGCCCATGTGCTGGAAGCCGGCGACAGCTTTCGTTTTCCGAGCATCGTGCCCCACATGTTCGACAACCCGACCCAGCAGGTGGCGCGCGTGATCTGGGTGACGACGCTGCGGCAGACCGACTCGCCGGCGGGTTGAAGCGGCCCCGTCCCGCACCACCGGAAATTGCCCCTCGACGCCGCCGCGCCTAGTCTGTAGCTCACATGATGCCCGCAGCTCGCGAAGCGGCGGGGGCGGCCGGCGTCTTTGGTGTGAGACCATGAAACTCAGGAGGCTTCTGACCCTCGCGTTGGCCGCACAGGCCATCGTGACTGCTGCAGCCTTCCTCGCCTCCTCTCTGGCGACCGGCAGTGCCGAATTCGGCACGGCCCAGCTCCTCGCGCTCTTGGTCAGCGCCGCCGTGGCGGTGCTGCTCGTCCCTCTCTGCGCGCGTGCGATCGAGACGTCGCGGGAAATACGCACCGCTGAGCTGCTGGCCGGGCAGGCGCAGACCAACACGCACATGATGCAAGCCGTCATCAGGACCGCGCTCGATGCCTTCATTCAGATCGACGAGAGCGGCACCGTGCTGGAGTGGAGCTTTCAGGCGGAGGCGCTGACCGGATGGACGCGGCAGGAGGCGCGGGGCGCCGATGTCGTCGATCTTCTCGTTGCCGACCCGCTGCGCGCCGCCTTCAGGCAACGTATGGCGCGGCTCGTTCCGGAATTGTCCGCCGCGCCGGCCGGCATGCGCTTCGAAGTCACCTTGGTCCACAGGAACGGCGAGAATATCCTGGTCGAGGCGTCAAGCACGGTGTTGCGGATCGAAGAGCGCTCCATCATCAACACCTTCGTCAGGGACATCACCCAGACGCGCGCCGCCGAGGAGCAGCTGATCCAATCCCAGAAGATGGACGCGGTCGGGCAGCTCACCGGCGGCATCGCGCATGAATTCAACAACATGCTCACGGTGATAACAGGCACGATCGAGATCCTCGCCGACGCCGTCAAGGACAACCCGCCGCTGGCGACCATCACCAAGCTGATCAGCGAGGCCGCCGATCGCGGCGCCGCGCTGACGTCGAGCTTGCTCTCCTTTGCCCGCAAGCAGGCGCTGCAGCCGGCCGAGATCGACGTCAATGCGCTCATCGAGGAGCTCGCCAAGCTGCTGCTCGCAACCTTCGACAAGAAGATCGAGATCGTGACGAAGCTGGGCGGCAATGTCTGGCTGGCCTACGCCGACCGCGGGCAATTGAGCTCGGCGCTGCTCAACCTCGCCATCAATGCCCGCGATGCCATGCTGGACGGCGGCAGGCTGACGCTGACGACGCGCAACGTCGTGTTCGGCGTGCGCGAGGCCCTGGCGGTCGGCGCCGGCTATGCCGGCGACTATGTCGAGATCGAGATTGCCGACACCGGCACCGGCATTCCGCAAGCCATTCTCGAACGCATCTTCGATCCGTTCTTCTCGACCAAGGAGGTCGGCAAAGGCACGGGGCTCGGGCTCAGCATGGTGTTCGGCTTCGTCAAGCAGTCCGGTGGCGGCATCAAGGTCGCCTCCGAAGAAGGACGCGGCACCATCTTCACGATCTACCTGCCGAAGGCGGAGGCGAGCACGTTGCGTCCGACCGGCTACGACGACCGCAAGATCGTCGGCGGGACCGAAACCATCCTCTGTGTCGAGGATGACCGCGAGGTCCGCCGCTACGTCACGGTCCAGCTCGAAGGGCTCGGCTACAAGGTCATCCCCGCCGCCGATGCGACCGAGGCCCTCGCCATCGCGGCCGAAGGCGCCCCGTTCGACCTGCTCTTCACCGACATCGTGATGGCCGGCAGCATGAACGGACGCGAGCTCGCCGAGCAGATGGTGGCCGCACGACCGTCCTTGCGGGTCCTCTTCACCTCCGGCTACGCCTACGATTCCCTGCATGCACAGGGACGCGCCACGATGGGTGCGCCGCTGCTGCGAAAGCCCTACCGCAAGGCCGAGCTGGCACGCCTGCTGCGGCGCAGCCTCGACACCGCAGTCGATTCCGCCGGCGATGCGATCCCGACGCCCTACTCGGTACAGGCCGACGTCGAGGCGTTTCTGCGCAGGCAGGCCGCGGAAGATAGTGGCACGACGCGGTCGCGGAAGTAGCATCCGCGCTAGCTCATCCTTCGGCGCAGCGTCGCCGATGGCGTCTCGCCGAACTTTTCGCGGTAGGCGCCGGCCATGCGGCCGAGATGGGTGAAGCCGAGATCGAACGCGATGTCGGTGATGGAGGCATCGGGCGCGGCCTGCGCGAGGCGCGCATGCAGACCGGCGAGGCGCATGTCGAGCAGCATCTGCGAGATCGACAGGCCGAAGTGACGGCGGAAGCCGAGCTGCAGCGCGCGGATGCCGATGCCGGAGGCGCAGGCGAGCTGCGCGAGATCGAGCGGCTCGCCGGCATTGTCGGCCAGATGTTCGCGTGCGGCGCGGAGCGCGCGCGGCAGGCGCTCGGCCTGGCCGGAGAAGGTTTCAATCGCATCCGAGTGGCTATGCCGCTGCCCGTTGAGGAGATGATCGAGAAGCGCTTCGCGCCGATCGGCCATCGCGACCGGCGACAGTCGGCCTGATGGCCCGAGACGCTCGGCGAGCGTCATCAGTTCGGCGAGCCGGGCCTGCAGGGCTCGCCCGGACGGCGCATCGAGCTCGATCACCGGATCGAACTCGACCGCCCCGGCCGCCCTGCCCGACAAGGCCGCGGCGCGCTGCTCGACCATGCGGCGGTCGAGCAGCAGGATCGCCTGCGCGCAATCGCTCCACATCATCCGGGTCGGAATCGTCGGCGACAGCAGCGACGCCGTCCGGCCCGGCGCCGCATCGAGCTCGCGATGACCGGCACGAATGCGGGCGCCGCCCGCGAGCGGGACCTGCACCAGGAAGAAGCGCTCGAGGCAGCCCGGATCGATGCTGACCGATCCGCCATAGGCGACGTAGTTGATGGAAAAGCCGTCGAAGGCCGCGCAATTGTGCCGGGCCGAGAAGCCGGCCGCGCGCGCCTGCGTCGGCTCGAGATCATGCGGGCAGAAGATGCGCCCGATCTGCTCGGCCGCCTCGTCGACATCGTCCGTGGTCACGCGGGCGAAGGCCGCAAGCCGTTCGGCTGCAGAGGCTCTTGCGCTCATTTCCAGCTCGGCTGCGGACATCGTCGACCATGCTTCGCGCCCGGAATTACTTTAAGCCTATAATAGTTCCGCGGGCGCGAAAAGGGCCGAAGCTCGCAAAATCATCGTGCTGCATGGCAACAGGCGCTCCGGATTCGTTTAGCGGATAGACAGGCGGCCCGTCCCCGGCCGATGCTCCGTCCCCGCCGGAATCCATGAGGAGCGAGCCATGACTGCACTCGAAAAAGGCATTACCGCCAACGGCACGGGCTATGGCGGCAAGAGCTGGAACATCCTTGGCCAGGTCTATTTCCCCAAGGCCGTGACCGATTCCACCTTCGCGTTCGAAACCAACAGCGATCCCGGCCAGTTCGTGCCGGTGCACATCCACCCGACCCAGGACGAGTTCATCCTGGTGCAGGAAGGCACGCTCGATCTCAAGCTCGACGGTCAATGGGTCAAGGCCCATGCCGGCGACCTCGTGCGCATGCCCCGCGGCATCCCGCACGGCTATTTCAACAAATCCGACAAGCCGTGCCGGGCGCTGTTCTGGGTCTCGCCGATGCAGAAGCTGGAGGCGCTGTTCAACCAGCTGCACAATCTGACCGACCCCGCGGAAGTCGTGCGCATCTCGGCCCTACATGAGGTCGACTTCCTGCCGCCCGAGGCCAACGACTAGCCGTCGCCGCTTCCTTCCGCTTCCATCTGCTTGCAGCCGGCCGGCCGCGCCTTGCGGCCGAACGCGGCCGCTTGCGCGCCAAACACAACGAGCAATCCCATGGTCAGCCCAAAACCAAAACATGTCTGCGTGATCGGCGCCGGTGTCTCCGGCCTTGCCGCCGCGAAAGCATTCTCCACCCGTGGCCACCGCGTCACCATCGTCGAGCGCAGCTCGGATCTCGGCGGCGTCTGGGAGCCGGCGCGCTCCTACCCTGAGGTGCAGACCCAGAGCCCGAAGGAGCTCTACCGCTACACCGACCGCGCCATGCCGGAGGCCTATCCGGAATGGCCGACCGGGCCGCAGGTCCACGCTTATCTCGCCAACTATGCCAAAAGCTTCGGCCTCGACCACATGCTGCGGCTCAACACCGAAGTCGCCGGCATGGCGCGCCGTGCCGACGGCAGACCGGGATGGACACTGGCCTTGAAGGACAAGAACGGCACGGGCACGAACGAGGATTTCGATTTCGTCGCGGTCTGCACCGGGCAATTCAACGAGCCGCGCGAGCTGCATTGCCCTGGGGAGGACGGCTTTCTGGCGCAGGGCGGCCAGATCCTGCACTCGTCGAAATACGGCGATCCGACGCTGGCGAAAGGACGCCGCGTCGTCGTGCTCGGCGGCTCGAAGTCCGCGACCGACATCGCCGTGAACGCGGTGAAGTCGGGCGCGCGCGAGGTCACGATCGTGATGCGCGAGCCGGTCTGGCGCATTCCCTATTTCATCGGCGGGCTCGTGAACTTCAAGCGCATCCTCTACATCCGCGCGCAGGAGGAGATGTTTCCCGGCTGGGGCATCGGCGCGATGGGGCGGCTCGCCCATCGCATCGCCGCGCCGCTGGTCTGGGCGAACTGGCGCGGGCTGGAGAGCCTGCTGAAGGCGCAGCTCAAGCTCGGCCGCTGCAACATGGTGCCGAAGGAACGGATCGAGGACGGCGTCAACTGCTCGGTGCCGATCGCAACGCCGGGCTTCTATCCGATGGTCGCCGACGGCCGCATCAAGGCCGTGTTCGGCACGTTCGACCATTATGAGGGCGACAGCATCGTGATGAGCGGCGGCGAACGCGTGGGCGCCGACGTCGCGGTGCTCGCGATCGGCTACAAGCTCGGCGTGCCGTTCCTGCCCGAGGCCTATCAAGCGAAGCTGGTCGATGCCGACGGGCAGTACCGGCTCTATCGCCTGATCGCCAACCCCGATCTGCCGGAGCTCGGCTTCGTCGGCTTCAACTCCTCGTTCTGCACCGTGCTCTGCGCCGACCTCGCGGCGAACTGGCTGGTGCGCTACGCCGACGGCCAGCTCGCCAACCAGCCGACGGCGCAGGCGATGCGCGACAACATCGAGATGATGCTGCACTTCAAGCGCGTCGAGCGGCCGGCGGCGGGCGTCTATGGCGGCCTCTGCGTCGCACCCTTTCACTACCGCCATTTCGACGAGCTGATGGCCGACATCGGCGCAAAGCAGCAGAAGCGCGGCGGACTCGCGGGGCGCTTCCAGCCGCCGGATGCGGATGCTTACGCCAAGTTCCTGGCGACGGCGCCGGATTACCGGGCGGCGTGAGAGGAGAATTGCGGCAGCTCGCCTCCGACGTTTACGATCTCGCTGGCCATCGAATCGACAGGAACCAGCCATAGGATCGGCCATGGGATCGAGACGACTTGCCGCCGCGGCCCTTGCGGCTGTTGCCTTCTGCGTCGCGGTGCCCGCCGTAGCGCAGAAGGCGGCGCCGACGCCACAGCAGTCGGAGGCGCTCGCGGCCTACGAGCGCGCGCTCGGCGACTTCAAATCCATCCTCGCCGAGCGGCGGCGCCAGATCGAGGCGAAGGAGCCGCTGCCGAACCTGCCGGGACAGGCGCTCTATCTCGCGCGCGTCGCTGTGATCAGTGCTTACAAGGACCTCACCGACGTCATGCCGTCGCGGATCGGCCGGCCGAACAAGTTCGAGATTCCTCCGCCCTATTTCGATGCCGAGATCGAGCCGCTGGTCCACGAATACGGCAGGCTGTTCGACCTCATGGAGGCGCCGCCTGCGAGCGCGCAGAACTCGCCGACGCCGTTTAGGGACGTCGTCGATCTCGCCGTTGCGATTGCGCGCGCCAAGGGGCTCGCGCCTGAACACGCCGAGGCTGCCGGGCGGATCAGCCTCGGGCTGTTCTTTGCGGAGACCAACGGCAAGCAGAACGTCCGCAACGCACGCTCGAACACCTATATGGGCAGCTTCCAGACCGGCCCCTCCGAAGACCGCAACGGCAGGCGGAAATGGGAGGCCATCAAGGGCGTCATCGCCGCGATCGATCCGCACCTGAGCGCACGCGACGACAAGGAGGAGGCGCGCGCCCGCGGCACCGACCATCGCTTCAACCACTGGACCAATGTGCGCGACGGCCTGATGAACGCGCACGCCGATCTGTTTCGTGAGATCCCGAAAATCGTGAAGACACTGCCCGACCCGATCGACCAGATGAAGCTGTTCGAGCTGATCCAGATCGTTCCCACCCCGACGCGGTCGGCGCTCAAATCCGGCGATCTCCTGAACTATGGGGTCTCCAGCCCCACGATCATGAAACACCTCCGCAACAACAGCATCTTTGCCTTCGGACGGGCCGACCGGGCGAAAACCTCGGCAAGCTACCGCGAGATCCTCGCTGCGATGTGGCTGTTCAACCGGAAGTTCGAGAAGGCGATGGCGAAATACGCGGAGATCAGGGGCCGCTGAGGAGGCGGGTTGCAACTGCCGGCGCAGGTTGTAGTCTCGCGATCGCATCGGCCACACGGACCGTTCCATGCGCATTCTCGTTCTCGGCGGCAGCCAGTTTCTCGGCCGGGCGGTCGCAAGCCATGCTTGCGCTGGCGGTCATGACGTGACCTGCGCCGTCCGCGGCCTTGCGGGGCCGATTGCCGCCGGCGCCCGCTTCGTGCGGATTGACCGCGACCTAGCCGACGGACTTGCGCCGCTCGCCGGTGAGACATTCGACGCCGTGGTCGATGTCGCGCGTCATCCCGGCCAGGTCCGCCGCGCGGTCGCCGCGCTGAAGCAGCCGGGCGTGCATTGGACCTTCGTCTCGACGATCAGCGTCTATGCGGACAACCGCGTCCCGGGGCAACGCGCCGACACCGCGCCGCTGCGCGAGCCTGTTGCGGCGGAGATCAAGCACAGCAGCGAGGCGATCTACGGCGCCGCCAAGGTCGCCTGCGAACAGGCGGTCGGCGATGATGCCTTCATCTGCCGTGCCGGACTGATCGCAGGGCCCGAGGATCCGACCGGACGGTTCGCCTACTGGCCGGCGCGGCTTGCGCGCGGCGGCGAGGTGCTGGCGCCGGGATCGCCGGAGGATGCGGTGCAGTTCATCGACGTGCGCGATCTCGCGCCGTGGATCGTGCATGCGGCAGAGACCGGTCTCACCGGCATCTATGACGGGATCGGGCCGATCCGCACGCGCGGCGAATTCCCTGAGCGAATGCGCATCGGCGCTGAACGCGTCCTGCACCTTCACCTGGGTCGATCGCGCCTTTCTGGAAGCGCATGACGTCAGGCGTTGGGCCGGCCCGCGGTCGCTGCCGATGTGGCTGCCCCTGCCCGACTTCGCCGGCTTCATGACGCGCGACACCTCGTCGGCGCGCGAGGCCGGCTTGACCTCGCGACCGGCGGGAGACACCGCGCGCGATACGCTTGATTGGCTCAACGCCAGCAACGGGCCGGTCGTCGGTCTCACCGCCGAAGACGAAAAGGATGTGCTCGCGGCGTGGCATGCGCACCAGCCCTAGTGCGGACGGGTCGATCGTCCGCCCCGTGAAAAAGCGCCTTGTCACGACAAATCTGTCAACAGCCACACAGCCGTTTGCAGTGCAAGGGACGTGACCGCCATGGCTATGGTGTTTCACGGCCGCGCATTTGTTGGTAGCCTGCCGCACCGACAGACAGCAATCGGGGACCACCGAATGACGCGCGCGAATCCCACCTCTCCCGCACGACGCAATGAAGCGTGGACGCGTATCGGACAGGTCCTTTCCGCCGCGACCGCCGTGATCATGCTCGCCGGCTGTGAGGACAAGAACACGTTCGTGGCGCCGCCGCCGCCCAAGGTGGACGTCGCGACGCCGGTGCAGCGCCCGGTGACGCGCTACATCGAGGCCACCGGCAACACGGCGCCGATCAAGAGCGTCGATCTCGTCGCGCGCGTGCAGGGCTTCCTGCAAACGATCGACTATCAGGACGGCACGTTCGTCAAGCAGGGCACCCAGCTGTTCACGATCGAGCCGGAGACCTACAAGCTCAAGGTCGAGCAGGCGAAGGCCGCGGAGGTCGGCGCGCAGGCCACGGTCAAGCAGACCGAAGCCGATTACAAGCGGCAGGTCGAGCTGGTGCAGCGCCAGGCGGTCTCGCAGTCCACCCTCGACACCTCGACATCGACCCGCGACAACGCCCAGGCCAACCTCCAGCAGGCCCAGGTCAATACGAGGCTGGCCGAGGTCAATTACGGCTACACCAGGGTGACCGCGCCGTTCGACGGCGTCGTCAGCGCGCACATGGTCTCGGTCGGCGAGCTGGTCGGCGTCTCCTCGCCGACCCAGCTCGCCACCATCGTCGCGATGGACCCGATCTATGTGAACTTCACCGTCAACGAGCAGGACGTGCTGCGCATCCGCGCCGAGGCGGCCCGTCGCGGACTGACGCCCACGGACATGAAGCAATTCCCGATTCAAGTGGGGCTGCAGACCGAGACCGGCTATCCGCATGAGGGCAAGCTCGACTACGTCTCGCCGACCCTCAATCAATCGACCGGCACGCTGGCGGTGCGCGGCCTCGTCCCCAACGACAAGCGGGTGCTGCTGCCCGGCTATTTCGTCCGGGTCCGCGTGCCCTTCGACCAGGAGAAGAGCGCGCTGCTCGTTCCCGACACAGCGCTCGGCAGCGACCAGGGAGGCCGCTATCTGCTGGTGGTCAACAGCGACAACGTCGTCGAGCAGCGCAAGGTGCAGATCGGCCCCGTCGACAACGGGCTGCGCGTCATCGAAAGCGGCCTGAAGCCGGAGGACCGCGTCGTGACCGCGGGGCTCTTGCGCGTCATCCCGGGCCAGAAGATCGATCCGCAGATGACGAAGATCGAGCAGTCGCAGGCCTCGAGCAAGTAAGGGCTGCCAGCCATGATCTCAAAGTTCTTCATCGAGCGGCCGGTCCTCTCCAACGTCATCGCGCTCCTGATGATCCTGATCGGCGGCGTCGCGCTGTTCAATCTCGCCATCGCGCAATATCCCGACGTGGTGCCGCCGACCGTGCAGGTCACCACGCGCTATCCCGGCGCCAGCGCCAAGACGGTGATCGACACCGTGGCGCTGCCGATCGAGCAGCAGGTCAACGGCGTCGAGGACATGCTGTACATGCAGTCCTACAGCGGCTCCGACGGCACCTACACGCTGACCGTCACCTTCAAGATCGGCACCGACCTCAATTTCGCGCAGGTGCTGGTGCAGAACCGCGTCTCCAGCGCGCTGTCGCAATTGCCGCAAGCCGTGCAGAACCAGGGCGTCACCGTGCAGAAGCGGTCGACCTCGATCCTGTTGTTCGTGACGCTGACCTCACCGGATGCGAAATACGACAGTCTCTACTTGAGCAACTACGCCACCATCAACATCCGCGACGAGCTCTCGCGCCTGCCCGGCGTCGGCAACGTCACCGTGTTCGGCGCCGGCCAATATTCGATGCGGATCTGGCTCGATCCCAACAAGCTGCAAGTCCGGGGTCTGGTGCCGCAGGACGTCATCAACGCAATCCAGCAGCAGAGCCAGCAGGTCTCCGCCGGCCAGGTCGGCGCGCCGCCGACGCCGCCGGGACAGGCGTTCCAGTACACGCTGAACGTCAACGGACGGCTCGACGACGCCGGCCAGTTCGAGAACATCATCGTCAAATCGGGCAGTAGCGGCGACGTCACGCGGGTGCGCGACGTCGGCTGGGTCGAGCTCGGCGCGCAGACCTACAGCCAGATCTTCTCGCTCAACAAGCAGCCGGCCACCGGCATCGGCGTGTTCCAGTCGCCCGGCGCCAACGCGCTCCAGGTCGAGCAGGCCGTCGAGAAGAAGATGGCGGAGCTCGCCAAGCGCTTCCCCGAAGGCATCAAGTACGACACGCCGTTCGACACCACCAAGTTCGTGGAAGCCTCGGTGCACGAGGTCTACATGACCCTGATCGAGGCCGGCCTGCTGGTGCTGGTCGTGATCCTCGTCTTCCTGCAGGACTGGCGCGCGATGCTGGTGCCGGCGACGACCGTGCCCGTCACCATCATCGGCGCGTTCGCGGCGATGGCGGCGCTCGGCTTCACCATCAACATGTCGACGCTGTTTGCGATCGTGCTCGCGATCGGCATCGTGGTCGACGACGCCATCGTCGTGGTCGAAGGCGCCGCCCACAACATCGAGCAGGGCATGAACGGCCACGACGCCGCGATCCGCGCGATGGACCAGCTGTTCGCGCCGATCGTCGGCATCACCCTGGTGCTGATCTCGGTGTTTTTGCCGGCCTCGTTCCTCGCAGGACTGACCGGGCGCATCTACTCGCAATTCGCGCTGGTGATCGCCGCGACCGCCCTGCTCTCGGCGATCAACGCAGCGACCTTGAAGCCGACCCAATGTGCGCTGTGGCTGCGGCCGGCGGTACCGCCGGAGCAGCGCAATTTCTTCTATCGGGGTTTCAATGCGGTCTACGACCGCGTCGAGCGCGGCTACACCAGGCTGATCACGTTTCTGGTGAAGCACGCCACCATCTCGGTCGCGTTCGCGCTGCTGGTCATCGCAGCCAGCGGCTACGGCCTGTCGCGGGTGCCGACCGGCTTCCTGCCGATCGAGGACCAGGGCTATCTGATCGCCGCCGTGCAGCTGCCCGACGGCGCCGCGCTGGAGCGGACGCAGGCCGTGCTCGACAAAGCGAGCGGGCTGATCAAGGAGACACCCGGCGTGGCGCAGGTCATCACCATCGCCGGCATCTCCGCGCTCGACAACAGCGCCAGCCTCGCCAATGCCGGCGTCGCCTACATCATCCTGAAGGACTGGGACGCGCGCAAAGGGCCAGGCGAGGATTTGCGCTCGCTGGTCTTTGGCCTCAACGACAAGCTCGCGGCCATCATGGAGGCCCGCACCATCGTGCTGCCGCCGCCGCCGATCCAGGGCATCGGCAACGCCGCGGGCTTCTCGATGCAGGTCGAGCTGCGCGACGGCAACAGCGATTTCGCCAAGCTGCAGGCCATCACCGGCGCGATGGTCTCCAACGCTCAGAGCCAGAGCGCGCTGCAGCGCGTGCAGTCCTCGTTCCGCTCCTCGGTGCCGCAATTCAACATCGAGATCGACCGCGTCAAGACCCAGACGCTGCACGTGACGACGGATCAGGTGTTCTCGGCGCTGTCGACCTATCTCGGCTCGTCCTATGTCAACCAGTTCAACAAGTTCGGCCGCGTGTTCCAGGTCTACACCCAGGCCGATCCGGCGTTCCGCGTCACCGAGCGCGACATCGCCAACATGCAGGTGCGCAACTCGAACGGCGACATGATCCCGATCGGCACCGTCGCCAAGATCACGCCGGCGACCGGGCCGTCGCTGATCAGTCTCTACAACCTCTATCCGTCCTCGACCGTGATCGGCCTGCCGGCGCAGGGCTATTCCTCCGGTCAGTCGCTGAAGCTGATGGAGGAGATCGCGGACAAGACGCTGCCGCCCGGCACCGGCTATGAATGGACCGCGATGTCCTATCAGGAGAAGGCGGTCAGCAACCAGATCTACTGGGTGTTCGGGCTCGCCATGCTGCTGGTCTATCTCGTGCTCGCCGGCCAGTACGAGAGCTGGTATGCGCCGATCTCGGTGATCCTCGCCGTGCCGCTGTCGCTGCTCGGGCCGATGCTGATCCTCTCCGCCCTGAAGATCGACAACAACCTCTATTGCCAGATCGGCTTGATCCTGCTCATCGCGCTGTCGGCGAAGAACGCCATCCTGATCGTCGAGGTCGGGCTCGAGCTGCACGGCCGCGACGGCAAGGGGGTCGTGGAAAGCGCGATCGAAGCGGCGCGTGCCCGCTTCCGGCCGATCCTGATGACCTCGTTCGCCTTCATCCTCGGCGTCGTCCCGCTGGTGCTCGCGACCGGCGCCGGCGCCAGCGCGCGCAAGTCGATCGGCATCACCGTGTTCTCGGGGATGCTGGCCTCGACCTGCCTCGCGGTGCTGTTCGTACCGGCGTTCTTCGTGGTGGTGCAGCGCTTCGAGAACTGGCGGGCGAGCAAGAAGGCGGTGAAGGCGGTGGCGGAGGTGAAGCCTTAGCTTCCCTTCGTCCGCTCGAAACAAAAAGTCCGAAAACAACCCCATGCACAGTAGGGATGGGGTTGAAAAGTCTTGCGAAAATTTCGGTCTTGCCGAATCGACTTGCTCCGTCGGGCAAAACACTGGCAGAATGGCATCATCGGCGAAATGAGCGATCGGCCGCGACCTCCCTCGTCATTGCGAGCGAAGCGACTTGTCCGCCGAAGCCTTGGCGAAGGCGGAAGCAATCCAGACTGTCTCCGCGGAGCGACCCTGGATTGCTTCGTCGCAAGGGCTCCTCGCAATGACGAGTGGAGAGAGTTCGGCTCACGCCGCCTGCGGCGTCCGGATCTCGCGCGGCAGGATCAGTGCAGCGGCGATCGCGAGCAGGCAGAGGGCGGCGAAGGCGTGCAGCATGGTGACGAAGCCGCCCTGCTCGTAGAGCCAGGCGACCAGACCGACGGAGGCGCCGGCCGCGGTGAAGCCGACGAAATAGCGCACGGCATAGGCGCGCGAGCGCCACTCTTCCGTGGTGTATTTGCCGACCATGGCATCATTCACCGTGACCTGACCGAACGCGCCCATGACGATGCCGATCGAAACCACGATCAGCGGCAGGTTGGACAGGCTCGCCGCCAGATACAGGAACGGCGCCAGCATGAAGGACAGCGGCAGCGCCACCGTCTTCAGCGAATAGCGGTCGAGCAGCCGGCCGATCGTGTACTGCGTCATCGCGCCGAACACGTAGACGCCGGCGGCGATGACCCCGAGCAGCGCCGGGCTCCTGGTCAGGTCAGCAAGGCGCTCGGCGAACAGTTTTGGCAGCGCGACGGTGACGGCGTTGAAGGTCGTGGAGATCGCGATCACCACGATCAGCAGCGCCAGGATCACGCGCCACATGTCCTGCTTGGCCACCCGCGCCTGCGCTGCGGCCTGCTTCGAGCCCTTGCGGTCTTCGTGCACGACGCTCAGCGCGAAGGCGATTCCGATCAGGACCGTGACGACGCCGGGAACGATGAAGGCAAAGCGCCAGCCGAGATATTGGCCGATCACGCCGGTGACCAGGGCCGACGAGGCCACGCCGAGATTGCCCCAGACGCCGTTGATGCCCATCTCGCGACCGAGCCGGTCGGCATAAGACACGATCATGGCCGTGCCGACGGGGTGATAGATCGAGGCAAAGATGCCGATCGCGAGCAGCGCCGCGCCGAGCTGGACCTGCGTTTGCACGAAGCCGACCGCGATCATGGAGAGGCCGATGCCGACGAAGAAGATCAGCATCATGTGGCGGCGGCTCCAGCGATCGCCGAGCCAGCCGGTGAGCAGCGAACCGGCGCCGAAGGCGACGAAGCCCGGTGTCGCGTAAGGCAACAGTTCCGAATAGGCCATGCCGAGCGCCGGGCCCATGATGATGACAGCGGCGGCGAAGATCAGCATCGCATAATGGTCGATGAAATGGCCGGCATTGACGAAACCGATGACCCGGCTGGGGCTGTTCATTCCCGAATCCTCTCCTGCTCCGAAATGAGTTATATGTCCTCGCCATGACGGGATGCTGCCAATGACTGTCTTGCAAACGCCAATCTTGGAAACGCCAATCCTGCGGGAGGTCCGGAGCAACCACCGCTCGCCCGCGGGCGTGCATCTGGTCGCTCGCGATTATCCCAAGGGGATGCGGATCGATCTGCACATGCACCGCGAGGCGCAGCTGATCTATGCGGCGAAGGGCACGATGCAGGTGACGACACCAGGGGGACGCTGGCTGGTGCCGCCGGACCGCGCGGTCTGGGTGCCGGCCGGGCTCCAGCATGCCATCGACCTGCTCGCCGACATCGAAATGCGCACGCTCTATTTCGACCTGCCTTGGCTGGAACGCGAGCAGCGCTATGACGGCCTGTCCCGGGAATTCGTGGTGCGGGTGTCGCCGCTGCTCAATCAGGCGATCCTCGCCCTGTTCGACGGGCGCAGCACCGAGGAGCGCACCGAGCTCCTGGTGCGCCTGGTGATGCTGGAACTGCAGCAGGCCGAGGATTCCGCGACCTTCGTGCCGCTGCCCCGAGAGCCACGCTGCCGCCGCGCCGCGATGATCGTGCTCGACGATCCCACCGGCCTGCACGACATCGACACGCTGGCGCGCGAGGTCGGAACCTCCGGGCGTACGCTGTCGCGGCTGTTTTCGAGCGAGACGCAGCTGAGCTTCAAGAGCTGGTGCCAGCGCGCGAGGATTGCGGCAGCGATCGAGCGGATATCGACGGATGCGAGCGTGTCGATGAAGCAGCTCGCGACCCAGCTCGGCTATGCCAGCGTGCCGGCGTTCTCGGCCGCGTTCCGCCAGGTGACGGGGCGGACGCCGACGGAGTTTGCGGGGAAGGGGTGAGGCAGCCGCCACACCACGACAACTCGTAGGGTGGGCAAAGCGAAAGCGTGCCCACGTCTTTCGCGGTCGTCCACAGATGGTGGGCACGGCGCAAGCGCGCCTTTGCCCACCCTACGGCGGCGATGCCCTCGGTGGCGTTGTCCGCATCCAACGGCATGCCGCCATTCTCCAAACGCACACTCCAACTAAAGATGCCGCATTCGCCTGCTTGATTGTGATCGGCTTGCACCCAAATCCCGTGTAAGCTCCCGCATTGCACCGACCTGATACGAAAGCCCAGATGGCCAACGCCTTCTTCTCCGACCTGCTTGCCACCATCTCCGAGCGCGGCCGCACGTTGCTTCGCCGGGGGGACGCCTCGAATACCAAACGGGATGCCGATGGACTGCTCGAGCTTTGCGGCGCGCTGCTGTCCGGCCGGGGCGAAGCATCCGGCACCGCCATGGCGCGCGAGGTGCTCGATCTCTATCAGGAGCTGGATGCGGAGGGACGCCGCACCTTCTTCGAAGGACTGGTACGTTTTTTCGGACCCGACCGGGAACGATTGTCCAAGGCCATCGAGCAATGGCGCGCCAAGCCGAGCGACGAGGATGCCAGCGCCCTGCACTTCGCCTCCGAGCCGCGCCGGCAGGAGCTGATCCGCCGCCTCAACCGTGCGCCGGGCGGTACCGGCGATCTCGTCAACATGCGCGCCGATCTGCTCGGCATGATGAACGGGCACACCGATCTCGCCGCGCTCGACCGTGACGTCTCGCATCTTCTCTCTTCGTGGTTCAACAGGGGGTTTCTCGTGCTGCGCAGGATCGACTGGTCGACCCCGGCCAACATCCTCGAAAAGATCATCCGCTATGAAGCCGTGCACGAGATCTCGGACTGGGACGACCTGCGCCGCCGCATCGATCCGGTCGACCGGCGCTGCTACGCCTTCTTCCATCCTGCGATGGTGGACGAGCCCTTGATCTTCGTCGAGGTGGCGCTGACCGAGACCATCCCCGGCGCGATCCAGCCCCTGCTCGCGGTCGACCGCCAGCATCTGCCGATCGAGCGCGCGCGCACCGCCGTGTTCTATTCGATCTCCAACACCCAGCGCGGCCTGGGCGGCATCTCCTTCGGCAGCTTCCTGATCAAGCAGGTGGTGGAAGAGCTGCGCCGCGAGCTGCCGAAGCTCGACACCTTCGTCACGCTGTCGCCGGTGCCCGGCTTCATGGCCTGGGTGAAGCAGGACAGGGATCTGCCGCTGTCGGACGAGGATCGCGAGGTGCTCAAGCGCCTCGACGATCCCAAATGGTTCGAAAGCCCGGAGACGGCGGCGCTGCTCCGCGCCGTGCTGGAGCCGCTCGCGGCGCACTATTTCCTCAAGGCGCGCACGCCGAAGGGCAAGCTGATCGATTCCGTCGCCCGCTTCCATCTCGGCAACGGCGCGCGGCTGGAGCGCATCAACTGGCTGGGCGACCTCTCGCCCAAGGGCCTGCGCGAGTCCGCGGGCGTCATGGTCAACTACCTCTACCGCCTCGACGACATCGAGAAGAACCACGAGGCCTATGCCAATGACGGCGAGGTCGTGGCGTCCAGTGCGGTGAAGAAGCTGCTGAAGGGTGAAGGGCGAAGGCTGCTGGATATGCGGTTGTCGTAGGCCACAGGCTCGGCCGCTTGCGTTGGTTCGCAGCTACAATCTCGGTGTCATCGCCCGGCGTTGACCGGGCGATCCAGTATTCCAGAGGCCGGCGTTGAAGCGCTCGCTCTTGCTATATTCGCCGCGGCGTACTGGATGCCCCGGTCAAGCCGGGGCATGACAGCGGAGGAATTGGCGAGGTCGTGGCTGCAAACTCAATCGTCGTCCCGGCGAAGGCCGGGATGACAGTAGACGGCGCCGCCATCGCGCCCCCAGCTCTACTCCGCCAGCGCCTTCATTTCCTTGTAGAGATCCGACTTGCCTTCGAAGCCGATGCCTGCAAGCTCGGGCATGGTGATGTGGCCGTTCTCGACGCGGACGCCGTCGGGGAAGCCGCCATAGGGCTGGAACAGGTCGGGGTAGCTCTCGTTGCCGCCGAGACCTAAACCCGCGGCGATGTTGAGCGACATCTGGTGGCCGCCATGCGGGATGCAGCGGCTGGGGGACCAGCCGTGGGTCTTCAGCACTTCGAGCGTGCGCTGGTATTCGCACAGGCCATAGGACAGCGCGCAGTCGAATTGCAGCCAGTCGCGGTCGGAGCGCATGCCGCCGTAGCGGATCAGGTTGCGGGCGTCCTGGTGGCTGAACAGATTCTCGCCGGTTGCCATCGGGCCCGGATAGAACTCGGCGAGCGCGGCCTGCAGCGCGTAGTCGAGGGGATCGCCGGCCTCCTCGTACCAGAACAAGGGATAGTCGCGGAGCATCCTGGCGTAGGCGATGGCGGTCTCCAGGTTGAAGCGGCCGTTGGCATCGACGGCGAGCTGCGCGTCCTTGCCGATCTCCTTCAACACCGCCTCGATGCGGGTGCGGTCCTCCTCGATGGATGCGCCGCCGATCTTCATCTTCACGACGTTGTAGCCGCGGTCGAGATAGCCCCGCATTTCCCCGCGCAGCATCGAGAGATCTTTGCCGGGATAGTAATAGCCACCGGCTGCGTAGACAAAGACGCGCGGATTTGCTTTGACGCCGTGGCGTTCGGCGAGCAGACGAAACAGCGGCTTGCCCGCGATCTTCGCCACCGCGTCCCACACCGCCATGTCGATGGTGCCGACCGCGACCGAGCGCTCGCCGTGGCCGCCCGGCTTCTCGTTGGTCATCATCGCACCCCAGACCTTGTCGGGGTCGAGATTGTCGCCGGCCGCATTCAGCAGCGACTTCGGATCGGCCTCCGTGATGCGCGCGGCAAAGCGCTCGCGGATCAAGCCGCCCTGCCCGTAGCGGCCGTTGGAATTGAAGCCGTAGCCGACGACGCGCTTGCCGTCGCGGACGACGTCGGTGACGACGGCAACGAGGCTGGTCGTCATCTTGGTGAAGTCGATAAAGGCGTTGCGGATCGGCGATGAGATCGGCTTGGTGATCTCGCGGACGTCGACGATGCGGACGGACATGGGTGGCCTCGGTGGTTGTCGTCGTCATTGCGAGCGAAGCGAAGCAATCCAGAAATGCATCTGCGAAGGCAGTCTGGATTGCTTCGTCGCAAGGGCTCCTCGCAATGACGAGGAGAGAGTGTGCGCTTCTCGCAATGACGAGGAGAGCGGCGCGCGCTCAGTTCAAACTATTTCTTGTCCCTGAAATACGGCTCCACCGGACCGTGCACCTTGATGGTCAGCGGGTTGCCATGGCGGTCCTTGGCGTTGCCTGCGGTGACGCGGACCCAGCCTTCGCTGATGCAGTACTCCTCGACATTGGTCTTCTCGATGCCCTTGAAGCGGATGCCGACGTCGCGCGACAGGATCTCCGCGTTGTAATACGGGCTGTTCGGGTCGACCGACAGGCGGTCCGGAAATTCGTCGCTCATGATTGTCTCGCTCACAACAGTGTTTCGATTTGGTTGCGCAAACCTTCGGGCCGGGCGGTCGGCGCGTAGCGCGCGACCACGCGCCCCTCACGGTTCACCAGGAATTTGGTGAAATTCCATTTGATGGCGGCGCCGAGAAGCCCGGATTGCTGGCGTTTCAAGTACTCGTACAAGGGATGCGCCTTCGGCCCGTTGACGTCGATCTTCTCAAACAGCGGGAAGGTGACGTCGTAATGGGTCGAGCAGAATTCCTGGATCTCGCTCGCCTGCCCCGGCTCCTGCGCGCCGAACTGGTTGCAGGGAAAGCCGAGCACCGAGAAGCCGCGCGGCGAGAGGTCACGATGGAGATCCTCGAGGCCGCGATATTGCGGCGTGAAGCCGCATTTGCTCGCGGTGTTGACGATCAGCAGCACCTGCCCCTCGAAACGTCGCAGGGGGACCTCCTCGCCGGCCAGCGAGTTGGCCTTGAAGTCGTAGATGGCGGTCATCGCTAGCCCACAGGATCGATCGGCGACGGCGGCACGCCGCCGGCCTCGATCGCTTCGCCTGCCAGCAGGCACAGATCCTCGCGATAGCGCCCCGACACGACGTGCGCGCCGACCGGCGCCTTGCCGACGAGACCTGTGGAGACCACGAGGCCCGGCAGTCCCATGAAGGGGATCGCGATCTGCGGCAGCTGCGCTTCCCAGACGCGCTTGAAGGAGTCCACGTCCTTGCGGTCGAGATGATCCGGGAACGGCAATTCGCCGGAGACCGGCGTCAGCAGCACGGCGTATTTTTCGAAGAACAGCATCCACTCGCGGGTCAGCGTGGCGCGCCGGGTCAGCGCCTTGGCGTAATTGGCCTGGTCCATCGGCGTGACCCTGGCGCGGTTGCCGCGTAGGCAGGCCAGCGCGCCGGGATCGCCCTCGCGCTCGGCCATCTCCAGCTGCGACTCGTAGCCGTCGCCGAGCCACAGCTTGATCTGCCAGTCGACAGCCTCGCGCATCGGCGGGGTGTCCTCGATCACATCGACGGTCCAGCCGGCGCGCTCCAGCCGCTTGCCGGCATCGCTCACCGCGGCCTTCACCTCCGGCGCGGTGGCAAGGCCGCCCGGATTGAGGCAGAGCGCGGCGCGCTTGTCCCGGGTCGGGCCTTGCAGCGGCACCGGCACGAACCAGGGATCGCGGATGTCGCGGGCCGACATGGCTTCGAGCGAAATCCTGAGATCATTGACCGTGCGCGCCAGCGGGCCCGACACAGCCGTGATCTGCGGCCCGATCGGTCGCTCCGGCAGCGCCGGGTTGAAGGCGGGAATGCGGCCGAGCGTCGGGCGCAATCCGTGCACGCCGCAGGCATAGGCGGGATAGCGGATCGAGCCGGCGATGTCGGTGCCGTGGGCGATATGGCCGATGCCGGCCGCGACCGCCGAGCCGGCGCCGCCGGACGAGCCGCCCGGGGTCAGCGAGGGGTCGCGGGGGTTCTTGGTGTCGCCATGGACCAGATTGGTGGTGAACCAGCGGTAGGAGAAGGCCGGGCAATTGGTGCGGCCGAGCAGGATGGCGCCCGATTTCCGGAAATTGGCGACGACCGGATTGTCCTCGCGCGCGATCAGGTCGCGCTGCAGCTTCAGGCCGTTGGTGGTGGCAAAGCCCTCCTGGTCGACATTGGCCTTGATGGTGACGGGCACGCCGGCGAGAACGCCGGGGTCCTCGCCCCTGGCAATCGCGGCATCGACGGCATCGGCCTGCTTGAGCACGTCCTCCGGCCGGTGGTCGATCACCGCGTTGAGCTGGGGATTGACGGCATCGAGCCGCGCGAGACCGGCCTTGGCGGCCTCCCTGGCGGAGACTTTCCGGGATTTGACGAGGGTGGCGAGGTCGGCGGCCGACAGGCGCCAGAGATCTTGCATGGCTTGCTCCGTATGACCGGCGTCTTTTAGCGCCGGGAACGGGGCAAAGCCATGCGGATTTCGCGGGGGTACCTCCGTCATTGCGAGCGCAAGCGAAGCAATCCAGACTGCCTCCGCGGAGGCAGTCTGGATTGCTTCGTCGCTTCGCTCCTCGCAATGACGTGGAGGGAGTTGCGCCCCCTCACCCGTCGTCAGCTTCTAATGCCGTGTCGCGGACTGGTCCGGCATGTCGAGCAGCGCCTCGGTGAATGGAAACTCCAGCACGATCTCGCCGTCGGCGTCGGTGACCTCGATGACCGCCTCCAGCAGCGCCGGCTGGGTTCCTTCCGACTTCACGACCTCGAGGATCATCTGGCGCGCGACCTCCCAGGCGCGGTCGGGGTTGCGCAGGTCCTCGCCGTCAGGATCCACGATCAGTTCGTCGCCGATGCGGGTGTTGAAGAAATATCTGGGCATGCCTGATCCAATGGGGTCGTCTGTCGCCGATGAGAAGCCGGTCCATACTCACAACTGCTTTATCCCGACAGGGATCACGACCTATCGGCAATTTTGCGTATCTGATCCGCTCATCTTTGCGGCCGCAATACGCCATCTTTGCAGTGCAACATTCCTCAGCCTACTACCTAGGTCGGGAAAATTTCACTGGCGAAGTTCTCCGCCCGCATTAATTTATCTGCGGGCGGATGCGTCCGAATTTGCGAAAATGGAGAGCCAAATGGCCTGGAAAGCCCCGAAGATCGTCGAAGTGCCCTGCGGCATGGAAATCAACATGTATGTGAGCGCCACCCGCAAGTAAGCGGCTGGCGAGATCGCGTTCTGCGCAGGTGGTTCTTGGTCACGATACGTTTCCGGCAGACAGAAACCTTGTCCGAAACTGTCTCGGCCTGAGATCCACCTCGCGAATTCGCCTCCAGGAGACGGATCATGCTTCGCGTCGTCGTCCTGGGCGCCGGGGCCGGCGGCGGAGTTCCGCAGTGGAATTGCGGTTGCGAAGGCTGCCGCGCGGCTCGTGCGAATGGACATGAGCTCTTTCGAACCCAGGCCTCGGTCGCCTTCAGCGGCGACGGCGAGCACTGGTTCCTGATCAATGCCTCGCCCGATCTTCGCCAGCAATTGAATGCCACGCCGCAGCTGCATCCCAAGGCGGGCGCGCTGCGCCACACGCCGATTGCGGGCGTGATTTTGACCAACAGCGAAGTGGATGCCTTGGCAGGCCTGCTGTCGATGCGCGAAGGCTCGCCGTTTACGGTGTATGCGCACGAGAAGGTGCTGGCGATCCTTGCCAGCAACAGCATCTTCAACGTGCTGAACGAAAAGAACGTGCGGCGCCAGCCGATCGCGATCCGCGAGCCGTTCGAGCCGCGGCTGCCGGGCGGCACGCGCTCAGGGCTCGAGGTGCTGCCCTTTGCCGTGCCGGGCAAGTCGGCCTGGTATCTCGAAGGCAAGGTGCATCCGGGCGGGGTGAGCGGCGACGGCGACACGCTGGGCCTGAAGATCACCGACAAGGCCACCGGCAAGTTCTTCTACTTCATCGCCGCCTGCGCCGAGGTGACCGACGCGCTCAAGGCCGAGATCGACGGCGCTTCACTGGTGTTCTTCGACGGCACGGTCTGGCGCGACGACGAGATGATCAAGGCAGGGCTTGGCCACAAGACCGGCAAGAGCATGGGCCATGTCGCGATGTCCGGCGAGGACGGCGTCATCGCACGGCTGGCCGACCTCAATATCGACAGGAAGCTGTTTCTGCATATCAACAACTCGAACCCGGCGCTGCTGCCTGCCTCCCCGGAGCGGAAAATGGTAGAACAGGCGGGCTGGCAGATACCTGGGGATGGAATGGAGATCGTGCTGTGAATGCCGCGTCCATGACTGGAATGACCGCGCTCTCGATCGGCAAGGACATCAGGCTCACGAGCGCCGAGGAGCTCGAGGCGACGCTGCGCCATATCGGGGCGACGCGCTATCACAGCCTGCATCCGTTCCATAAGCTGCTGCATGGCGGCAAGCTGAACAAGGGCCAGGTGCAGGCCTGGGCGCTCAACCGCTACTATTACCAGAGCACCATCCCGATCAAGGACGCGGTGGTGATCTCGCGGTTCCGCGACCGCGCCACGCGCGTGGAATGGCGCCACCGCATCGAGGACCATGACGGCGATATCGACAGCGAAGGCGGCATCGAGCGCTGGATCAAGCTGACCGAAGGGCTCGGGCTCGACACCGCATACGTGGAATCCACCGAAGGCATCTTGCCGGCGACGCGCTTCGCGGTGGAAGCCTATGTGCACTATTGCCGTGAGAAGAGCCCGCTGGAGGCGATCGCCTCTTCGTTGACCGAGCTGTTCGCGCCGAACCTGCATGAAGAGCGCATCGCCGGCATGCTGGAGCACTGCGACTTCGTCAACCCCGACATCATGAGCTACTTCAAGCGCCGCCTGACCCAGGCGCCGCGTGACGCCAATTTCGCGCTGGACTATGTCAAGAAGCACGCAACGACGCCGGAGCAGCGCGCGCAGGTCTGCAACGCGCTGATCTTCAAGACCAACGTGCTATGGGTGCAGCTGGATGCGTTGCAGCACGCCTATGTCGAGGGCCACATTCCGCCGGGCGCGTTCGTGCCGAAAGCGAGTTAAGAGGAACAGCGATGGCCGGGCCGCGTCATATCAGCGTCAGCGAGGCAAGCCGCCCCGTGCTGCCGCGGCATGCCAAGCTCAGATATGACGAGACGCGGAAGGTCTGGGTGATCCTGGCGCCGGAGCGGGTGCTGGCGCCGGACGAGATCGCGGTCGAGGTCTTGCAGCTCTGCAACGGCGAGCGCAATGTCGGTGAGGTCGCCAATCAGCTCGCCGCGAAATACGCCGCGCCGCGCGAGGCGATCCTGGCCGACATCATCGTCATGTTGCAGGATCTCGCCGACAAGGGCTTTCTCACCGAGATCAGGGAGAAGACGTCATGAGCGACGTGACCATCCCGCCCAGCGACAGCCTCGCGGTGCTGGAGAAGCAGCGCTCGACGGCGGAGACGTTCGGCATTCCGCTTGCGGTGCTGCTCGAGATCACCCATCGCTGCCCGCTGCAATGCCCCTATTGCTCCAATCCGGTCGAGCTCGACCGCTCGGGCAAGGAGCTGACGACAGACGAGTGGAAGAAGGTGCTGAGCGAGCTCGCCGAGATCGGCGTGCTCCAGGTGCATTTCTCCGGCGGCGAGCCGACGGCACGGAAGGATCTCGTCGAGCTGGTCAAGCATGCCAGCGACGCCGGGCTCTATACCAACCTGATCACATCGGCCGTGCTGCTGACGCGCGAGAAGGTCAGCGATCTCGCGGAGGCCGGCCTCTGCCATGTGCAGATCTCTTTCCAGGGCATCGAGGACGGCCTCGCCGATCGCGTCGCCGGCTACAAGGGCGGCCACCGCAAGAAGCTCGAGGTCGCGAAATGGACGCGCGAGCTCGACCTGCCGCTCACCGTGAACGCGGTGATGCACCGGCAGAACCTGCACCAGCTGCCCGATATCATCCAGATGGCGCTCGATCTCGATGCCGACCGGCTCGAGGTCGCCAATGTGCAATATTACGGCTGGGCCCTGAAGAACCGCGCAGCGCTGATGCCGACCGTGGTGCAGTTAGAGGAATGCACCCGGCTCGTCGAGGAGGCGCGCGAGCGGCTGAAGGGCCGGCTGACGATCGACTATGTCGTGCCGGATTATTACGCGCTGCGGCCGAAGAAATGCATGGGCGGCTGGGGCCGGCAGTTCTTCAACATCTCGCCCGCCGGCAAGGTGCTGCCCTGCCATGCCGCCGAGAGCATCACGGGGCTCGATTTCGAATCGGTGCGCTCCAACCATTCGATCGCCTGGATCTGGCAGAACTCGGAGGCCTTCAACCGCTATCGCGGCACCGGCTGGATGAAGGAGCCGTGCAAGTCTTGCGAATTCCGCGAGATCGACTTCGGCGGCTGCCGCTGCCAGGCCTTTGCGCTGACCGGGGACGCCGCCAACACCGACCCGGCCTGCGCGCTGTCGCCGCTGCACGAGACCATCTTCAAGCAGGCGGAAGCCGAAGCCGAGGGCGCGACCAGCCGCTTCCTCTATCGCAACTTCGCCGGCGGCACCCTGGAACCCGAGAATGACGCCTGACGCGGACGCAGGCACAGCGGCCAAACGCACCGATCCCTTTGCGCCGCTGACCTCCGACATGCTCGATGTCGGCGACGGCCATGAGCTCTATGTCGAGAGCGTCGGCCGCAGCGAGGGGGTCCCTGCAGTCTACCTGCATGGCGGGCCCGGCAGCGGCTGCCAACCCGACCATCGCCGGCTGTTCGATCCCGACCGTTTCTGCGCCGTGCTGTTCGACCAACGCGGCTGCGGCCGCAGCCGTCCCAAGGGCTCGCGCGAGCACAACACCATTGCGCATCTAATCGCGGACATGGAGACGATCCGCGAAAAATTCGGCTTCGAACGCTGGATGGTGGTCGGCGGCTCCTGGGGCGCGACGCTGGCGTTGGCTTATGCAGAGGCCTATCCCGAGCGCGTCTCGGGCATTGCGCTGCGCGCGACGTTTCTCGGCACGCGGACCGAGGTCGAGACCGCCTTCACTTCGCGCCTGTCGCAATTCCATCCGGCGCTGTACGAGGATTTCCTCAGCGTGCTGCCGCCCGAGGAGCGCGAGCGGCCGGTGGATGCCTATTGGCGCCGCATGCTCGATGCCGACCCTGCCGTGCATGGCCCGGCGGCGAAGGCTTGGCACGACACCGAGCGCACGTTGTCCGAGCACAAGCCCGCACGGACACGGCTCGACCTCGCCGCGCTCAACGTCTGGCGCACATTGCCGGCGACGCCGTTCATGGAAGCGCATTATTTCGTCAACGACAGCTTCATGACAGAGAACCAGCTGCTGCAGAACGCGGGCCGGCTCGAAGGCATTCCCGGCATCATCGTGCAGGGGCGTTATGACCTGCTGTGTCCTCCCGCGACCTCCCAGGCCCTTGCGAAAGTCTGGCCCGGTTCCGAGCTTCGCATCGTGGAAGAAGCCGGCCATTCGCTCTATGATGGCGGCGTGAGGGACGCGGTCATGAAGTCGATCGCGAACCTTGCGTCGAAGATCGGGCGATGAGAGGACAAGAAGAATGCCGCTCGCCGGAAAGGGCATGCTGCTGACGTCGATGAACATCGACGCTTCGGATGAAGCCGATTTCAATCGCTGGTACGATCGCGAGCATCTGGAAGAGCGTGTCGCGATCGACGGATTTCTCGAAGCGCGGCGCTATGTCGCGCACGCCGCCAATCCCAAATATCTGTCCCTGTACTCGACCGCGACGTTGGAGGTGCTCGACAGTCCTGCCTACAAGGCGCGGCTCGCGAACCCGACCGACTGGTCGCAACAGACCATGGCGCGCTTCCAGGACATGCTGCGCGTGGTCGCGCGCATCACCATCAGCAAGGGCACCGGGCGCGGCACCGCGCTCGGCGTGGTGCGGCTGCGGCCGACGCGGGATAATGCCGCGCCCTGGCGTGATGCACTGCAAGAGAAGCTCGTGCCGGACAAATGCGACCGCATCATCTCGATGCATCTGCTGGAAACCGAGCCGGAATTGTCGGGCGCAACGGCGGGAATTCCGGCGGCGCGCAACGAGGGCGCGCGCGACTGGTTCGTCCTGATCGACGGCACGCATGTCAATGCCGTCTCCGCCGTCATCGCCGAGCGCTTCACCGGCCCGGCTGCGGCGCCCTTCCCGCTCCCCGTCTCCGTCGGCACCTACTGCCTGATGTGGGACCTCGCGAAGAGCGACATCGCACGCGGCTGAACCAGGAGATTGCTGCGCTGCCGCCAACGCCGTCATTGCGAGCGCAGCGACTTGTCCGCCGAAGCCTTGGCGAAGGCGGAAGCAATCCAGACTGCCTCCACGGAAAGACACTGGATTGCTTCGTCGCAAGAGCTCCTCGCAATGACGAGGTGAGAGCACATGTTGCGCCGCACGCGGATCGCGCACGGCATTAATGCCGTGCACGCGCAGCTCCCATGAAAGCGGGGAAGCGCGCAAATTTGCCGTTGTACTTCGGAACGGTTCTAATAAGCTAACCCAATGACGTCATTCAGAAACCAGATCGAAGCGCGTTAAGCGCTCGCCAAAGCTCAACAAAAAAGGCCGCGGGGTCTTTGAGCCTGCGCGGACAGGGTAGGAATGAAACCGACCGATATCGCGGCCCCCGACTACTTTCACAAAGTGGTCGATTGCCAATGGGCCTGTCCTGCGCACACCCCGGTTCCCGAATACATCCGACTGATCGCCCAAGGCCGCTACAGCGACGCCTACATGATCAATTGGAAATCGAACGTGTTTCCCGGAATCCTGGGACGCACCTGCGACCGTCCATGCGAGCCGGCGTGCCGGCGCGGACGCGTCGAGGAAACCCCCGTCGCGATCTGCCGCCTCAAGCGCGTTGCAGCGGATTTCAAGGACGACATCAAGCAGCGACTGCCGAAGCCCGGCCCGAACAACGGCAAGCGCGTTGCGCTGGTCGGCGGCGGTCCTGCTTCGCTGACGGTGGCGCGCGATCTCGCGCCGCTCGGCTATCACTGCACCGTGTTCGATGCCGACCCGGAAGCCGGCGGCATGATGCGCACGCAGATTCCGAAATTCCGCCTGCCCAATTCCGTGATCGACGAGGAGACCGGCTACATCCTGAACCTCGGCGTCGAGTTCAGGGGCGGTCACCGCATCGACAGCATGAAGGCGCTGCTTGCGGAGAAATACGACGCGATCTTCGTCGGCTCCGGCGCGCCGCGCGGCCGCGAGCTCGACATTCCCGGCCGGAAGGAAGCAGCTGGCAACATCCATATCGGCATCGAATGGCTGGCCAACGTGTCGTTCGGCCATGTCGACAAGATCGGCAAGCGCGTCATCGTGCTCGGCGGCGGCAACACCGCGATGGACTGCTGCCGCACCGCACGCCGGCTCGGCGGCGAGAAAGTCACGGTGGTCGTGCGTTCCGGCTTCGAGGAGATGAAGGCCTCGCCCTGGGAGAAGGAAGACGCGCTCCACGAGGACATCCCGATCCTCAACTACATGGTCCCGGTGGCTTTCAAGCACGTCGCCGGCAAGCTGATCGGCGTCACCTTCCAGCACGTCAAAGCCGAATACGACGCCAAAGGCCGCCGTAACCTCGTGCCTTCGGGCGATCCCGATCAGACCATTCCCTGCGATGACGTGCTGGTCGCGGTCGGACAGGAGAACGCCTTCCCCTGGATCGAGCAGGATTGCGGCATCGAGTTCGACAAATGGCACATGCCCAAGGTCGATCCCAAGACCTTCGCCTCGACCAACCCGAAAGTGTTCTTCGGCGGCGACGCCGCGTTCGGCCCCAAGAACATCATCTGGGCGGTCGCGCACGGCCATGACGCCGCGCTGTCGATTCACAAGATGCTCTCGGGCGAGGACATCACCGAACGTCCGCTGCCGGAGGTGCAAATCTCCTCGCAGAAGATGGGCATCCACGAATGGAGCTATGACAACGACATCTCCAACGACAAGCGCTTCAAGGTGCCGCATCGCGACAAGGTGATCGCGCTGAAGGACATCCGCGCCGAGGTCGAGCTCGGCTACGACGTCAAGCTCGCGCTTGGCGAAGCCGAACGCTGCCTGAACTGCGACGTCCAGACCGTGTTCTCGACCTCGCTCTGCATCGAGTGCGATGCCTGTGCCGATATCTGCCCGATGGACTGCATCACCTTCACTGACAATGGCGAAGAGAGCGACCTGCGCCAGCGCCTGAAGGCGCCCTCGCCGCGCCCGGACCAGGACCTCTATGTGTCCAGCGATCTCAAGACCGGGCGCGTGATGGTGAAGGACGAGGATGTCTGCCTGCATTGCGGGCTGTGCGCCGAGCGTTGTCCCACCGGAGCTTGGGACATGCAGAAATATTTCATCGATATGACCCACGCAGGTTCGACATGTCCGACAAAAAGCCGCTCAGCAGCGTAAACGACTTCGTCGTCCGCTTCGCCAACGTCAACGGCTCGGGCTCGGCCAGCGCCAACGAGATGTTCGCGCGTGCGATCCTGCGTCATGGCGTGCCGGTGTCCCCGCGCAACATCTTCCCCTCCAACATCCAGGGCCTGCCGACCTGGTACGAGGTGCGCGTGACGGAAGAAGGCCATCTCGGCGCCCGCGGCGGCGTCGACCTGATGGTGGCGATGAACCCGCAGACCTGGGACAAGGACGTCGCCGGTATCGAGCCCGGCGGCTATTTATTCTACGATTCCACCAAGCCGATGCCGTCGAGCAAATTCCGCGACGACATCACCGTGATCGGCGTGCCGCTGACCGCGATCACCAACTCGACCTATACCGATCCGCGCCAGCGCCAGCTGTTCAAGAACATCATCTATTTGGGCGCGCTCAGTGCACTGCTCGACATGGACCCCAAGCTGATCGAGCAGCTGATCGGCGAGCAGTACAAGGGCAAGGAGAAGCTCTTGTCCTCCAACGTCCACGCGCTGCATCTCGGCCGCGACTGGGCGCTGCAGAATCTGAAATGCCCGATCGGGCTCAGGGTAAAGAAATCAGACAAGGTCGGCGACCGCATCTTCATCGAAGGCAACAGCGCCGCCGCGCTCGGCGCGGTCTATGGCGGCGCCACCGTGTGTGCGTGGTATCCGATCACGCCGTCATCCTCGGTGGCGGAGGCCTTCACCGCCCATTGCAAGAAGTACCGGCACGATCCTGAAACCGGCAAGGCGAAATACGCGATCGTGCAGGGCGAGGACGAGCTGGCCTCGATCGGCATCGTCATCGGCGCCTCCTGGAACGGCGCCCGCGCCTTCACCGCGACATCAGGCCCCGGTATCTCGCTGATGACGGAGTTCATCGGCCTCTCGTACTTTGCCGAGATTCCGGCCGTGATCATGAACATCCAGCGCGCCGGCCCCTCCACGGGCATGCCGACCCGCACCCAGCAATGCGACATCATCGCCTGCGCCTATGCCTCGCATGGCGACACCAAGCATGTGCTGCTGTTCCCCGAGGACCCTGCCGAAGCTTTCGAGTTCGCGGCTGCCGCCTTCGATCTCGCCGAACGGCTGCAGACCACGATCTTCCTGATGCTCGACCTCGACATCGGCATGAACCACCGGCTCTGCCGCCCGCTGAAGTGGGACGACGCCAGGCAATATGACCGCGGCAAGGTGATGACGGCGGAGATGCTGGAGGAGGGCCGCGACTTCGGCCGCTATCTCGACGTCGACGGCGACGGCATTCCCTACCGCACCTATCCCGGCACGCATCCGACCAAGGGCTCCTACTTCACCCGCGGCACGTCGCGCGACCGCTATGCGCGCTATTCCGAGGAAGGCACGGTCTACGCCGACAACATGCAGCGCCTGGTGCGCAAGTTCGAAACGGCGCAGGACCTCGTCCCGCGGCCACTGCAGGCCAATGCGGAACGGCCGACCAAATATGGCGTGATCTATTTCGGCTCGACCTCGCCGGCTATGGACGAGGCGATCGGTCTTTTAGAGGCGCGCGGGCATCAGCTCGACCGGATGCGCATCCGCGCCTTCCCATTCCATTCGAGTGTGGCCAGCTTCCTCGCCGAGCACGACTTCGTCTATGTCGTCGAGCAGAACCGCGACAGCCAGCTCCGACAGCTCATCGTCAACGAGAACGGCATCGATCCCGTCCGTCTGGTGCCGATCGTGCATTATGACGGCACGCCGATCACCGCCCGTTTCATCGCCAAAGCCATTGGCGACCACCAGGACCACCTCAAGGTGACCCCGCTCCGCAAGGCCGTGTCATGATGGCAGACTGCATCCACATCGTCATTGCGAGCGCAGCGAAGCAATCCAGACTGCCTCCGTGGAAAGACTCTGGATTGCTTCGCGGAGCCTGTCATCGGGCCGCGCTCCGCGCGGACCCGTTGGCTCGCAATGACGGAGTGCGGTTGCGACAGCCCGGCCGCGTCCAAGGAGACGTCGGATTGCGGCAAGGGAGCAGAGAGAAACGGTCATGACCTACATCGCAAAACCGAAATTCCACCATCCCGGCCTGAAGAAGAACGCGCTCGGCTACACGCATCGCGATTACGAGGGCAAGATCTCGACCCTGTGCGCCGGCTGCGGTCACGATTCGATCACGGCTTCGATCATCGAAGCGTGCTACGAGCTGTCGATCGAGCCGCATCGGGTGGCAAAGATCTCCGGCATCGGCTGCTCGTCGAAGACGCCGGACTATTTCCTCGGCAATTCGCACGGCTTCAACTCCGTGCACGGCCGCATGCCATCCGTGCTCACCGGCGCCAACCTCGCCAACCGCGATCTGATCTATCTCGGCGTCTCCGGCGACGGCGATTCCGCCTCGATCGGCTTCGGCCAGTTCGCGCATTCGATCCGGCGCGGCGTCAACATGACCTACATCGTCGAGAACAACGGCGTTTACGGCCTGACCAAGGGCCAGTTCTCGGCGACCGCCGACCGCGGCTCGAAGAGCAAGAAGGGCGTCACCAACACCGACAACGCCATCGACCTCGTCGCGATCGCGCTGCAGTTAGGGGCCACCTTCGTGGCGCGCTCGTTCTCGGGCGACAAGAGCCAGCTGGTGCCGCTGATCGCCGCTGCGATCGGCCACAAGGGCGCGTCCTTCATCGACGTCATCAGCCCCTGCATCGCCTTCAACAACCATGCCGGCTCGACCAAGAGCTTCGATTATGTCCGCGAGCACAACGACGCCGTGAACCGGCTCGACGTGCTGGTCGGCCGCGACCCGATCGCGGTGGACTACGCGCCTGGCACCGTGCAGGTGGTCGAGCAGCACGACGGCAGCAAGATCGCGCTGCGCAAGATCGACGCCGACTACGATCCGCATGACCGTCTCGGCGCCCAGACCTTCCTCGCGCGGCACGCCGCCAAGGGTCAGATCGTCACCGGCCTTCTGTACGTCGACCCCGATGCCGACGACCTGCACGAGCATCTCAACACGGTCGAGACCCCGCTCAACGCGCTGGAGGCGGACACGCTCTGCCCGGGCTCGGCGGTGCTGGACAAGATCAACGCCAGCCTGCGGTGATCAACGGCGCCGGACCGGAACGGGCTGCCTGACTCGGACGGTGATCTTGTCAGACACGACGGGCGGATCGAACGGGTAGTGCTTCGCATCGCCCAGCACCAGTTGCAGCGTGTGCGTGCCGGGCGGAAGCTCGAGAAACGTTTCGGTTTGCCCTGCCCCGAAATGCAGATGGGACTTGTCCTGCGGGATCGGTTCCTTGATATCGATGGGCTCGTTGACGTCGACCAGCAGATGATGATGACCGGCGTTCTGGTAGTCATCGCCGGCATGCGTCACGCCCATGTTGCGCAGGCCGAACCGGACCCAGAACCCACCTCGGATCTTCTGCCCGTCCTGCGGGGTGATGAAATAGAGCTTTGCGTCTTTGGGAGCGGTTTTGCCCTGGGAGTAAGCACGGCTTGGCAGCAAAACGACTGACAGCAAAACGACTGGAAGCAATGCAAGTGCCGCCGCCAGCGCGGCGCAGCGAATGATTTTCATCAAACCTCCTCCAGCCTCAAGGAGTGAGCGCGACACGGAATCCATGCGTGGGGTAACGGACGTTGGTATCATAGCCATCGCGGTTGGACGGCCGCACGTATCTCGAATCGTTCTTCCAGGAGCCCGAGCGCAGGACGTGCGATGAGCAGTCGCCGCCGGTCCATGCCGAACCGTCGGCCGGTGCACCCTGATAATTCTTGTGCCAGCAATCCTCGACCCACTGGTCGACGCCGCCGCCCATGTCGTGGAGCCCGAAGGGATTGGGCTTGAAGCTGCCAACCTTCGCCGGCTGCTCGGCCGCGAGGTCGCCGCAATCCTTGCATCCGGCCATGCCAGGCTGGAGCTTGTCGCCCCACCAATACTTTGTCTGCGTACCGCCGCGCGCCGCGTATTCCCATTCGGCCTCGCTCGGAAGCCGGTACGGCTTCTTCGTCGCCTTGGAGAGATACGCCACATATTGCTGCGCGTCAGTCCAGCTCACATTGCTGACCGGCGCGTCGTCCTTGCCGGTGGCCGTGAAGGAGCACGCCTTCGCGGCCGCGCATTCGTTCCACTCCCGCACCGTGACCGGATATTTTCCGATCGAGAACGGCTTGATCGTGACCTGGTGGACGGGACGCTCGGTCGGATCGTCGTTGCTTCCCATGGCGAAGCTGCCGCCGCGAATGGCGATCATCTCGGGTTCCCGGACCGGCGTCACCGACGGACTGGATGCCGGAGACGGTGAAGGCGATGCTGCGGGCGATGGCACCGTTGTGGGCACCGGAGAACCCGCGGGTGCGGCTTGTGGCGCCGGTGCTGCCGGGCTCGGTAACGACGGAACGGATTGCGGCGTCGGCGAAGCCAACGGCGCCGCGATCGGGGGAGCGGCAGCCTGTTGCCCCACCTGGTTGCGGTGCTGCACCAGCACGTACCAAAGCACGTAGCCGGCAATCACCAGCAATGCCGTGATCAGAAGAGAGAGCAGGACGTTTTCGCGCCGGCTTCGCGTCTTGCCGACGGCATCTGCATCCGGCAGCACGCGATAGACGCGCACGGGATCTGTGATGTTCTTGACCTTGCGGTCGCCGAGCGACTCATAACCGCACACGATCTTGTGCTTGATCTGCTCGTAGATCGCGCCGGATATGTAGACCTGCCCCGGCTCTGCGATGCCCTCGATACGCGTAGCGATGTTGACGCCGTCACCATAGATGTCGTCCGGCTCCACGATGACGTCACCGAGATTGACGCCAATCCGATATTCGAGCCGGGAATGCTTGGGAATCGAGGCGTTGCGACCGACGAGATTCTGCTGGATGACGATGCTGCATCGAACGGCCTCGACGGGACTGTCGAAAATGGCGATGAAGCCGTCGCCGGTCGTCTTCACCAGACTTCCATGGTGCTCGATAATGCTGGGCTGGATGATGTCGCGCTCGATCCGCTTGACGCGGGCATGCGTGCCTTCCTCGTCGGCCTGCATCAACCGGCTGTAGGAGGCGATGTCACCGACGATGATCGCGGCGAGACGACGAGGCAGTCCGCTGTGCGGCGGCAGCTCATCGGGATTTCCGGGTCTGAAGTTGCGAATTTCACCCATGCGGGGACTCCACAAACTTACAAGGCAGCCCCAGCCTACGACTGCCAAAGGCGGTCGTCTGTGAAGGCTACCACATTGACGAACCGAGACAATGTCGCAGCAAGCACCGGCGTCGGGTTCCGAAGAATCAAGTCGTCGCACCCGTTGAACCTTCTCGATTGGAGTGGTGACTAAGGCGCGCCGTTGCCGCTGCCCGACATCGACCGACGTGCGGCGGTTGAACGCGCTCCACCGCGCCTGCGACCAATGACAGACCGGCCCGCCGATGGCGGGCCAATGCCCATCACGCGCTCGGTGCGATCATGAAGCTTGCCCTTGTCCTTCCGCTCGCCCTGGCTGCATTCATCGGCACTGCCCGGGCCGAGGACGGCGACGATATTCGCGAGGCCAGCAAGGCCGAGGCAGAGACGTTCAATACGCGCGTGTATGCGGGCGCCCCCGGCAACAAGGCCTATGCCTGCTTCGTCCGCCGCTACGATGCCGACCATCTGGCGCGGCACCCGAAGCAGAAGGTCGCTTCGATGAAGCTGCTGATGTCGGCGGAACTCGACAAGGAGGACAAGGAGCTCCACCACTCCTTCCGCCTCGGCTTCAGGTACCGTCATCGCAGCGGCGATTTCGACTCCAGCGGCTCGTGCAACCACGCCGTGTTCACCAAGGCCGGCAACGAGGTGCGGCTCGGCTGCGGCGTCGACTGCGAGGGCGGCGGCATCGGCGTTGCGCTCTCCAAGGACGACAAGTCGGCGATCGTCCGGCTCGAACGGGTGCGCGTCTGGCAGAACAACAAGCCGGACGACGATGCCGAGCATTCGCTGACGGCCGGCGCCGACGACAAGATCTTCCGCCTCGACCGCACCGACAACAGCGAATGCGCTTCGCTTGTGACCGACCGCAAGGAACTCGCGGCGCTACGCCACAAGTGATATGCCTTCGGCAAATTTGGTCTCGTCGAAGGAAATCGCCATGAACCGCCGGAACATCTTGTGGAGCGCCATCTCGGCACTGGGTGCAGCGCTCGGCGCCTCCAGCGCGAAAGCCGCAACGGACGCGGGCACCGGCGCCAAGCTGAAGGTGGTCTACCACCTCAGCGATGCCGAGAAGGTCAATTTCGTGCTCGGCAACATCCAGAACCACATCGACGGCGTCGGCGGCCCCGAGCATGTGACGATCGCGCTGGTGATCCACGGCCCGGCGCTGAAGGCGTTTCACTCGGCGCAGGCCAATCCCGATGTCAGCAAGCGCGTCGGCGACTTCTCCAAGGGCGGCGTCGAGCTCGCCGCCTGCGGCAACACGATGAAAGCGCAGAACGTGACGCTCAACGAGCTGCTGCCGGGTTTCGTCAACGCCGAGAAGGGCGGCGTGGTCCGGTTGGCCGAGCTGCAATCGCAGGGGTATTTGTATTTGCGGCCGTAGGCGGGGCACGGCGCCGCCACATTCGCCGTCATTGCGAGCGCAGCGAAGCAATCCAGAATCCTTCCGCGGAGGGACTCTGGATTGCTTCGTCGCAAGGGCTCCTCGCAATGACGGGGAGAGGGCTGCGCCGGCCGTCGCTGTATCCTCCCGTCGCACTTGACTCACCTATAACTCCACAGTTATGAATTAAACCATAACTTTCCAGTTATGGATCCCGCATGCCCTCCACCCCCGACCTCCTGTTCAGGACGCTCGCCGACCCGACCCGGCGGGCGATCTTCGAACGGCTGTGCCGGGAGGGGGAGCAGACGGTCGGGGCGCTGACGGCGCGATCCGGCGTGTCGCAGCCGGCGGTGTCGAAACATCTCGGCGCGTTGAAGCAGGCGGGCCTGGTGCGCGACCGCCATGAAGGAAGGCAGACCCATTACAGCGCGCAGCCCGGTGCGCTCAATCCGCTGATCGACTGGACCGGCCAGATGGCCGGGTTCTGGCAGAAAAGGCTCGACGCTCTCGACGATCTCCTGAAGAGGATGGACCAATGAACGAACCCGCCGAGACGCGCTCCGTCGTGATCGAGCGCGAATTTGCTTATCCGGCCGAGCGGCTCTGGCGCGCGCTGACGCAGCCGCATCTGATCGAGGAATGGCTGATGAAGAACGACTTCAAGCCGGTCGTCGGCCATCGCTTCAATCTGCGCGGCGAATGGGGCGGCGTGCTGGATTGCGAGGTGCTCACCATCGAGCCGCAGAAGTCGCTGGCCTACACCTGGAATTTCTCGCATGAGGACGCCGCCTTCGATCTGAAAAGCATCGTCACCTTCACGCTGACGCCGACCGGCGCGGGCACGCATCTGCGCGTCGAGCAGGCGGGCTTCCGCCCGACGCAGAAGCAGGCGTTCGGCGGCGCGCATGCCGGCTGGAAGCAGTTCCTGGCCAAGCTGGACGATTTGCTGGCGCGGGCGAGCTAGCTCCGCCGGCGTCCATTTCGATCAATTCAACAGGAGGTCCCCAATGAGCACGCAGATGTGGATTCGGCAAATTCACCGCTGGCTGTCGATGGCATTCACGCTCGCCGTCATCGCCAACATCGTGGCGATGACGATGCAGGTCCAGGCCGTGTGGATCGGCTTGCTGGCGCTGGTGCCGCTGATTCCGCTGCTTGCGACCGGGCTGTATCTGTTCGCGCTGCCTTATCGCGGCCGCAGCAACGCGTGAGCGAGGCCATGATGAAGAAGCCCGTGGCGGCGAAGACGAGCAGCGCGAAGGAAGCAGGCAACGCTTCGCCATCGAAGCTGATCGACGGCCGGATCAGGGAGCTCGGCGACTGGCGCGGCGCGATGCTCGCCCGCGTCCGCGGCCTGATCAGGGAAGCCAATCCTGACGTCGTCGAGGCGTGGAAATGGCGCGGCGTTCCCGTGTGGGAGCACGACGGCATCATCTGCACCGGCGAGACCTACAAGGAGGTGGTGAAGCTGACCTTCGCCAAGGGCGCGGCGCTGGCCGATCCCGCAGGTCTCTTCAATTCCAGCCTCGACGGAAACGTGCGCCGGGCGATCGACATCCGCGAGGGCGAAAAGGTCAACGAGAAGGCGTTGAAGGCGCTGATCCGCGCGGCGGTGGAGCTGAATGCAAGCAAGGCGAAGCCGGGGAAGAAACGGCCGGCGTAGAAATTTCATGGGTTCACGTTGATCGCAATGCCAGCCGCGGACTGGCTCTAACCTCTCCCGCTTGCGGGAGAGGTCGGCGCGTAGCGCCGGGAGAGGGCTCTCTCCTCTGGGGGAGCCCCACTGCGGAGACACCCTCTCCCCAGCCCTCCCCCGCAAGCAGGGGAGGGAGCGCACCGTCTTCGGCGCGCGAGCTTCACTTCAAAAGAGGAGACAGCCTCACGCCACTGCGGCGGGGATCGGGCGCGGGCTGACGACGTATTCGCGCAAAACCTTATCGTTGGCGTCGACCTCGATCAGCGCGACGTCGTAGGTCCAGAGGTCGGCCAGGTGCTGCAGCACGCGCTTGGCGTCGGTCTCGTTGAGCTGCGAGCCCTTGATGACGTGGTGATGCAGGATCAGGCGGCGGTCGCCGGAGAGATCGACGTCGACCACCTCGATATTGGCGTCGATGAAGCCGACATCGTGCTGCCGCGCCAGCTCGCGGCGGACGCGGCGGAAGCCGCGCTCGTCGTGGATGGCATCGACGCGGATGCCGGCACGCTCCTCGGGATCATCGTGCAGGTGGAACATGCGGAAGTGCCGCATCAATTTGGGGCTCAGGAACTGGCCGATGAAGCTTTCGTCGCGGTAATTGGCCCAGACGTCGCGCAGCACACCCATGACGTCGTTCTTGCCGGCGATGTCGGGGAACCACTCGCGGTCCTCGTCTTCCGGATTGGTGACGATGCGCTCGATGTCCTGCATCACCGCAAAGCCGAGCGCGTAGGGGTTGAAGCCGGAGAAGCGCGGGTCGTCGAACTCGGGCTGGAACACCACGTTGGTGTGCGACCCCAGGAATTCCAGGAAGTTGCCGTCGCTGATGCGACCCTGCTCGTGCAGCTTGGTCATGATGCGATAGTGGACGTAGGTCGCCGTCCCCTCGTTCATGACCTTGGTCTGGCTCTGCGGATAGAAATATTGCGCGATGTGGCGGACGATGCGGAGCAGCTCGCGCTGCCAGGGCGCCAGCCGCGGCGCGCTCTTCTCCAGGAAATAGAGCAAATTCTCCTGCGGCAGGCCGAGCAGCTTGCGGCGGCGCTCGATGCTGAGCGTGGACCGGCTCTTGGCGGCGCCCTTCGGCACCGTGCGCCAGAGATCGTTGAAGACCTCCTCCTCGTGCTGGCGCCGGCGCCCTGCCCGCTTCTCCTCGGCGCGCAGGTCGAGCTTCTTCTTGCCGGGATAACGGTCGATGCCGTGCGACATCAGCGCGTGCGCGGCATCGAGCGTGCGCTCGACCTCGATGCGGCCGTAGCGATCCTCGCACTGCATGACGTAGTTCTTGGCGAAGTCGAGATAGTCCAGGATGCCGTCGGCATCGGTCCACTGCTTGAACAGATAATTGTTCTTGAAGAAATGGTTGTGGCCGAAGGCGGCGTGCGCGATCACCAGTGTCTGCATCGTCGCCGTGTTCTCCTCCATCAGATAGGAGATGCAGGGCGAGGAGTTGATGACGATCTCATAGGCGAGCCCCATCAGGCCCTTGCGGTAGGAGGCCTCATGGAACGCGAAGTGCTTGCCGAACGACCAGTGCTTGTAGAACAAGGGCATGCCGACCGACGAATAGGCGTCCAGCATCTGCTCGGCGGTGATGACCTCGATCTGGTTCGGATAGACGTCGAGACCGAGATCCTTCAACGCCACCTCCTCGCAGGCATCGGTGATGCGCTGCAAGGTGCGGAAATCCCAATCGGCGCCTTCGAACAAACGTTCCGTCATGGAGCGGCCTTCTCCTGGGCAGTGTCGCGGCGCTGGAACAGATCGTGGAATACCGGAAAGATCTCGCTGCGCTCCGAGACCTTGCGCATCGAGAGCGGTGCGCCGCTGTTGCGCAGGCGTTCGTAGAGGCTCCAGAGCGAGGAGTCGGAGAGATCGAAGGCGCTGCCGCCGGCCTCGCCGACCTCGAGATAGGCGAAGAACTGGCAGACCGGCAGGATCTTCTCGGTCAAGAGGAGCCCCGTGAGCTCGCCGTCGGAATAGGAATTGTCGCCGTCGGAAGCCTGCGCGGCGTAGATGTTCCAGTCCGACGGGTTGAAGCGCTCGCGCACGATCTCGTGCATCGCCTGCAGCGCGCTGGAGACCAGCGTGCCGCCCGAGGCCGGACCGTAGAAGAAGGTCTGCTCGTCGACCTCCTCGGCACGGTCGGTGTGGCGGATGAAGACGATCTCGACGTGCTTGTAGCGCCGCTTCAGGAACACGTAGAGCAGCATGTAGAAGCGTTTCGCCAGATCCTTCATGTGCTCGGACATCGAGCCGGAGACGTCCATCAGGCAGAACATCACGGCCTGCGCGACGGGCTTGGGCACCGTCTCGAAGCGCCGGTAGCGGATGTCGAGCGGATCGATGAAGGGGATGCGCTTCGACTTTGCTTTCAGCGCATCGAGCCGGGCCACGAGAGCCGCACGCTCCTCCTCGTCCGTGCAGGCTGCGATCGCGGCTTCCAGCTCTTCGATCTCGTCCTTGCGCGGACGCTTCAGCGCGATGCGGCGGGCGAGCGCGAGCTTCACGGTCCGGCTCACCGAGATGTTGGCGGGCGAGCCGGTCATGGTGTAGCCGGCGCGCTGGATGCCTTCGCTCTCGGTCTGCGCGATCTTGCGCTTGGCGAGATCCGGCAGCTCGAGGTCGTCGAGGAACAGATCGACGAACTCGTCGCGGCTCAGCACGAAGCGGAAGGCGTCCTCGCTGTCGCCTTCGCCGGGGCCAGAATCCTTGGCGCTGCCCTGGCCGGAGCGCTGCAGATAGTCGCCTTCGATGAACTTCTTGTTGCCGGGCAGCACCATGTCGCGCGTCCCGCCTTCACGGCGGAAACGCGGCTCGTGCATGCCGTCGAGCGGGATCGTGACCTCACCACCCTCCAGGACGTCCTTGATGTCGCGTTCCTGCGAGGTCTTCTTGACGGCGCCCTGCACCAGGGACTTGGCCCGACGCAAGAACCGCTGGCGGTTCTCAAGACTCTTGCCGCCTGGATTCAGGCGCCTGTCAATAATGTGAATGGGCACTTTACCATTCGCCTCCCATCCGCCTCAACCGGCCTGCTTCACGCGCATGTACCATTCGACGAGCCGGCGAACCTGACGTTCGGTATAGCCGCGCTCCACCATGCGTGCGACGAACTCGCCGTGCTTCTTCTCCGTCTCGCCGTCCTTCTTCGACCCGAAGGAGATGACCGGAAGCAGGTCCTCGACCTGGGAGAATATCCGCTTTTCGATCACATCGCGAATCTTCTCGTAGGAGGTCCAGGTCGGATTCTTGCCGCCGTTCTGGGCCCGCGACCGTAACGAGAATTTGACGACCTCGTTGCGGAAGTCCTTGGGGTTGGCGATGCCCGCCGGCTTCTCGATTTTCGTCAGCTCCTGGTTCAAAAGCTCGCGATCGAGCAGCTGGCCGGTGTCGGGATCCTTGAAGTCCTGGTCCTCGATCCAGGCGTCGGCATAGTCGACGTAGCGATCGAACAGGTTCTGCCCGTAATCCGAGTAGGATTCGAGATAGGCCTTCTGGATCTCGTTGCCGATGAACTCGGCATAACGCGGCGCCAAATCCGCCTTGATGAATTCGAGATAACGCTTCTCGGTCTCCTCGGGCAGCTGCTCGCGGCGGATCGCCTGCTCGAGCGCGTACATCAGATGCACGGCGTCGGCGGCCACCTCCTGCGGATCGTGGTTGAAGGTGGCGGCCAGGATCTTGAAGGCGAAACGGGTCGAGACGCCGTCCATGCCCTCGTCGACACCGGCGGCGTCGCGATATTCCTGGACGCTGCGCGCCTTCGGATCGGATTCCTTCAGGCTCTCGCCGTCGTAGACCCGCATCTTGCCGAACAGGGTGGAGTTCTCATGCTTGCGCAGGCGCGACATCACCGAGAACCGCGCCAGCGTCTCCAGCGTCGACGGCGCGCAAGGAGCCGAGGCGAGCTCGGAGCCCTGGATCAGCTTCTCGTAGATCTTCTGCTCCTCGGTGACCCTGAGGCAGTAGGGCACCTTGATGACGCAGATGCGGTCGATGAAGGCTTCGTTGTTCTTGTTGGCCTTGAAGCTCGCCCACTCGGCTTCGTTCGAGTGCGCCAGGATGATGCCGGTGAACGGGATCGCGCCGATGTTCTCGGTACCGATATAATTGCCTTCCTGGGTTGCGGTCAGCAACGGGTGCAGCATCTTGATCGGCGCCTTGAACATCTCGACGAACTCGAGCACGCCCTGGTTGGCGCGGTTGAGGCCGCCGGAATAGCTGTAGGCGTCGGGATCGTTCTGGGCGTAGGTCTCGAGCTTGCGGATGTCGACCTTGCCGACCAGCGAAGAGATGTCCTGGTTGTTCTCGTCACCGGGCTCGGTCTTGGCGATCGCGATCTGGCGCAGCCGCGACGGCTGGATCTTGGCGACCCGGAACTGCGAAATGTCGCCGCCGAACGCTTCGAGCCGCTTGTAGCACCACGGGCTCATCAGGCCGGTGAGGCGACGGCGCGGAATGCCGTACTTCTCCTCCAGCATCGGACCGAGCTGATCGGGATCGAACAGGCTGAGCGGGCTCTCGAACACCGGCGAGAGCTCGTCGCCGGCCTTGAGCACGTAGATCGGCTGCACTTCCATCAGCGACTTGAGTCGCTCGGCGAGCGAGGACTTGCCGCCGCCGACCGGGCCGAGCAGGTAGAGGATCTGCTTGCGCTCCTCGAGACCTTGCGCCGCGTGGCGGAAGAAACCGACGATGCGCTCGATGGTTTCTTCCATGCCGTAGAAGCCGGCGAAGGCCGGATAGGTGCGGATGGTGCGGTTCAAAAAAATACGGCCAAGGCGTGGGTCCTTGGCCGTGTCAATCGTCTGGGGCTCACCGATCGCCGCTAGGAGTCGTTCGGCCGCGTTCGCGTATTTCATGGGATCGCTTCGACACGATTCCAGATATTCCGCCATCGACATGTCGTGCTGGCTTCTCGCCTCGAACGACCGAGCGAAAGCGTTGAATAGAGAATCGTTGTACATGATCCCTCTCCGCGTGAGTTCCGCTACAAGCTGAAACGAAAGCAGTTACCGGAGCGTTCCTCAGGCCGTTTCGAATCAGCGTGAGCACATGACGATCATTGGACACCCGGGTGCCAACTCGACGCAACGCACAACGTAGGCACTCCATGAGTTACGAACAGGCACATGCCTGTAATTTGTGCGAATCTCTCTCTATTCTGGCTCATTTCCAGAAAATGTCACTCGGTCGCCACATCCGGGCGTTCCCGGATATGATCCCATCCGGCGATGCAGCATAGCGGTCCGGGAGCGGCGATCTTATGACGCTTGTACGGCGAAGCCTTGCGGCCGCCGTTCATCTTCCTGCTGCAATGCGGTGCGCGCGCTGGTGCCAGCGTGGAAGTCGCGACAAGCGCGCAGCAATGTATCAAAATCGGTCGCCAGGCCCTCGGAGCGGATGACGATGCGGCCATCCTGCGCGCGACGGGCCAGGGTCGGGATGGCGGACAGCTGGCGCTGCAGCGCCGGCGAGGGCGTGAGCACGATCGCCTTGTGGCCGCGGCTTTCTTCAGCCGAAATCTCCGCGATCGATTCCCAGAGGAGAAATTCATTGCCGATACGGAGATCGCGGATGCCGTAGGGGGTGACGACCACCACCGCTCCTCGTTCGGCGGGAAGCATCCAGATCAGCCAGGACGTGACCAGGCCAAACACGACGACGCCGGCATAACCGACCATCGTATCGTAGCCGCCGGGCCCGTCCCACCAGTCGAAGGCAAGGCTCGCACTGAGCAGGGTCATGGCAAAGCCCGCCGCGACCAGCAGCCGCAGCTGCGTCACGCAGCGGTTGATTTCGAGATCGCGCGATGCGTCGATGCTGACCGACGCAACCGCTGGCTGGCTGTCGGCGACGGCCGGACCTTTCTTATTGGTCTTATTGGCGTACATGCTCTTCCCCCAGCATGGCCATTCGCGGCCGAGCCACGATGCGACGGCGGATCGAAATCCGCCGGTGGCACTCTACGCAACCACTGGCCGACGAGGCACGACGGCTGACATTACGCAAGGAGACCTCGGCCATGTCCTCTGGCCAACGACTTTTACGCAACATAGCCCTGCCCGCCTGGATCGCCATGATCGCGACGGAGTTACACTGGAGGGTATGACTCCCATACCCTTGATTGGTTCCCTCCCGGGTGCATGTAAGCTAGAGGATAGCGCGTCAGGACCGGCGCGAAAACCCCTCGCCCGCAGGCTTGGAGATAAATAAGCATCATGAATCCCGTCAAAGAACTGGAAAAGCACGGACAAGCGGTCTGGCTCGACTTCCTGGCCCGCGGCTTCATCGCCAAGGGCGACCTGAAGCGGCTGATCGACACCGACGGCGTCAAGGGCGTCACCTCCAATCCATCGATCTTCGAGAAGGCGATCGGCAGCTCGGACGAATACGACGCCCCGATCGGCAAGGCGCTGAAGCGCGGCGACCGCAATGTGGCCGATTTGTTCGAAGCCGTCGCGGTCGAGGACATCCAGAACGCCGCCGACGTGCTGCGCCCGGTCTATGACCGCCTCAAAGGCGGCGACGGTTATGTCAGCCTGGAGGTGTCGCCCTATCTCGCCATGGACACATCAGGCACGATCGCGGAGGCGCGGCGGCTCTGGAAGGACGTTAGTCGCAAGAACCTGATGGTGAAGGTGCCGGCGACACCGGAGGGTCTGCCGGCGATCGAGCAGCTGATCAGCGAGGGCATCAGCATCAACATCACGCTGCTGTTCTCCAAGGCCGTCTATCTCGAGGTGGCCGAGGCCTACATCGCCGGTCTCGAGACCTACGTCGCCGGCGGCGGCGATCCCTCGCACGTGGCCAGTGTCGCCAGCTTCTTCGTCAGCCGGATCGATTCGGTGGTCGACAAGCAGCTGGACGAGAAGATCGCCCGCGCCAACGATCCGTCCGAGAAGGAGCGGCTCGCCGCGCTCAAGGGCAAGGTCGCGATCGCCAACGCCAAGCTGGCCTACCAGGACTACAAGCGCCTGTTCTCAGGTCCCCGCTGGGAGAAGCTCGCCGCCAAGGGCGCCAAGCCGCAGCGCATGCTGTGGGCCTCGACCGGCACCAAGAACAAGGACTACAGCGACGTCCTCTATGTCGAGGAGCTGATCGGGCCCGACACCATCAACACCGTGCCGCCGGCAACGCTGGATGCGTTCCGCGACCACGGCAAGCCGCGCGACAGCCTGGAGGAGAACGTCGAAGACGCGAAGCGCGTGCTGGAGGAGCTGGAGCGCTCCGGCATCTCGCTAGATGCGATCGCCGAGGAGTTGGTCAAGGACGGCGTCAAGCTGTTTGCGGATGCCGCCGACAAGCTCTACGGCGCCGTCGCGCACAAGCGCGCCGTCGTGCTCGGGCCCGCGCTCGACCGCCAGCAGCTTTCGCTGGGCGACGGGCTCGGCAAGGTGCTGGCCAAGACCACCGAGGAGTGGCGGGCGTCGGCCAGGATCCGCAGGCTGTGGCAGCGCGACAAGTCGGTCTGGACCGGTGCGGACGAGGACAAATGGCTGGGCTGGCTCGACAGTCCGCACCAGGCCGACATTGCCGATTACGAGGACTATGCCGGCCGCGTGAAGGGCCAGAAATTCTCCGACGCCGTCGTGCTCGGCATGGGCGGATCCAGCCTCGGCCCCGAGGTGCTGGCCGAGACCTTCGGCAAGAAGCCCGGCTTCCCCAAGCTGCACGTGCTCGATTCCACCGACCCGGCACAGGTGCGGGCGATGGAAGCGAAGATCGACATCGCCAACACCGTCTTCATCGTCTCCAGCAAGTCCGGCGGCACCACCGAGCCGAATGCGATGAAGGACTATTTCCACGAGCAGGTTGCCAAGGCGGTGGGGGCGAAGGTGAAGACCGGCCATCGCTTCATCGCGGTGACCGATCCCGGCTCGTCGCTGGAGAAGGCGGCGAAGCAGCTGAACTACGCCCGCATCTTCCATGGCGAGCCCTCGATCGGCGGACGCTATTCGGTGCTCTCGCCGTTCGGACTGGTGCCGGCGGCAACCGCGGGCATCGACGTCAAGACCTTCGTCAAGCATGCGCTGGCGATGGCCCGCTCCTGCGGCCCGGACGTGCCGCCGTCCGAAAATCCCGGCGTGCAGCTCGGCCTCGCCATGGGTCTCGCCGGGCTCGAAGGCCGCGACAAGGTGACGATCCTGGCGTCGAAGAAGATCGCCGATTTCGGCGCCTGGGCCGAGCAGCTGATCGCGGAATCGACCGGCAAGGAGGGCAAGGGCCTGATCCCGATCGAGGGCGAGCCGCTGGGCGATCCCTCCGTCTACGGCAACGACCGCTTCTTCATCGATATCCGTGTCGAAGGCGAAGCGGATGCCGCACACGATTCCCAGCTTGCCGCGATCGAGGCGGCGGGTCATCCCGTGGTGCGCATCGTCATGAAGTCGATCGAGCATCTCGGCCAGGAATTCTTCCGCTTCGAAATGGCAACCGCCGTGGCCGGCAGCATTCTCGGCATCAACCCGTTCGACCAGCCGGACGTGGAAGCGGCCAAGATCAAGACCCGCGAGCTCACGGCCGCGTTCGAGAAGACCGGCAAGCTGCCGGCAGAAGAGCCGGTGGTCAGCACCAAGGACGCCGATCTCTACACCGACGCGGCCAATGCCACGGCGCTGCGCGCCGCCGGCGCCAATGGCGATCTCAGCTCCTGGCTGAAGGCGCATCTGTCGCGATCCAGCGACGGAGACTACGTCGCCCTGCTCGGCTACATCGCGCGCGACAAGGCCACGATCGACGCGCTCCAGGCGATGCGGCTCGAGGTGCGCGAGAAGCGGCACGTCGCGACCTGCGCCGAGTTCGGCCCGCGCTTCCTGCACTCGACGGGACAGGCCTACAAGGGCGGGCCCGACAGCGGCGTGTTCCTGCAGATCACCGCGGACGATGCCAAGGACCTGCCCGTGCCGGGCCAGAAGGCGAGCTTCGGCGTGATCAAGGCGGCGCAGGCGCGCGGCGATTTCGACGTACTGACGGAACGCGGCCGGCGCGCGTTGCGCGTGCACCTGAAGGGCGGGCTCAAGAAAGGCCTCGCCGCGCTCAATGCGGCGCTCAACGACGCGCTGAACTGAAGGAATAAGGCAGATGCAACTCGGCATGATCGGCCTCGGCCGAATGGGCGGCAACATCGTTCGCCGCCTGATGCGCCACGGGCATTCGACGGTGGTCTACGACAAGGACGCCAAGGCCGTCGCCGGCCTTGCCGCAGACGGCGCGGTCGGCTCGGCGACGCTGGAAGAGTTCGTCGCCAAGCTGGAGCGGCCGCGCACGGCCTGGGTGATGCTGCCGGCTGGACGCATCACCGAGACCACGATCGAGACGATCGCCGGCGTGATGCAGGAAGGCGACGTCATCATCGACGGCGGCAACACCTTTTGGCAGGACGACGTCCGCCGCGGCAAGGCGCTGAAGGCGCGCGGCATCCATTACGTCGATGTCGGCACCTCGGGCGGCGTCTGGGGGCTCGACCGCGGTTACTGCATGATGATCGGCGGCGAGAAGACGGTGGTCGACCGGCTCGATCCGATCTTCGCGGCGCTCGCGCCGGGCGCCGGCGACATTCCGCGCACGCCGGGGCGCGAGGGCCGCGATCCCCGCATCGAGCAGGGCTACATTCACGCCGGCCCCGTCGGCGCCGGGCACTTCGTCAAGATGATCCACAACGGCATCGAATACGGCCTGATGCAGGCCTATGCCGAAGGTTTCGACATCCTCAAGAACGCCAATATCGAGGCCTTGCCGGCGGATCACCGCTACGATTTCGATCTCGCCGACATCGCCGAAGTGTGGCGGCGCGGCAGCGTGATTCCATCCTGGCTGCTCGACCTCACCTCGACCGCGCTCGCCGACAGTCCGCAGCTTGCCGAATATTCCGGCTTCGTGGAGGATTCCGGCGAAGGACGCTGGACCGTGAATGCCGCGATCGACGAGGCCGTGCCGGCCGAAGTCCTGACCGCGGCGCTCTACACGCGTTTCCGCTCCCGCAAGGAGCACACCTTCGCCGAAAAAATTCTCTCCGCGATGCGTGCCGGGTTCGGCGGGCACAAGGAGCCGGGTGCGGCGAAGCCAAAGTGACGAGTAACCAAGCGAAGGCCGACCATTCGTGACAAAAGACCCGCAGCCAAAGCGCAAGCCGGACAATTGCGCCTTCGTCATCTTTGGCGTCACCGGCGATCTCACCCATCGCCTGGTGATGCCGTCGCTCTACAATCTGGCCGCCGAGCATCTGTTGCCGGAAAAGTTCTGCGTCGTCGGCGTCGCCCGCAGGGGCCAGTCCGATGAGGAGCTGCGCGACAGTCTGCTGAAGGGCTTGCGGCAATTTGCGACGCGCCCCGTCGACGACGACATCGCGACGAGGCTGCTGGAATGCGTGACCTTCGTCGAGGCCGATCCGAAGGATCCGCCCTCCTTCGATCGCCTGCACCAGCATCTGGATTCGCTGGAATGCGCGCAAGGCACCGGCGGCAACCGGCTGTTCTATCTGGCGACGCCGCCCGCCGCGTTCGCGCCGACCGCGCGGGAGCTCGGCCGCACCGGCATGATGAAGGAGAACGGCGCCTGGCGGCGGCTCGTGATCGAAAAGCCGTTCGGCACCGACCTCGCCTCGGCCCGCGCGCTGAATGCCGAGCTGCTGAAGATCATGGACGAGCACCAGATCTACCGGATCGACCATTATCTCGGCAAGGAAACGGTGCAGAACATCCTGGTGCTGCGCTTTGCCAACGGCATGTTCGAGCCGATCTGGAATCGCAACCACATCGACCACATCCAGATCACCGTGGAGGAGAAGCTCGGCGTCGGCCACCGCGGCGGCTTCTACGATGCCACCGGCGCGCTGCGCGACATGGTGCCGAACCACCTGTTCCAGCTGATGTCGCTGGTCGCGATGGAGCCGCCCGCCCGCTTCGACGCGCATTCGGTGCGATCCGAGAAGGCCGAGGTGCTCACCGCGGTCCAGAAGCCCAGCAAGGAAGAAGCGCTGAGGAATTCGGTGCGGGCGCAATATCTCGCCGGCCGCATCGGCGACGAGGAGATTCCGGACTATCGCAAGACTGAGGACGTCAAGCCGGACAGCACCACGGAGACCTTCGTCGCGCTCAAGCTGATGATCGACAATTGGCGCTGGGCCGGCGTGCCCTTCTATTTGCGCACCGGCAAGGCGCTCAAGCACAAGCGCACCGAAGTCGCGATCAAGTTCAAGCAGGCGCCGCTGTCGATGTTTTCGAACACGGACGTCGACCGGCTGTCGCAGAACTTCCTCACCATCGGCATCGCGCCGACCGAGACGATCGAGCTCCAGTTCAACGCCAAAGTCCCGGGGCCGAGCATCACCATCGACGGTGTCGAGATGAAGTTCCGCTACGGCGACTATTTCCGCGCCGATCCCTCGACCGGCTACGAGACGCTGATCTACGACTGCATGATCGGCGACAACATCCTGTTCCAGCGCGCGGACGGTGTCGAGGCCGGATGGCAGGCCGTGCAGCCGTTCCTGGACGCCTGGAAGAGCGCGGGCACCAACGGCATTGAAACCTATGAGGCCGGCAGCGACGGCCCTGCCTGCGCCGACGAGTTGCTCCGGCGCGACGGGCGCAGCTGGCGGAAGTACTCGTGATGGCTCTGGCCGAGCAGCCGAAGCTGATCGTCGAGGCCGATGCCGAAGCCCTCGCCCGCGCCGCGGCCGAACGGGTGATGGCGCGGATCGCGGCCAATCCCGGCCGCATCGCGATCTGCCTCACCGGCGGCTCCAGCCCGAAGAAGCTGTATCAGTTGTTCGGCAGCGAGGCCTGGCGCAGCAGGATTCCGTGGGACCGCGTGCACTGGTTCATCGGCGACGAGCGCTTCGTGCCTGAAAGCGATCCCCTCAACAACATGGCGGTCGCGCGCGCGACCTTTCTCGACCGCGATGCGCCCGCCGGCCATATCCACCCGATCCCGACCACGGCTGACAATCCCGATGCCGCCGCGGCGGGCTATGCGCGCGAGCTGCAGGCCTTCTATGGCGCAGACCAGCTCGATCCGGCCCGCCCGCTGTTCGATCTCGTCCTGATGGGCGCGGGGCCGGACGGCCACACCGCCTCGCTGTTTCCCGGTTACCCCGAGATCGAGGAGACCCGACGCTGGGTCGTCGGCGTGCTCAAGGCGAACGTCGCGCCGTTCGTGCCACGGGTCTCGCTCACCCTGCCCGCTTTGGCCTCCTGCCGCGAGATGCTGTTCGAGATTGCCGGGCACGACAAGCAGCCGATCTTGACGCGCCTCGTCAATGGCGAGAATCTGCCGGCCTTACGCGCGCGCTCGAACGGCGAGACCGTCTGGCTGGTCGACAAGACCGCGCTTCCGGAGGACATTCGTGGGCCGCGCTGAAGCACCTTGTGCATTGATCGTGATGGGCGTGTCGGGCTCGGGCAAGAGCACGGTCGCGAAGGCGCTCGGCGAGCGCCTCGGCTGGCGTTTCGAGGACGGCGACAGCTTCCATCCCGCCAGCAATGTCGAGAAGATGCGGGCCGGACATCCCCTCACCGACGAAGACCGCTGGCCCTGGCTGAATGCCATCGCCGACGAGATCGCGCTGGTGTGCGGACGCGGCGGGCACGTCATCATCGCCTGCTCGGCGCTGAAGCACGCCTATCGCGACGTGCTGCTGCGCGGCCGCGACGACGTCCGCTTCGTGTTCCTAAAGGGCACCAAGGAGCTGATCGCCGAACGGCTCGCGCAGCGCAAGGGACATTTCATGCCGCCCGGACTGTTGACCAGCCAGTTCGAGACGCTGGAGCCGCCGGAGGCGAGCGAGCACGTCATCACCGTCTCGATCGACGAGACCGTCGAGGCGATCGTGGACGGCATCGTGCGGCAATTGAAGCTGGGCGGCGCAATACCCAAGGTCCTGCCATGACGCAAATCTCACTCGTGGTCTCCGACGTCGACGGCACGCTGCTGACCAAGGACAAGACGCTGACCGAGCGGGCAAGACGCGCGGTGCAGCGGCTGCACCAGGCCGGCATCGGCTTCACCATCACCTCCAGCCGGCCGGCGATCGGCATGCGCTTTTTGATCGAGCCGCTGGCGCTGTGGCTGCCGGTCGGCCCGTTCAACGGTTCCTCGATCGTCGATCCCGAAATGCGGCCGGTCGAGCAGCACCTGATTCCCGCGCGCGCGGCCGAGCGCGCCTTGCAGATCCTGCGCGACTACGGCGCCGACATCTGGCTGTTCACCACCGACAAATGGCTGATCGACAATCCCAGCGGCAGCTACGTCGCGCACGAGCAGCACACGATCCGCGCCGACCCGACCATCGTGAAGGACTTTTCGCCGTATCTTGCGAGCGCCTGCAAGATCGTCGGCGCCAGCGCCGATGCGGCCGGGCTCGCCGCTTGCGAGAAGGCGATGCAGGAGGCGCTCGGCAGCGAGGCCACCGCGGTGCGCTCGCAGACCTATTATCTCGACGTTACCCCGCCCGGCTTCAACAAGGGCACGTTCGTGCAGGCCATGGCCCAGCGCCTGGGCATCTCGACCGACGCGGTCGCCACCATCGGCGACATGCAGAACGATCTCGCGATGTTCCGCGTCAGCGGCACCTCGATCGCGATGGGCAACGCCGCCGACAACGTCAAGGACGAGGCCACGCATGTCACTGCGAGCAACGAGCAGGACGGCTTTGCCGAGGCGATGGAGATGATCTTGACGCGGAATGGGGTGGGCTGAGCGGAATGGCTTTGGGTTGATCGTGCCACGAGCTCGGTGCAACCTCTCCCGCTTGCTTGCGGGAGAGGTCGCGCCGAAGGCGCGGGTGAGGGCTTTCTCCTCTAGGGGGCTATCCCATTGCGGAGACACCCTCACCTCAACCCTCTCCCGCAAGCGGGAGAGGGGAGCACCGTCCTTGTGGAGGCAAAAGAGCCTGACGGCTCTTGCTACTACTTCGACCGCTGCATCGCCGGCTTCTCGCTCTTCTGTCGTGCTGCCGACAGATTGTGCGCCGTGTTGACCAGCGCAATGTGGGTCAGCGCCTGCGGGAAATTGCCGGTTTGGCGGCGGGCGACGGAATCGTATTCCTCGGCGAGCAGCCCGACGTCATTGGCGACACCGACCACGCGATCGAACAATTCCTGCGCCTTGTCGAGATCACCCGACAGCACGTAGGCATCGGCGAGCCAGAGGCTGCAGGCCAGGAACGCGCCTTCGAGCGGCGGCTGTCCCGGAGGCAGCTCGCGCGGATCGTGCCGCAGCACGAATCCGTCGCGCATCAGGCATCTCTCGACGGCGGCGATGGTGCCGCAGATGCGCGGGTCCGACGCCGGCAGGAAGCCGACGGCCGGCAGCAGCAGCACGCTGGCATCGAGCAGCTTCGTGCCGTAGGATTCCACGAAGGCGCCCACCTCCGCGTCAAAGCCCCGGGTGCAGACGTCGCGGTGGATCGCATCGCGCAAGGTGCGCCAGTGCAGGAGCGGCGCCTTGAAGCCGAAGGTCTCGGCGCTCTTGATGCCGCGGTCGAAGGCGACCCAGGTCATCACCTTGGAGAACACGTAGTGCCTGGGCTGGCCGCGCCGCTCCCAGATGCCGTGATCGGGCTGGTCCCAGACTTCGGCGAGATGATTGAGCACGGCGCATTCCAGCGCCCAACTCTCTTCGTCGAGCTTGAGCTTGGCCATGCGCGACTGGTGGAAGGCGTCGATCAACTCGCCGTAGACGTCGAGCTGGAGCTGGGCATGCGCGGCATTGCCGACCCGCACCGGCTGCGCGCCCTCATAGCCGCCGAGCCAGCCCGCCTCCCATTCCAGAAGCCGCCGCTGGCCCCAGATGCCGTACATGATCTGCATGTTCGAAGGCGAGCCGGCGGCCGCGCGCAGCAGCCAATTGTGCCAGGCCAAGGCTTCCTCGGTGTAGCCCGAGTTCATCAGCGCCAGCAGCGTGAAGGTGGCATCGCGCAGCCAGCAGAAGCGGTAGTCCCAGTTCCTGCTGCCACCCAGCTTTTCCGGCAAGGACGTGGTGGGTGCCGCGACGATGCCGCCGGTCGGAGCGAAGGTCAGCGCCTTCAGGGTGATCAGCGAGCGCAGGATGAGGTCTTGGTAGTCGCCGTCGCGGGTGCAGTGGCCGCACCAATCCCGCCAGAATGTCTCGGTCTCCTGGAGCGCGACCTCGGGATCGATCGGCGCGGGCGGCTCGAGATGCGAGGGGCCGTAGGTCAGCACGAAGGGCACGGTCTGGTCCGCACCGACCTCGAATTCGGCAATCGTCGTCAGATCCTCGCCGCGGGTCTCGACGGGTGTTCGCAGCACCGTCATGTCCTGGCCGCAGATTGCCAGCAGCGAATGATCCATCCGCCGCACCCAGGGAATGTCGGCGCCGAAGCCGAAGCGGATGACGAGCTCCATCCGAATCTTCACGGTGCCCTTGAGGCCGCGCACCAGCCGCACGATGTCGGACGCCTTGCCGCGCGGCGGCATGAAGTCGATCAGCGCAACCGTGCCGCTCTTCGTCTCGAATCGCGTTTCGAGGATGAGGGTGTTATCGTGATAGCGCCGCGAGATGCGGGTCGCGTCCTCGCATGGCGCGATCAGCCAGCGCCCGTTCTTGTGGGTGCCGAGAATGGCGGCGAAGCAGGCGTCGGAATCGAAGGCGGGCCAGCACAGCCAGTCGATCGAGCCGTTGCGCCCGACCAGCGCCGCGGTCTCGCAATCGCCGATCAGCGCATAGTCTTCGATCCTCTGAGACAATGTCGTGCGAGCCTAGCAATGCCCGGCCGTTCAACTCCCGCCGGGCAATGAACGTTCCCGTGTCGCGGCCTTCAAGGCTGCGACATCGATCTTGGACGCGATCTCGTCGAGCGCGACCGGAAGGCGCTGCCGCCAGTTCGGATGCTCGTCGATCGTGCCGGGGATGTTGGGCTGGTCGATCACCCCCAGCAGATCCTCCAGCGACACCGCAAGCAGCCGCGAGGGCGTGCGCGAAAGGAACGCGAGCACGGAATACACATCGTTGGCGTTGATGCCGTTCTGGCCCAGAATCTCGTCGAGCCTGCCGAGCGCATCCCAGCGTGCCTGGTCGTTCTCGCCGGGATCGAGCCCGAGCGAGCGCTTCATCCTGAGATCGCTGAAGGAGCGCCAGCCGGCATAGGTCGAGAGGTCATGCGTGTTCAGCGTCACCAGCGCATTGGGCCGGTAATGGTCGACATTGCGGAAATGTCCGGCATCGTCGCGCTCGAACATCATGACGAGATAGGACCAGATGCCGAAATCCTGCATCATCTCGCGGAAACCTTCCGGCACGGTGCCGAGGTCCTCGCCGATCACGATGCATTTATGGGCCGCGCTCTCGCGCGCCACGGCTGCCAACAGCGCCTCGAACGGCATCTGCACATAGGCGCCGTTGTCGGGCTTGAAGCCGCGCGGCACGAGATATAGCCGTTTCAGGCCGAGCACGTGATCGAGCCTGATGGCGCCGGCATGGCGCATCGAGGCCGCCAGCATGTCGGCGAAGGGGACGAAGGACTGCGCTTCCAGCCCGCCGGCATTGAAGCCGGCGAGGCCCCAATCCTGGCCGATGGTATTGAGCACGTCCGGCGGCGCACCGACCGCGAGATGTCGCGAGATCGCCGTCTGCTCGTTCCAGGCATCGAAGCCGTTGGACTGCACGCCGACGGCAACGTCGAGATAGAGCCCGACGCGCATGCCGAGCTGGCTGGCGAGCTCCTTGGCCGCATGCAGCTGGCTGTCGGCTGTCCATTGCACGAACTCGACGAACTCGACCTCGCGCCTATCCGGACCGTTGCGCAGCTCGGCGAATTTCGCCTCATCCGGCTGCTGCCACTCTTGCGGCCATTCCCACCAGGGTCCGGTGAAGCGATGCCGCAGCACCTCGAAACAGGCAAAACGGGACAACAGCGGCACGCGCTCGGCACGGAAGGCGTCAAACGCCTTGCGACGCGCCCCGCTCGCGCTTCTGACGAAGCTGTCGAAGGCCGCGCGCAGGCCCAGCCATTTCAGCGCCGCCATGTCGGTATAGGGGACGCGATCTCCTTCGCGCAGACGGGCGGCCGCCGCGGCCGCGTCGGGCACGAGGTCGGCCGAGAATTCAGGTATCGCCTCGACGTCGATATAGAGCGGGTTGAGGAACAGCCGACTGTTCGGCGAATAGGGGCTGCAATCGGCCGGGTGGTCGTCGAACAGGACATGCAGCGGATTGAGCCCGACGCCATCGGCCCCGAGCTGCTTGGCGAGCCTGACCAGACCTGCAAGGTCAGTGAAGTCGCCGATGCCCCAATTGCGGCCGGAGCGGACGCTGTAGAGCTGCACGGCGAGCAGCCAGCCGCGATCGAAATCGCCGCCGAAGCAGCGTTCCGGCGCCACGATCATCGGCACGTCTTCGCTGGCACCTTCGGCATCGGTCAGCGTCAGGCGGTGATACCCGAGCGCCAGGCCCGCGGGCCAGGCGATCACGGGCTCGCGCGTCTCGCCTGCCGCGATCACATTGCCGTTGCCGGAAATTTTCCATTGCAGCGGCGGGGCGCCGATCGAGGCCAATTCCGTGCGCGGATGTCCGAGCGCACGCACCACGACCGGCCCGCTAACGAAGCGATAGACCCGCTTCTCCGGCAGGGCGTCGAGGATGGATTTGAGGGCCTCGGGCGCGGTGACCCGCAGCTTGCCGAGGGCATCGATGAATTCGGATTGAACGCCCTTGATCCGGGCTTGAGCTAAAAGATCCATTCGGCACGCAGCTTGCAGGCCATGGTTTGGCCGGGGGCATCGATTTTAACGAGATCGCGGAAGAGGTTAGTCAGGGGTAACTCGCAAACTGCGCTTGCCGTTCCCGAGGGAACCAATGACACACAAGCGGCTTTCTATAATGGTACCAAGCGTGGGTTCCCGACAAGGGAAACGGGCTCCTGCTTTCTTGTCAATGGCATCACCGTGAACAAGACAATTCAAACTGTCGAAAGTGCCGCGGCCGGCAGCGCTTTCCTGATCGAGGACGTTTATCCCGCGATCGACGGCGGCCGCTTCGCCGTGAAGCGGATCGCGGGCGAACGGATCGAGGTCTGGGCCGACATCTACCGCGATGGCGAGGCCGTGATATCAGCCGCGCTGATCTGGCGAGGAGAGCAGGAGCGCGAATGGCGGAGCGAGCCGATGACCCATCACGGCAATGACCGCTGGTCCGGCGCGTTCACGCCCCCTGAGCCCGGCCAATATGTCTACGCGATCGAAGCCTGGACCGACGAGTTCGCCACCTGGTCGCACGCCGTCACGCGGAAACGGCGCACCGGGGCCGATATCAGCCTCGATGCGATCGAGGGCGCCGGCCTTTTGACCAAGGCGCATGGCGCGCAGCAGGACGCCGCAGCGATCATCATCAGGCAGTGCGAGGACTATTTGAGGAACGGCGACATCACCTCGCTGCTCGCGACCGAGCTCGGCGAAGCCATGGCCGAGAGCCAGTCGCGGCCAGACCTGACGCGCTCGCCATTCTTCCCGCTGACCGCGGACCGCGACAAGGCGCGCTTCAGCACCTGGTATCAGATGATGCCGCGCAGCCAGGGCGCATGGCCGGGCCGGCATGGCACGCTGCGCGACTGCATCGCGCGCGTTCCCGACATCGCCGCGATGGGCTTTGACGTGCTCTACTTCACGCCGATCCACCCGATCGGCAAGACCAGCCGCAAGGGCCGCAACAACGCAGCCGTCGCCGGTGAAGGCGATCCCGGCTCGCCCTATGCGATCGGCTCGGCCGAGGGCGGCCACGATGCGCTGCATCCGGAGCTCGGCACGATCGAGGATTTTCGCGCGTTAGTCGCCACCTGTCTCGAGTATGGGCTCGAGCTTGCGCTGGACTTCGCGGTGCAGTGCTCGCCGGATCATCCCTGGCTGACGCAGCATCCGGAATGGTTCAAATGGCGGCCCGACCGCTCGGTGAAGGCGGCGGACGGCCCCTATTCCGACATCGTCATCCCCGATTTCAATTCGGTCGATCGCGTCGGGCTTTGGAACGCGTTTCGCGATGCCATGCTGTTCTGGATCGACAAGGGCGTGACCATCTTCGCCATCGACAATCACGACACCGCGCCGCTTGCGTTCTGGGAGTGGCTGATCCGCGACATAAGCCGCCGTCATCCCGACGTGGTCCTGTTCTCCAAGACCTATGCACGGCCAAAGCTGATGAAGGGCCTCGCCAAGCTCGGCTTCGCGCAGTCCTTCACGTACTTTCCCTGGCGCACAGAGAGGTGGGAGCTGGAGCAATATCTCGGCGAGCTGACGCGCTATCCCGAACGCGATTTCTATCGTCCGCACATGTTCGTCAACACGCCTGACCTGTTGCCCTTTCACCTCCAGAGAGGAGAGGCCTGGGCCTTCAAGTCGCGCGTCGCGCTGGCGGCGACGCTGTCAGGCAATTACGGCATCTACAGCGGATTCGAGCTGCTGGAGCATGACGCCATTCTCGGCCGCGAAGAATATCTGGATTCCGAGAAGTACCAGATCAGGCAGCGCGACTGGGACAAACCCGGCAACATCAAACCCTACATTGCGGCGCTCAACCGCATCCGCAACGACAACGCGGCGCTTCAGCAGACCGCGAATTTGCGCTTTCTCGCCATCGAGGACGGCGAGACGGTGGCCTTCGCCAAGGAAGCGGCCGATCCGGCCAACATCGTCGTCGTCGTGATCGCGCTGGCGCGGCATGTGCGAGAATGCTGGCTGCCGCTCGGCGATCTCACCGTTGACGTCGGCGGACGGCGTCACCATGTGACGACACTCGAAAACCTGCTCACCGGCGAACAATCCCGCATCGAATGGGGCGGCATCAAGTTGCGTATCGATCCCGACCGCGATCCGGCACTTCTGTTCCGCTGCCTGGCGTAAGGGGTCACGCCATGAATGTTCTGTCTTCCGTCGACACCAAGAAGGTTGAGGCTGCCGAGATCGTGGATGAGCTCTGGTACAAGGACGCCATCATCTACCAGCTCCACGTCAAGGCCTTCGCCGACAGCAACAATGACGGCATCGGCGACTTCGCCGGGCTGACCGAGAGGCTGCCCTATCTGCAGGAGCTCGGCGTCACCGCGCTGTGGCTGCTGCCGTTCTATCCCTCGCCCGGCCGCGACGACGGCTACGACATCGCCGATTACGGCTCGGTCAATCCCGATTTCGGGACGATGAAGGATTTCAAGCGCTTCATCCAGGAGGCGCAGAAGCGTGGCCTGCGCGTCATCACCGAGCTCGTCGTCAACCACACCTCGGACCAGCACAAATGGTTCAAGCGCGCGCGGCGCAGCCATCCAGGCTCCAGCGCCCGCAACTGGTATGTCTGGAGCGACACCGACCAGAAGTACCAGGGCACGCGCATCATCTTCACCGACACCGAGAAGTCGAACTGGACCTGGGATCCGGAGGCCGGCGCGTTCTATTGGCACCGCTTCTTCTCGCACCAGCCGGACCTCAATTTCGACAATCCGCGCGTGGTCAGCGCCATCATCCAGGTGATGAAGCGCTGGCTCGATGCCGGTGTCGACGGCTTCCGGCTGGATGCGATTCCCTATCTGTGCGAGCGCGAGGGCACTTCGAACGAGAACCTGCCCGAGACCCATGCGATCATCAAGCGGCTGCGCCAAGAGCTGGACGCGTATTCCAAGGGCAAGCTGCTGCTGGCCGAGGCCAATCAATGGCCGGAGGACGTGCAGGAATATTTCGGCCGTGGCGACGAATGTCACATGGCCTATCACTTCCCGCTGATGCCGCGCATCTACATGGCGATCGCGCAGGAGGACCGCTTCCCGATCACCGACATCCTGCGCCAGACGCCTGATATCCCGGCGAGCTGCCAATGGGCGCTGTTCCTGCGCAACCACGACGAGCTGACGCTGGAGATGGTCACCGACGTCGAGCGCGACTATCTCTGGACCACCTACGCCAACGATCCCCGCGCGCGCATCAATGTCGGCATCCGCCGCCGCCTTGCGCCGCTGATGGACAACGACCGGCGCAAGATCGAACTGATGAACTCGCTGCTGCTGTCGTTCCCGGGCACGCCGATCATCTATTACGGCGACGAGATCGGAATGGGCGACAACATCTATCTCGGCGACCGCAACGGCGTACGCACGCCGATGCAGTGGAGCCCGGACCGCAACGGCGGCTTCTCGCGCTGCGACCCGGCCCGGCTCTACGCGCCGCTGATCATGGATCCGGTCTACGGCTATGAATCCGTGAACGTCGAGGCGCAATCGCGCAGCCTGTCCTCGCTGCTCAGCGCCACCAAGCGGCTGATCTCGGTGCGCAAGTCGACGCTCGCCTTCGGACGCGGCACCATGACCTTCATCCGCCCGGCCAATCGCGCCGTGCTGGCCTATGTCCGGCAATATCGCGACGAGGTGATCCTCTGCGTCGCCAATCTGTCGCGCGCCGCGCAGGCCACCGAGCTCGACCTGTCGCCGTGGAAGGACCGCATTCCGCAGGAAATGCTCGGCCGCACGCGCTTTCCCGCGATCGGCGAATTGCCCTACATGATCACGCTGGGGCCCTACGGCTTCTACTGGTTCCAGCTTCAGGAGCGGGACAAGTCGGAGCCGGTGATTCCGCGCGCAGTGCCGGAATTCGAGACGCTGGTGGTGCCGGTGAATTCGAATTGGGTCTCGCTCGCCCGCGAGCGCGGGGTGTTCGAGCGCGACGTGCTGCCGGGCTTCCTGTCGCGGACGCGCTGGTATCCGGAGCACAATCCCAAGCAGATCAAGGCCACGCTCACCTCGGCGGTGCCGTTCAGCGACATCGGCGACAACAGACCCTGGATCGCGTTCTTCGAGACGACGCGGAACGACGTCACCACGCGCTACGTGATGCCCATGCAGATCGAGTGGGTGCGCTTCGACCGCGAACGCTTCAACCCGAAGGCGCTCGCCGCCGTGCGCCAGGGTGCGCGAGAGGGCACGCTGCTCGACGTCGCGACCGAGCAGATCTTCATCGGCCTGTTCCTGCGGGGCCTGTCGCAAAACCTAGTGGTGGAGGAGAACAATCTGCGGCTGGAGTTCAAGGCGACCAGCCGGTTCGCCGACTACACCATCAAGGAGCCCGAACGCATCCGCGCCATCGAGCAATCGAACAGCACCGCGCTGGTCGACAACAAATACGTCGCCAAGATCTATCGCCGGCTCGAAAGCGGCGTCAGCCCCGAGATCGAGATCGGCCGCTATCTCACCGAGGTCGCTCGCTTCGCCAACACGCCGGCGCTGCTCGGCAGCGTCGAGCTTGTCGACAATAACCAGCGCAGCGCGCTCGGCGTGCTCCACGCCTATGTCGAAAACCAGGGCGACGGCTGGACCGTGACGACGGGGTATCTCGATCGCTATGTCGACGAGCAGCGCCTGGCGCCGGCCGATGAGATGCCGCGCGAAACCCAGGAGCAGGCGCCGTATCTGCACTTCATTGCGCAGATCGGCCGGCGGCTCGCCGAGCTGCACGTCGCGCTCGCCGCGGCAAAGCCCGACGATCTCGCCCCCGTGCCGATCGAGCCGGCCCAGATCAGGACCTGGCTCTCCGACCTCAAGGCGCGTGCCGAGCGGGTTCTCGAGCGGCTGGCCGACAGCCGCGACGGGCTGCGGGAGGCGGACCGGCCCCTGGTCGACCGGCTCGTCGCGGCACGCGGCAGCCTGTTCGACGGGCTGAATGCGCTCTTGCCATCCGACATCGGCGGGTTGAACATCCGTCATCATGGCGACTTCCGGCTCGGGCAAACTCTGATCGTGAAGGACGATATCTTCATCATCGACTTCGACGGCGATCCACGCGTGCCGCTGGCCAACAAGCGCCGCAAGGCGCCGGCCGCCCGCGACGTCGCCGGGCTAATCCATTCCATCAACCTTTCGGTCAACGCGGCGCTGAGCCGTGCGCGCACGGGCGCTTCCGACGAGCAGGACCGGCTCGCGGCCGCCCTCGACGAATGGCGCGAGCGCGCCGCCGCGATCTTCCTGTCCGCCTACCGCGAGGCCATGACGGACCGGAGGCTGTGGCCGGACGATGGGTCCTCCGCGAAAGGCCTGTTGAGATTCTTTCTGCTAGATCGAGCGTTCCACGACGTAGAGTACGAGCTGTCCCACCGGCCTGAGGGGCTCCATGCGCCGCTGACCGGACTGCTTCGCATTCTGTCCAGTGCCGAGAGCGAAGCCCATGCCTAAACTGCCCGCCGAAGCCTACGCGATCATCGAGGGCCGCCACTCCGACCCCTTCCACTATCTCGGGCTGCATCCCGAGGGCGGCAAAAGCGTGGTCCGCGCATTTCTGCCCGAGGCCACCAATGTCGAGGCGGTCGGCGACCATGGCGAGGTCGCGCCGCTCGACCGCGTCCACGATTCCGGCCTGTTCATCGGCGCCCTGCCCAACGGCTCGAAGCACTACCAGCTGCGCGCCAAGTTCGGCAGCAACGTCGTCGAGTTCGAGGATGCCTACCGCTTTCCGCCGATCCTGACCGATTTCGACCTCTACCTTCTCGGCGAAGGCACCCATCAGCGCCTCTACGACAAGCTCGGCGCGCACCCCTTGCGGCTCGAGGGGGTCGACGGCATCGGCTTCGTCGTGCTGGCGCCGAATGCGCGGCGCGTCTCCGTGGTCGGCGACTTCAACTTCTGGGACGGGCGGCGCCATCCGATGCGGGTGCGCGGCAACGGCTATTGGGAATTGTTCATCCCGCATGCGAAGGCAGGCGATCACTACAAGTTCGAGATCGTCGGACCGCATGGTCATCTGCTGCCGCTGAAATCCGATCCGATGGCATTCGCCAGCGAGCTGCGGCCGAAGACGGCGTCGATCGTGTTCGACGAGGCGCATCTGCCGCGGCCGCGCCCGGCGCCCGAAGGCATCAATGCATTGTCGGCGCCGATGTCGATCTACGAGGTCCATCTCGGCTCGTGGCGGCGCAAAGGCAACAATGAATGGCTGACCTATCGCGAGCTGGCCGAGCAGCTGCCGGCCTATGCCCGCGACATGGGCTTCACCCATCTCGAATTCCTGCCCGTGAGCGAGCATCCGTTCGACGGCTCGTGGGGCTATCAGCCGACCGGCCTCTATGCGCCGACCAGCCGTTTCGGCAGCCCCGAGGATTTTGCGGCGCTGATCGATGCCTGCCACCGCGAAGGCATCGGCGTGCTGCTCGACTGGGTGCCGGGTCACTTCCCGGACGACCCGCACGGGCTCGGCCATTTCGACGGCACCGCGCTCTACGAGCACGCCAACCCGCTGCAGGGCCGCCACCTCGACTGGGGCACGCTGATCTACAATTACGGCCGCACCGAAGTGACGAACTTCCTGGTGTCGAACGCGCTGTTCTGGATGGAGCGTTATGCCATCGACGGCCTGCGCGTCGATGCGGTCGCGTCCATGCTCTATCTCGACTACAGCCGGCCGCCCGGCGCGTGGATTCCAAACCAGTATGGCGGGCGGGAGAACATCGAGGCGATCAACTTCCTGCGCCGCTTCAACACGGAGATGTTCGCCCGCTTCCCGCAGGCGACCACGGCCGCGGAGGAATCCACCGCCTGGCCCCAAGTCTCGCGCCCGGTCGAGTTCGGCGGGCTCGGCTTCGGCTACAAGTGGAACATGGGCTGGATGCACGACACGCTGAACTACATCAGCAAGGATCCGATCCACCGCAAGCATCATCACGGCGAGATCCTGTTCGGCCTGCACTATGCGTTCTCGGAAAACTTCATCCTGCCGCTGTCGCATGACGAGGTCGTGCACGGCAAGCGCTCGATCCTCGGCCGCATGCCCGGCGACGAGTGGCAGCGCTTCGCCAATTTGCGCGCCTATTACAGCTTCATGTTCGGCCATCCCGGCAAGAAGCTCTTGTTCATGGGCGCGGAGATCGCGCAGAGCCGCGAATGGAATCACGACCAGTCGCTCGACTGGCACCTGCTCGACTACAAGGTCCATTCCGGCGTCCAGGCCCTGATCCGCGACCTCAACCGGCTCTATCGCGCGGTGCCGGCGCTGCACCAGATGGATTGCGAGGAGGCCGGCTTCGAATGGCTGATCACCGATGATGCCAACCGCAACGTTTTCGCCTGGCTGCGCAAGGGGCTCGACGAGAACGCGCGGTGTATCGTCATCGTCAACTTCTCGCCCAACGTCTACCAGAATTATCGCGTTCCCGTGCCCTTCGGCGGCAAGTGGAAGGAAGTGCTCAACTCCGATTCCGCCCATTACGGCGGCAGCAATGTCGGCAATATCGGCGAAGTCCATGCCGAGGGCGGCGCGCTCCGCCTCACCATTCCGCCGCTCGCTGCGATCTTCCTCGTTCCGGAAAGCTGATCGATGCGCCTGACCGCCGGATCGCCCGCACGGCTCGGCGCAAGCTGGGACGGACGCGGCACCAATTTCGCGCTGTTCTCCGCCAACGCGCAGAAGGTCGAGCTCTGCCTGTTCGACGCGCAAGGCCGCCGCGAGCTCGAGCGCATCGAGCTGCCCGAGAAGACCGAGGACGTCTGGCACGGCTATCTCAACGACGTCTCGCCGGGCCAGCTCTACGGCTATCGCGTGCACGGCCCCTACGAGCCCGAGCACGGCCATCGCTTCAATGCCAACAAGCTGCTGCTCGACCCCTACGCCAAGCGGCTCGCCGGGCGCCTGGTCTGGAGCGATGCGCATTTCGCCTATCGCACCGGAAGCCCGCGCGAGGACCTGTCGTTCGACCGGCGCGACAACGCGCGCGGCATGCCCAAGGCCGTCGTGGTCGACGAGACCTTCAACTGGGGCCGCCGCGAAATCCGGCCGAACATTCCCTGGGAAGACACCATCATCTACGAGGCCCACGTCAAGGGCCTGACCCAGAAGCGCGACGACGTGCCGCCGAACCTGCGCGGCACCTATGGCGGCCTGTCCTCGCCCGCGATGATCGAGCACCTTAGGAAGCTCGGCGTCACCACGGTCGAGCTGCTGCCGGTGCACAGTTTCGTCGACGACCGCATCCTCGTGGAAAAGAAGCTCGCCAATTACTGGGGCTACAACACGCTGTCCTTCTTCGCGCCGGAGCCGCGCTATGCCCAGGACAATGCGCTCGATTCCTTCCGCACCACGGTGGCGCGGCTGCACGATGCCGGCATCGAGGTGATGCTCGACGTGGTCTACAACCACACCGCCGAGGGAAATCATCTCGGTCCGACGCTGTGCTATCGCGGCATCGACAACGCCTCCTATTATTGGCTGAACCGCGAGAACCCGCGCTATTACGACGACTTTACCGGCTGCGGCTCCTCGGTGAACCTCACCCATCCGCGCGTGCTGCAGATGGTGATGGATTCCTTGCGCTACTGGGTCGAGGTCTGCCACGTCGACGGCTTCCGCTTCGACCTCGCCACCACGCTGGCACGCGGGCCGAACGGTTTTGATCGCGGCAGCTCGTTCTTGACCGCGGTGCGACAGGATCCGGTGCTGGCGACCGTCAAGCTCGTCGCCGAGCCCTGGGACCTCGGCCTCGGCGGCTACCAGGTCGGCGCCTTCCCCTCGCAATGGTCGGAATGGAACGACCGTTATCGCAGCGCCATGCGCCGCTATTGGAGCGGTGAAGGCAGCCTGATCGGCGACATCTCCAGCCGCATGACCGCGTCGTCCGATCTGTTCAATCACGACGGGCGGCGGCCGCGCGCCAGCATCAACCACATCACCGTCCACGACGGCTTCACGCTCGCCGACCTCTTCAGCTACAACGAGAAGCACAACGAGGCCAACGGCGAGGACAATCGCGACGGCTCCAACGACAATCACAGCAACAATTGCGGTGTCGAGGGGCCGACCGACGATCCTGATATCATCAGCCTGCGCCGTCAGCTGCGCAAGAACGTGCTGGCCTGCCTGATGCTGGCCCAGGGCGTTCCGCTGATCCTCGCCGGCGACGAGGTCGGCAACTCGCAATCCGGCAACAACAACGCCTATTGCCAGGACAACGAGGTCGGGTGGGTGGGCTGGGACAATCTCGGCAAGGACGGCGACGACATGATCGACTTCGTCGCCCAGCTCGCCGACATCCGCCGCCGTTTCTCGCAGCTGCGCAGCCATCGCTGGCTCGATGGCCGGCCCAAGGACGGCGTCTCCTACGGCGCGTTGTGGCTGACGCCCGCCGGCGACGAGATGACGGAGAGCGACTGGACATTCCCGGATGGGCGGTTTCTCTCCTATGTGATGGGCCCGATGGAACCGGGTGGGGCCGCGATCTTTATCGTACTGAACGCCGCTCCCGAAGAGATCGCATTCAAATTGCCCAAAATGACCGAATACAAGAGCTGGCAGCAGCTCCTGAACACGACCGATGCCAAGCTGAATACGATCGACTTCCTGCCCGGGAGCGACAGCAAGGCGCCGCCGCGATCCGTGCTCGCCTTCGCAGGCGCGCTATGAGGCCATCCTTCGGGGCGAGGCCGACCAAGGACGGCGTGTCGTTCCGGCTGTGGGCGCCGGCCGCGCGCCGCGTCGATCTCCTGCTCGACCGCAGGCACGCGATGCAGCGCCGGCAGGACGGCTGGTACGTCACCGAGATCACTGGCCTCACCGCCGGCAGCAAATACAAGTTCAGGATCGACGACGAGATCGACGTGCCGGATCCCGCTTCGGCCTTCCAGCCCGAGGACGTGTTCGGCCCGAGCGAGGTGATCGATCACGATGCCTTCGCCTGGCGCGCGCGCGAGTGGCGCGGCCGTCCCTGGGAAGAGACGGTGCTGGTCGAGGCCCATGTCGGCACCTTCACGCCGGAAGGCACCTATCGCGCCATGATCGACAAGCTCGATCATCTCGCCGCGACCGGCATCACGGCGCTGGAATTGATGCCGCTCGCCGATTTCGCAGGACGCCGCGGCTGGGGCTATGACGGCGTGCTGTGGTACGCGCCGGACAGCGCCTATGGCCGGCCCGAAGACCTGAAGACGCTGATCGACGAGGCGCATCTGCGCGGGCTGATGGTGTTCCTCGACGTCGTCTACAATCATTTCGGCCCGGAAGGAAACTATCTCGGCCGTTATGCGCCGACCTTCTTCACCGATGCGCACACGCCGTGGGGCAGTGCGATCGATTATCGCGTGCCGCAGGTGCGCGCCTTCGCCGTCGAGAACGCGCTGTCCTGGCTCGGCGACTACCGCTTCGACGGCCTCAGGCTCGACGCCGCCAATCACATCATAGCTGTCCCGGGCGAGCAGTCCATGCTGCAGGACCTCAGCGTTGCCGCCGGCGAGCTCGCCAAGGCTACGGGACGCCACATCCACCTCGTGCTGGAGAACGGCGACAACCGCGCCAGCCTGCTCGACGCTGCGCAGGATCCGCCGAACGGCAAATATCGCGGCCAGTGGAACGACGACTATCATCACGTCTGGCACGTGATGCTGACCGGCGAGCATGCCGGTTACTATGGCGACTACCAGACGCCGCTCATGGACCTGGCGCGCGCGCTCGCATCCGGCTTCGTCTATCAGGGCGAGATCTCGGAATTCTGGGGCAAGAGACCGCGCGGCGAGCCCAGCGGCCAGCTGCCGCCGGCAACCTTCGTCAATTTCCTGCAGAACCACGACCAGATCGGCAATCGTCCACTCGGCGAGCGGTTGGAAAGCCTGGCATCGCCAAAGCAGATCGAGGCCGCGCTCGCCGTGACCCTGCTCGCGCCGATGGTGCCGATGCTGTTTCAGGGCGAGGAATGGGGCTCGACGGTCCCTTTCCCGTTCTTCTGCGATTTCCAGGGCGGACTCGCCGATGCCGTGCGCACGGGGCGCAAGCGGGAATATGCCTGGGCTTACGAAAAATACGGCGACGAGGTGCCCGACCCGCTCGATCCGGCAACGCTGCAATCGGCCGTGCTCGACTGGACCGGCCGCACGCCGCAACACGATGCGCGGCTTGGGCTGGTGCGAGAGCTGCTTGGCGTCCGTCGCAAGCAGATCATGCCGCGGCTGAAAGGCGCAAGCTTCGGTGATGCAGAGGCGGCCGACAACGGCCTCCTCGCCGCGCATTGGCGCATGGGCGACGGCTCGACGTTGCGCCTTGTCGCCAATCTGTCCGATCACGAGATCACCTCCGGCGTCAGCGCGGGCACGCCGATCTGGGGCGGCGGATCCGGCGAGCGGCTCCCGCCCTGGTCGGTGGTCTGGCGCCTCGGAGCTTAGGATGCCTCCCGCCATTCCGCTCGCGACCTACCGGCTCCAGCTCACCGCAGATTTCGACTTCGACAAGGCTGCCGCCGTCGTTCCTTACCTCAAGGCGCTTGGCATCACGCATCTCTACGCCTCACCGGTGATGAAGGCCCGCAAGGGCTCGGCCCATGGCTACGACACCGTCGACCACGGCCAGTTCAATCCCGAACTCGGCGGCGAAGCCGGCTTTGCGCGGCTGAGCGAGGCGCTTCAGCAGCACGATCTCGGGCTCATCATCGATTTCGTCCCCAACCATGTCGGCGTGCATTTTGCCGACAATCCCTGGTGGCTCGACGTGCTGGAATGGGGCCAGGCCTCGCCGCACGCCGCCTCCTTCGACATCGACTGGGACCAGCTGGCCTACCGCGCCCGCGGCGGCGTGCTGCTGCCGATCCTCGGCTCGTCCTACGGCGAGGCGCTGGAGCGCGGCGACATCGAGCTGCGCTACGACCCGGATGATGGAAGTTTCTCCGCCTGGTATTTCGAGCACCGCCTGCCCATCGCGCCGGAGCGCTACGGCGAGATGCTGCGGATGGTCGTCAAGGAGGCGGACGCGGCGGAAACGGAGCCCGGCAAGCGCCTGCTGTCGCTCGCGACCCGTTACACGGGGCTGCGGCGTCCCAATCGCAAGGAAGCACCCGGCTTCAAGGCCGAGCTCAAGGAGATCGCAGGCGCCGCCGACATCATCAAGCGCGGCCTTGCCGCCTATCGCGCCGGCAAGGACCGCCCGGCCCAGACGCTGACGCTGCATCATCTCCTGGAGCGCCAGCACTACAAGCTCGGGCACTGGCGGCTTGCCTCCAGCGACATCAATTATCGCCGCTTCTTCGACGTCAACGGCCTCGCCGGCCTGCGCGTCGAGGACGCGAGCACATTTGCCGCCACGCACCGGCTGGTGAAGCAGCTCATCGCCGACGGCAAATTGCAGGGAATCCGGCTCGATCACATCGACGGCCTGCGCGACCCCGCCCAATATTGCCAGCGATTGCGCCGGCTGGTGCGCGACGCCCAGGGCAACACCGCCCAAGGCAACACAAAGCCGTTCTATACGGTGGTCGAGAAGATCCTGTGTGAGCACGAGCGCCTGCCGCATTTCGCCGGTGTCCAGGGCACCACCGGCTACGAGTGGATGAATGTCATCACCCACGTGCTGATCGATCCCAGGGGGCTGGAGGCGCTGGACGAGACCTGGCGGCAGATCAGCAACCGGCCGCCGCGGCTTGTGCCTTACGTCAAGGACGCCAAGCGGCGCGTGCTCGAGACGCTACTGACCAGCGAATTCACCGTGCTGACCCGCCTGCTCGCGCGCATCGCCAACGGGCATTATTCGACGCGGGACTTCTCGGCCGACAGCCTGCGCCAGGCGCTCGAGCTCTATGTGCTGCATTTCCCGGTCTATCGCACCTATCTGACGCATGGCGGCCCGACGGCACCGGACCGCAAGCTGATCGACGACACCATCGCGCGCGCCCGCCGGGACTGGTTCGCCGCCGACGAAGGCATTTTCGACTTCCTGCGCGATGCCTTGACCATGGACCTGCTCAAGCCCGGCCGTCCGCCGCACAGCGCCCCGCGCGTGCGCCGCTTCGCGCTGAAGGTGCAGCAATTCACCGGGCCGATGATGGCGAAGTCGCTGGAGGACACCGCGTTCTATCAGTTCCACCGGCTGCTCGCGTTGAACGAGGTCGGCGGCGATCCCTCAAGCACCGGCCTCAGCATTCCCGCGTTCCATCAAGCCATGCAGGCTCGCGCCAGGGAATGGCCGCAAGGCATGACGGCAACCGCCACCCACGACACCAAGCGTGGGGAGGATGCGCGCACGCGCATCGCGGCGCTCAGCGAGATTCCCGGTGAATGGACCAGCGCGGTGGCGCGCTGGAAGGTGCTGAACGCACCGCATCTCACGCTCCACGGCAATTTCCGCGCGCCGTCGGCAACGTTCGAATACATGCTCTACCAGACCCTGCTCGGAGTCTGGCCAATTCAAGCGCCGGCCGATGCCGCCTTGGTCGAGCGCATCCAGGCTTATGCCCTCAAGGCTGCGCGCGAGGGCAAGGAGGAGACGAGCTGGCTCAACCCGCATGAAGCCTATGAGAACGGCATCCGCGACTTCATCGCGAAGATCCTCGACCCTGATCAGTCCGCGGAATTCCTCCAGGCGTTGCAGACGCTCGCGCGCCGCGTCGCGCTGCTCGGCACGTTGAACTCGCTGAGCCAGCTCACGCTCAAGGCGACGCTGCCGGGCGTGCCGGACTTCTATCAAGGCACCGAATTCTGGGACCTGTCGCTGGTCGATCCCGACAACCGCCGCCCGGTCGATTTCGCCGCGCGCCATGCGGCGCTGACATCATTGGAAGCGCCGGATTGGAGCGACCTGATCGGGAGCTGGCCGGACGGCAAGCTCAAGCTGGCCTGGACGCGGCATCTGCTCAAGCTGCGCAACGAGCTTGGCGACGTCTTCGCGCAGGGCGACTACCAGCCGCTGGAGGTACGAGGTGCCCATGCCGACCATGTCATCGCCTTCGCGCGCCGTCATGGCCGCGCCGCCGCGATCGTCGTGGCCGGGCGTCATTTCGCGCCGTTCAGCCAAGCAGGCCGGGAATGGCCCGCACCGGAAGGTATTGACGCCACCATCGACATCACGGGCTATTCAGTGCCGGGCCTTGCGGGCAACGACTTGCCGCTCGCGCAGGCCTTCCACGACTGTCCTGCCTCGGTCATCGCGGCCCGAACCGCGAATGCGGTCAGGGCGCCGCGGCAACGCGTGCGCGCCTGAGGTCACTTGCCCCCGTCCTTGGTCAGCAGCAATTGGCCGCGCTTCCTGATCGTGGCCTGCGCCATCTCGGCAAAGCGCTGCAACAGCCAGGGCAGCACCACCTCGACCCGGACCTGATCGTCGCCGACATCGACCTGCCCTGTCGCGACCTGGCCGAGCGCGCGGATGCGGAAGGCCATAGTGTCGCCGCTCCAGCGTTCCTCCTCGACCTGCATCACGGGAATGCTTGCTGCGGCGCGGCCAAGCCCAGTCTTCAGCCGGCGCACGGCCTCTTCTCGGCCGAGACGATGCGGAATTGAGACGACAAGCGGTGCTGACATGGCCATGGCCCCTGCTGACTGATCCTCATTCCATCATGCCCGATGGCAGGGCAAAAGTTCCATGCATGTGGCGTCGGAGCCTACGTTGCAAGGCCGGAACTTTAAAACCTGCGGCAAGTTGCCCTCGCATAAGGGACAGGTGCAACGACCCTTTGAACAAAGGGGTGGAGGAGATTCGCATGTCAATCGGCACGATCATTCTGATCATCCTGATCATCGCCCTGCTCGGCGGCTTCAGCGGTATCGGCGGCGGGCCGTTCTACGGCACCGGCTATTACGGCGGCGGCGGCCTCGGGCTTGTCATCGTCATTCTGCTGATCCTGCTGCTGATGGGCCGGATCTAGTACGAGATTCCGTAGGGTGGGCAAAGGCGCAACGCGCCGTGCCCACCTCTTCGCTCGAGCGAAAGCAGGTGGTGGGCACGCTTCGCTTTGCCCACCCTACGAGACCCGCCTTCGTGGCAACAGCGACAGACCTACTTCACCTTCCCTGCCAGCTTTTTCATCGCCGCCTTGATCGATGCGGCGGCATCGTCATAACCCTCCCACGCCTTCGAGCGCGCCAGCAGCGCCGGCACGGTGCGTAGCGTGTATCGCTTGGGATCGAGATCGCTCTTCACCTGCGCCCAGGTCAGCGGCATCGAGACCGTGGCCCCGGCACGCGCTCGCGGCGACAACGGGGCCACCGCCGTCGACATGCGGTCGTTGCGCAGATAATCCAGGAAGATCTTTCCCTTGCGCAGCTTCTTCGACATGTTGAGCAGATAGCGTTCGGGATCATCGTCGGCCATCCACTGGCAGACGCCTTGCGCAAACGCCTTGGCCTCCTTCCAGCTCACCCTGTCGCGCGCGCCATGAAGCAGCGGCACCACGACATGCAGGCCCTTGCCGCCCGTGGTCTTGCAGAAGCTGTCCATGCCGATGTCGGCGAGCCGCTGCCGCATCTCCTTGGCCGCCTCGACGACGTCGGCGAAGTCGACGTCGGGCGCGGGATCGAGGTCGAACACCAGCCGGCCCGGGGTGTCGTAGGCATAGGGCGCGCAGTTCCAGGGATGCAGCTCGACGCCGCCGATCTGCGCCACCGCGGCGAGCCCTTCGATCCGGTCGATCTGAAGATAGGGCTTGCGGTCGCCGGAGACCCGCGCGAGCTCCAGAAGGTTCGACGTTCCCTGCATCGCATGGCGCTGGAAGAAGCACTCGCCCTTGATGCCGTCGGGCGCGCGGATCAGCGAGCACGGCCGGCCCTTGAGATGCACGATCATCCATTCGCCGACGGCTTCGAGATAGCGGGCAAGGTCCAGCTTGGTGACGACGCCACCATCGCCGTCGTCCGGCCAGAGCTCCTTGTCCGGCTTCGAGATGACGACGCCCATGACCTCGGCATTTGCAGCGGCCTGCTTCGCTCGCCCGCCCGCCTTCGTGCGCGCCGCCTTCTTGCCCCGGGGCTCGGCGAGCTCGGTATCGACGGGCGTCTCGGCCTGGACTTCCTCGGCCGGCTTGTCCTGCCGCAAGCCTTTGAACGCCGCCTGGCGAATATTGCCGTCGGCCGTGAAGCCCGCGAACTCGATCTCGGCGACGAGCTCCGGCTTCAGCCAATGCACGTCCCGCGTCTTCTTCGGCGCGTTCTTGCCGCCGAACGGGCTTTCCTTGCTCTCCATCGCCTTCAGCACCGGCATGATGCGCTTGATCTTGTCCGCGCCAAAGCCGGTGCCGACCATGCCGACAAAGGCGAGATGATCGCCGCGCTGCACGCCTGCCATCAGCGAGCGGAATTTGCCGTTGGTGGTCTTGTAGCCGCCGATCACCACCTCGTGGCCGGCGCGGCATTTCGACTTGACCCAGCTCTCGGTGCGGCCGGAGCGATAGGGCGCGTTCAGCTTCTTCGACACCACGCCTTCGAGCTCGAGCTTGCAGGCCGATTGCAGCACGGCATCGCCGCCGCTCTCGAAATGTTCGACATAGCGGAGCTGGGTCGATTTCCGCTTGCGCTGGCCCAGCAGCTGCTTCAGCCGGGCCTTGCGTTCGCTGAGCGGCAGCCGGCGGTAATCCTCGTTCTCCGCGAAAAGCAGATCGAAAGCGAAGAAGATCAAGTCGTCGGTCTTGCCGTCGGACAGGGCTGCTTGCAGCGAGGAGAAGTTCGGCGCACCGTCATGGTCGAGCGCGACGATCTCGCCGTCGATCATCACGTCCGGCAGCGCGGCGGCCTCCTCGGCGATGGAAGCGAACTTGCTCGTCCAGTCGAGACCCTTGCGGGTCTTCAGCGTCGCCTCGCCGTCCTCGACCCGGAGCTGAACGCGATAGCCGTCGAACTTGATCTCGTGGCACCAGCCCTCGTCTCCGGGCGGCCGCTCGACCAGCGTGCAGAGCTGCGGCGCAACGAAATCCGGCATCTCCGACACCTTCTTGGCGCTCGTCGCGGTCGTGGCACTTGTCTTCGCCGCCTTGCCGGCCTTCAACGCGGTACGCGGCGCCGGCTTCACCGTGCGCCCTTTCGTCTCTTCGGCACGATTGGACTGCCAGACTGCGTCGGCCTTGCCCTTGGTGCCCTTGGCCAGCATGAACGGCTTCGGCGCGCGGCCCTTGCCCGCGGCGATCTGCTCCATGGTGCGGCCGGAGGCAACAGACTTGTCCTGCTCGAGAATGTCGTTGTCCGCACCTTCGCGAGCATCTTCGTCACGATGCTTGATCAGGAGCCAGTTGGTCCGCTTCTCGCCGCCGCGGTTGCGCATCCGCACCAGGACCCAGCTGCCCTGCAGCTTGTCGCCATGGAGGGTGAACTTCAGATCGCCCTTCTTCAAGCCGGCTTCCGGATCGTCCGATTCCCAGGTGCCGCGGTCCCACAGCATCACGGTGCCGCCGCCGTATTGGCCTTCCGGAATCGTGCCTTCGAAATCGCCATAATCGAGCGGATGGTCCTCGACCTCGACCGCCAGCCGCTTGTCGTGGGGATCGAGCGAAGGCCCCTTCGTCACCGCCCACGACTTGAACACGCCGTCGAATTCGAGCCTGAGATCGTAATGCAGCCGGCTCGCATCATGCTTCTGGATCACGAAGCGCCGCTGTTTCGAGGGCGCCACGGCGGACTTGCCCGATGGCTCCGGCGTTTTCTCGAAGTCGCGTTTCTGTCGGTAGGTGGAGAGTTTTTGCAGCACGACCGGTCCCGCTTCTCGTTCGGCACTCAAAGCCTATCACGGCGAAAGTCCCGCCCGGAACCAAAACCCGATGGGACGGTTGGGGTTCCAAAAGGCCTTGAAAACGCTGGAGAATGGAATGGCCCCGCGCGCCTATTGGAAGGGAACGTTGAAGCTGTCGCTGGTCAGTTGCCCGGTCGTGCTTTATCCGGCGACCACCGCGGCCGAGAAGACGCGCTTTCACCTGATCAACCGCGAGACCGGGAACCGGCTCAAGCAGCAGATGATCGATTCCGAGACCGGTGACGTCGTCGAGAGCGACCAGAAGGGCCGCGGCTACGAGCTGCGCAAGGGCAAGTACGTCGAGATCGAGCCGGAGGAGCTCGAGGCGGTCCAAATCGAGAGTAACCATACCATCGACATCGAGAGCTTCGTGCCGCGCGAGGAGATCGACCAGCGCTACCTCAACCATCCCTATTACATCGCGCCCGACGGCAAGGCGGCGGTCGATGCGTTCGCGGTGATTCGCGACGCGATGAAGGACCAGGAGCGCGTCGCGCTGGCCAAGATCGTTCTGACCAACCGCGAGCACGTCATGGCGATCGAGCCGCTCGGCAAGGGTCTGCTCGGCACCACGCTGCGCTTTCCTTACGAGCTGCGCGAGGAGGACCAGTTCTTCGACGACATCAAGAGCCCGAAGATCACCAAGGACATGGTCGAGCTCGCCGGTCACATCTTGCAGACCAAGGCGGCGCATTTCGACCCCAGAAAGTTCAAGGACGAATACGAGGACGCGCTGAAGGCCCTGGTGAAGCGCAAGGCCAGCGGCAAGAAGATCGAGCTGCCCGAGCCCGAGGAACGGCCGAGCAACGTCGTCAGCCTGATGGACGCGCTGAAGCGGAGCCTGAAGGGCGGCAAGAAGACGGCGGCGAAGTCGCATGCGCGCCGCGCGACCGGGCGACACCGCGCGCCGAGGAAAACACATCGGTCAACGGCGCGGCACAGGAAGGCGGGTTGAGGAGCCTCCCCGACTAGCCCTCGATGTCGTAGGGTGGGCAAAGGCGCAACGCGCCGTGCCCACCAACTTTCCATGATGGCGACGGATGGTGGGCACGCTTCGCTTTGCCCACCCTACAGCTCCATAGGATGAGCATCGACTGACGCGCGCGCCGGAAAGGACAGCAGTGATCAATCCCCCGCCTTCAGCCGATACCCGATCCCCGTCTCCGTCAGCACGTATTGCGGCCGCTCCGGATCGGCTTCGATCTTCTGGCGGAGCTGGCGGACATAGACGCGCAGATATTGCGCATCGGTCAGTTCGTCCCACAGCTCCTTCAGCAGGAAGCGGTGGGTGAGCACCTTGCCGGCGTGCTGCACCAGCACGCGCAACAGGTCATATTCCTTCGGCGAGAGCTTGACGTCGCGATCCCCGATCTTGACGATGCGGCGGACGAGATCGACCGAGAGATCGCCGGTGCGGAACACCGGACGTTCACCCTTGACCTGAAGCTGGTGGCGAAGCGCCGCGCGCATGCGCGCCAGCAGCTCCTCCATGCCGAACGGCTTGGTCAGATAGTCGTCGGCGCCGAGATCGAGCGCCTCGACCTTGCCGGCTTCGTCGCCGCGGCTCGACAGCACCACGATCGGCACGCCTTCGTTGCGCGTGCGGATGGTGCGGAGCAGCTCATGGCCCTGAACGTCGGGCAGCCCGAGATCGAGGATGATCAGCGCCGGCTCCTCGTCGAGCTTCTCCAGCGCCGTCTTGCCGTTCGGCGCTTCCAGGATGTCATAGCCCTGCGTCGTCAGCCCCAGCCGCAGCAATTTGCGGATCGGCGGCTCGTCGTCGATGACCAGGACCTTGATCGGAGCAGCGCTCATGCGGCGGTATCCAATGCGAGGCTCTCTGCCGGAATCGGCAGGCGAATGGTGAGGACCGCACCGCTCCGCTCGCTGCGATTGGCAGCGGAGATCGTGCCGTGCATCGCCTCGACGAAGCCGCGCGAGATGGCAAGCCCGAGCCCGGTGCCGGGGCGGACGTGATCGCCCTTCTGCACGCGATAGAACTTGTCGAACACGCTCTCGAGCTCGCCCGCTGGAATGCCGGCGCCCTCGTCGGCAACCTCGAGCACGACATGAGTACTGTCGCGCCGGGCACGGATCGAGATCGTGGTCTCCGGCGGCGCGTACTTGGCGGCGTTGTCGAGCAGATTGAACAGCACCTGCTCGAACAGCACGGCATCGAGTTGGAGCATCGGCAGATCGGCGGCCAGCAGCAGTTCGACCTTGTGGCGGCTGAGGATCTTGCTGGCGCGCCGCAGCGCGCTGCCCACGATTTCGCTGAGATCGTGCAGCGCCGTGTTGGGCACGATCGCGCCGGATTCGAGCTTGGTCATGTCGAGCAGATTGGCGATGAAGCGGTTGAGTCGCTCGGATTCGTCGATCACGGTGGCGAGCAGGTCGCGCTTCTCGGTGTCGGAGAGCGCACCGGCGAGATCGCGCATGGTCGAGGCTGCGCCCAACACCGACGCCAGCGGCGTCTTCAGATCGTGCGAGATCGAGGTCAACAGTGCCGAGCGCAGCCGCTCGGATTCGACGGTGCGCTTGACGCGGTCCATGTCCTCGACCAGCAGCACGCGCTCGATCGCGAGCGCGCCCTGGTCGACCAGCGCGTCGAGGAGGCGGCGCTGGTCCGGCGTCAGCAGCGGGCCGGTGCGGTCGTCGTCGATGCCGATCACGCCGATCGGGCCGCGCCCGGTGCGCATCGGCAGGAACAGCCGCTTGGCGCCCGGCAAGGTGTCCGAGCCGCGGCCGGCGGGGCGATCGTTGCTCCACGCCCAGTTTGCGGCGGCAAGGTCGGCCTGGTCGAGCTCGTCCTCGGGCGGATAGCCTGATTTCACCGTGAGCAAGCCTTCATCCGGCAACAGCAGCACCACGCGCACCTTGAGCATCAATGCGATCTGGTAGGCACTCGCCCACAAGACGTCGTCGAGCGTTGCAGTGCCGGCGAGCTTGCGGCTGAAGGCATAGAGCTGCTCGGTCATCCTGATCCGGCCGATCGCGGTGTCGGCCTGGATGCGCACGCGCGCCGCGACATTGGAGACGATCATCGCCACCACCAGGAACAGCACGAAGGCGGCGACATTGGTCGGGTCGGTGATCGTGAAGGTGTAGATCGGCGGCAGGAAGAAGAAATTGTAGGACAGCGAGGCCGCGACGGTCGCCAGCAGCGACGGCCACAGGCCGTAGCGCACGGCCACCGCGACCACCGCGGTCAGCAGCACCAGGTCGACGTTCTCAATGCCGAAATAAGGCTGGATCAACTTGGCCGCGCCGAGACCCACAAGCACGATTCCAAGCGCCTTGAGATAAGGCAAGGGATCGAACGGCTCGGATCGTGCGGCGGTCTGCACCGCCATCTTGGGCGCGGCCTCTCCGGAAAGCTCGTTGCCGGGGATGACGTGAACGCTGATATTGCCCGCGCGGCGCACCAGATCGTGCACGACGGAGCCGCGCGTCATCTCGAACCAGCGCGAGCGCGTCGACTTGCCGATCACGATCTGGGTGACGTTGTTGCCTTGCGCGAAATTGACGACGTCGTCGGCGATGCGGCGGCCGACGGCGGGAATGGTCAGCGCCTCGCCGCCGAGCGATTCCGCGAGCCGCAACGTGTCGGCCAGCCGATCCCGCTCCTCGTCGGACAATTGCAGCGATCGCCGCGTCTCGATCGAGATCGCGGTGAACGGCGCATGGAGCCGGTCGGCCAGCCGCTTGGTGTAGCGCACGAGGCCGGCCGCGCGCGGATCCTCGCTGACGCAGACCAGGATGCGCTCACCCGCGGCCCAGGGCCCGGGAATCGCATTCGCCTGCATGTGGTTGAGCAGCTGCTCGTCGACCCGCTCGGCGGTGCGGCGCAGGGCGAGCTCACGCAGCGCCGTGAGGTTGCCCGGCGAGAAATAATGCTCCAGCGCCCGCTCGGCCTGCTTGGGCACATAGACCTTGCCCTCCTTCAGCCGCTGGATCAGGTCGTCGGGCGTGAGGTCGATCAGCTCGATGGCGTCGGCGCGGTCAAACACCGAATCCGGCACGGTCTCGCGCACCCTGATATGGGTGATCTGCGCAACGACGTCGTTCAGGCTCTCGATGTGCTGGATGTTGACGGCGGTGTAGACGTCGATGCCGTGCGAGAGCAGCTCCTCGACGTCGAGATAGCGCTTGGGATGGCGGCAAAGGGGCGCATTGGTGTGGGCGAGCTCGTCGACCAGCGCAATCTGCGGCCGCCGCGCGATCACCGCGTCGAGGTCCATCTCCTCGACGATCTGGCCGCGGTAGTCCAGCCTCTTGCGCGGGACCACTTCGAGGCCGCGCACCAGCGCCTCGGTCTCGGCGCGGCCATGGGTCTCGACGAAGCCGACCACGACATCGATGCCGGCCTTGCGCTTGGCATGCGCGCTTTGCAGCATCTCGTAGGTCTTGCCGACGCCGGGAGCGGCGCCGACGAAGATCTTCAGCCTGCCGCTCGCGCTCTCCTCGCGGCGCGCCGCTTCCAGCAGGGCCTCCGGGGACGGACGTTGTTCGGGATCGCGGCGCTCTCGGACCATCTTGCCAGTATAATCACCCCCACACTGCGAGCCTAGACGGCTACTTCGCAGCCATGCGATCGAGCGCGAGATTCAGCGCCAGAACGTTAACCCTGGGCTCGCCGAGCAGGCCGAGCAGGCGGCCTTCGGTGCTGGCCGTCACAAGCTGCTTGACCTGATCCTCAGGCAGATTCCGTGCCTTCGCCACGCGCGGCACCTGGAATTGCGCCGCTTCCGGCGAGATGTCCGGGTCGAGGCCGCTGGCCGACGTCGTCACCAGGTCGACCGGCACGGCGGCGTTCGGATTTTCGCTCCTGAGCTTGTCCACATCCTCCTTCAGCCGGTCGGCCAATGCCTTGCTGGTCGGGCCGAGATTGGAGCCGCCCGAATTGGCGGCGTTGTAGGGCGCGGGCACCGTCTTGGTCGAGTCCTTCGGGTCCGGCGCCAGCGTCGCCGAGGGGCGGCCGCGGAAATATTTGTCGTCTTTGAACTCCTGCCCGATCAGGGCGGAGCCGATCACCTTGCCGTCCTTCTCGATCAGGCTGCCTTGCGCCTGTACGGGAAACAGCGCGCCGGCAATGCCGGTCATGGCGAGCGGATAGGCAAGCCCGGTGATGGCGGTGAGCGCCAGCAGCAGGACGATGGCGGGGCGGATTTCTCTGAGCATGTCTTTCTCCAAATTTCTCCCGTCATTGCGAGGAGCGAAGCGACGAAGCAATCCAGGCTATCAACCGCGGAGATAGTTCTGGATTGCTTCGCTTCGCTCGCAATGACGGATTCAAGCCAAGTGCAAGGCGGTCACCGCGAGGTCGATCACCTTGATGCCGATGAACGGAATGACGATGCCGCCGAGCCCGTAGATCAGGAGGTTGCGGCGGAGCAGCGCGCCGGCGCCGACGGCGCGGTAGGCGACGCCCTTCAGCGCGAGCGGGATCAGCGCGATGATGATCAGCGCGTTGAAGATGATCGCCGACAGGATGGCGCTCTGCGGGCTCGACAGGTTCATGACGTTGAGCACGTTCAGTTGCGGGTAGAACGCCAGGAACATCGCCGGGATGATCGCAAAATACTTGGCGACGTCGTTGGCAATCGAGAACGTCGTCAGCGCACCGCGCGTCATCAGGAGCTGCTTGCCGATCTCGACCACCTCGATCAGCTTGGTCGGGTTGGAGTCGAGGTCGACCATGTTGCCGGCCTCGCGGGCGGCCTGGGTGCCGGTGTTCATGGCGACGCCGACATCGGCCTGGGCGAGCGCCGGCGCGTCGTTGGTGCCGTCGCCGCACATCGCCACCAGCTTGCCCTTGGCCTGCTCGTCGCGGATCAGCTTGAGCTTGTCCTCAGGCGTTGCCTGCGCCAGGAAATCGTCGACGCCGGCTTCCGCCGCGATGGCAGCGGCCGTCATCGGGTTGTCGCCGGTGATCATGATGGTGCGGATGCCCATACGGCGGAGCTCGGCGAAGCGCTCGCGGATGCCGCCCTTGACGATGTCCTTGAGCTGGACGACGCCGAGCAACTTGCCGTCTTTCGCAACCGCAAGCGGCGTGCCGCCGGCCTTCGAGATTTCGTCGGCAATGGTCTGGATCTCGCGGCCGACCTCGGAAAGCCCGCCGGGCTGAAGGGCGCGCGCGGCGTTGCCGGAGGCAATCGCCAGCGGCGCGCCGCCACCGACATAGTTGAGCATGGCATCGACCGCACCCTTGCGCACCGACGAGCCGCCGGCATCGACGCCGCTCATGCGGGTCTGCGCCGTGAACGGGATAAAGGTGGCCCCCAGCTCGGCCATGTCGCGGCCGCGGATGCCGTATTTCTCCTTGGCCAGCACGACGATGGAGCGGCCTTCCGGCGTCTCGTCCGCGAGCGAGGCGAGCTGGGCGGCATCCGCCAGCTCCTGCTCGGTCACGCCGCGAACGGGACGGAACGCGGTCGCCTGCCGGTTGCCGAGCGTGATGGTGCCGGTCTTGTCGAGCAGCAGCGTGTCGACGTCGCCGGCGGCCTCGACCGCACGGCCCGACATCGCCAGCACGTTGAAGCGCACCAGGCGGTCCATGCCGGCGATGCCGATCGCGGACAACAGCGCGCCAATCGTGGTCGGGATCAGCGTCACGAACAGAGCCACCAGCACGACCACCGAGATCGAGCCGCCGGCATAGGCCGCGTAGCTCGGAATGGTGACGGTGGCGAACACGAAGATGATGGTGAGGCCGGCGAGCAGGATGTTGAGCGCGATCTCGTTCGGCGTCTTCTGCCGCTCGGCGCCCTCGACCAGCTTGATCATGCGGTCGATGAAGGTCGAGCCCTGGGCTGCGGTGATGCGGACGCGGATCAAGTCCGACAGCACCTGCGTGCCGCCGGTCACCGCCGAACGGTCGCCGCCGGATTCGCGGATCACGGGCGCGGACTCGCCGGTAATGGCGGCCTCGTTGACAGAGGCGACGCCCTCGATCACCTCGCCGTCGGACGGAATGGTGTCGCCGGCTTCGACCAGCACGATGTCGCCGACCTTCAGGCTGGTGCCCGGCACCAGCTTGAAAGCCTGGCCGGCGCCGGTCAAAAGCTTGGCCTGGCTCTCGGTGCGGGTCTTGCGCAGCGATTCGGCCTGCGCCTTGCCGCGGCCTTCCGCAACGGCTTCAGCGAAATTGGCGAACAGCACCGTGAACCAGAGCCAGAGGATGATCTGGAAGGTGAAGCCCAGGCCGGCACCACCCGTGACAACATCGCGCAGGAAGATCACGGTGGTGAGCGCGGCCACGATCTCGACCACGAACATCACGGGATTCTTCACCATCAGCCGCGGATCGAGCTTGGTGAAGGAGCCCCGGATCGCCGGCATCACGATCTTTGGATCGAGCATTGCCGACATCGGCGCGCGCTTTTGCAGTTTCATCGTTTCCATGGAGGTCACTCCAAACCAATCAGAAGTCAGAACACTTGGCCGGCGTTCATCGCGAGATGCTCGACGATCGGGCCGAGCGCGAGCGCCGGGAAGAAGGTGAGACCGCCGATGATCAGGATCACGCCGACGACGAGGCCGACGAACAGCCCGCCGGTGGTCGGGAACGTACCCGCCGACGGCGGAATCGACTTCTTGGCCGCGAGCGATCCCGCAATCGCCATCGCCGGGATGATCATGAAGAAGCGGCCGACGAACATCGCGGATGCGAGCGTGAGGTTGTAGAAGAAGGTGTTGCCGGTGAGGCCCGCGAAGGCCGAGCCGTTGTTGCCGGTCGCCGAGGTGAAGGCGTAGAGCACCTCGGTGAAGCCGTGCGGGCCGGCATTCGCCATCGAGGCGACAGCAGCCGGATAGACTACGCCGACCGCGGTCCAGCCGAGATACATCAGCGGCAGCACCAGGATTGCGAGCATCGCCATCTTGACCTCGCGCGCCTCGATCTTCTTGCCGACATATTCCGGCGTGCGCCCGACCATCAGGCCAGCGACGAAGATCGCGAGCACGACGAACAGCAGCATGCCGTAGAGGCCGGCGCCGACGCCGCCGATGATGATCTCACCGAGCTGCATGTTGATCAGCGGGATCATGCCGCCGAGCGCGGTGAAGCTGTCATGCATGGCGTTGACCGCGCCGCAGGACGCCGCCGTCGTGATCACGGCGAACAGCGAGGAGGCGACGATGCCGAAGCGGACCTCCTTGCCTTCCATGTTGCCGCCGGTCAGGCCCAACGCCTGGAGCGTCGAGGTGCCATTGGCTTCCGCCCAATAGGTGACAGCGACGCCGGCGACGAACAGCACGCCCATCACGGCGAGGATCGCCCAGCCCTGGCGCTGGTTGCCGACCATACGGCCGAACACGTTGGTCATGGCTGCGCCGATCAGGAAGATCGACAGCATCTGCACGAAATTTGACAGCGCGGTCGGGTTCTCGAAAGGATGCGCAGCGTTGGCATTGAAGAAGCCGCCGCCGTTGGTCCCTAACATCTTGATCGCGACCTGCGAGGCGACCGGGCCGACCGCGATGGTCTGCTTGGCGCCCTCGAGCGTGGTCGCTTCGACGTAGTCTCCAAGCGTTTGCGGCATGCCCTGCCAGACCAGGAACAGCGTGAACACGACGCAGATCGGCAGCAGGATGTAGAGCGTGCAGCGGGACACATCGACCCAGAAGTTGCCGACCGTGCGCATGGATGCGCGGGCAAAGCCACGGATCAGGGCAACCGCGAGCACGATGCCGGTGGCCGCCGACAGGAAATTCTGGTGCGTCAGGCCGACCATCTGGGTCAGATAGGACAGCGTGCTTTCGCCGCCGTAGTTCTGCCAATTGGTGTTGGTGATGAAGGAGATCGCGGTATTGAAGGACAGATCCTCGGCGGCCGCGGACTGGCCGGCCGGATTGAACGGAAGCACGGCCTGCAGCCGCAACAGGCCGTAGATGATGAGGAAGCCGCCGACATGGAACAGCAGCATCGCGACCGTGTAGGTCAGCCAGTGCTGCTCGCGCTTCTCGTCGACGCCGGAGATCCAATAGATGCCGGCCTCGATCGGGCGCAGAACGGGCGACAGGAAAGTGCGCTCGCCCTTGAATACGGACGTCATGTACCAGCCGAGCGGCTTGGTCAGCGCAACCACGATCGTGCAATAAAGAATGATCTGGAACCAACCGATTACAGTCATGGCATTAACCCTTCAGGCTTTTGGTCCGGCGCAAGTGCGGCAGGAGCAGCGCGAGCAGGCCCGCGACGAGCGCAGCGTCGGCCAGCAGCAATTCGACGAGCAGCAGCACGGCGTCAGAACCGCTCGGGCCGCAGCAGTGCATAGGTGAGATAGATCAGGAGGCCGAACGAAACGGCGCCGGCGAGCGCATAATCGAAGATCATGGTCCGCTCCCTCACAGCCGTTCGCAAGAATAGGTGTAGCCGATCGCGAGGGCAAAGAAGACGAAGCCCAGCGCCAGCATCAAAAGGTCCATCATGGCGATACTCCTCGAGAGAGACGATGTCCGGCATAGCCGTCTCTGGATCCCGGCGGGCCGCTTGCTGCGATCGAGCGCGGCACGGCCGGAAACTTCACCGCGCTGAGGTGCCACCGCGCCCATAGGTTTTCGAGATGAGGCCGATGGCGACGTTATAGGAATCTCATAAAGGCCGGCCCGTCCCGGCGCAGGGCTATCGCATATGAATTTCACCTGGATTGTCCGCGGGCTTACTCCGCCTCTCCCGCTTGCGAGAGAGGCCGACGCGCTCGCAGAGCGCGGCGGGTGAGGGCTCTCGCCACGCGGGGAAATCTTCTGCAGTCCCGAGCAATCCCGACGCGGAAGCACCCTCTCCCCAGCCCTCCCCCGCAAGCGGGGGAGGGAGCCCAGTGCCGATGCCGCCGCACCGCGCGCACCATATGCGATAGCCCTGCTCCCCGGCGGGCGGTTTTGGCGAGAACGAAAGCCGAGGGACGATCGCGCTGCCCCGGAAGACCCTCCACTTATGGAATCCCTATATCTCGCGCCCGATCCCCATCTCGTTTTCAAATGCTCTTCCCGCCATCTTGGCGAGGCCGGCCGACTGACCGACGCCAATTCCAGGAGGCCTGACATGACCGCCGCTCTCCAACCGCTCGATCTCCCCTCGCTCGCCGAGCGGCTGTGCAAGGCGCATGCGGCGACGCGGCCGCTGATGCTCGACATCATCGGCGACGCCTGCCGGCGCATCCACTCGCTCGGAGACAGCGAGCGCACCGCACGCCTCACGCGCCTGGTCGACGCCGAGGCATGGGCCGATGCCGCGCTGGTTGTGATGGCGCTGGAGCTGCCGATGTGGCAGGTCCGCCGCATCGCCTACGATGACGGCGAGTGGCATTGCGCGCTGTCGCGCGAGCGCGAGCTGCCGGACTGGCTGGATGCCGCGGTCGAGGTGCGCCATGCCGACCTCGCGCTCGCCCTGCTGTCGGCATTCGTCGAGGTGCGGGCGCTGACCGCCGACGTATCGCGGCCGAGCGTTCCGTCGGTGCGCCCGGCGCTGGATCCGCTTTACGAGCCGGTCGCTTGCGACAATTTCGGCTAGGCCGTGCCGGCGGATCGACGCTCCGCTCCGTCTCGCCAAGCTCGTGCCTTTGAAACGAGCAGCCGAACGCGCAGCGCAGTCGCGATGCCCGGTTGAGGCCGGCTATCCCGCGGAAAAGGCATTGCCTAAAAGTACCGGCCGATCTGGCGCAGTTTCGCGGAACCGTGTAGAGCGGTTTCATGAGCACCAGCAACGTCAATGTCGTCGCCCACCCCCTGGTCCAGCACAAGCTCTCCCTGATGCGGGAGAAGGACCGCTCGACCAAGAGCTTCCGCGAGATCCTGAACGAGATCGGAATGCTGCTCGGCTACGAGGTGACGCGCGACCTGCCGCTGGAGCTGGTCGAGATCGAGACGCCGATTGCGGCCATGCAGGCGCCGAAGATCGCCGGCAAGAAGCTCACGCTGGCGCCGATCCTGCGCGCCGGCGTCGGCTTCCTCGACGGCATGCTGGCGCTGATGCCCTCGGCGCGCATCGCCCATATCGGGCTCTACCGCGACCCCGAGACGTTGCAGGCCGTGGAATATTACTTCAAGGCGCCGCAGGACCTGTCCGACCGCACCGTGATCCTGATGGATCCGATGCTGGCGACCGGCAACTCGGCCTGCGCCGGCGCGTCCCTGCTCAAGGCGCGCGGCGCCCGCGACATCCGCTTCGTCTGCCTTCTGGCCGCGCCCGAGGGCATCGCCAAGTTCCAGAGCGAGCACCCCGACGTGCCGATCTGGACCGCGGCGATCGACGAGCGGCTGAACGATCACGGTTACATCGTGCCGGGCCTGGGCGATGCCGGCGACCGGATGTTCGGCACCAAGTAGACAGGCTTGCGCGACCGGGTTAGTCCGATGGCCATGAGTGCCAACGACATCTCGCTGCAATCGCTGCTCCGGATCGAGACCGCCGCCGATCCTGCCTTGGTTTTCGACGGCAAGCCCGTCTCGCGCGCAGAGTTCTCGGTAAAGGTCGAGCAGACCGCCGCCTGGCTTGCGGCGCAAGGCATCGGCAAGGGCGACGTCGTCGCGGTCTGGCTGATCAACCGGGTCGAATGGCTCGCACTGTTGTTCGCCGCCGCACGGCTCGGCGCGATCGTCGCCGCCGTCAATACGCGCTATCGCAGCGCGGAAGTCGCGCACCTGCTCAAACTATCAGGCGCGAAGCTGATGGTGGTCGAGGCTGCCTTCCGCGCGATCGACTTCGCTGCAATCCTCGCCGATGTCGCCAAGGCCGAAGTGCCCGCACTGCAACGGCTGGCGGTGGTCGGCGCAAATGCGCTGCCGGCGCACTGGCCCTGCGTGCGGTTGGATGCCTTCGAGACGCCCTACCCGCCCCCTCCGCCGATCCAGGATGATGTCGACCTGCCCGTGCTGCTCTACACGACGTCGGGCACGACCAAGGGGCCGAAGCTGGTCGCGCATTCGCAGCGAACGCTGGCGACGCACGCTGTCTCCATCGCCCACGCGCTCCAGCTCGATCCGCGGCGTCATTCGCTGCTCGCCATGCTGCCGTTCTGCGGCACGTTCGGCATGACGAGCCTGCTCGGCTTCCTCGCAGCCGGTGCAACCATTCATGTGCTCGATGCCTTCGAGGCCGCGCCAGCCCTGCAGATCCTCGGCACGCAACCGATCACGCATTGCTTCGGCTCGGACGAGATGTTCCGGCGCATCCTCGCCCTCACCGATGCGCCACGCCCGTTTCCGCAGCTCGAAGTCTGCGGCTTCGCCGCGTTTCAGCCCGGCTGGCGCGAGCTGGCTGCGGAAGCCGAGGCGCGCGGCCTGAAGCTGTTCGGCCTCTACGGTTCGAGCGAGGTGCAGGCGCTGTTCTCGATCGGCCGCCCCAGTGATGCCTTTGCCGATCGGATCGAGGGCGGCGGCTGGCCGATGTCGCCCGACGCGAAAGTCCGCGTGCGCGATGTCGAGACGGGCGAGCTCGCCGCCAGTGGCGTCTCCGGCGAGATCGAGATCAGCGCGCCCTCGCGCTTCCTCGGCTACTTCAACAATCCGGCGGCGACGCGCGAGGCGATCACCGCCGACGGCTTCTTCCGCACCGGCGACATCGGCCGGCTGCGCGGCGACGGGTCGTTCGTCTACGAGACCCGCGCCGGCGATGCGATGCGGCTCGGCGGCTTCCTGGTCGCGCCCGGCGAGATTGAGGACGAGCTCAAATCCTGCGCCGGCGTCGCCGACGCCCAGGTCGTCGCAGTCGATCTCAAGGGGCAGGCGCGCTGCGTCGCCTTCGTGATCCCGACGACGGAGCCACCAATGCAGGAGACGCTGATCGCGCGTCTGCGCGAGCGGCTCGCCGCCTACAAGGTGCCGGCGCGGATCTACGTGGTGGACGCCTTCCCCGTCACCGACAGCGCCAACGGCGTGAAGATCCAGCGCGCCAGGCTTCGCGCCATGGCGATGGAGCGGATCGCTGCCGAATAGACCCGTTCAGTACGACTTGTTCAGTACGATTTGGCGAGCCCCAGCACCTTTTCCGCGATGAAGCTGAGCGCAAGCTGCGGGCTGACCGGCGCAATGCGCGGGATCAGCACCTCGCGCAAATAACGCTCGACGTGGAATTCCTTGGCGTAGCCGAAGCCGCCATGGGTCATCACCGCCTGCTCGCAGGCCGAGAAACCCACTTCGCCCGCCAGATATTTTGCGGCATTGGCAGCGGCGCCGCAGGGCATGCCCTTGTCGTATTGCCAGGCCGCCGACATCACCATCAGCCAGGCCGCTTCGAGCTCGACCCAGTTCACCGCGAGCGGATGCTGGATGCCCTGATTCTTGCCGATCGGACGGTTGAACACGACGCGCGTCTTGGCGTATTCGGTCGCACGCGACAGCGCGAGCTTGCCCAGACCAACGGCTTCTGCCGCGATCAAGATGCGCTCCGGATTCATGCCTTCGAGGATGTACTGGAAGCCTTTGCCCTCTTCGCCGATGCGATCCTCCATCGGGATTTCGAAGTCCTCGAAGAACAGCTCGTTGGAATCGACGATCTTGCGGCCCATCTTCTCGATCTCGTGGACCTTGATCCTGTTGCGGTCGAAATCGGTGTAGAACAGGCTGAGGCCATGGGTGGGCGAGCGCACCTCCTCCAGCGGCGTGGTGCGCGCCAGCAGCAGGATCTTGTGTGCGACCTGCGCGGTCGAGATCCACACCTTCTGACCATTGACGATATAGCGATCGTTCTTGGCGACCGCGCGGGTCTTCAGCTGCGTGGTGTTGAGGCCGGTGTTCGGCTCGGTGACGGCGAAGCACGCCTTCTCGCGGCCATCGACCATCGGCGGCAGCATGCGCCTGCGCTGCTCCTCGGTCCCGAACACGACGACGGGGTTCAATCCGAACACGTTGATGTGCACCGCCGAGGCACCGGACATGCCGGCGCCCGACTCGGCGATGGTGCGCATCATGATCGCAGCTTCCGTGATGCCGAGCCCGGAGCCACCATATTCCTCGGGCACGCAGATGCCGAGCCAGCCGGCATCCGCCAGCGCCTTGTGGAAGTCGTGCGGGAAGCCGCCGTCGTGGTCCTTCTTCAGCCAATAGGCGTCGGGAAAGCCTTCGCAGATCTTGGCGATGGCGTCGCGAATGGCTTCCTGCTGATCGGTGAGCGCGAAATCCATGGCCTTGATCTCCCTTCGCCAAGCGTTCTTTAGCTCGAAAAACCGCATGCAGATACGTGAATTTGCCCGCGAAGTGTGTCTACCATGCATGGGGTCATGCGGCGCGACGTGACGAGCGCGCCGTTATTTCGCAGGGAGGAAACCGCGATGGCCGGACTTTATTTCGAGGACTTTTCCGTGGGCCAGGAGTTCAGGCATCCGCTGAGCCGGACCGTCACGGAGATGGACAACACCCTATTCAGCCTGCTGACGCTCAACCCGCAGCCGCTGCACATCGACGCCCATTTCGCCGAGAAGACCGAGTTCGGCCAACGCATTTTCAACAGCCTTTACACGCTCGGCATCATGATCGGCATGACGGTCTATGATACGACCCTGGGCACCACCGTCGCCAATCTCGGCATGACCGACGTCACCTTTCCAAAGCCGGTCTTCCATGGCGACACGTTGCGGGCGACGACAAAGGTGCTCTCGGTGCGGGAATCCAGATCGCGGCCCAGGGCCGGTATCGTCGAGTTCGAGCACCACGCCCTGAACCAGAACGACGAGATCGTCGGCAAATGCCGCCGCATGGCGATGATGCACAAGAGGCCGATCTGATGCGTTCGATGCTGTTCGTGCCGGGCGATTCCCCGCGCAAATTCGAGAAGGCGAGCGAAGGCAAGGCCGACGCGCTGATCATCGACCTCGAGGATTCCGTCGTCGCCGAGAAGAAGGCCGAAGCGCGTGAGCTCACGCTCTCGATGCTGACGAGCCGCCCCGGCCCGCATCAGCTCTACGTCCGCGTCAACGCGCTCGACACCGGCCTGACGCTGGCCGATCTCGCTGCGGTGATGCCGGGCAGGCCTGACGGCATCGTGCTGCCGAAATCGCAAGGCGGCGACGACGTGCGGCAGGTCGCGACCTGGCTCGAGGCTTTGGAAGCCGCTGCCGGCATCGCGGCCGGTTCGACCCGCATCGTCTGCGTCGCGACAGAGACCGCCGGCTCGATCTTCGGGCTCGGCAGCTACAAGGGCTGCTCCCCTCGCCTCGCCGGCCTGATGTGGGGCGCGGAGGATCTCTCCGCCTCGCTCGGCGCCACCGAGAAGGCGAGCGGCGGCGTGTTCCACAGCCCCTATCGCCTGGCGCGCGATCTCTGCCTGATGGCGGCGGCCGCGGCCGAGGTCGCGCCGATCGACACGGTTTACACCGACATCGACAATCTCGCCGGCCTCGAGCAGGAGACGCGCGCGGCGCGGCGCGACGGCTTTTCGGCCAAGGCGCTGATCCATCCCAAGCATGTCGACATCGTCAACGCGGCCTTCGCGCCGACGGAGGCCGAGCGCGCCTGGGCGGAGAAGGTGATCGCAGCATTCGCGAGCAATCCCAATTCCGGCACACTGCGGCTCGACGGCCAGATGATCGACAAGCCGCATCTGCGCGCCGCGAAGAAGATTCTCGGGCAATCCTAGAGCGGGCGTAGGCTGCGGCCTGAAGTTGGCGGCCTCAATCGAATGCCTGAACGGGCGGTGCGGGCGGTTGCGCCGGCGCGGCAGGCGCGGCCTGAACCGGCATTGCCTGGACCGGCGGAGCCGGATTGCCGGCAGCTCTCATCTGGCCGTTGGCGGCCATCGCCTCGCGCGTGCGCGGCGGGCTGCCGGTCGCGGCGGCGCGACGCGGCGGCGGCTGCCGGTGCCTTGCCGACTGCGAGCCTCTCAGGCCCCAGGAACGGGCGATCGACGGTCCGGCCGTGTAGCCGATCAAGGCGCCGGCGACCGCACCGACCGGGCCCAGCACCACCGCACCCGAGACCGCGCCGAGCGCCGCATCGCCCGCGCGCTCCTGCGCGAGCGCGCTCGCGGGCATGCAAGCCAGCATTGCGACAGCAGTGATCAGTGCCTTGGTCATCGGAGCGCCTCCCTCGCGAAGGATCACTCCTGCTCAAATATGGCCACACGAGGTTCGCTTGCCGGCCAACAAAAGGCAATCGCGCCCGGAACCCGGCCGTCCGGACAGGTCGATTGGCCGATCATCGATCTCCAGGGAGCCAGCAACAAGGACAGGCGCGCCAAGATCTTGACAGCGCTCGCCCGTTGAATATTTTTTCGCCGAGAAGAGACCTTCTCATCCTCGCACAACCAAAGGATCCAACGCGACCGTCTGGAGAGACGACGATGCTCGATGAGAATCTGGCCCGCATTCGTGCGCACCGCAACAACATCCACCGCTACCGGCGCCTGCTGAAGACCAGGTTGTCGCAGCTGGAGCGCCAATTCATCGAGAGGCGCCTCGCCGAAGAGCAATCGGCGCTCGATGGCCTGACCGCAGCGACCTTTCCCGTCGGCCTCCGCGCCTCTGAGGCGCCGGCTGGCGCAATGGAGATGGCGCAATGAACAGCCAACGCGACCTGCTCATCCGCGGCAGCGAGAAGGTCATCGGCCAATACGAGCTGCTTCTTGCCAGCGCCAAGAGCGAGCATGAGCGCGAGCTCTATCGCCAGCGCATCGAACGCGAGCGGCGGCTGATCCGGGACCTGCAAGGCGGACTGGATCACCGCGCCGCCTGAGCCCGGAGATCACACGTCCCGTGATCATCGCGCCGACGAACCGCTTCCGCGGTTCGTCGGCGCATTCGTTTCAGCGGACGAGACGATTGGGGCCTGCGAGCGCGCTGCTCGGCTCAGTTGCGGGCGCCACTCTCACGGTGGCCGTGAACGGCGCACCATTGCGCAGCAGCGTGAGCTTCACGTCCTCGCCGACGCGCGCAAGGCCGATCGTATTGCGGAGCTGGGCGGCAGTGCGGATCGGGCGGTCGTCGGCGCCGGTCACGATGTCGCCCTTGCGCAGTCCCGCCTTGTCTGCGGGCGAATCCGCCGCGATCTCGGCAATGACGGCGCCCTGATTCAATCCCTTGTTGACCGACGGATGCAGGTCTTTCAGCGAAACGCCAATGCGGCCGCGCTCGACGCGGCCGCTCACGATGATCTGCTCCATCACCTTGCGCGCCATGTTGACCGGAATGGCAAAGCCGATGCCGACATTGCCGCCCGCGGGCGAGATGATCGCCGAGTTGATGCCGACGAGCTCGCCGCGCAGGCTGACCAGCGCGCCGCCGGAATTACCGGGATTGATCGCCGCATCGGTCTGGATGAAATCCTCATAGCCCTGCTTGCCGAGGCCGGTGCGGCCCAGTGCGCTGACGAGCCCCGAGGTCACGGTCTGGCCGAGGCCGAAGGGATTGCCGATCGCAAGCACGAAATCCCCGACATCGAGTCCGTCGCTGTCGCCGAACGGAAGCGCCTTGAGCCCGACCGGGTTCTGGACCTGGAGCACAGCGACGTCCGTCGGCGGATCACGGCCGATGACCTTGGCGGAAAACTGCCGGCCGTCCTTGGTCGTGATCTGAACGGCGGAGGTGCCTTCGACCACGTGATTGTTGGTCAGCACATAGCCGCGCTGGGCGTCGACGATCACCCCGGAGCCGGTCGCATTGACCTCCTTCTCGATCTGCCGGGGAACCTCGAAGAATTCGCGGAAGAGCGGATCGCGATAGAGCGGGTTGTCCTCGCGCACGCGGCCGTGCACGGAGATGTTGACGACGGCCGGCGTCACCTGGCGCACCAGCGGCGCCAGGGTCGGCACCGGGCCGCCGGTCTTGAGATCCGGGATCTGGCCGGCGGCAGGCTGCGATGCCGTGAGCGTCAGCATCAGCAAGGCTAGGAATAGCAGACGCACAGCATTCATCATCGTCACCCTGCCGCTTGTGTTGTGGGGAGATTCGAAACCTTCGTGGCTTCAGCCTTCGTCGCCTGACGCGACGATCCAGCCCTGCAAGGCCAAGAGCGGGACGGTCCAGGCTGCCGCGGCTTGGCCGAGCAGCACAAGCGCGAGGACGGTGGGCGTGACCATCATGCCGCCTGCCCTTCTGCGGCGGCCCATGGCCGCCGCAGCCGCATCGGCACGCCGCCGCCGCGCGGCGGGTCGTCATTGTCGTTGTCGCCGTCGAGCTTGCACAAGGCGGCCAGAATGTCGGCGAGCCGGACCGTGTGGCTCATCCCGGGAATCTCGCGCAAGGCGGGACAGGATTCGACCGCGTACATGTCCGATGCCCAGGACGACAGGATGACGCGCTTCTCGGGCGAAGAGAGCTCTTCGGCATTCAGGACGTCGGCAGGCGAATCGTAGTGGGCGGCAGGATGAAACAGCGGATTGAGAGTGCCGGAACTGGTATTCACGTTGGTCATCGGTGGGTCTCCCACATGCTCCTTTCCAGGGGGACGGCGTGTTGACGGTGAGACGGCGGCGCCACATCGCCGCCGTCCCGCTTGACGTCAATGCGTATTGATCGCGATGCGCTTGACGCCTTCGCGCGCCTTCTCCGATTTCGGCAGCGACACGGTCAGGACGCCGTTCTGGAACGACGCCTCGGCCTTGTCCTCCTCGACGCCCTCCAGCGGAATCTGCCGCTCGAAGGCGCCATAATAGCGCTCGGTGAAGAACCTGCCTTCGCCGCTGCGCTCCGCCCTCTTCTCGCCGCGGACGGTCAGGACGCCATTGGCGATCTCGAGCTGAACGTCCTTCTCGGTCAGGCCGGGAAGCTCGGCCGAGACGGTCAGCGTCTTGTCGGTCTCGCTGAGCTCGACCTTCGGCCAGCCGAAGCGGCCTTCCATCAGCGGCGACAGGCCGGTCCCACTGACGCCGCGGAAGACGTCGTCGAACAGACGGTTCATCTCGCGGTGAAGCGTCAGGAATGGATCGAAATTGTCGCGCGCCGGCGCAAGCTCCTGGTTCCTCGACCAGGGAATGAGATCACGAAAAGCCATGGGACTCTCCTTCATGCATCGGGAGCGCGGCCCGCGCATCGGCGCGCCGCGTTCCGCTATCCTTTCGATCGAGCGCTCAGGCTGCCTTCTTCTGCTCGATCTGCGATGCCGCGGGAGCGCCGCCCGCGATCGGAATGCGGCGCGGCTTCATGGCTTCCGGAACCTCGCGGACGAGGTCGATGATCAGGAGCCCGTCCTGGAACGAGGCCTGCTTCACCTGGACATAGTCGGCGAGGTTGAACACGCGCCGGAACGGACGCGCGGCGATGCCCTGGTACAAATATTCGCGCGCGGCCGTCTCGGGCTTCTTGCCCTCGATGGTGAGCGCGTTCTGTTCGGCCGTCACCGTGATGTCGTTGGCGCCGAAGCCCGCTACGGCAAGGCTGATCCGGTAGTGATCTTCGCCGGAGCGCTCGATGTTGTAGGGGGGATAATTGTCCTCGGTCGCCTGGCGTAGCGTGCTGTCGACGAGGTCGGCCAGGTGGTCGAAGCCGATGGTGGATCGCCACAGGGGCGCGAAGTCAAAACTGGTCCTCATAACCAAGTCCTCCAAAGAGCAAGATGGATACGAAGGAGCGCAAGGCGGGGATTCAGACGGGTCCGAAAGACCTGCCCGGCGCCCGTGCCGGACCCGATCTGGCATCCGGCACACCGCTCTCGCGGCGAAAAACGACTTAGAAAACCGGAAAACGGTTTCAAGAGGGGCCGACGAAATTTTTCTGCCCCATCGATAGCCCGCGGGCCCGGACGCTCTCGGCGGCAACGGCAAGGTAAATAGGGGTAAAGTCGGCGGGTCGAGGGTAAGGCCGGATTGCCTCCGGGCGTCTGGCCCCGGGCAACGCGCATGACGAACCAGGCGACAACACACCGCAGACCAGGGTCCCCACGGCGTCCAGCTGGTCTCGCGGCCGGCGCGATTGCCCTGCTCGCCGCCGCAACGGCCTGTGCGGCGCAGGCCGAGGACATCGCCATCTCGCCCACCGGACTGAAGCCGATCGGAACGGTCGATGCGCGCTTTCAGTCCTACAATATCGAAATGGTGGAGGTGACCGGCGGGCGGTTCTGGAAACCTTATCCGCGAACCGCACGCGCCTTCGACCAACGGGACCGTTACAGCGCGCGGCCGCCGATCGATCTTGCCAATGCGCAACTGCGCCGGCTCGCGGCGGCGTTGTCGCCGGCCTATCTGCGCGTGAGCGGCACCTGGGCCAATGCGACGTTCTTTGCCGAGGCGCCGGGACAGCCGCCGCCGGGATTCAACGCGGTGCTCAGCCGAGCGCAATGGCGTGGCGTGGTGGAGTTCGCGCGTGCGGTCAATGCGGAGATCGTCACCTCCTTTGCGATCAGTCCCGGCAGCCGCGATGCCCACGGCATTTGGAAGCCGGATCAGGCGCAGCAGCTGGTCGAGGCGACGCGCGCGCTCGATGGCCGCATCGTCGCCGCCGAATTCATGAACGAGCCGACGCTCGCAGCGACGAACGGCGCACCAGTGGGCTATGACGCGGCCGCCTATGGCCGCGACTTCAAGGTCTTTCGCGATTGGATGCGGCGCGCCGCACCGGAGACGCTGATCCTCGGCCCGGGCTCGGCTGGTGATGCACCATCGCCATCCGGGGCGGAGCTCACCACACGCGATCTGCTTGCCGCATCCGGTCCCGGCGTCGATCGGTTCTCCTATCACCATTACAACACGATCTCGCCGCGCTGCGGCGGGCACGACGATCCGGCGCAGGCCCTCTCGGAGCAATGGCTGGGCCGCACGGATACGACACTCGGGACCTACCAGGCCCTGCGCGACGCATTCGAGCCGGGCAAGCCGATCTGGCTGACCGAGACGGCTGATGCTGCCTGCGGCGGCGGCTTATGGGACCGGACTTTTCTGGACACGTTCCGCTATCTCGACCAGCTCGGACGCCTGGCGAAGGCCGGCGTGCAGGTGGTGATGCACAACACGCTGGCCGCCAGCGATTACGGTCTGCTCGAGGAAACGACGTTCCGGCCGCGGCCGAGCTATTGGGCCGCTATGCTCTGGCGCCAGCTGATGGGAACGATCGTGCTCGACGCAGGCAATTCTGCTCCGCGCGATCTCCATGTTTATGCGCATTGCCATCCGGCCAAACCAGGTGCGGTGTCGCTGCTCGCGATCAACACCTCGCGCAGCACATCGCGCACGCTATCGCTGCCGGATTCCGCCGAGCGGTACACACTGCACGCGGCGCGGCTGCAGGGCACGATTGTGCAGCTGAACGGCAAGACGCTCGCGTTGACCCCTGATGGCCAGCTGCCGCCGCTTCAGGCACGCGCAACACCACCGGGCGCGATCCGGCTCGCGCCGACAACGATCACCTTCCTGGTGCTTTCGAACGCTGCAAATCCGGCTTGCCTGTCCCGACGCTCAGGATCTTAGCGAGTCCCGCGCCGTCTCCGGCGCCAGCAGCGTTGCGAAGATGGTGATGATCGACAGCGCAACGATGTAGACCGAGACCGCCCAGTACGATCCGGCCCATGCCAGCAGCGCCGCCGCGATCAGCGGCGAGAAGCCGCCGCTCAACGCCGCCGCGACATTCGCGCCGAGCGAGGCGCCGCTGTAGCGCACCTGGGTGCGGAACAGCTCCGGCATGAACGCGGCCTTCGGCCCGAACAGCAGCGCATGGGTGAGCGTCATCGTGACGACGAGCGCAAGCGTGATCAGCGCCGGCTCTTTGGTGTCGAGGAACCAGAACAGCGGGAACGCCAACGCCACCGAGAAGACGCCGCCGGCCAGGTACAGCGCCTTGCGTCCGAACATGTCGGACAGCCAGCCGGCCAGCGGCAGCGTCGCGAACTCGACGATCGCGGCATAGACCACGGCATCCAGGATCACCTGCCGTGGCAGGCCAAGCTTGGTCGTCGCGTAAACCACCGTGAACACGGTGAGGAGATAAGCGAGCCCGACCTCCGACACCGTGATGCCGATCGCGAGCAGAAAGCTGCGCCAGTCGCGGCGCAGCACTTCGAGGGCCGGCTGTGCCAGCACCTCCTTGCGCTCGACGATCTCCTTGAAGTGAGGCGTCTCAGCCAGCTTGAGCCGCACGATGAAGCCGACGCCGACGAGCAGGATGCTGATCAGGAACGGCACCCGCCAGCCCCAACTGAGGAAATCCGCCTCGGGCAGCTTCGTCATCAGGCCGAAGATGCCGGTCGAGGCGGCGACGCCGACGGGAAAGCCGACCTGCACCAGGCTGCCGTAGAAGCCGCGGCGGTTGCCGGCGTGCTCGATCACCATCACGACCGCGCCGCTCCACTCGCCCCCGAGCCCGATGCCCTGAACGAAGCGAAGGATCACGAGCAGGATCGGGGCCCAGACGCCGATCTGGCTGTAGGTCGGCAGGCAGCCGATCAGGAAGGTGCCGAGCCCCATCGCGATCATGGTTGCAACCAGCATGGTCTTGCGGCCGAGCCGGTCGCCGTAATGCCCGATGATGGCGCCACCGATCGGCCGCGCGACGAAGCCGACCGCATAGGTCGAGAATGCCGCGAGCGTGCCGACGAAGGGATCGAAGCTCGGGAAGAACAGCTTGTTGAAGACCAGCGCCGCCGCCGTGCCGTAGATCAGGAAATCGTACCACTCGATGGCGGTGCCGAGCGCACTCGCCCACACCACATGCGCCGTCGTCGATCTCTCCGCGGACGCGGAGACGCCCATTGCTGTCGTCATGCCCTGCCCCAACGATTCCAGTGGGCATCATGGCCAAACGTTGTGACGGTTGCAACTTGTGGGAGTTCTGTTTGCTCTCGTGCCCCGGACGCTGCGCAGCACGAAGTGATGCGCAGCAGAGCCGGGGCCCATCCTTCCTCAGGCAGCCCGTGCATGGGTCCCGGCTCTGCGCAGCAGTGCAAGAGCGCTGCAGCGCGTCCGGGACACGAAAGCGACCGGTGCCGCCGCTCCGACACCCGTCATTGCGAGGAGCCCTTGCGACGAAGCAATCCAGACTGCCTCCGTGGAAAGATTTTGGATTGCTTCGCTTCGCTCGCAATGACGGGTGTTGAGGCATTAGCGCTACCTACGCGAACGTTGCCCAACTATCGGGGAACCCATTCCGCCCCCTTATTCGCCATTGACAAACTAATTCGCCAATATCTAATTTACCTCCACAACAACCCTGCCGCGCCAAGCGGCCAATAAGAGAGGAAACGACAATGAGAGGGCTCCTGGCCTGCACCATGCTCGCGGCCATGACTTCGGCGGCCATGACATCGGCGGCGACCGCGCAAGTGTCCGACGACGTGGTGCGGATCGGCGTGCTGACCGATCTGTCGAGCTGGGGCCGCGACAACTCTGGGCCGGGCTCGGTCGAGGCCGCGAAGATGGCCGTGGAGGAATTCGGGCCGACCGTGCTCGGCAAGCCGATCGAGATCATCAGCGCCGACCACCAGATGAAGACCGACGTCGGCGTGCAGATCGTCCGCGGCTGGTTCGACAACGGAAAGGTCGACGCCGTCGTCGACATCCCCAACTCCGGCATTGCGATCGCCGTCCACAACATGGTGCGTGAGCGCGGCAAGATCGCGCTGCTCTCCGGCCCCGGCGCGAGCTCGCTGACCGACGAGCTGTGCAGCCCGAACACCGTGCACTTCACCTACGACACCTTTGCGCTGTCGAAGGTGACCGCGTCCGCCGTGATCAAGGAAGGCGGCAAGTCCTGGTACTTCATCACCGCGGACTACGCTTTCGGCCAGCAGCTCGAGAAGGATGCTACCCGCTTCATCAACGAGATGGGCGGCAAGGTGCTCGGCGGCGTCAAGCATCCGACCAACACCGCGGACTTCTCATCCTTCGCGCTGCAGGCGCAGAGCTCGAAGTCCGACGTCGTCGCCTTCGCCAATGCCGGTCAGGACACCGATAACGCCATCAAGCAATCCGGCGAGTTCGGCCTGGTCCAGGGCGGCCAGAAGCTGGTCGGCCTCTTGATGTTCGATACCGACGTGCACGCCATCGGCCTCAAGGCCGCGCAGGGCACTTACATGACCACTGCGTCCTACTGGGCCATGGACGAGGCCACCCGCGCCTGGTCCAAGAAGTTCTATGAGCGCACCAAGGTGATGCCGACCATGATCCAGACCGGCGTCTATGGCTCGGTGCTGCATTATCTCAAGGCGATCAAGGCGGCCGGCGCCGACGATTCCGCCAAGGTGATGGCGAAGATGCGCGAGCTGCCGATCGAGGATACATTCGTCCACGGCGGCAAGTTGCGCGAGGACGGCCGTGTCATCCGCGACATGTATCTCGCCAAGGTGAAGTCGCCCGAGCAGTCCAAGGAGCCGTGGGATTATCTGGACATCGTCAAGACCGTGAAGGGCGAGGACGCCTTCCGCCCGGTCTCCGAATCCAAGTGTCCGCTCCTGAAAAAGTGAGGCCCGATATGGCTGGCAACGAGCATGGCGCCATGGAGACCTACGAGTGCGACGTGCTCGTGGCCGGATCGGGTTGCTCCGGCATGTCGGCCGCGATCACCGCGCGCTACCGCGGCCTCGACGTGCTGATCGTGGAAAAGGAGCCGCGCTTCGGCGGCACCACAGCCCGGTCCGGCGGCTGGCTCTGGATCCCCGGCACCTCGCTGGCGAAGGCGTACGGCATCGAAGAGACGCCGGAGCAGGCCCGCACGTACTTGCGGCACGAGGCCGGCAACAATTACGACGGCGCACGCGTCGATGCCTTCCTGAGCGCCGGCCCTGAAGCGGTCGATTTCTTCACCACCAAGACCGCGCTGCGCTTCGACATGCCGCTGGTGTTTCCCGATTACCACGCGGAAGCGCCCGGCGGCGCCCAGGGCGGCCGCTCCATGGTGACGCGCCCGTTCGACGGCCGCGAGCTCGGCGAGCTCATCAAATCGCTCGGCATGCCGCTGCCCGAGCTCACCGTGTTCGGCATGATGCTCGGGTCCGGCAAGGAGATCATCCATTTCATGCGGGTGACGAAGTCGCTGACCTCGGCGGTCTATGTCGCCAAGCGCCTGTCGCGGCATCTGATGGACGTACTGCGCTACGGCCGCGGCATGACCTTGACCAACGGCAATGCGCTCGCTGGGCGTCTCGCGAAATCTACGCAGGATTTGAAGATTCCGATGTGGCTGTCCTCGCCGGTGCGCGAGCTGACCGTCGAAAACGGCGCTGTGACCGGCGCCATCGTCTCGCGCGAGGGACGAACCGTGCGTGTCCGCGCCCGCCAGGGCGTCGTGCTCGCCTGCGGCGGCTTTCCGCACGACGTCGAGCGGCGCAGGAAGATGTTCCCGCACGCGCCGACCGGCAGCGAGCATTATTCGCCCGGGCCTGCGGGCAACACCGGCGACGGCCTGCGCCTTGCGGAAGGCGCCGGCGGCCGCATCGAGGATCGCCTGCCGAACGCGGCGGCCTGGGTGCCGGTGTCGCTGACCACCCGCAAGGACGGATCGAAGGGCGTGATGCCGCATTTCATCGACCGCGCCAAGCCCGGCGTGATCGCGGTGATGCGCGACGGCAAGCGTTTTGCCAATGAAGGCAATTCCTATCACGACTTCGTCCAGGCCATGACCAAGGCGGCCAAGCCCAATGAGGAGATCGCCGCCTTCCTGGTCTGCGACCACAAGACGTTGCGGACATACGGCCTCGGCTGCGTGCCGCCGTTCCCGATGCCGCTGGGTCACCATTTGAAGACCGGCTATCTCATGCGCGGCGATACGCTGGAAGCGCTGGCGGCGAAAGCCGGGATCGACGCCAAGGCATTCGTCGAGACCGTCAAGCAGTTCAATGTGACGGCGCCGCAAGGCCTTGATGCCGCCTTCGGCAAAGGTTCAAAAGCCTATAACCGCTACCAGGGTGATGCGCTGCACGGCCCAAACCCCTGCGTCGCGCCGATCGAGAACGGGCCGTTCTACGCCATCAAGATGGTGATCGGCGACCTCGGCACCTATGCCGGCATCCTCACCGACGAGAACGCGCGGGCGCTCGACGCCGAGGGACGGGTGATTCCCGGCCTCTATGCCGCCGGCAACGACATGGCGAGCATCATGGGCGGCAATTATCCGGGTGCAGGCATCACGCTTGGGCCGGCGCTGACCTTCGGCTACATTGCCGGCAGACACCTTGCCGACAGCGCCGCCAAGCGCGACGCGGCGTGAGCATGATCCGGAAAAGTGAGCAGCGGTTTCCGAAACGATCATGCTCAAACGAAAACTCAGGCGCATCGGAGGCGCATGAAGAGAGAGAGCCGGGGCATCCAGTCGATCGAGGTCGGCGGCGAATTGCTTCGCGCGCTCGCCCGCAGCGGCGAGCCGATGATGCTGCGCGATCTCGCCCGCGAAGCCGGCATGACGCCGGCCAAGGCGCATCCCTATCTCGCCAGCTTCTCCCGCATCGGCCTGATCGAGCAGGACGAGAGCACCGGCCGCTACGAGATCGGCGCGCTGGCGCTGGAGCTCGGCCTGATCAGCCTGCGTCGCCTCTCCGGCGTGCGCATCGCGCGTCCCAAGATCGCGGCCCTCGCGGGCCAGATCGGCCACGCCGTCTCGCTCGCGGTCTGGGGCACACACGGCCCGACCGTGGTGCAGCTCGAAGAGCCGGCCCAGCCGGTGCACATCGTGATGCGCGTCGGCTCGGTGATGGCGCTGCTGGAGACCGCGACCGGCCGCGCGTTCGCGGCCTTCCTGCCGGAGAAGACGATCAGCGCCGCGCTCGACAGCGGCCTCGACCGCCATGGCGTCGGCTACAACCCGAAGCGCGCCGTGAAGGGTACCAAAGTGGCCGAGATGCTCACAGAGGTGCGCAAGCACGGCCTCGCCCGCGCGCTCGGCGATCCCCTGCCCGGCGTCAACGCGTTCTCCGCGCCGGTGTTCGATCATTCCGGCCACGTCGCGCTGGTCATCACCGCGATGGGCCCGGAAGGCACGTTTGATGCCCGCTGGGACAGCCCGATCGCGCATGCCCTGCGCGAGTGCGCCGGCGGGATTTCCAAACGGCTTGGCCACGGGATGACGGTTGCGGCGGAGTGAGGCCCCGCAGCCCAACACAAACACGCTGTCATGCCCCGCGCAGGCGGGGCATCCAGTACGCCGCGGCGGACGTGGCGAGAGCGAGCTCTTCAACGCCGGCCTCTGGGATACTGGGCGATGACAGCGAATGTGGAGCGACCTCGCCCCCTACTTCTCCTTCACCGGCACCGTGTAGTTCAGGACCAGCCGGCCGCCATCCGGATAGATCGTCTGCCCGGTGATGTAGGACGCATCGTCGCTGGCAAGGAACGCCACGACGGAGGCGACCTCGCTGGGCTCGCCGCCGCGGCCGGCCGGCGTGCGTGACATCACGGTCTTGCGGGCGTCCTCCGAGGTGTAGATGGACGACGCCACCATGTCGGTCAGGATCGTGCCCGGCCCGACCGCGACGACGCGGATGTTGTGCGGGGCGAGCGCGACGGCCGCGACGGAGGTCAGCTGCTTCATGCCGCCCTTCGACATCGCGTAGGTCGCAAGCGAAGGGATCGCCAGCAGCGCGTTCACCGAGGACATGTTGATGATGACCCCGCCGCCTTGCGCGATCATCTGCCTCGCCGCCGCCTGCACGCCGAAGAACGCGCCTTTCAAATTGATGCCGATGATCTCGTCGAATTCCTCTTCGGTGATGTCGAGGATGTCGCGGTTGCGGGCGACGCCGGCATTGTTGACCATGATGTCGAGCCGGCCGAACTCCTTCACCGCGGTCGCGACCAGCTGATCGACGTCCGCGCGCCTGGCGACGTTGCCGACAATCGTGCGCAACGCATCCGGCCGGCCAAGCTCGGCGGCCGTGGCGGCGAGGCCTTCGGCATCGACGTCGGAAATGACGACCTTGACGCCGTCGTCCAAAAATCTCTGCGCGCAGGCCCTGCCGATGCCGCGCGCCGCGCCGGTGATGGCCGCGACCTTGCCGGATTGTCTCATGGTCTCACTCCAGGACTTGGGACGATCTCACCTTGCTCTCAGAGGAAACGATCGGGCGCGAACGGCGCGAGCGGAATCTCCGGCGCCTTGCCGCTCACGAGCTGGGCGACGAGACGGCCGGTGCGGGCCGAGCCGACCAGGCCGACATGGCCATGGCCGAAAGCATAAACGATGTCGCGGGAGGCGCGCGCATAGCCGATGCAAGGACGTCCGTCCGGCATGCTCGGGCGATGGCCGAACCAGGTCTTGACGCGCGAGGCCGAAATGTCCTTCGGCAATTTCGGGAACATGCCGAGCAGGTGGTTGCGCAGGATCTCGGCGCGCTTCCAGTTCGGCGCGGCCTCGAGGCCGGCGATCTCGACCGTGCCGGCTGCGCGCAGGCCTTTGTTCGTCCAGTTCACCACAAGCTTGGCGTCGGAGGCCATCATCGAGCTGCGCGGACCACCTTCCGGATTCTCGATCACGACATGATAGCCGCGCTCGGTCTCGAGCGGGAGGGCATCGCCGACGGACGCGGTGAGCTGCTTCGAGCGGGCGCCGGCCGCGACCACAGCGGCATCGCAAGCGATCTCGCCGGCCTCGGTGAGAACGGCCACGAGCTTGCCGCCGTTGAGCTTCAGCCCGGTCGCCTTGGCGCGCACGTGCTTGGCGCCGCTGGCGATCGCGTGATTGGCGAGCGCGGCAACGTAAGCGCCGGGATCGCGGCAGCGCCCGGCCTCCTCCACCACCACGCCAAAGGTGTAGCGCGGATGCAGATCCGGCTCACGCTGGCGCATCTCGTCGGCATTGAGCTCCAGCCATTCGACGCCGACCTTCTTGCGCAGGCGCCAGCCGAGATCGTTGTCGAAATTGCCGCGCGAGGTGAACACGTGCATCACGCCGTTGCGCTCGATCAATTCGGGGACACCGGCTTCTTCCGCGAGCTTCCGGTGCAGCAGCGGCGCATCCTTCAAGAGGTCGCGCAGCGCGAACGCCGTGGTCTCGACCCGCGCCGCGGTCCAGCCCGAGAGCAGGTACTTGATCAGCCAGGGCAGCGCCCTCGGCAAGTAGGACCAGCGGATCGCGAGCGGGCCGAGCGGGTCCATCAGATAGCCCGGCACCTTCTTCCAGACGCCGGGCTCTGCCGGCGGGATCACCGAATGCGACGACAGCCAGCCGGCATTGCCGTAGCTCGCCGCCTGTTCGCCGCCCGGGTCGCCGGGATCGATCAGCGTGACGCGGTGGCCCTCGCGCAGCGCCTCGATCGCGCTGATCACGCCGACCGCGCCGGCTCCGATGATGGCGACGTGGCGGCCGGCCGGCATCGCTTTAAGCCTTCACTGCGGGCGTAAAATCCTTGCCGACCGAGATCGCCCTGGGATCGATGATGCAGTGGAGGATCGACGGCTTGCCCGAGGCCAGCGCACGCTCGAACGCCGGCGCGAATTCTTCGGTACGCTCGACACGCTCGCCATGGCCGCCGAACGCCTTCGCATACATCGCAAAGTCCGGGTTCTTGAGCTGGGTGCCGACGACGCGGCCGGGATAGTCGCGCTCCTGGTGCATGCGGATGGTGCCGTATTGCGAATTGTCGATGATGATGACGACGAGCGGCGCGTCGTATTGCACGGCGGTGGCGAATTCCTGACCGTTCATCAGGAAGCAGCCATCGCCCGCAAACGCGACGACGACCCGATCCGGATATTGCCGTTTGGCCAGCACGCCCGCCGGCACACCGTAGCCCATCGAGCCCGAGGTCGGCGCGAGCTGGGCGGCAAAGCTGTGGAAGCGGTGATGGCGATGGATCCAGCCGGCATAATTGCCAGCGCCGTTGCAGACGATCGCGTCCTTGGGCAGGCGATCGCGCAGCCAGGTCATCACCTGGCCGTACTGGAACGTGCCCGGCAGCTCGCGCGCCTTCCCGGTCCAGGCGAGATAATCGGCATGCGCCTTGGCGGCCTCGCCCTTCCACGTCACCGCGCCGGAAGGCTTCAGCGTCTCGACGGCAGCGGCGAAGGCGGCCGGCGCGGCCTGGATCGCCAGATCAGGCTGATAGATGCGGCCGAGCTCTTCGGAGCCCGGATGCACATGGATCAGCTTCTGCTTCGGATTGGGAATGTCGAGCAGCGTATAGGACGAGGACGGCATCTCCGACATGCGGCCGCCGATCAGCAGGAGAACGTCGGCATTGTCGATGCGCGCCTTCAGGCCCGGGCTCGGCCCGATGCCGAGGTCGCCGGCATAGTGCGAGTGGTCGGCATCGATCAGCGAGGCCCGGCGGAACGAGGTCGCGACCGGCAGGTCGAAACGCTCGGCGAACCGCGCGATGCTCTTGGCCGCCTCATCGGTCCAGCGCGAGCCGCCGAGAATGACGAGCGGCGCCTTGGCGCCGGCGAGCATGGCGCCGAGCTTCTCGATATCCGCAGGCGCCGGCCAGCTCACCGCCGGCTCGATGCGCATGGCATCGGCAACGGCCGCCGTTTCGGTCAACATGTTTTCCGGCAGCGCGATCACCACGGGACCGGGGCGGCCCTGCATGGCGACGCGGAAGGCGCGCGCCACCAGCTCCGGAATGCGGTCGGGACGATCGATCTCGACCGCCCATTTGGCCATCGAGCCGAACACCGCCTTGTAATCGAGCTCCTGGAACGCCTCGCGCTCGCGCATGCCGGTGTCGACCTGGCCGACGAACAGGATCATCGGCGTCGAATCCTGCATCGCGATGTGGACGCCGTGGCTGGCATTGGTGGCGCCGGGGCCGCGGGTGACGAAGCAGATTCCGGGCCGGCCCGTGAGCTTGCCATAGGCTTCGGCCATCATCGCCGCGCCACCTTCGGCACGGCAGATCACGACGTCGATCGGGCTGTCATGCAGCGCATCGAGGGCCGCCAGATAGCTCTCACCCGGCACGCAGGTGACGCGCTCGACGCCCTGGGCGACGAGCTGATCGATCAGGATCTGGCCCCCGGTGCGGGTGTTGCGAATGGTCATGTCGGCTCCCTCAAGACTTCGGCGATGCGCACTTAATCCGGAACTGGCCTAGGACAGGCCGAGAGCGTGCGCAAGGTCGAAAGGCTTCTCGCAGCCTGCGCAGGCGTCATGCCCGTCCCTGCCGTTTGCACTACAGTCCCTGCCGCGGCCGCGATGGCGAGCTTCGAGATCTTCGTCTACGATCCGGCCGAACCAAATCGTTGGGAGCACCGGAATGCAAACCATTGGCCTGATCGGAGGCATGAGCTGGGAGAGCACCGCGCTTTACTACAAGCTCATCAACGAGCGGGTCCGCGACCGCATCGGCAAGCTGCATTCGGCCCCGCTCTTGATGTATTCCTACGATTTCGAGGAGATCAAGCAGATGCAGTATGCCGGCCGCTGGCAGGAGGCGGCGACGAGCCTCGCTGAGGTCGCGCGGCTCCTCGAAAGTGCCGGCGCGCGGGCCATCGTGCTGTGCACGAACACGATGCACAAACTGGCGCCCGAGATCATCTCGAGCGTCACCGTTCCGTTCATCCACATCGGCGATGCGACGGCCGAGCGGATCCGGGCCAAGGGATATCGGCGGGTCGGGTTGCTCGGCACCAAGTTCACGATGGAGGAGGACTTCTACATCGATCGATTGCGTGCGCACGATCTCGACGTCATGGTCCCTCCCGCGGACGCGCGCGCCGAGGTGAACCGCATCATCTACGACGAGCTGTGCCTCGGAAACGTCGCCGCGCCCTCGCGCCGCCGCTACCAGGAGGTGATGGCGGCGCTCGTCGCCGGCGGCGCCGAGTGCATCATCCTCGGCTGCACCGAGATCACCATGCTGGTCGGCCCGGACGACACGTCTGTCGAGACGTTCGACACCACCGCCATTCACGCGGAGACGGCCGCCGATTTCGCGATCGGGTGATTTGATCCCCTCGATTTCAGCCCCGTGCCGGGATCGAGGTCCCCTGGGTCGTGGGCTATCCTCACCCGCTCCGCTTCTGTCGCGCGCTCGCCAGCAGCACCAGCATGAATGAGGCCGCCGTCATCAAGGTCGAGATCGCGGCGATGGTCGGATCGATCTCGTCGCGCAGCGCGGTGAACATGCGCTTGGTCAACGGCTGGTACTGGCCGCCGGAGATGAACAGCGCGACGATGGTCTCGTCCATTGCCGAGATGAAGGCGAAGATGCCGCCGGCGACCACGCTGGACTTGATCTGCGGCAGCGTCACCGCGAAGAAGCTGCGCAGGCGGTTCATGCCGAGGCTGCGCGCCACCATCTCTTGCGCGGGGTCGAAGCTCTGCAGACCCGCGAGCACCGAGATGACGACATAGGGCAGGCCCAGCATCACGTTCGCCAGCACGAGGCCGGGCATGGTCGCGACCAGGCCGACCTTGGCATAGACGAAGAAGATGCCGACCGCGGTGATGATGATCGGCACCACGAGCGGCAGCAGCAGCGCCATGTGAATCAGCCGCATGATCCGTAGCTTCGACTGGCTGATGGCGTAGGCAGCGGCCACTCCGAACGGGGTCGCGATCACGACGGTGAGGAGGGCGACCGTCAGCGTCACCCGCGTCGCCTGCATCCAGGCGGGATTTGAGAAATATTGCTGGTACCAGCGCAGCGAAAAGGACGGCGGCGGGAAGGTCAGAAAGCGCGCGCTGGAGAACGAGATCGGAGCGATGATCAGGACGGGAAGGATCAGATAGACCAGCACCAGCACGCTGATCACGTACAGGGCAATCCGTGCGGGCGAGGCGCGCATCATTTCTGCCCCAACACACGATCGAGCGAGATGAAGCGGCTGACGACGAAGAAGATCGCGAGCACGCTCAGGAGCAGCACCACGGCAACCGCGCTCGCCGCCCCGAACTGGTTGTAGAGCTCGACGTTGCGGCTCACCAGCATCGACACCATCACGGTGCGTCCGCCGCCGAGCAGCTCCGGTGTGATGTAGAAGCCGAGGCAGAGCACGAACACCATGGTGCAGCCCGCGAGCACGCCCGGCAGCGACAACGGCAGGAACACGCGCATGAAGGTCAGCGAGGGGCTCGCACCGAGGCTGGCGCCGGCCTGCATCAAATCGTTCGGAATCTTCTGCATCGTGGCGTAGAGCGGCAACACCATGAACGGCAGCAGGATGTGCACGGTGGCAACCACAGTACCAAAAGTGTTGTGGACCAGCGCGAGAGGCTCGGAGATGACATCGAGATAGCGCAGGAACTGGTTGATCACGCCGGTGCGCTGCAGCAGCGCCAGCCAGGCATAGGCGCGCACCAGAACGCTGGTCCAGAACGGCAGCACGACCAGCGACAGGATGAGGATGCTCCACCCTTTCGGCACCGAATTGGCGAGATAGGCCACGGGATAGCCGAGCAGCAGCGCGATTGCCGTCACCGCAAGGCTGATCTCGAAGGTCAGCGCGAAGCTGCGCCAGTAGACGTCTTCGGTGAAGACGCGGCGATAGTTCTCCAGCGTGAAGCCGTCATGATAGATCGACTGCCAGGCGAGCCAACCGACTGGCAGCACGATGAGCAGCAGAATCACGAGCAGCGCCGGCGACACCAATGCCAGCATCAGGCCGTGCTCGCGGCGCTGATGCTTTTTGGAGGGATCTGGCACGGATGTCGTCAACGCTGCCTCGCCCTACTTCTGCATGAACGACGCCCAGCGCTTCTCGGCGGCCTCTCCGGCCGGCGAGGACCACCAGGCGTAGGACATCAGCGCTTGCTTCGCCGCATTCGCCGGCTCGCTCGGCAATTGCGCCGCGCGCTCGGGCTTGATCACGCCCGTCTCGAACGCCTTGGGATTGCCCGGACCATAGTCGATGTGCAGCGGCAGGTTGGCCTGGTGCACGGGATCGACGGCCTCGTTGAGGAATTTTATCGCCGTACCGAGATTCGGCGCGCCCTTGAGGATGCAGAGCGAGGTGCTCTGCAAGATGCCCTGGTTGTAGGTGAAGGTGACCTTTGCGCCTTCCTTGGCGACCGCGCTGACGCGACCGTTCCAGGCCATCTCCATGTCGACCTCGCCGTCATTGAGCAGCTGCGCCGACTGTGCGCCCGAGGTCCACCACACCGTGATGTGCGGCTTGATCTCTTCCAGCTTCTTGAAGGCGCGGTCGACGTCGAGCGGATAGAGCTTGTCGGGCGCGACGCCATCGGCCATCAGCGCCGCCTCGAGCGTCGCGAACGGGTGGTTGCGCAGCGCGCGGCGGCCGGGGAATTTCTTGACGTCCCAGAAATCGGCCCAGCTGTTCGGCGCGTCCTTCGGGAACGTCTTCTGGCTGTAGGACAGCACGCTGGAATAGAACTCGTAGGACACCGAATAGGGACTGCGATAGGCCTCCGGCATCGCCGCGCCGTTTGGAATCTTCGAAAAGTCGAGCTTCTCCATCAGCCCCTGCTCGCCGCCGCGCAGGCAGTTGCCGGTCGGGGTGTCGACGACGTCCCAGATCGGCTTGCCGCTGCCGACCTGCGTCTTGATCGCGGGCCAGGCGTCGGGAATGGAGTCCTGGTTGATGGTGATGCCGAGCTTCTTGGCGGAGGGATCGAGGATCGCCACCGTCTGCGCCTGCTGATAGGCGCCGCCCTGCGAAACGAAGGTGATCTGCTCGGCGGCATCGGCCGCACCGGTCAATCCGATTGCGCCCAGCAGCGCGCAGCCCAATCCAAATTTCTGCTTCGTCGTCATCCTCACCTCCTCCAAATGATCCTACTTGCCGATCGCATCGAGAAACTGGTACCAGCCGGCGACCATGCGCACGACGGGCTCACGCAGCGGATAGAACGGTATAGCCTTCATGCGTCGTGCATCGAGCAGGCCGACGTCGGGCGTCTCGCCGCGCACGAAGGCGGCGAGATAGCGGCCCATCAGGCTCGACATCGCAACGCCGGCGCCGTTGTACCCCACCGAGAACAGCGTGCGCTCGTCGAGCCGGCCGATATGCGGCACCGAGTCCAGCGTCATGGCGACCAGGCCCGACCATTTGTATGCGAGCGGGACATCGGCGAGATCGGGGAAGATGCCGACCATCGCCTTGCGCAAGGCGTCGAAGGCGGCCTGCGAGTCCTGCTTGCCGAAGGCGCCGCGGCCGCCGAAGATGACGCGGTTGTCGACCATGCGGAACCAGCGCATCATGCGCTTGGTTTCGGTGTAGGTGCGCCCCGTCGGCATCAGTTTTCCGGCGAGATTGCGCGGCAGTCGTTCGGTCGCGATGATGGCGCTGCGGAACGGGATCAGCGTCCGCTGAAGCTGCGCTGTGGCGCCGGTCAGATCCGAATAGCTGTTGGTGGCGATGATCGCCTGTTTTGCGCGCACCGCGCCTTGCGGCGTCTCGGCAACGATGCCGCCGTTCTCGCGCCGCAACCGCACGACCGGCGACTCTTGGAAGATGGGCACGCCGCGGCGCGCCACGCCGTCGGCGAGGCCGCGCAGATAGTTCAGCGGATGGATGCCGCCCGAACCGGGATTGAGCACGCCGCCGACGAAGATGTCGGAGCCGGTTTCCTCGCGCACGCCGTTCTTGTCGAGGATGCGGACCTCGGCGGAACCCATCTCGCGCGTCATCCAGTTGGCCTCGTCGATGGCGGCCTTCAGCGTCGTCTCGTTGTGCGCAGCCTTGACCTGGCCGGTGCGCGTCAAATTCGCGCTGGTGATGCCGAATTCGGAGACGAGCTCCTCCACCATGTCGGTCGATTCATGCGCGATCTCGTACATGCGCCGCGCCATGGCTCGGCCATGCACGGCGTCGATCTCGCGGAATGACAGGCGGAATTTCGCTGTGATCACCCCGCCATTGCGCCCGCTCGCGCCCCAGCCGGGGCGGTTGGCTTCGAGCACGATTGGGCTGAGCCCGCTCCTCGCAAGGTGATGCGCGGCGGAGAGGCCGGTGTAGCCCGCGCCGATGATCACCACGTCGGCCTGTTGCTCACCCGCCAGAACGGGATAGTCGCGCGCCGGCTCCGCCGTGGCTTCCCACAGCGAATTGACCGATGGCAGCGCGCTCCAGTCCCGTGTCATGCCACAGCTCTCCGTTATGCCGCCGGCCCGATCGCGGCGTCGGCGAGCGCCTTCAGCGTCGGGAAGTGGAAGTCCGGCTTGGTCAGCGTCTCCACCGCCGGCGTGCCGCCGAAGCCGGCGATGCCCTGGCGGCGCTCGATCCAGCACACCTTGTAGCCGAGCTTCCGCGCGATACCGATGTCGTGATACTGGCTCTGCGCGACGTGCAGGATGTCGGACTGCTTGTAGCCGAAGGCGGACTGGCGGCCCTTGTTGTAGGCGAAGAATTCCGGATCAGGCTTGGCAACGCCGGTGTCGTCGGCACAGACGGTGTCATCGAAGGGATTGCCAAGCGCATGCGCGTAGCACGACAGTGCGACGCGGTCGGCATTGGTCATCGCGACCAGGCGGAACTTTGTGCGCAGCCGCTTGAGCGCCTCGACCGAATCCGGGAACGGCCCCCAGCGCAGCACGGCGAGTTGGAACACGTCGCAGGAGGCGTCATCCGCCGGCAGCCCGAGCTCCTTGGCGAGATAGCGGTACACGTGGAACATCACCTCGCTCGAACGCTCGTAATGCTTGTCGCGCCCGCGCTTGTAGGATTCGAAGATCTTGTCGTCGCTGAGCTCGGCCGGCGTCTTGCCCGAGATCCTGCGCACCGCGGAGAGCACGCCGGTCTCGAAATCGATCAAGGTGCCGACGACGTCGAAAGTGAGGACCTTGAAATTGCTGAACGCGGCTTGGGTCGACATATCAGTTTCTTCTCTCGGGTTGGATGAGGCTGAAGTTCAGTCCCCCACCCTGGGGACGACGATGGTGTCCTCTGGATGGAGCGTGACGGTGAGGCTGCCGCCGAGCGGCGGAATGCGGTGATAGGCCTGGTGATAGCTCGGCTGGCGCAGGCTGAGCGCGATGCCGTCGGCGAGCGCGAGGAAAATGCGCAGGCTCTCGCCCTGGTAGACGATGTCGGTGACGGTCCCGGTCAGCCGGTTGCAGGCGGCATCCTGCGCGCCGTCGTCGATCAGCAGCTTCTCGCTGTGCACGGCCAGCATCAGGGCATCGCCATCGGGAATGGCGCGCGCGCTGCGCAGCAAGGCATTGCCGAGCGCGACGCTGGAGGCATCGACGCGGCGGACCGGCAGCATCGTCGCTTCGCCGATGAAGCTGGCGACGAAGGAATCGGCGGGATGATCGTGCAGCCGCGCCGGCTCGTCGATCTGGACCAGCCGGCCGTCCTTCATGACGGCGACGCGGTCGCTCATGGTCAGCGCCTCGCGCTGGTCATGGGTGACGTAGATGATGGTCGCGCCGATCCGTCTGTGCAGCGCACGCAACTCGATCTGCATGGATTCGCGGAGCTGCTTGTCGAGCGCGGAAAGCGGCTCATCCATCAGGATCAGGCGCGGCTCGAAGATCATGGCGCGCGCCAACGCCACGCGCTGGCGCTGGCCGCCGGAGAGCTGCGCGATGCCGCGCTCTTCGTAGCCGGCAAGGCCGACCATGCTGAGCGCTGCGCGCACCTTGTCCGGCCAGAAGGATTTCGGCAGGCGTCGCGCGCGCAAGGGAAAGGCGACGTTCTCGCCGACGCTCATATGCGGAAACAGCGCGTAGTTCTGGAACACCACGCCGATGTCGCGCTTGTGCGGCGGCATCCAGGTGACGTCACGGCCGCCGAACAGAATCGTGCCTGACGTCGGCAGGATGAAGCCGCCCAAAATGCCGAGCAGCGTGGTCTTGCCGGAGCCGGAGGGGCCAAGCAGCGAGACGAATTCGCCGGCGCCGACATTGAGCGAAACGTCGTCGAGGGCGCGAACGGCGCCATAGGCCTTGCTGGCGGACCTGATCTCGACGCTTTCCGCTCGCTTGTCCAACGATCGACCTCGCGACTGGCGTGCCTCACTGCGCGCCATAAGGCTGCTTTATAGACACGGCTTTGGAGCACTCACGGCCGAAGCGTGCGCTGCACCAAATCTTCTCTCGAAGCGCCTGTCTTTAGGCTGTCATGCTCATGACACCAGACTTGCCAAAACTCGGCAATTGCCAAATTCTCACCGCGCCCATAACATGACGTTATGCCTGAGCTCCGCCGCATGCTGCCGTCCAGTAACGCCCTGTTCGTCTTCGACGCGGCCGCGCGCAATGGCAGCTTCACGGCGGCGGCGGCCGAATTGAACGTGACGCAGCCGGCGGTGAGCCGGATGCTCGGACAGTTCGAGGAGCATCTCGGCGTCCGCCTGTTCGACCGCAAGGCGGGTCGCGCGGTGCTCACCGAGGAAGGCGAGCTGCTCTATCGCCGCGTGCTCGAGGGCTTCCGCAGCATCGAGAGCGGGCTCGTCGAGATCGAGCGGCGCCGCAAGGGCACCGAGACGGTGACGCTATCGGTCTCCTCCGCCTTCACCACGCATTGGCTGATGCCGCGCATCGACAAGCTGCAGAAGCAGTTTCCGCAAGTGGATCTGCGCTTCCAGCTCATCTCCGGCGCGCTGCGCGGGCCGGTGGAGAATGTCGATCTCGGCATGCGCTTCCGTGACCGCGACGAGCCGTCCTCCGGCGGCACGCTGGTGATGAAGGAAGTGATGCTGCCGATGTGCAGCCCCGGCTATCTCGGCGAGACTGATCCCGCCGAGGGCAACACCATCATCCGCCTCGCCGAGACGCCGGGCGACTGGGCCGCGGATTACGCATCGCTCCTCACCGGCCGCCGCGGCGCCGCCAAAGGCTTGAGCTTCACCGACTATGCCGTCGTGGTGCAGGCGGCCCTGCTCGGGCAGGGCATTGCGCTCGGCTGGCTGACGGTCGCCTCGCACTGGCTGCTCACCGGCGCGCTGGTGCCGGCCTCCGACACGCTCACCACCACGCGCCGCATCTGCGAATTCCTGCCGCCGCGCAACCGGATCATGCGTCCCATCGCCGCCGAGATCCGCGACTGGATCATCGCGCAGATGCAAAGCGAGATCGCCGCGATCGACCGGCTCTATCCGAAGCTGGGGGCGATGGAGGCGTGCTACTGAGCAGGCGGCGCGCGGTGAAGCCCCGCTCTCTCCACGTCATTGCGAGCGCAGCGAAGCAATCCAGAATCCCTCCGCGGAAAGACTCTGGATTGCTTCGCTGCGCTCGCAATGGCGGCGGATAGAGCTCCGTCTACCGATGCTCGATCGCCCTGATCGCACCACGTAGCTCCGCGAGGCCTCGCAGCCGGCCGATGGCGGTGTAGCCGGGATTGGTCCGCTTGGTGGTGGCGAGATCGTCGAGCATGCGGTGGCCGTGGTCCGGCCGGAACACGATCCTCTTGTCGGGTGCGCGCCGCGCGTTCTCCTTGAGCAGCGCCTTGAGCACCGCGATCATGTCGACGTCGCCGTCGAGATGATCGGACTCGTAGAACGACAACCCGTCGGCCTCGCGCTTGGTCGCGCGCAGATGGGCGAACGCAATGCGCGGGCCGAAGCGCTCGGCCATCTCGGGCAGGTTGTTCTCCGCGCGCACGCCGAGCGAGCCGGTGCACAGGCAGATGCCGTTGGCCTTGGACGGCACCGCATCGAACAGCGCCTGATAATCGTCGGCTGACGAAGCAATGCGCGGTAGGCCGAACAGCGGCCGCGGCGGGTCGTCCGGGTGCAGCGTCAGCGACACGCCGAGCTGCTCGGCCACCGGCGTCACGCGCGCGAGGAATTCCGCAAGGTGCTGCCGCAGGATCTCAGGCGTGATGTCGCGATAGGTCTCCAGCCGGTCGCGGAATTGCGGAATGGTCATCGGCTCGGTGGTCGAGCCCGGCAGCGCGCTGGCGATAACCATGACGAGATAGTCGATGTCGGCCTGGCTCATCTGCTCGAACAGCTTCTTTGCGCGCGCCTGTTGTTCCGGCGAATATTCCTGTACGGCGGCCGGGCGCTTCAGGATGTGCAGCTCGAACGCGGCAAAGCGGTCCTGGTCGAAGCGCATGGCGCGGGCGCCGTTCGGCAGCTCCCATTCCAGATCGGTGCGGCACCAGTCCACCACGGGCATGAAGTTGTAGCAGATGATCTTGATGCCGCTGGCCGCCACCGCCTCCAGGCTCGCGATCCAGGCTTCGATCGACTCCGTCGCTTTTCCGCCAAGGCGCTTGACGTCGTCGGGGATCGGAATCGATTCCACCACCGACCAAGTCAATTGAGAACGGCCGGGCTGGCCGTTCTCAATGAAATTCTTGCGCTCCTCGACCGCCTTGCGCGTCCAGGCCTCCCCGATCGGCACCTGATGCAGCGCCGAGACGATATCGCTCGCGCCGGCCTGCCTGACGTCATCGAGCGAGACCGGATCATCCGGTCCGTACCAGCGCCATCCCTCGAGCATCATGAATAGTCTCCGATCAGTTCGCGGTCAGCACGACCTTGACGCTCTGCGAGCGGTCCAGCGCCAGCCGCAGCGCGTCGGGCGCGGTCGAGAGCGGCCGCTCGGCGGTGACCAGCGACAGCACATCGACGCTGCCGTTGCCGATCAGTTCCACCGCATTCATGAACTCGAAGCCGAAGCGGAACGAACCGCGCAGGTCGATCTCCTTGGCCATCACGGCGTTCGACGGCGTCGGGATCTGGCCGCCGGGCAGATTGCCGATCTGCACCACGACGCCGCCGCGCCTGACGATCTGAATCGCGCTCGCAAGGCCTGCCGCCGTGCCCGAGACCTCGAAGGCGACGTCATAGGGACGCGAAGCCGCCTGTGCCTTCAGGCCCTCCTCCCCGGCGGAGACGTTCTCGACGTGGGAGGCGCCGAGCCTGGTCGCAAAGGCCAGCGGCGCCGGCGCGATGTCGGCGACCGTGATGTCAGCCATGCCGGCACGGTGTGCCGCGAGCATGGTCAGAAGCCCGATCGGGCCGGCGCCGAAGATGATGCCGCGCTTGCCCTCGATCTTGCCGGCGCGCGCGACCGCGTGCAGGCAGACCGCGAGCGGCTCGGCCAGCGCCGCGGCCTGGTAGGAGACGTGATCGGGAATCTTCACGCACTGCGCGGGGATCGCGTCGAAGTAGTTGGCGAAGCCGCCCTGCATGTGCGGCGTCTTCGAGGCCGAGCCCATGAAATAGATGTTCTCGCACAGGTTCGGCCGGCCCTCGCGGCAGGCGACGCAATGGCCGCACCAGCGCGACGGATTGACGGCAACGCGATCGCCGACCTTCAGATTGGCGGCGACACCGGAGATCTCCACGACCTCGCCCGAGATCTCGTGCCCCAGCACCAGCGGCGACTTCACCACGAAGTCGCCGGTGCGGGCATGGCGGAAATAGTGCATGTCCGAGCCGCAGATGCCGCCGGCACCGAAGCGGATGCGGACCATGCCCTGGCTAAGCTTGTCGAGCGGATGCTCGATCATGCGCAGATCTTCGGGGCCGAACAGGGTCGCGGCGAGAGCAGTCGAGGTCATTTGGAGAGTCCCATGTATTTTGGCAGCCAGAGGGTCAGGTCGGGAATGTAGGTGATCGCGATCAGCGCGAGCAGCAGCGGCACCAGCCAGGGCAGGATCGCCACCGTCGTGCGCTCGACCGAGAGTTTTGCGACGCGGGCGAGCACGAACAGCACCATGCCGAGCGGCGGATGCAACAGGCCGATCATCAGGTTCAGCGTCATGATCAAGCCGAAATGGATCGGGTCGATGCCGAGCTTGAGCACGATCGGCAGCAGGATCGGCACCAGGATGGTGATCGCCGCCGTGGTGTCGATGAAGCAGCCGACGAACAGGATCAGCACGTTGGCGAGCGCCAGGAACACCCATTTGTTGTGGGTGATGCTGAGCATCCCGTCCGACAGCATCTGGGCCGCCTGCGACACCGTCAGCAGCCAGGCGAAGATCGAGGCCGCTGTGACGATGAACAGCACCGAGGCCGTGGTCTCGATGGTGTCGAAGGTCGCCTTGGCCACGGTCTTCAGCGTCATGGTGCGGTAACGGATGAGGCCGAGGAACAGCGACCAGATCACGGCTGCGACCGCCGCTTCTGTCGGCGTGAACCAGCCGAGCGTCATGCCGCCGATCAGGATCACCGGCGCCATCAGCGCCATCACCGCGGAGAAGTCGAAATACCAGTCGATCAGGAGCAGCGTGCCGAGACCGATGACGACCGCCATGTTCACCGACATGCCCGCAACAACCATCAGCCAGATCGCGAGCGGGAAAGCGAGCACGATGGCGATCTCGAGACCGGCCGAGCCGAGCTGCGGCCAGGAGAACGGGGTATCGCTGCCCCATTTGTTCTTGTGCGCGAAATAGGTGACGGTCGCCATCATCATCAGCGTCATGACGATGCCGGGAATGACGCCGCCCAGGAACAGCGCACCGATCGAGACGTTCGCCATCATGCCGTAGATCACGAAGGGCAGCGACGGCGGGATGATCGGCCCGAGCGTGGCCGAGGCCGCGGTGACGCCGACCGAGAATTCGGTGGAGTAGCCGTGGTCCTTCATTGCCTTGATCTCGATGGTCCCGAGGCCGGCAGCATCCGCGATCGCGGTGCCGGACATGCCGGAGAAGATCACCGAGCCGATGATGTTGACGTGGCCGAGGCCGCCGCGCATCCACCCGACCAGCGCGACGGCGAATTTGTAGATGCGCCCCGTCACGCCCGCGATGTTCATGAGATTGCCGGCCAGGATGAAGAAGGGCACGGCGAGCAGCGGAAAACTCTCGACGCCGGCGATCATGCGCTGCGCCAGCGTGACGTCGGGCGTCACGCCACTGACCAGGATGTAGAGCAGCGACGACGCGGCCATGGCGATCGCCACGGGGACGCCGAGCAGCATCAGAAGGAGAAAGCCTCCGAGCAATAGCAACATGGTCTTATCCTTCCGATCCGTCGTAGGCACCGGGACGTTCGAGGACCGAGTAGCCCTGCCGCCAGTTCTGGAGTGCCACCTGCACGGAGCGTGCGAACATCAGCACGAAGCCGAGCAGCACGGCGTAATAGACGTAGTCCTTGGGAAGATTGATCGTGGTCATCTGCTCGTCGCCGATGATGCGGATGTAGACCCAGACCAGCTTGATGGCGTAGCCGAAGAAGGCGATGCGGATCAGGTCGATCGCCGTCGACAGCACACGCCCTGCGGCATGCGGCATGTAGCGATAGACGAGGTCGACCTGAATGTGTCGCGACAGCCGTACGCACATTGACGAGCCGATGAAGACCACGCCGATCAGGCAATAGGTCGCGATCTCCTCGGTCCAGGCATAGCTGTCGTTGAGGACGTAGCGGGTGAAGAACTGGAGAAAGACGGCAAGCGCCATCACCCAGAAGATCGCCAGCGCGACCCAGTCCTCGAAGGCGTAGACGCCGAGATCGACCTTCGGCGTCGCCTCCTCCTCGAAAGTGTGGGCGATCTCGTCCGCGGTGATCTGCCGGTGGATTTCGGCGGTGGACATGTTACCTCTCAAACCTCTCTCACGTCGTTCCGGGGCGACGCGTCAGCGCCGGACCCGGAATGACACACTTGTTCTGCGAACTCCGCTCCTCATCCTGAGGAGCTTGCGAAGCAAGCGTCTCGAAGGATGGCCCCGGGCGACATCGGGCCTTCATGGTTCGAGACGCGCTTCGCGCTCCTCACCATGAGGGTCTTGCTCATTTCACCGCCTGGATCTTCTCCCAATCCGCCTTGCGATAGCCGAACGTCTCGAATGCGACGTTCTTCAGCACGGTGTCGCGGAACTCGTTCTTGTCGACGTCGGTCACGGTCAGGCCCTTGTCCTTGAAGAAGGCGACCAGCTTGGCCTCGTTCTGCTTGATCTCTCCCGTGGCCTTGGCCGCCGCCTCCTGGGCGACGTCGGTGAAGATCTTCTTGTCCTCGTCGGAGAGCTTCTTCCACAGCGCGCCGGCGATCACGGTATTGAGGTGATCGACGATGTGGCCGGTCAGCACGATGTGCTTCTGCACCTCGTAGAACTTCTTGGCCTCGATCGTGGTCAGCGGATTCTCCTGCGCCTCGACGGTGCCGTTCTGGAGCGCGAGATAGACTTCGGCGAACGCGATCGGCGCGGTGTTGGCGCCGCAGGCGCGCGGCATGGCGAGATAGGCCGGAACGTCGGGCACGCGCATCTTCAGGCCCTTCATGTCGGCGCAGGTCTTGATCGGCTTGTTCGACGAGGTCTGGCGCACGCCGTAATAGGTCACCGCGACGATGTGGTGGCCGCTCTTGTCCTCATAGCCCTTGGCGAGCTCCTTGAAGATGTCGCTCTTGGTGTAGGCGAGCAGATGATCGGCGTCGCGGAAGGTGTAGGGATAATAGGTCACGCCGATCGGCGCGAAGCTCTTGGCGGCGAAGCTCGAGCCGGAAATGATGATGTCGACCGAGCCGAGCGACAGGCCCTGGTTGATGTCGGCTTCCTTGCCGAGCTGCGAGGCCGGATAGACCTCGATCTGGTAGCGCCCGTTGGTGCGCTTGGCGATCTCCTGCGCGGCCCAGACCGAGGCCGTGTGGAACGGCTCCGAGGTCTCGTAGACATGGGCCCATTTGAGCTTGGTCTGCGCCATGCTCGCGCTGGTCGCCGCCAACAGCGTGGCGGCGGAAATCACTGCTGTAATCGTCATCTTCTTCAACATCGACTTTTCCTCCATCGTTCAAGTCTGCTTCTTGTTGGCCCGCCCCGGCATGGATGCGAGCCGCCCAATCTCACCGCCGCCGCGAGCTGCCGCTCTTGACGCGTTCTTTGGCCTGCTTCTTCGGTTGCGTCGGCTTCGCCAGGGATCGCGCGGTCCGGCTCCGCTCCGCAGACGCCCCTGCTGCGCCCTCCGCACCAAAGTTCTGTGCAAAGCGCTCCTGGGATCGCGCCAGGTGAACGCGCATGGCTTCACGCGCGGCATCGGGATCATGCGCCGCGATCGCGTCGCGCACGGCGCGATGCTCGTCGAGCGCGGTGCGCCACGTGCCCGGGCTCTCGAAATAATGCGCGAGCTGCGCGAAATAGGGATTGAGACGCTGGTCGAACAGCTCGCCGACCACGCGCACCAGCACGGCATTGCCGAGGCTTCCAGCGATCGCGACGTGGAACGCGCGGTCGTGCACCATCGAGGCTTCGCCGGGATGCTCGACATTCTCCATCGCGACAAGCGAGGCGTCGATGCGGGCGAGATCGTCTTTGGTCGCGACGCGCGCGGCCTGCTCGGCGATGGCGCTTTCGAGGAATTCGCGGGCGCGCAACAGCTCGAACGGCCCCTCGATGACGGCAGCGGGTGCAGGCGCCGCAACGGCCGCAGGCTCGATCACGTAGATGCCGGACCCGACGCGGATGCGGACGCGGCCCTCGACCTCGAGCGCGATCAAGGCTTCGCGCACCGTGGGCCTCGACACCTTGAGCTGCTCGGCGAGCTCGCGTTCGGTCGGCAAGCGGCTGCCGACCGCGTACTCGCCGCTGTCGATCAGGCTTCGCAATTGATCGGCGACCTGGCGATAGAGCCGTCTCGCCTCCACAGCTTCCAGCGGCACGCTGGTCCTCCCGAAAGGGTCCCCGCGAGGTCGTCCAGACCCGCGGCCCGCCAATTTTGGAAAATTGGTCTTACCAATTGACCAGAGCATTGACCTGATACGGAGGCCGTGTCAAGCAGCGGCAAAGCAAAGGGGGAGACGTCCATGCGCCAGAGCTCGATGCGCCTTGGTCGCGCCAATCTCGACCGGCTGGCACCTGCCATCCGCCGTCCGGCCTATGACCGATCGCGCGTCACGCCCGGCATCGTGCATCTCGGCCTGGGGGCATTTCATCGCGCGCACCAAGCGGTTGTCATCGACGATTGCCTTGCTGCGGGAGCGACGTCCTGGGGCATCGTCGGCGCCAGCCTGCGCAGCCCGGATACGCGCGACGCCCTCGCCCCGCAGGACCATCTCTACACAATTGCCGTACGTGCCGCCGAAGGTACCGAGCACCGGGCCATCGGCGCACTGCTCGACAGTATCGTCGCGCGCGAGAAGCCGGCAGCCCTGGTCGAACGGATGGCCGATCCCACCACCCGCATCGTTTCGCTCACCGTCACCGAGAAGGGCTATTGCCACACGCCGCAGACCGGCGATCTCGACGAGCGGCATCCCGACATCGTGCATGATCTGAACAATTTCGAAGCGCCGCGCTCGGCGCCGGGCTTCATCGTCGCCGCGCTGGCACGGCGGCGGGCGCAGGGTCTTTCGCCCTTCACCGTGCTGTGCTGCGACAACCTCGCCGCCAACGGCGATACCGTGCAGCGGATCGTGACGCAATTCGCCGCGCTGCGCTCTAGGGAACTCGGCAAGTGGATCGCCGAGACGGTCGCTTTCCCCTCGACCATGGTCGACCGCATCGTGCCGGAGACGACGGATGACGACCGCGATGCGGTCGCGTCAGTGCTGGGCATGCGCGACGCCTGGCCTGTCATGACCGAACCGTTCACGCAATGGGTGGTCGAGGACCGCTTCACCGCGGGCCGGCCGGACCTTGCCGCAGCGGGGGTCGAGCTCGTCGGCGACGTCAAGCCGTTCGAGCTGATGAAGCTGCGGCTGCTCAACGCCAGCCATTCCGCGCTGGCCTATCTCGGCTATCTCTCCGGCTACGAGACCATTGCCGACACCATGCAGGATCCCCACTTCGCGCGCCTCGCCGCACAGGTGATGGAAGAGGCCGCGGTGACGCTGACGATGCCCGCAGGCACGGATCTCTCCGCCTATCACGCCTCGCTGCTCAAGCGTTTCGCCAATCCGGCGCTGCATCACCGCACCTGGCAGATCGCCATGGATGGCTCGCAAAAGCTGCCGCAGCGGTTGCTCGGCGCGATGCAGGATCGCCTTGGCAGGGGCCTGCCGATCGCAACGCATGCGCTCGCGGTCGCCGGCTGGATGCGCTATGTCAGCGGCGTCGATGAGCAGGGCCGCGCCATCGACGTGCGCGATCCGCTCGCCGGGGAGTTCGCCGCGCTGGCGCGCGAGGCGGGGCCCATTGCCGAGCGCCTCGCCCCCGCACTGCTGGGGGTGGCGAAGGTGTTCGGGCCGCTCGGCGCCGAGCCGCGCCTGCGCGAGGCCGTCACCGTGGCGCTCGGCCGCCTCTATGCCGACGGCGCGCGGCGGGCCGTGGCGACGCACGTTTCGGCGTGACCACGACGCCGGCAGCATCTTGAATGCTGCACTGCGGCCAAAATCGACGGAAGTCGCGCTTGATTTTTGCCCGTCGTTGCCCCACCCGAGAGCGATGGGAAACGACACCAAGGTCATCGCCGCCAACGCGGCCTTCTACGCCGCTTTTTCAACGGGCGATTTCGCCGGCATGGAACGGATGTGGGCGGACGACGACGGCATCTCCTGCATCCATCCCGGCTGGCCGGCGATCATCGGACGCGCCACCGTGATCGGAAGCTGGCGCGACATCCTGCAAAACCCGCAGCGGCCGCAGATCGTCTGCGCCGAGCCGCAGGCCATCATCGACGGCGACAGCGCCCGCGTGCTCTGCATCGAGATCGTGGATGGCACTGCGTTGGCCGCTGCGAACCATTTTCGTCGCGTCGGCAACGACTGGCGCCTGGTGCACCATCAGTCCAGCCCGATCGCGCAGATTGTCGAGCAGGCTGAGGACGATAGAGCCAGTCACCGCGTCCACTGAGCACGGCGATCACGCGAGCGTGATCTACTGTGCATGGGGTTGTTTTTCAGTTTTTTGTTGGACGGTCCGAAAGTTCCGACAGATCGTCGAGCACGCCATGTGCCCCGGTGAAGTCATCGTCCCCGAAGAACATGCTGCGGGTGATCAGAACCGGGATGCCGGCGCGCGAGGCCGCAATCAGGCCGTTGGCGGAATCCTCGATCGCAACGCAATCGGATGCCTCGAGCTTCAGCCGCGCCAGGATCTCGCAATAGACGTCCGGCGCCGGCTTCTTGTGCCTGACGTCATCGCCGGCGACGATCGCGTCGAAATCCGCGGCCCAGCGTTGGCCCAGCGCCTGCGACAGCAGCGCATCGATATTGCCGTGCGAGGTGGTGGTCGCGATCGCAAGCCGCTGGCCGCGCGCCTTCGCGGTCGTGAGCAGATCCGTCACGCCCGGCCGTAAGGGACAGCGGCCAGTCTCGACCAATTCGGCGTAATGCGCGGTCTTGATGCGGTGAAGCTCTGCGATGTGCCTGTCCGATAATGGCGAAGCGGTCTCGAGCCCTTTGTGGTAGGCGCGCATGCGTTCCTTGCCGCCCGTCACCCGCAGCAGGTCCTTGTAGACGGCGCGGTCCCATTGCCAGTCGAGACCGTGGCGGGCGAAGGCAAGGTTGAACGCCTGCCGATGCAGCTCCTCGGTTTCGGCCAAGGTGCCGTCAACGTCGAAGATCAGCGCGGCCGCGCGGCGGATCAATTCGGCGGCGCCTGCTGGCGACTGAACCAACGCTTCGGCCTGCATGATCGATGCCTCCCTTCCGATGCTGCGAGAAGCGAGCATCGACCGCGGCGGGGGACGAGACAAATCGCAATATCTTTTGTCGGACCCAAAAATCTCTTATGAGCGAACTGCGCCTGACGGCGCGAACGGGAACTTTCGACCTGCACAGGAAGCGCATGCGGCTCTTCATTCTCGGCCTCGGCTATAGTGCCCGGCACTTCGTCCGCAAGCACGGCGACAGCTTCTCGCATGTCGCCGGCACCGTGCGCGATCCCGCGCAGCGGAACGATCTCGCCGGCATCGAGGTGCATCCGTTTTCCGGTAGCGATCCGTCGCCCGAGATGGTTGAGCGGGTTCGCGATTCCGACGTCCTCCTGGTGTCGATCCCGCCCGGCAGCACCGGCGATCCCGCGATCGCGGCGTTCGGCGGCGTGCTCAAGGGAAACCGCTGCAAGGTCGTCTATCTCTCCACTATCGGCGTGTATGGCGATCACGCGGGCAGCTGGGTCGACGAGAGCACGCCGCCGCAGGCCGTCCTCGACCGCACACGGATGCGGATCGCGGCAGAGCAGGCCTGGACGGACGCGACGGGCGCCGATGCGGCGATCCTGCGGCTTGCCGGCATCTACGGTCCCGGCCGCAACGCGCTGGCGACGCTGCGCGCGGGAACGGCGAGGCGCATCATCAAGCCGGGACAGGTCTTCAACCGCATCCACGTCGACGACATCGCGAGCGCGATTATGGCCGCCATCCGGCACGGGCGCGGCGGCACCTGGAACATCTGCGACGACGAGCCCGCGCCGCCTCAGGACGTGATCACCTATGCCGCGCAGCTGATGGGCGTGGCGCCGCCGCCGGAAGAAGCGTTCGCCACCGCCGAGATGTCGGCAATGGCCCGCAGCTTCTATGCCAGCAGCGCCCGCGTCTCCAACGCGAAATTGAAGCGCGAGCTCGGTGTCACGCTTGTCCATCCCACCTATCGGCACGGCCTCGACGCTCTCTGGCGCGCGGGCGAAGGACGTTAGGGTTCCTGCACCGCGACGCCTGCCAGACATGCCTTGCCCACGCTTGACTTCGTCCCCGTGCGGTCATGATCTAGCCATCGAGCGAGCCACCGCACAACGAGCTCGCCCCTTGGGAGGATGCAATGAACAAGACGATCGCCATGATCGCGGCGACGATTGCCGTCGTCACGCTCAACACCGCGCGCGCCGCGCCGCTGCCCGAAGCCAATCCCGACGATGTCGGATTTTCGAAACAGGGCCTTGCACGCCTCGATGATTTCTTCGCACGCGAGATCGCGGCCAAGCGCGTGCCCGGCGCAGTGGTCGCCATCGCCCGCGACGGCAAGCTCGTCCACTACAAGGCCTATGGCCAGCTCGACCCGGCCAAGGGCACGCCGATGCCGGTCGATGCGATCTTCGCGCTGGCCTCGATGACCAAGCCGATGGCAGCGGTCGCCGGCCTGACGCTGATGGAGCAGGGACGGCTGCCACTCCAGGCCAAGCTGTCCGACTACTACCCGGGCTTCGCCGACATGAAGGTCGCCGTTCCCCAGGCCGACGGTTCGCTCAAGCTCGAGCCGCAGGCCTCGCCGATCTTCATCCACGATCTCTACCGGCATACGTCGGGGTTGATGTATGGCGGCCGTCCGGACTCATCGAGCCCGGTGGCGCGGCAATATCCCGATGGCACAGCGCCGGCGATCGAAGGCGACACCCAGGCCTTCATCGATCGCCTCACCAAGCTGCCACTGGCGCACCAGCCCTCGACCGAGTTCGAATACGGCTTTTCGATCGATGTGCTCGGCGCGGTGGTCGAGAAGGTCAGCGAGCAGAAGCTCAGCGACTATCTCGCGGCCAATGTCTGGCAGCCGCTCGGCATGAAGGATGCGACCTTCCATCCGACCGACGCGCAGCGCCCGCGCCTCGCCCGCCCCTTCGCGAACGATCCGCTGACAGGCAAGCCGCAGGCCATCAAGCTCCTGGACATCCCGACCAAGTTCGACTGCGGCGGCGCCTGCTCGTTCGCGACGGTCGGCGACTACATCCGCTTCGGACAGATGCTGCTCAACGGCGGCGAGCTCGACGGACAGCGCATCCTCGGTCCGAAGACCGTCCGTCACATGACGGCGAACCATCTCGGCCCCGAGATCAAGAACAACGTCGCCAACGTCGAGCCGCATCGCGGTGGCTTCGGCTTCGGCCTTTCGGTCGCGGTCCGGACGGCCGAAGGATTATCGTCGGTCCCCGGCAATCCCGGCGAGTTCACCTGGAACGGAGCTTACGGGACGCAGTTCTTCTGCGATCCCAAGGAACGTCTCGTCGTCGTGGTGGGCACGGCGGCGCCGGGTGAGCTCCGGAAATATTATCGCGAGCAGGTCCAAGACATCGTCTACGGCGCGATGACGAAGTGAGATCGTCACGCCCGGAAAGAGAAAGGGCGGCCGCTCTGACCGCCCTCTAGATTGAGCGTCAGCTCAACACGCCGTATTTCTTGAACCAGGCCTGTGCCTGCTTCCAGGCATCCTCCGCGGCGTCCTTGCGATAGCTGCCGCGATAATCGGCATGGAAGCCGTGCGGCGCTTCGGGGTAGATCTTGAAGTCGGCCGGCTTTTTGCTCTGCTCGAGCGCTGCCTTCATCTGCTCGACCTGGGCGACGGGAATGCCGGTATCGGCGCCGCCGTAGAGGCCGAGCACCGGCGCCTTCATCTCGGGCGCGAGCTGCAGCGGGCTCTTCGGCCACAACGGGTTGGCGGGATCGACCAGGGTCCCATAGAAGGCAACGCCCGCCTTGAGCGCACCGCTGTGGGCGGCATATTCCCAGACCGTGCGGCCGCCCCGGCAGAAGCCGATGGTGCCGAGCCGCGTTGCGTCACCGCCTTGCGATCCTGCCCAGGCGACCACAGCATCCAGATCCGACAACAGCTCCGCGTCCGGCTTCGCATTCACCACCGGCAGCAGCTCCTTGACGTCCGCGACCTTGGTCAGGTCGACGCCCTTGCGGAAATAATAGTCGGGCGCGACCGCGAATGCGCCGAGCTTGGCGAGGCGTCGCGTCACGTCCCTGATGTATTCGTGCAGGCCGAAGATCTCCATCGCCACGATGATCACCGGCGCCTTGGTATTGCCGGCCGGGCGGGCGAAATAGGCGGGCATTTCCTCGGAGCCGACCTTGATCTTGGCATCACCGGCCTGGAGGCCGCTGGTATCCGTCGTGACGATGTCGGCCCGGACCGGACCGGCCGCGAGCGTGTAGCCAGCGGCGACGGCTGCGGTGGCGCTCATGAATCCGCGGCGCGAGAGCGGGGCGACTTTCGTCAGTCCAATGACGTCGGATGTTATGGTGTTTTCAAAGCTCATCGATCTTCCCATTCCTGATTCCCATGCTGATGCCCCTCGGGCGCCGCATTCGCCAATAATTGCGGGACAAAGGCAACTCACCAGCCTGCGAGGACACGGCTCACCGCCTCACCCCTTCGTTGGCGAGCACCGGTCCGCCGGCCGCCGGAGCCCGATCTTGTGCCGGACTTAACCGTCTAGCTGCACTGCATCGCAACATCCATTAACCGAAAGAAGCGGTTCTTTCCCTGCCGCCAGGCCTCCTGGCGTTGCAGAGAATGCTCCTATTCGCGCACCCGACAGGCTCTGCAGCAACAAATTGCAATCCCGGTGACGATGGTGACACATCATGTTGTTCGTGCACCGTGCGTCATCACCAATTCACGTGCAAACCGCCGTCATTTGATTGAAATTTTCGGAGGATCTGGGCCGCGCGATTTACCCGGTCTTTCTTTGTGACACCCTAGTTCCACGGCCGGAAGTTCCATCTTCGGAAACGCAGAGGCTTCTTCCCGCGACGCGCGACGCTCGCCGGCAACGGAGGACGAAGCGCAAGCGGGTTCATTCCCGTCCGCCCCGATTGCGCTACCCAAGGCTCAATTGAATAAAGTTTATCCGACCTGGAACTGAAATGAATTTGGCGCGCGAATCGATAGAACTGTTGGAGCAAGCCGCACGCATCCTGTGGTTCGAAGGCACCAAGCATGGTTTGCGCGACCGCGAATGGATGGCGCTACGCTTCCTCTCCCGCGCCAACCGGTTTTCGCGAACCCCCTCGGCGCTGGCGAGCTACGTCGGCACCACGCGAGGCACCGCCTCGTTCATCATCGGCGAGCTCGAGCGGCTCGGCTATCTCGAGCGGAAGCGCTCGGCCACCGACAAGCGGTCGGTGACGTTGAGCGTAACCCAGCAGGGCAAGAAGTTCCTGGTGCGCGACCCCGTCAACGTCCTCGTCGAAGCGATTGCCGTTCTCGACGACGCGGTCAAGATCCGCTTCCGCGACACGTTCCGGCACGTGCTTGATCAATCCGATGCCGCCGAGCAGCGGCACCACACCGACGTCTGCAAGCGGTGCATCTTCCTGCGGGAGGATCGCGCCGGTACCGACAGCAAGACGGCGGCCGAGTTCAGCTGCCGCCTGTTTCGCGCGCCGATTGCCGAGGCGGAGGTCGATCTGCTGTGCACCAGCTTCGAGCATCACCGCCAATAGTAGGCCGCTCGATCAGGGCGTCGCCTTGCGCGACGAATAGATGGCGCCGCCGCTGGCTTCCACCACCAGGCGCCCGTTCTCGTTCTTGATCTCTTCGATGCGGCCAAGACCGGGCACCTGCTGTCCCAGCACGGCTTCGATGACGCCGTTCGGGCCTTGCAGGATCGCGATCCCCTCATAGGCCTGACGGACCGACCAGCCCTTGATTGCCTTGCGCGGCGCCGACGCCCGCTCGGGTGCAGGCACCGATCCGGTGAATTCGGGCGCGGCGACTGCGGCCATCATCGGCCCTTGCGGCGACACCGGCTGCGTTTGCACCGTCGCCGGCGCAGGAGTCTGGGCCTGCACCTGAGCGAGCCTGTCGAGCTTTGCCGTCGAGGACGAGCTCACCCGCTCGATCCGGTCCAGATTCTCCGCAAACCTGCCGAAGCGATCGTTCGTGACCTTGCTGGATTGATCGACCGCCGTGCGCAAGCCGTCGAGATTTTCAGACACGCCCGATACCTGCTTGCGCAGCTGCGCGACGGTTTCGCGCAAATTCCTGATCTCCGCATTGGCCGCAACGTTGTTCGGCGCCGGCTGGGTGGTGAGATAGGCGATCACGCCGGTGCAGGCGCAGACCACCAACATGGCAGCGACCGCCAGCGTTGCGAGCGGCACGACCCATGTCGGACGAGGCGGCGGCGGCTTCGCCACGATCACGGCCGGCTTGATCACGGCCGGCGCGGGTTTCGGGATTGCCATCTTGTCGAGGCGTGCCTTGGCACGAATGCGCTTCAAGCCCTCGAGTGCCTCCTTTGCGAGAGCTTCGTCGCTCGCCGCGGCCGATACACGCTTTGCGCTCGCGGCAGGCTTGGGCGTTCGCGCCGCGTTGTCCATTGTATCGCTCGCCTCCGGCGCCGGCTTCGCCGCCGCGGAAACATCCACGGTCGCGTTGGGACGAGCTTGTCCATCGGACAACATATGCAAATGCTCCGTTCGGTTCGGTCTGTCGAGCGGTGACGCTATTTGCCGAAGCTTGCCTGAAACGTGCGTGTCGAAAGCTTTTCATCACGCGCGATGAGGCGTCGCTTGAGTCGATCGCGGCATACACGTGGCGAGAGTGCGACTCGAAAGACACACACTCGCCAAGATTTCACCAAGCTGGAGTCGCGGCGCAGACGTGAGTCGAATTGTCGCACGCGGAAAAGCCGGTTCCAGTGTCAATCCGGGGTTGAAAACCCGCAATTTGCATGACCCGGAGCACCACCCAAAACGGCTGTAATTGTACGGGGATGCGGAACCATACAACCACGACGGTGCAAAACTAGTTTAGGATTCAAATCAACTGATACGATTGGATACATCAAGAAACAACCCGAAACGAATCAACAGCATCAAGCACACGTAGCAATCGCTTTCTTACGCACGCTTGATCGGGAATCGGCAATTGTTACGGTCCTACTCAAGTGATTCTCGCCAGTTGGCGAGGAGATCGACACAGTTCAGCAGTGTTCGGACGCGATGAGCAACTTGGCGCAACTGTTCTAGGTCGTTTCTCAATCTGCTCCGCGAGGTGATCCGTAAGACACCCGCCGAGCCTCACGCAGTAAGCGTTTCAGTATCGAGTTGAAGTAACAGGCCCGCGAGACGCAGGCACTGAACGCGTAGGGCTGCCCGCGAATATCGAAACCATAACAACGGTTCGCGGGATGGAATGTCGTCAAACAGCATCGTTGCCGAGCCGGGCATCACAACAACCCAACCGGCCGCAACAAGTGCGAAACAGGGGCGAAAGACTGATGTATATTATCGTTGATGATCGCGAGAGCGTCGCGAACAGCTACGTCGGAGGGCTCGTTCGCGAAGGCGTATCGTCGATCGGCTTCTCCTCCGGAGAATTCTGGGACTGGTTGCAATCTGCGAGCGAATCCGATCTCGCGGCGGTGGACGCCTTTCTCCTCGGGGATTGCGATGCCCGCGGAAGCCTGCCGCGGGCGATGCGCAAGCGCTCATCGGCTCCCATCATCGCCATGAGCGGCCAGAAGATGCTCAAGAACACGCTGGAGCTGTTCGAATCGGGCGTGGACGACGTCGTGCACGTGCCTATACACCTGCGCGAGATCCTCGCCCGAACGGCCGCGATCGCGCGCCGCCGGGTGGGCGAGTTGCCGAGGCCCTGCGAGAGCAGGATCCAGGTCTTCTTCAACGGCCGTGACCCCGAAATCGCGGGCCACGCCCTCACCCTGCCCCGCCGCGAACTGCGCATTCTCGAATATATGGTGGCCAACCACGGCAAGTGGATCACCAAGACGCAGATCTTCAACGCGGTCTACGGCATCTTCGAGTCCACCTTCGACGAGAGCGTGATCGAGAGCCACGTCAGCAAGCTGCGCAAGAAGCTCCGCGACCGCCTCGGCTTCGACGCGATCGTGGCCCGGCGTTACGTCGGATACCGCCTCAACATCCCGGCGGGCGAAACCCTCGACGAGCCGGTGCAGGAACTCGACGACGTCGGCATCCTCCTGAACCGGGCGCAGGCCGCCCCGGCCGCATACCCGGCCGGCAACTGACGCGGCAGGACATCGCCACCAAACCGGCAGCGGCCTCTGCGATCAGCAGAGGCCGTTGCGCTTTCAGCGGCAGAGACGGCAGCACGCGGGCTTGCCGTGGCGGCGCAAGCGCCGCGCTATTCCGAACAACATGCCCTACGGCTTCTGCTGGAACTCTTCCTTGGAGACGTAGTTGAAGTCCTCGACCAGGACGTCCTGGACGATGTCACCCTGCATCCGTTCGTTGACGCGTTGCTTGATGGCCGTGGTCAGGACGGAGAGGTCGTAGCGGGCGAGCTTCCTGAAGTCGAGACGATCGTCGGCATAGATCCTGCGGAAGGCCTCGTCGACGACGAACGGCTCCGGTGGAACGTTCAGCTGGTGCACGGTCCGCCCCTCCATGGTGTAGACGAAGCGCGCGACGATGTAGCCCTGCACATTGCCGTTCTCGACCATCGGCACGCTCAGCGCCCGCGTCTTGTGATATTGCAGTCCTTCGAGATATTCGTCCTTCGCCGGCAGCAGGCTGCCCTTCTCCTTCCAATAGGCGACGGCATAGCTCGTTCCCGCCGTGAGGATGCATACCCAGAGCCCGGCCAGCACCAGTCTGATCATTTTCCGTCCTGCGCTGTGCGACCGGTATAGGTGCCGTCCGACTCGGCGTCCTTGACCGCCTTGACGATGATGCTCGCGACCTCGCGGACCGCGTCGTAGTGCATTTCCAGAATGGAACGATTCCGTTCGAGCTTCTCGCGCAGCCGCTGAATCTCCTCGGTGATCTCGACCTCGCCGCCGAGGTGCATCCGCGCCCGCATCAGGCGGACGAACTCGAGCATGCTCCGGCTCTTCCGCGCGCTGAAGTCGTCGAAATCGATCTTCTGGCCCGTCGCGAGTGCGGTCGTCTCCTCCTCGACGATACTCGCGAGCCGGCGGATTGCGGCCAGCAGGCCACGCATCTCATCCGATCTCACCGCATCCGCGGCGTCGACCATCGCCTCGCCACCCCCGATCGGCAGCAGCACGGGCAGCAGCGCATCGCTCGCTGCGGCTTCCGTCGTCATCATCTCGGTGTCCGCGACCGCCTGGTCCATCGCCACGGCCACCGCGCCCTCTTGTGCCTGCATTGGAAATTCACCTCTCAACTTCTGTCACCCGTTCGCCGATCACGATCCGGCCTTCCCCGCAGCGTCCGGTCCGGCCGGATGCGCGGCGGCGAGCTGCCGGGCGATGCCGACGCCCTTGCCCTTTGCCAGCTGGTTGCCGAGCTGCTCTGCAAGCATCGACTTCCAGACGCCGCCAGCCGTGCCCTTGCCAAAGACCTCCTCCGACTCCTTCGGCAACATCGTCTCGACGAAAGTCTGGAGGATGAAGGCCTCGAACTTGCGATAGACCTCGCCGGATGCCGGCGCCTTGATCACCTGCACCGGTGCCCCGTTCACCGCACCCGACTGCGCTTCGGCGACTTTCGCCGCGGCCTGGTCCGCAGTCGCCGCTTTGGCCTTGCCGACCTCCGCCTCCATCGTGGCGGCGAAATCGGCGTCCGATGATTTCAGCGCATCGAGCTTCGCGGTCGCGGCGCGCTGCGTCACGGGGTCGGCGGCTTCGAGGACATCGAGGACGAGGTCGGACGTCGCTGTCACGATCATGTCTTGTTCCGGTTGGCTGGCAGTGGCGTCCACGCGCGCACGGTAAGGCTCGTTCCCGTCATGTCCTCGAGCGAGCGCTTCTCGGCATCGCGGAGCTTGTCGGCGAGCGCGGCCTTGGCGACCTCCTCGAGCTGTTTCACGCGGCGGGTCTCGCGGCGAACCTGGTCGAGCTGCCGCGCGGCCTGCGCCTGCACCGCGCGGGCGCCGACGCTCGTCCTGTTGAGCCGCCGGGCGATCGATTCGTTCGACGATCCCGCCGGCGGCTTTCCATCGTTCAAGGCTCCAACCAGCCATTCCTGCTCGTCCTGCATGCTGCGCTCCTGCTGCCGCAATTGCGCGAGCTGCCACTCGGAGAGCCGAAGCTGGAGCTTCACCAGCGAGACCATCCGGCCGAGCTTGTCCGCGCGCGACGTCATGACCCGGTCACTCCGCCAGCCACGACGACACGCCCAGCATGAACTGCGTCAGCAGCTCGTCGCTGGTGAGATAGAGCAGCAGGAAGCCGCCGAACAGCACGAAGGGCACCGAGATGAAATAGACCGGAATGGCCGGCGTCAGCTTGTTGATCAGGCCGACCGCCAGGTTGACGATGACCGAATAGACGATGAAGGGGCTCGAGATCCGCAGCGTCAGCACGAACGCTTCCGAAAGGCGGCCGACGAGCAGGTCGAGCGCCACGCCGCCGCCCAGCCTGTTGCCGGGCTTCCAGACGTCGTAGGAGTTCATCAGCCCCCGCAGTACCTGCCAGTGCTGGTCGGTCATGAAGAACAGCGTGGTGACGGCGGCCATGATCAGCGGCACCAGGGCCGGTGCCGGATCGGTGTCGGCGACCGGCGTGCCCGGGATGTTGCTCAGGCCGATCGCGCCCGCCATCATGGTCGCCATGGTCTGGAGGGCGAGGAAGAACACGCGCCCGCCGAGCCCGATGACGCTGCCGACCACGAGCTCGGAGCAGATCAGGAGCGCCAGCGTCAGCGGCGCCGCGTTGTCCGTGAGCGGCTTCAGGACGGCGATCAGGATCGGCGTCAGCGCAAACGTCGTGACCAGCGCGACGAACAGGCGCACCTGGGGCGGCACGTTGACGCTGGAATAGCCGGGCACCAGCATCAGGCAGGCACCGATGCGGCAGAACACGATGAACGTCACCAGCACGCTGTCGGCGAGACCGGAGATCACGATATGGCTCCGAGTGCCCTGATCTCGGCGCTGCGTGCGACTTCGACATGCGACAGGATCGGCAATGTCGGGAACACCCGCTCTAGGATCATCCGGACATAGGGCCGCGCTTCCGGCGTCACGGCCAGCACCACGCTGGTGCCGCTCTCGGTGAATTTCCGGATCGCGGCGCTGGCTTCGGTCGCGAACTGCTCGATCAGGCGCGGGTCGGCGTCGAACTCGACGACGTCACCCTTGGCATCGCGCTTCAGGCTCTGGTGGAAGGCGAGGTCCCAGCGGTTGCCGAGACGGACCACGTTGAGCACGCCATTGTCGGAGAGATCGCCGCAGATCTGCTGGGCGAGCCGCGTGCGCACGTGCTCTGCCACCTGCTCGGAACGCCGCACATGGGGCGCGATCTCGGCGATCGCCTCGAGGATCAGATGGAGATTGCGGATCGACACGCGTTCGGCCAGCAGGATCTTCAGGATCGCCAGCAGGCCCGAATAGGAGATCTGCGACGGACAGAGATCCTCGACCAGGCGCTTGTATTCGGGATCGAGCCGGTCGAGCAGGGCGCGCATGTCCTTGTAGGACAGGAGCTGAGCGAGGTTCGCCCTGATCACTTCGCTCAAATGCGTGAGCAGCACCGACAGATTGTCGACCGGCTTGCAGCCCTGCCGCTTGACTTCGTCGGTGAAGGCTTCCGTCACCCATAGCGCCTTCATGCCGAACGCAGGCTCGATCACCTCGTCGCCCGGCACGTCGGGCTTGCCGTCCTTGTCGACCAGCACCAGCACCTCGCCGAGCCTGAGCTCGCCGTGGGCAACGCGCGTGTCGTGAATCCGGATCTGGTAGCTCTTGGGATCGATCGACAGATTGTCGGTGAGCTTGATCTCGGGAATGACGAAGCCGTACTGCTTGGCGAATTTCTTGCGTATCTTGGCCACGCGGTGGGCAAGCTCGTTGCGCGAGCCCAACAGATGGACCGAAAGGTGGCCGCCGAGCGCCAGCTCGATCTCGGCGGTCTTGAGCTGCTCCTTGACGGATTCCTTGGCCTCGGCCTGGGCGCGCTCGTCGGCCTTGGATGCCGCCTCCTTGCGCTCCCGCGCGGCTTGGCGCTTCGGCAGCGAGTAACCGACGAAGGCCATGACGCCCCCGAGCAGCACGAACGGCGCCATCGGCAGCCCCGGCATCAAAGCGAGCACGAACATCATCAGCGCGGCAGCCGACACCGCGCGCGGATAGCCGCCGAGCTGCCGCAGCACCGCCTGCTCGGCCGAGCCCCTGGTGCCGCCCTTGGAGACCAGGAGGCCCGCCGACAGCGACACGATCAGCGCCGGCATCTGCGACACCAGACCGTCGCCGACGGAAAGCTTGGTGTAGACGTCGGCGGCGCGGGACAGAGTCAATCCGTGATGGGTGACGCCGATGACGATGCCGCCGAAGATGTTGATCGCGGTAATGATGAGGGCGGCAATGGCGTCGCCGCGGACGAATTTCGAGGCGCCGTCCATGGCGCCGAAGAACGCGCTCTCCTCTTCGAGCTCGCGGCGCCGGCGCTGGGCCTCCTTGTCGTCGATGAGGCCGGCGGACAGGTCCGCGTCGATCGCCATCTGCTTGCCGGGAATGGCGTCCAAGGTGAAGCGGGCGCCGACTTCGGCGATACGCGTCGCGCCCTTGGTGATCACGACGAAATTCACCGTCACCAGGATCGCGAAGATGATGAGGCCGATGACGAAGTCGCCGCCCATGACGAACTTCGAGAAGCCGGCAACGACATGGCCTGCCGCCTGTTCGCCCTCCCCACCCCGCGATAGGATGAGGCGCGTCGTCGCGATGTTCAGCGCCAGGCGCAGGATCGTCGCGATCAGCAGCACGGTCGGGAAGGCCGAGAAGTCGAGCGGCCGCTGAATCCACAGCGCGACCATCAGGATCAGGGCCGACAGCGCGATCGAGAACGCGAGGCCGAGGTCGATCAGGATCGGAGGAATCGGCAGGAACAGTATCGTGAGCATGGTCACGATGCCGCCGGCGAAGAAGGCATCCGTTCCGAGGCGGCGCGGATTGGGCAGGCTAGCAGCTAACGTATCGGCCATGGGTCACCGGCAGAGGGGTCCGGTTCGCAATCTGCCGCGCAAAGCTTACGCGGGGATGGTGCCGGGGCCGTCCGGATCAGAAGCCGCGTTCGATCCTGGAATAGACCATCTCGGTGAAGGTCGACAGATGCGCGCCGATGAAGGAGCCGGAGACGGCAACGACCAGGAGAATGACGATAATCTTCGGAACGAAGGTCAGCGTCACCTCCTGGATCTGGGTCAGCGCCTGGATCAGCGCGATGACGGTGCCGACCAGCATGGCTGCGCCGACTGCCGGCCCGGAGGCGACGATGATGGTCCAGATCGCCGCCTGGACGATATCGAGGGCGTCCCGCTCGTTCATGACTGGCTGATCGTGAGCCCCGGTCCGACCGCGACCTTCGTGTCGTCCTGAAGGGTCGCGATGGAGCCGTCGCTGTTGATGGAGACCGAGACGACCTTGCCGCTGAAGGTGGCGCCGGTCGAATCGGTGAAGCTGACCGTCTTCCCGATCAACCCGTTGGCCTGCGACAAGGACTGCGAGGACAGCAGCGCGTCCAGCTTCGAATTCGTCTGCATCGCCTGCTCGACGGTCGAGAGCTGGGCGAACTGGCTCATATATTGCGAGGTATCCATTGGATTCGTCGGATCCTGATTCTTCATCTCGGCAATGAGGAGCTGGAGAAACGAGTTGTAGTCCACGCTGTTGCTCGACGTCGGCGAGTTGGTCGCGTTTGAGCTGGACGACTTGCCGGTCGTGTCGGTCGCGCTGTTGACGTTCATCTTGTCTCTCCGCTGTCAGGCAGCTTCGACTGGGGAAACATTGGCGGCGCCAGCCAGGATGGCCTGCTCCACCGGAAACAGCGCCCGAATCCGCTTGAGCGCCTCGAAATAGCGGGTCGCCCCGACCAGCTCGTGGATCGCGCCGAGCCCGTCGAGCATCTCGCGGCCCTCGCAAACGGCACACAGGGCCGCGTAATGCTGCGCGTAGAGCGCGGCGGCGTCGCCGACGTCGGTCGGGTTCATCAGCATGAGTTGGACAATGAAATAGAGCTGTCGCAGCGCCGTGGTGGCGTCGGACGCCTGCATGACCTGCCCTTCGAGCAGGAACATCACGTCGTTGACGAGCTCGACGGAGACCTTGCGGTCGACGCGGAGCACCGCGCCGTTGATGTAGATCCGTTCGCCCGCGCGCAAGGAGATCTTCATTAAAGCGCGTCTCGGATCAGGCGGTTGATTTCGATGAGCTGCACCACGTCGCTCGACCGCTGCTCGCGGAGGCGGTCGGCTTCCTTGACCACCCACAGCCCGATCGAGATGATGTCGGCGCGCAGCTTGTCCGGCAGCCCGTTCTCGGGGTGCGCGAGATCCTCGATGAAGATCGTCCACAGCCGCCGCACATAGAGCAGGCTCTCGACCTGGTCCTCGAGGCTGAAACGCCCCTTCTGGATCCGCTCGAGCCGGTCGATGCCGAGGCTGAGCGCCTGCCGCTCGCGGCTGCGCGCCTCATAGCCACTTTCGTCGACGACCGCTTCATAGGCTTCAAACGTCATCAGGACCACTCTTCGCAGGAGACCGAACAACTGGACAAAGGTTACGAGCCCCTATTCAGAGATAATTGATGAGGCTGATTTTCTGGAGCTGCGAAGTGAGCGCCAGCGCCGTCTGGATCTGTGTCTGCAGCGTGTTGACCCGGACCGAGGCTTCGGTCGGGTCGACCTTCTCCATGCCGACGATCTGATTGTTCAGGATGTCCTGCTGCGTCTTGAGCTTGGTGGTTGCTGTGGTGATCCGCTGCTGGACCGTGCCGACGCTGCCGCCGAGCGCAGCGAGGTCGTTGATGGCGTTGCCGACGAGCCCGATGGCCTTGTCCACCACGACCTGGAACGTCTCCTGGCTCAGCTTCACGTTTCCGAGGTCGGCCATCATGGTGTAGGCCTCGGCGAGCTTGCGGAAGCCGGTCTGGTTGGCGCTCACGGACGTATCGGCGATCTCGGTGGTGGAGATCCGGCTTTGCATGGTCTGGTCGGTCGCCGACGACCAGTTGGTGTTCCAGGCCGGGCTGGCAAACTCGGCATCGAAGGTGGTGTCGAGGAAGGTCTGCATCTGGGCCGGCGTGATGGTGGCGACGCTGACTGAGGATTGCGAGAAGCCGAAGGCCGCGAGAAAATCCGCATCGACCTGGTTCTTGCTGGCCGAGCCCGCGGCGTAAGGCGTGATCGGCGCGTTCTGCGTGTTGATGCCCGAGAACAGATAGGAGCCGTTATAGGAGACGTTCAGGGCGCCGATCAGATCCTGGAGATTGGAGGATGCAGGCGGCAGGATGACCCGCCCGCCGCCGTCGGTGCTGCGGGCCGCGATCAGGTCCTTGAGGAAATCCGTCGCGGTCTTGCTGAGCTGGGTGATCCGGTTCTGCGTCACGTCCAGGCGCCCCGAGACGAGGCCGTTGGTGTCGACGAGCTGATCGGCGAAGCTGAAGTCCGCCCGCAGCGTGAGGTCGCTGCCCGTCGTGGCACCGAGCTCGAGGCCGATATCGGCGAAGCGGCCGGTGGTCGCCTCGGTCGAGGCCTTGCTCAGCGCCGCCTGGTTGTTCGTGATCGAATACCTCAACGAGGAGGACAACATCAGGGTGGAAATGTAGTTCGCGCTCATCATGACTTAGTTCCCTACGGCAGCGAGCAGGCTCTGCAGCATTTCATCGACGGTCGAGATGATCTTCGACGAGGCCGAATAGGTGCGCTCGACCTGGAGCATCAAGGCCATCTCGTCGTCCATGTTGACGCCGTTGACGTTGGACAACGCCGTGATGCTGCGGTTGAGCAGCGTGCTCTGGTACTCGGAGTTGTCGTTGGCGGCCTTGCGCTGGTTTTCGATCCAGCTCGCCGAGGACGATGCGAAGTCGATCAGGCTGCTGCTCGGCTTGCCTTGCGTCGTTGCATCGAACGGCTGCGAGGCATCCATGCCGCCGATGAGCTGCTGCAGCCGGGTCGAATAGCCGCCGTTGCCGGCGGTGTTGTATTGATAGGCGGGGTTGCCGCTGATCGCGCCGTCGCGCAGCAGATTCGGGTTGCCGCCCAGGGCCGGATCGACCGATGCGGCGACCGAGATCGTGCCGGCGAGGCCTACGGAGACGGTTGCGCTCGCCGGCATCGCCGGCGCACCCGGATAGGTGAAGAGACCGGGAACGTCGGGCAGCGCCGCGGCGGTCTGATCGCTTTCCCTGAACGTATTGATCAGGCCGCGCGCGATTTCGTCGAGCTGGCTCTGATAGGTGACGGTGTCCTGGTCGCGCAGCTGAGCCAGCCCCGCGAGCTTGCCCGACTTCAGCGGCATCACCGAATTGGTCCCGGTCACGGGGACGCCGTCGATGTAGACGGCATTGCCCGTGGTGCCGGCGGTGTAGGCGGTCGTCGGCGCAAAGCTCACCGTCCGCGCCGTCTTGTCGAACAGCACGACGCCGCTGTCGGCGTAGAGCGCCGCGTCGCCGTTGGGGCGGATCGACATGGTGACGCCGACCTCCTGCGACATCTGCGAGACGATGCTGTCGCGCTGGTCGAGGTAGTCGGTGATGTCGTCGCCGGAGATCGTGCCCTTCACGATCGCCGTGTTCACGGTCTCGAACTGGAAGAGCAGCTGGTTGATGTTCTGAACCGACGTCTTCATGTCGGCATCGGCGCTCTCGCGGACCGACTGCACGGTCCGGGTCGCCTGGTTGAGCGCGGTCGCCATGTCCTTGGCGGACGCGACGGCCGCCTGTGCCAGCGTGGTGTTGTCCGGGGCGTTGGCATATTTCTGCAATGCCTGCTTCAGCGCATTGAGCTGCGCCGTCGGCGACTGGTCGAGCTCCGGATCGTCCACCGTCGCGGTGGCGATCTTCTGCAGGCCGTCATAGATCGCGGTTTGCTTGGCGGACGACGAGGTCGCGATCAGGACGTTGTTGTAGAGGCCCGAGCTGGCGGCGCGCTGGATCGCCGCGACATAGACGCCGGTGCCGGGCAGATTGTCCAGCACGGTGAGCTTGCGCGAATAGCCGGTGGCGCTGGCACCGGCGATGTTGCGCGAGATGACCGACGACTGGATGCTCGACGCCATGAGCGAGGAGCGAGCCGAGTTGAGAGCGGCGGTAAGCGACATGGCGTGCTCTTGCCCGAAACGAGCGCCGAAGAATTCAGCGCTTCAGGTTGACGACGACGTCCAGCAGATCCGCGCCGGTCTGGAACGATTTCGAGTTCGCCGTGAAGCCGCGCTGGGCTTCGATCATCGAGGTCAGTTCGTCCGCGAGATCGACGTTGGAATCTTCCAGCGCGCCGGATTTGACGGTGCCGAGACCGCCCTGGCCGGCGAGGCCAACCTGCACGTTTCCGGACTCCAGGTTCGGCGAATAGACGTTGCCGACTTCGGGCGTCAGATGGTCCGGGCTCGGCACCGTGGCGAGCGCGATCTGGAAGCTCGGTAGCGTGGTGCCGTTCTTGAGGACGGCGGTTACGATGCCCTTGTCGTCGATGTTCACCTTCTCCACGGCGGACGGAGCGTTGCCATCGACCGTCGCCTTGAAGTCGAAGGCAGCAGCGACCTGGGTCATGGCCGACATATCGATATTGAAGGCGGCGGAACCGCCCGGGATCGCGACCGAGAGCGCCGTCGGGCTCGCCGCGGCCAATTTGCCCTTGCCGGTCGCGGTGACGTCGAAGGTGAACGTGGTTGCGGGGCCTGGCGTCGTCAACGCAGTGGCGCCGTTGTAGACCTGGATATCCCAGGTATTGGCGCCCGTCTTGGCAGCATAGACGTCGAGCGTCACGGCATTGCCGATATTATCGTAGGTCACCATCGACGTCTTCGACGTGTAGTTGGCGGGCCCTGCCGGCGCTGCGATCGCGGTTGCGCTCGGATCGAGATTGGCGGCCACGGTCGCCTTGGTGGACGGCGCGGCCTGCAGCGCCATCTGGTTGACGTTGATGACCTGAAGGCCGCCGAAACCGTTGGCGGCGACGTTGGGGACGGCGCCGTTCGCGATGTTGTACCCCATCAGCTGGAAGCCGGCTGTGTTGACGAGGTTGCCGGTTTCGTCGGGCACGAACGCGCCCGCACGGGTGAGGAAGTTGTTTCCGTTCGCGTCCTGCACGACGAAGAATCCGTTGCCCTGGACCGCAAGATCCGTCGTCGATGTCGTGAAGTGATAGTTGCCGGCGTCGGAGATGGCATAACGGACGGTGGTTTCGACCGCGCCGGAATCATAATTGCCGGAGCCGCTCTTCAGGATCAGCGAGGAGAACTCCGTCGAAGCCCGCTTGTAGCCCGTCGTGTTGACGTTGGCGATGTTGTCCGAGACCGTCGACAGCTTGTTGGACTGCGCGTTCATCCCGGAAACGCCGGTGCGCATAACACCATACAGGCTCATGAATTGGACTCCTTGGTCAGGTTGCAGCTACAATGCGGGGTCTTGCTTGCGCGGGGCTGATGATTGGGCGCGATGCACAACTTCATGTTGTCAGGTCGTTTTCGGCTGACAGAAGGAGCGAGCCTTGTCGGTCCATGCGCCGAAGCCGCTCGAGACGAGGTGCGCGACGATGTGACAGACGTAGCGCTTCTGCGCCGGCTGATTGTTGGGACCTGCGTTGTAGCGGGCGACGGCCATGGTCCAGCTGCCTTCGCGCTGCTTCAACTCCTTGAGGAAGCGCGCGGCGTATTGGACGTTCCTGGCGGGATCGAACATCGCCTGCACCGAAGCGAACTTGTCGCCGTGGTAATAGTGATTGATCTGCATGCATCCGAGGTCGATCAATTTGATCCCCTTGCTGCGCATGGTCTCGAAATTCGCGATTGCATCATCCATGTCCTTGGCGAACACGGTCTGGCCGTCGGCACCGAGAGCATAGGGATGGAGCGCGCCGCGCCGTCCGGTCTCGGTGAGCCCGACCGCATAGAGAATGCCGAGCGGAATCCCGTGCTGCTGCGCCGCGCGCGCCATCTCGCGCTCGCAGGGGCGCGCAGTTTCGGCGGCCACCTGGGCCGCGCTCGAACTAGAGATAAACAGGGCCGCGACGGTGCTGCGGCGCCACGTCCTGATCATGACGCGTCTCCTGGCTGAACGGGCGCTCCTGGCGGGCCTGCTTCGCGCCGCCGTCGGACTGCCCCGACGACGTGCCCCCACCGCCGAACGCGTCTTGCGACTGCGGCGAGGATTGTTGCTGGCCCGAGAGCTGCGGCTGCGACGGGCCGGAGCCGCTCTGAAATCCATCCAGCGAGCCGTGCTGGACCGGCGCGACATCCGCGACATAGCCCGCCGACTGCATGAGATCGCGGATCTGGTCGCGCTGCTGGTCAAGCATCTGGCTCGTGTCCTTGCGCTCGGCCGCGAGCTGGACGGACACTTCGGTGCCGACGAGGCGCAGGCGCACCGTGACGTTGCCGAGCGCGGGCGGTTCGAGATTGACGGTCAGGATCCTGAGCGGCTGATCCGGTGCGTTGGTCTGGGCTGCCGCGAGATCGGGCGCCGCGGATGCCGCCGCGGCCGACGGCTCCTTCAGCTCGGCCACGACTGCGTTGGCGACCTGCTGCGGGGCGTTGAACTGCGCCGGCGGCAGATGGGTTTCCTGCTGGACCACGGTGACCTTGGTCGTCTCGGGCAGCGCCGCACGCGCCGAAGCCTTGGCAGCGCGCTCGACATCGGCCGTAACAGCCTCGAAGCCAGGTGATGCCGGCATTGCACTCGAAGACTCCGCACCTTGCGTCGGTGTCGGCTGCGACTCGGCCATCGCTTGCGACGTCGCGGCCTGCGAGCGTGCGCCGGCTTGGGCAGCACCGGATGGGACGGTATCGGCGGTCACCGCCTTCACGGCGCTTGGCGCCTCGTGCTTCGCCGAGGGGGGCCGCTCGTCGCGCGCGGGCGCGTCCTTGTCTGCGGACGGCAATTGCATCTGCGGCTTCGCAGCAGGCGCGGCAGCGATCTCCTGGCCGACCATGACAGCGATGCCGGATTGGTCCTGGCGATCCGTCCCGGCGACATCATCGACCGGACGTGGTTTCTCCGCCAGCTTGTCGGACTTGGTGTCGGAGGCCTCGTCCATGGACTTTGGATGTGCGGTGGCCGCGACGCGTTCGCGCAGCGTCGCCTCCTTCGGCTTCTCCTGCTCGGTCGGATGGATCAGGCGCGTGCGCAACGTTCCGGTCTTCGCGGCCGTCTCGCTGCCATCTTCGCCCAGTGCCTGCTTGGCGAGGTTCGAGACGGTGTGGAGCAGATCGTTGAACGACGAATTCGCCTGCGGTTTGGTCCCGGCGCCCTTTGCCGAGCGCGACCCGCGCATGTTGAGAGTCTCGGCAAGACCGGAGAAGAGCTGTCCGGAGGTTCCATTGAGCTTGGTCATGGACGGCGGTCCTTGGTCAGGAGTTCGAGTTCGCCGAGCTGCTTCTGCGCGCGTGCGAGCGTCGCGGTCGATGACGCCAGATCCAGCCGCGCCGGCGTTGCCGGAGGCTTGTCCGCTGCCGCGGCGGATCCGCCCGCGAAGGACTTGCGGACGTCGAGCGCGAGCTGCACCGCCGCATTGAGAAGGGGCACGTCGCGCTCGGGCAGCTTCGACCGGTCGAGCGCCTTGAGTTCGGCGAGACCGCCGTCATATTCGTCGGTGAGCACGCGCGAGGCGCCGCGGAAGAAATGCGCCCGCTCGCGTTCCGCCGATGCGTCCGCGCTAAGCGTCAATGCCCGCTCGCCCGCAAGTCGGGTGACGGCCAGCCGTCCGCGCACCATCGCCGCGCGCGCGATCACGAGATAGAGCTTGAGGCGGCTGGCGCGATCGATCTGCTCCAGCAAGGCGGAGATCCGCCCAAAGCGCCGATCGTCGAGTGCAAGGCTCGACTGCGTCAGCCCCGCGGAGAAGCGCTGCCAGAAATCGCCGGCATAGATCGAGTTGCGGTAATGGCGGATATAGGCCAGCGTCAGGAACTCGAACTTCTCGAAATCCTCCGCCTGCCCCACCAGCAGGATCTCGCGCCGCAGCGCCGCCTCCTCGACCAGCGTGCCCGGCAACAGCAGGCGCGCATCGTCCAGACGCTCGATCGCGAGCGACGCCTCGGCGCGCGCGAACAGCGCGCCCTGAACCAGCGCGACCTGTCCGCCCAGTCCTGAGGGAATGGTCCGCGGCTTGATCTCCTTGAGCAGCTCCCGCGCTTCCTCCTGACGACCCTCGACATAGGCGAGCGCACCGTTGAACAGCCGCTCGTCGACGTTCATCTTGTCGCGCGGCAGCTTGCGGACGATTTGCGGCGCACCGCCGCTGAGCAGGTAGATGACGACCGCCTGGCCGTTCTGCGGATTGCTCCACACGGCGGGATCGGCCGCGAGAAACTTCTCCCCGATCTGCCGGATCAGCGCGATATGACTGCCATGTGCAGCAGTGTCGCCGTTGGCGATGCCGTCCTGCACCGCTTGCAGCGCGCGGACGAGCTCATAGGGTTCGCCGCCCTGGGGCGCAGGCTGGGCAAGCGCATTTGCCGCCATGAAGGGCAGCAGCAGCCAAGCGGCACGGCGCAGCAGCCTGATCAAGGGCGCTTCTCCCGGATCAGGATCTCGATCCGGCGGTTCTGAGCGGCCGCCGGGTCGTTCGGAAGCTTCGGCCGCCGATCGGCGTAACCTTCGATATGCTCGATCCGCCGCACGTCGACGCCGGAGCGAACCAGCATGTAATAGGCCATCTGCGCGCGCGCGGTCGACAGTCGCCAATTGTCGTAGGTCTCCGACCGATACGGCCGATTGTCGGTATGCCCGCGGACGATGATCATGCCCTGGCGCTTCATCAGCAGCGGCCCGATCTTGTCCATCGCGCGGATCAGCTCGGGACGCGGCTCCGCCGAGCCGACCGCGAACATTCCGAAGCTTGCATCGTCGGTCAGGCTGATCAGGAGCCCCTCCTCGACCTGACGCACCTCGGCCGCCGGCCCTGCCCCTGCCTTGATGTCCGACAGCGCCTCCGCGATCGCGGACTGAAGCTGCTTGAGGGTCGGCTGCTGCGTTTGCGCCACCTCACGCGTTTCCGTCTCCTTCGCCGTATCGTTAGGACGCGCCTGCGGGGCGGCGTTGGCCTGAACGCCGGCTTGGACGCTGCCCTCGCGTGCCGACTGCGTCGGTGCGGAGCCCCGCGGTAGCAGAGGCGACAGGCTTGCGGACGAGCTCTCCGGATTCGGAGCCACGCTGCCGCCGGCATCATCGGTCCTGGTCCGGCGCGCCTGCGGCTCGCCCGGATTCGCGCCGGCTGCGCCGTCCCGCGCGGAGGCATTCGGCTTCGGCTCGTTCTCGATGAAGCGATCGGCGTCCTTGGACGCCTGCGGCGCCAGCTTCCAATAGCCGGGATCGAAGGGATCGCGATGGGCATCGCCCCCCTTGAGGCCGTCCTCTTCGGCGGAGGTCAGAGCGCCGGCGCGACGCTGGCCCGTGGACTGGTTCGCGCTGTTGGCGATCTCGGCGAGCGTCGCATAGGGATCGCGGAACAGGACCTTCTCCTCGAAGGAGGCCGGCTTCTCGGCGGTCGGAGAGTCACCACGACGTTCTTCGTTCGTGCCAGCCGGCTGGCGCTTGCCGTCCTGACCTTCGAACGAGGTCGGCTCCTTCTTGGAGAGATTCTTCAGGCCCTTCGGCGCGGGGGCATTTTCCGCGAGCTGAATCGGGTTGAAATAACTCGCGACCACCTGCTTCTGGTCCTGGTTGAGCGCGTTGAGCAGCCACATGACCAGGAAGAACGCCATCATCGCGGTCATGAAGTCCGCATAGGCGATCTTCCAGACGCCGCCGTGATGCGCCTCCTCGGCGAAGGCGCTGCGCCGGCGGACGATCACGATCTCATGCTTGACCTCCTCCATGGCGGACTACCGGCGCGCTTCCTCGAGGCGTTCGCTCCAGGCCGTGATCTGCGTCTCGATCACGGTCTGGTCGGCCACGACGCGGACCTCGAGCGTCTCGGCGGCCTCGTATGCGATGCCCGTTCGCCTGGATGCCTCGAGCTGCGTCTTCACGAGATCCAGCAGCTCGCTCGGGCCGGTGACCTTGAAGGCCGGCACCGACGAGTTGCCGGTCAGCGCCGCGATCTGCTCGACCAGCGATCCGATCGCCTTGTCGCGCACCGCATCGGTGAGGAACGGCAGCAGGATCCGCGCCACCGAGCTTGCGATGTTGGTCTCGATCTCGCGGCACGCCGCCTCGAAGCCGCTGACGATTGCGACCGCTTGCTGGTCGGACCATTTGGCCCGCTCCTCGCCGAGCCGGATCGCACTGCGGACGCGCTCCTCGGCCAGCTTGGCCTCGCCTTCCGCGAGGCCCGCGGCTTGGCCGCGCCGATAGGCATCGTCCAGCGGATTGACCGGCGGCGCTTCCGTCGCAGGCGCCGGAGACGGCGCCTGAAGCTGCGTCTGGGCCTGCGGCTGCGCTTGAGGCTGCGGATCGCGCCTCGCCTCCTTCGGCCTGGTCAGCACGTCCTGGATTTTCGGCGGCGGAGGCGGTGGCGACTTGATCCGGCCATTCGCATCGAACTGCGTCAGGAGTTTTCCGATTGCCGCGTTCATGCCGCCTCCTCGCGTCGCATCCAGTCTTTAAGGATCGCCGCCGCCTGCATCTGATCGAGCCGGACGATCTGCTCCAACCGCTTCTGCGGCGTTCGCTGCATCTTGCCTTCGAGGTCTTCGACGAGGTTGAGCTCGGCCTCCTCGCTGTCGGGCAGCGCAAGGGCCGCCGAGGCCTCGAGCTGGGCGGCCTCGGCCGCCTCTGCCTGCTCCTGCTCCGCGCGATGGGTCAGAATGCCGTTGACCGCGGGCCGCAGCCCGAACCAGACGAGCATCGAAGCCACGGCCAGGATCGTGATCGCATTGATGACGCTGCCGAGTTGCTTGTTGATCATCTCGACGAAGCTGATCGGCGGCACCGGCGCCAGCTCACGCGAACCTTCGATGAAGTCGACGGCCGTCACCTGGATCTGATCGCCGCGCGTCTTGTCCAATCCGCCCGCCGTCGCCGCGAGCTGGCTGATCTCGGCGAGCTTGCTGTCGATGATCGCCTGGTTGCTCTTGTCGCCGAGATCGGCGACCAGCCGCGCGCGGTTCACCAGCACGGCGATGAACAGCTTCTTGACCGAATAGCCGTCGCTGACCGTGGTCGTGGTCTTGGACGAGACCTCGAAATTGGTGACGTCCTCGCGGCGGGTCTTGTCCTCGCTGGAGTTCTTGCCGCCGCCCGCATTCACCTGCTGGTCCGGGAGGTTCTGCTGCACGGTGGTCGGCGACGAACGATCGGCGTTCTGCGAGGATTCCTTCTCGCGCACGGCCCGCACCGAGCGCTCGGCGCGGTTCTCGGGATCGTAGACCGTCTCGTTGATCTGCCGCTTGTCGGTGGACAGTTGCGGAGCGACGCTCACCTCGAAATTGTCGAGGCCGAGATACGGCGTCAGCGCCTTGCGGATGTTCTCCTGCACCATGCCGCTGACCGTCTTCTGCAGGCTCGCCATCTTGGTCGGCGCGGCGCTGGCCTCGTCCTCTTCGGCGAGCAGCATCGAGCCGTCGGCGTCGAGCACCGTCACCTTGTCGCGGCTCATGCCGGGAATGGCGGCGGCGACGAGATGCCGGATCGACTGCGCCGTGCGTGCCTCGATCGCGCCGTCGGTGCGCAGCACGACCGAGGCCGAAGGCGGCTGCTGCGTCGCGCGGAACGATCCGCGCACCGGCAGCACGATATGCACGCGCGCCGCCTTCACGCCCTTCATCAGCTGGACGGTGCGGGCGATCTCGCCCTCGAGCGCGCGCAGCTTGGTGACTTCCTGCATGAACGAGGTCAGCCCGAGCGAGCCGATCTTGTCGAACAGCTCGTAACCGGAATTGGCGCTGGTCGGCAGCCCCTTCTCGGCGAGCAGCATCCGCGCCTGCATGGTCTGGCTCGGACGCACCGAGACCGCATCGCCGGCGGAATTGACGTCGAAGGTGATGTTCTGCTCGCGCAGCGCCGCGCCGATGCGCGTCACGTCTTCGCGGGTGAGGCCGGTGTAGAGCGTCTCGAACTCCGGGCGGCTGAGATAATAGGCGCCGCCGACGACGGTGACGAGAACCGCAAAGCCGATCAGTCCCAAGGCCATCAGGCGTCGCGGCCCAAGCTCCAGCAGATTGTTGAGCAGTTGCTGTACCTGCGCACGACTGAGCATATGACCTCGTACCAATGCGAATGGTGAGGACACTCAGCTGCCAACCTTGTCTGAAGGTTGCGCGATGCGCGAATGTGCGGGTTCGCTGGCGAGGCGTTGCAATTTTACAAGGCTGGACGACGCAATCGTCTGGCAACCGCGAGCGAGCGCTCGGGCGCACGGCGGCCCGACCGGCTGCAGCGTGTCGCAAGAAGTCTGGCGTCGGGAGGTCGATTGCCGGCACATCGCGTGTCGGGACGCCCACCATCACGGCGGGGACCGTGCTCCCCGAGGGAGCACGGTCGTTTTCGAGAGCGCCGCTTAGCCGCGGAACAGCGACAGGATGCTCTGGCTGTTCTGGTTGGCGATCGAGAGCGCCTGAACGCCGAGCTGCTGCTGGGTCTGCAGCGCCTGGAGGCGGGTCGATTCCGCGTTCATGTCGGCGTCGACGAGCTGGCCGACACCACGATCCACGGAGTCCATCAGGGTCTTGACGAATTCCGTGTTGGTCGAGATGCGGTTCTTGACCGCACCGAGATCGGCAGCGGCCGAGCTCACCGAGTTGATCGCAGCGGTGACCTTAGCGATGTAACCATCGAGCGTGGTCTGGTCAGCGGCCGAGTCGGTCAGCGCGGAGATATTGATCGTGTCGACCGAGGCGCTGGCGGCAACGGTGTCGAGAATGCCGGTCTGCGTGGTGGAGTAGAGCGTGTAGTTGGCGGTCGTGACGGTGATCGAACCGATCGTCGGGGTGCCGCCGACACGCGAGTAGGACGAGACGAGATTGAAGCTCGTCGGGGTGGTACCCGTCGTCGTGCTCAGCCAGTTGATGCCGTTGAAGGTGGCCGAATTGGCCTTGAGCTTCATGTCCTGCTGGATCTGGGTGATGTCGGCCTGGATCTTGGTGCGGTCGATACCGGCAGTCTTGGCTTCGACCAGCAGCGCCTGGAGCTTGGTCAGGCCGGATTCCTTGTCGCCGATCACCGAGGTCAGAGCGGTGTATTCGGTGTCGACGGTCGCAGCCGACAGACCGAGCGAGTCGGAGACCGCGGACAGTGCGGCGTTGTCGGAGCGCATCGAGGTCGCGATCGACCAGTAGGCGGCGTTGTCCGAAGCGGTGGACACGCGCTGACCGGTGGAGATCCGGTTCTGCGTGGTGGCGAGTTGCGAGCTGACAGACCGCAGGGTCTGGAGCGCGGTCATGGCGGAGGAGTTGGTGAGAAGACTAGAACCCATTTTGATGTCCCTTTGAAGATTGAATCGAGCTTGGGGGACATACCGGGCTTGCACCGGTACGACAGAACGGCGTCATGCCTTTGGGCGTGCCGCAAGCGCGGGTTCAAGGCCCAATCTGTCGTAGCGGCGAGGTTAATGAGCGAAGCTTGTGCGGGGCTTGTGGCTCTGTGCTCCACCTGCAACAAGGTAGCCGAAATGACGGCGTGCGCAGGGTAACGCCAAACGAAAGGGCCGCGCTTCGCAAGAAGCGCGGCCCTCCCCGGATGATCCAAGCCTTAGCGGAACAGCGACAGGATGCCCTGGCTGCTGTTGTTGGCGATCGAAAGCGCCTGAACGCCGAGCTGCTGCTGGACCTGAAGCGCGGCAAGGCGGGTGGATTCCGCATTCATGTCCGCGTCGACGAGCTGGCCGACACCGCGGTCAACCGAGTCCATCAGCGACTTCACGAACTCCGTGTTGGTCGAAAGACGGTTCTTGACGGCACCGAGATTGGCGGCGGACGCGGCCACCGAGTTGATGGCGGTCGTGACCTGCGCGATGTAGCCATCGAGGATGGTCTGGTCAGCGGCCGAGTCGGTCAGCGCGGAGATGCTGATCGTGTCGACCGAGGCGCTGCCGGCCACGGTGTCCAGAATGCCGGTCTGGGTGGTCGAGTAGAGCGTGTAGTTGGCAGTCGTCACGGTGATCGAGCCGATGGTGGGCGTGCCGCCGACGCGAGAATACGACGACACCAGGCTGAAGCTCGTCGGCGTGGTGCCGGTCGTCGTGCTCAGCCAGTTGATGCCGTTGAAGGTCGCGGCATTCGCCGTGCTCTTCATCTGCTGCTGGATCTGGGTGACGTCCGCCTGGATCTTGGTGCGGTCGATACCCGCGGTCTTGGCTTGCACCAGCAGCGACTGGAGCTTGGTCAGACCGGAGTCTTTGTCACCGATGACCGTGGTCAGAGCGGTATATTCGGTGTCAACCGTCGCAGCCGACAGACCGAGCGAGTCGGAGACGGCGGAGAGCGCGGCGTTGTCGGCCCGCATCGAGGTGGCGATCGACCAATAGGCGGCGTTGTCCGAAGCGGTGGCCACGCGCTGACCGGTGGAGATCCGGTTCTGCGTGGTGGAGAGTTGCGAACCCACAGACCGCAGCGTCTGGAGTGCGGTCATGGCGGTCGAGTTCGTAAGCAGGCTTGACATTGCGAATGTCCCTTTATGTACGCGTTTACATTTTCACGAGGGGACATACCGGGCTTTCACCGGTACGGAAGGGCGGCATCATGCCTTTGGACCGATCTGTAAGGGTCCAACCCGCCGTGCCGCATTGCTAGCACGGCGAATCTTGCTTCCGGATTAAGACGAACTTGAATTCCGAAGTAAAATCATATGGTTAACATTACGACCCGCTAACCATAACCAGTGCGTATCGTTTAACCATAACCGCCCGCCGGCGATCGCGGCGCTCACGAGAACGAGCGGACCAGTCCGGAGGCCAGCAGATTCCAGCCGTCGATCAGCACGAAGAACAACATCTTGAACGGCAGCGCGAGGATCGTCGGCGGCATCATCATCATGCCCATCGACATGGTCAGCGTCGCCACGATCATGTCGATCACCAGGAACGGCAGGATGATGAGGAATCCGATCTCGAACGAGCGGCGGAGCTCGGAGATCATGAAGGCCGGAATGATGACGCGCAGATCGATCCGCTTGTCGTCGAACTTCCTGCGGAAGCTTTCGGCGGCGAGCGCTTCGAAGGTCTGGAGATCCTTGTCGCGGACATGGGCCAGCATGAACTCGCGGAACGGATCCGTGATCTTCAGATAGGCTTCCTCCTCCGATATCTCGTTCTTCATCAGCGGCTGGACGCCGCTCTCCCAGGCCCGGTCGAAGGTCGGCGCCATGACGTAGAAGGTCATGAACAGGGCGAGACTGATCAGCACCAGGTTGGCAGGCGTGGTCTGGAGGCCAAGACCGGCGCGCAGGAACGACAACGCCACCGCAAATCGCGTGAAGCTCGTCACCATGATGAGCAGCCCCGGTGCCACCGACAGCACCGTGATCAGCGCCATCAGCTGGATGATCCGGCCGCTGGTCGAGCCGTTTCCGGGCGGCAGCAGGGAATTCAGGTCCGGAATCTGGGCCAGCGCCGCCTCGGGCAGCACGACCAGAACCAGCGCGAGCAGCAGGACTTTCACCCTCACTGGATCACCAGCGTCTCGATGATCAATTCGCGGACCTTGCCCGACGAGCGGATATTGGCGCGCTCGGTCAGGTCGTCGCGCAGATGCTGGAGCCCGCGCGATCCCTCGAACTGGGCAACGGTCGCCGACCGCAGATAGGTCACGATGTCCTCGCTGATATGGGCGGCTAGAATGCCGGCATCCTCGTCGCTCATGCTGTCGGTCACCATCGAGGCTTCGATGCGCGCCCAGTTGTTGGCCGGCGCGGCGAGATTGGTCACGATCGGGGACAATTTCCTGAGCCGCGCGCTGCCGGCGTAGCTCGAGGCGATCGGCGGCGGTGTGGCGCTCTTCTTCGCGTCGGCAACGCGCTCGGCGGTTGCGATCAGATGCAGGCCGGCAACTGCGCCCGCGCCGATCGCGATCAGGGTCAGCACGACGATGGCGGCGATCAGGCGCATGGCGTCCCCTGCCATCGCGACACGGTGCCGGTCTCAGAACGGTGCCACGGCATCATAGATCCGGTGTCCCCATCCAGGCTGCTGCACGTCCGACAGATTTCCGCGCCCGCCATAGGACACGCGCGCCTCGGCGATCTTGTCGTAGGAGATCGTGTTGGCCCGCGAGATATCGCGCGGACGTACGATGCCGCCGACGTTGAGCACGCGCATCTCCGTGTTGACGCGAAATTCCTGCGAACCGCTGATCATCATGTTGCCGTTCGGCAGCACGTCGGTGACGATGGCCGCGATCGACAGCTTGATGTCCTCGGTGCGGTCGATCTGGCCGTTGCCCTTGATCTGGGTGTTGGTGCTGAGATTGGCGTTGGCCGAACCCGTGTCTTTCCATCCGGCGACGTCCATCAGCCAGTCGAGCCCGAACTTCACCTGAGAATCGCGCGAGCGGCCGGTCTTGTTGTCCAGCTTGGCCTTGTCCTGCATCGAGATGATCACCGTCACGACGTCGCCGGTGCGGCGGGCGCGGGGATCGCGGTAGAGATCGGTGCCGTCGTCCCAGGTGGAGCGGTAGCTGACGGGCGTGCGCATGCGCGGCGTCACCGGGATCGGATCGGCCTGCATCCGCAGGCCGCTGCCGACGGGCGACATCTGCGGACCGATCAGGACTTCGGACGGATCATGGTAGCACCCGGCCAGGATCACGGACGCCGCGAGCATAGACAGGATGAGGATCGGCTTGTTCATCTATTTGCTCTTTCCGTCGTCCACGCGACGCATGCCGCCGAGCAGGTCGGCGAGGTGCGCCGCGCGTGCCGCGTCCATCTCGTTGAAGATCGCGCTCGAGCTGCGCGGGCTGAGCTTGGCGAGCACGGCGGCGGCGGTCTCGTCGGCCATGCCGGCGATCTGGGTCGCCGCAGCTTCGGGCTTCATGCGCGAATAGATCTCGACGACGCTGGCTTCGGCCTTCTTCAGGAAGTCGTCGCGCAGCGCCATCCACTTCTCGTATTCGACGCGCTTGGCCTCGACTTCCGCGATGCGCTCGCGCAGCAGGCTCTCGGCCTTCTCGAGCTCCTTGAGCTGCCAAGCCAGCCTTGCGTCGACGGCGGGATCGGCGACGTTGCTGCAGAAGAGGGCGATTTCGTTGTCGGGAGCCGGCGCGGCCTGCGGCAGCGCAGGCTTCGGCGGCGCCGTGACGCTGCCGGGCTTGGCTGGACGGACCGGCGCGGGCGCAGGTGTCGGCGTTTCCGGAGACGGCACCGCGCCGGTGACGACGGGGCCGGAATCTTCAGCCGCCCATGCCCCGGCCCGGACCGACGCATTGTCGGCGGGTGTCGCGGTGGCCGGCGGCTGCGGCTTCTGCGGTCCGCCCGCACGAGCGCGGGCGAAGGAGAGCAGGTTGAGCGGTTTCGACGGCTTGGCCTCGTCCAGGGCGAGCACCGGCGAGACGCTCGCGAGCATTGTTGCCGCGGCCAGCAGGAGGAGTTTGGCTTTGTGATCCAGCTTCAGCATCGGGCCGCGTGCGATTCTCGCTTCAGACCTGAGCATTGAGCGACCAAGCTTGCACGACGCTTGCGCATCATTGCACGATGACGTCGGCCTGCAGCGCGCCCGCCGTCTTGATCGCCTGGAGGATCGCGATGATCCCTGACGGCTTGAGGCCGATCTGGTTCAGCCCGCGCACCAGGCGCTGGAGATCGACCCCGCTCAGGATCGCCACCTGCGATCCGGCCTCGTTGGCTTCGACCACGGTCTGCGGGACGACCACCGTCTGTCCTCGCGAGAACGGCGCCGGCTGCGACACAACCGGCATCTCCGTGACGCGAACCGTCAGATTGCCGTGGGTCACGGCAACGGTCGATATCCGCACGTCGCGCCCGATTACGACCGTGCCGGTGCGCTCGTTGATCACGACCCGCGCCGGCGTGTCCGGCTCGACCACCAATTCGCCGATCTCGGCGAGGAAGCGGACAGGGCCGACATGGCGCGGCTTCGACAGCACGATGGTGCGGTAGTCGCGCTCGAACGCGATCTGCGCCCGGTAGCGACCGCCGGCGTAGCGGTTGACCGCGTCGAGGATGCGCGTTGCGGTGACGAAGTCGGGGTTCTTCAGCTGGAGTACCAGGAACTCCATCTCGTGGAGGCTTCCCTGCACCTCGCGTTCGACCAGCGCACCGTTCGGGATGCGCCCGGCCGTCGGCGTGCCCTGGCTGACGTTCTGCGCCTGGCCTCCGACGCTGTAGCCGGCAACCGTGATCGCGCCCTGTGCCACCGCATAGACCGCGCCGTCCGCCGCGCGCAGCGACGTCATCACCAGCGTGCCGCCGAGCAGCGATGTCGCATCGCCGAGCGAGGACACGGTGACGTCCATGCGCTCGCCAGGCCCGATCGAAGGCGGCAGGTCCGCCGTCACCATCACGGCCGCGACGTTGCGCGTGCGTAGCGTAGTCGGCCGCGGGGGATTGTTGGTGCTCGTGGTCTCGTTCCTGACGTTGATGCCCATGTTCTCGAGCATCGACTGCAGGGACTGTTCGGTGAACGGCGCGTTGCGCAGCGTGTCGCCGGTGCCGTTGAGGCCGATGACGAGGCCGTAGCCGACGATCTGGTTCTCGCGCAAACCCTTGACGTCCGCGATGTCCTTGATGCGGACGGCGGCCTGGGCGCTGGCGGCAGACACCAGCAGGATGAGCGCAAGCAGGAGTCTGGTCATGACCCGTCCACGACCTTGACGGTGCCGTCCGGCTGGACGACGCCCCTGATGATCACGCCGGTGTCCGTGTTGCGCACCGGGATCAGCGCACCGGCCGCACCCGACTGCATCGCCGAGCCGTAAGTGACGATGGACAGGCCGCTGTCCTCGACCACGACCTTGACCATGGCGCCGCGCGCGACGGTCCAGGGATCCTCCACCGCATTGGTTGGAATGGGCTGGCCCGGCAACAGCGCGCGCCGCGCCATGCGGCCGACCAGGACCTGACGTCCCTCGATGAACATGGCAACGCCGAGCAGGCTCGGCGCGAAGGCGCGCTCGGTGATCATCTCCTCGCGGATCAGCTCGCCGGCGCGGATCGAGACGGCCGGCACGGGAAGCCGCTTCTCCTCGGCCGCGGCGACCCGCGCCGCGACGAGAACCAGCAGCACGGCGGCCAACCCGCGCACGATCCGGCCCACCCTGTTCAACATCGAGACACCGGAACTAGCGCATGCCCTTCGAGACCGTCTGGGCCATTTCATCCGAGGCCTGGATGACCTTGGCATTCATTTCGTAGGCACGCTGCGCCGAGATCAGCTCGGTGATTTCCTTGACCGGGTCGACGTTCGAGGCTTCGAGATATTTCTGGTTGATCTTGCCGTAGCCGGCATCGCCCGGCAGCCCGACGACCGGCGTGCCGGACGCCGTGGTCTCCTTGTAGAGATTGCCGCCCAGCGGCTCGAGGCCTGCTTCGTTGGCGAAATTGGCGAGGTTGAGCTGGCCGATCTGCCGCGGATTCACTTCCGTGTCGAGCTTGGCAAACACCTGGCCGGTGGCATTGACGGTGACCTCCACCGTTCCCTGCGGCACCGTGATCGCGGGGTCCAGCAGGTAACCGTCAATGGTGACGAGCTGGCCGTTGGCATTGGTGTTGAACGAGCCCGCACGGGTGTATTGCACCTCGTTGTTGGGTCCGAGCACCTGAAACCAGCCGCGGCCGTTGATCGCGAGATCGTAGGGGTTTCCGGTCTGCGTCAGCGCGCCCTGGATGTGCAGCTTGCGGATCGCCGCGGACTTGACGCCGAGGCCGAGATTGGCGCCTTCCGGAATCGGCGAGGAGCCGTTGGTGTTCGCGACGCCCTGCATGCGGTCCATCTGGTAGAACAGATCGGTGAACTCCGCACGCGCCCGTTTGTAGGAGGTCGAGTTGATGTTGGCGATGTTGTTCGCGATGACTTCGATGTTGGTCTGCTGGGCGTTCATGCCCGTGGCCGCAATGGCGAGCGATTTCACTTGTCTCACTCCTTCAGATCAAATCGACATCCGAACGACTTCCTGGTAGGCCTGCACGACCTTGTCGCGAACCGCGACCGCCGTCTGCAGGGCCTGCTCGGCCGACATCAGCGCCTCAACGACGCGGCGCGTCGATTCCTTGCCCTGCATTGCCGAGATCGATGCGGCTTCGCCCGCCTTCAGCGTCCCGATCGCGTCGGACGTCACCTGCTTCATCACCGATTCGAAGCCGACATCGTCACCGGCCTGGACCGACGTTGTCGCGGCAGGCGAGACGGCCTGCGTCTCGGTCGCGCGGCTCGCCGCTTGCCCTGCGGAAATCGCGGTGGATGAAATCGCTTCAAGCATGGTCAGCTCCTCAGGAGGTCGATGCTCATGCCGAGCATGGACCTCACCTGCTTTACGACCTGGAGATTGGCTTCATAGGAGCGGTTGACTTCCCGCATGTCGGCCATCTCGATCATCATGTTCACGTTCGGCAGCTTCACGTAGCCGGCCTTGTCGGCGGCGGGATGCCCGGGATCGTACTCGACGCGATAGGGCGTGGTGTCGACCCCGATCTCCTTGACCTTCGCGAGCTGCGCGCCCGAGGCGCGGTCCATCGCGGCGTCGAAGGTGATGGTCTTGCGCTGATACGGATCGGCGCCGGCGGCGCGCCCCGTCGAGGTGGCGTTCGCGAGATTTTCCGAGACGATGCGCATGCGCGTCGACTGCGCTTCGAGCCCGGAGCTTGCGACCGTCAGAGAGGCGCTCAGTGAGTCCAGCATCTCAGTTCACCTCAGGCTTTTGCACTCGACAGGACCATGCGGTGAAACGACCGCACGATCGCCGCGTTCATCGAATAGTCGCGATTGACGTCGTTGCCCTTGATCATTTCCTGCTCGAGGCTGACGGAGTTGCCGGAGTGAACCACTTCCCAGCTGTCCTTCTTCGCGGTCGCCCGGGTATCGGTCTCGGCCGCGGACAATTGCATGTGGGAGGGCGATGTCGTCGCAAGCCTGACCGGCATGCCGTCGAGCACCTTGTTGAATGGCTCGACGTCGCGCGCTCGAAAGCCCGGCGTGTTGGCGTTGGCGACGTTGGTGGCGATGGTCGACTGACGCAGCTCGAGATAGCGCGCCTGCGACGATGCGAGTTCGAAGAGATAAAGCGGTCCCACGACGGCCCCATTCTGATCCATTCGGGACGAGCCTAGGGCGTTAAGCTTTCGTCAAGCTGTTGCGCGACGCACCATCCTCGGAAATCTATCGGACGTTCTCGGGCCGCGGCGCCTGCTTGGATTGCAGGAAGTAGATGATCTCGGCGACGGGCCGGAAGAATTCCGCCGGAATCACCTGATCGACCTGAACCGCCTCGTAGAGTGCGCGCGCCAGCGCCTTGTTTTCGATGATGGGAATTCGGTTCTGCTCGGCGACCTCGCGGATCTTCAGCGCGATCACGTCCATGCCCTTGGCCACGACGAGCGGTGCGGCGCTTTCCTCGCGCTTGTAGCGCAGCGCGATCGCGAAGTGCGTCGGATTGGCAATCACCAGCGTCGCGCGCGAGGCCGAGGCGATCATGCGTTGGCGCGAACGGTCGCGCGCCAGCGAGCGCAGGCGCGCCTTGATCAGGGGATCGCCTTCCGCCTGCTTGTGCTCGTCCTTGATCTCCTGCTTGGTCATGCGCAGCTCGCGTCGCCAATGGAAGCGCGCCCAGGCGAGATCGATCGCCACCAGGACGATCGTCGCGATGCAGATCGCCGAGACGATGCGCATCGCGATGCTGAGGATCATCTCCGGCAGCGCGACCGGATCGGTGTACATCGCCTCGAACGCCTTCGCTTCGGACGCGCGCAGCACGAAGGCGACGACGGCGGTCACCGCACCAAGCTTGAACAGCGACTTGGCGAACTCGATCAGGCCCTGCGTTCCGAACAAACGGCTCCAGCCGCTGACGGGAGAGATTCGCGACAAATCAGGCTTGATGCGCTCGAACACGAAGCGCGGCGCGTTCTGCAGCAGCGAGGCGGCGAGCCCGAACACAACGAGGATGACGACCAGCGGCACCAGGAACCGCAGGGCCTGCAGGCCGACCACGGTGAGCAGGTTCTGCGCGTCCGCGCCGCTGGAGAGCGGGAAGCCCTCGGGATCGTCGAGCAGGCTCTTCAGCGTCGGCGTCAATTGCTGCACGCCCTGGCCGATCAGGAACGCCTGGATCACCATCAGCGCGGCCATCGAGGCGAAAATGGAGGCCTCCCGAGAGACCGGAATCTTGCCCTGTTCGAGCGCATCGCGGACTTTCTTCTCGGTCGGCTCTTCTGTCTTGCTCTCCTGATCGGATGTTTCTGCCATGCCCGTTCAGCGGTCAGCGGAAGACCAGCTCATCCTCCTGCTCGGGGTTGAGCTCGATTTCGCCCTTCTCCGCGAGGTCAAGTGCGAGGTCGGTGATCACACGGCGCGCCTCGAGCACGTCGCGCTGGTTCGACGGCTCGCCGATCGCGAGCTCGGCCTCGACGACGCGGCGGACGCGCGAGGCGACCGCGGACAGGATCACCTCGCGGAAATGCCTGTCGGTGCCCTTCAGCGCGACCACGATGCGGTCGGTCGGAACCTGGTCGAAGATCATGGTGCGCGCCTTCGGCGCCAGGTTGATGACGTCGTCGAAGGTGAACAGCAGCTCCTTCAGCACCTCGGCCGACTTCGGACGCTTCTCCGACAGGCTCTTCAGGATGTCCTCGATGTGGCCGCGCTCCATCTTGTTGATGATGTCGGCGACGCGAGCGTAGGTGTCGGCGCCGAGGTTGCGGGCGAAATTCAACGTCAGATCTTCGTGCAGCGTCTTCTCGAGAACCTTCATCGCGTCATCGACGATCGGCTTGAGGCTGAGCACGCGCCGCATCAATTCGTTGCGCAGGCTCGACGGCAGCTGGCTCATCACCTTGGCGGCGCAGGACGGCTTGACTTTGGACAGGATGAGCGCCGCGGTCTGCGGATGTTCCTTGGACAGGTAGGTGGCCAGCGAATTTTCCGACACCGACGAGACGCGGTCCCACACAGAGCGGCTCGAATTGCCGAGCAAGTCCGTCATGATCGCCGAAACCTGATCGGCCGGAAGCACGTCGCCGAGCACGGCCTCCAGACCGCCGAGGGTGCCGAGAATGTTCGCGCCCATCGAGAATTGCTGGGCGAACTCCTCGACGATTCCCTCGAGCTCCTGCGCGGTGATCGGCCGCAGCTCCGCCGCCGCCTTGGTGACGATGCGGATCTCCTGCGGCTCGAACTGCTGCAGCACGCTCGCGGCCGCCTGCCGGCCCATGGCCAGCAGGAGCGCGGCGACCTTTTCCGTGCCGCCCAGCGTGGTAACGCCTCGCTGCTTGACGGGAGCGATGCCGACCGGTGCCGCCATGGTCAGGTATCACCCTGCCCCAGCGGCCCGACGATCTCGGTGAGCGAGACGCCGAAGCGGGAATTGTCCTCTTCGACGACGACCACCTCGCCGCGGGCGACGATGCGGCCGTTGACGACGACATCGACGGGCTCCCCGACCCGGTGATCGAGCGGAACCACCGCGCCGCGTCCGAGCTTCATCAGGTTCGCCACCGGAATGGTCGCCGATCCCAGCACCACCTGCATGGTGACGGGAATGCGCAGGATAGCGTCGACATTGGCGAACTTGCCGGTCTCCTCGGCCGTGCGCTGGGCGATCTCGGCCAGGCGTTCCAGCGGTGACGTCTCGGCCTCAGTCGATGCAGATGCAGACTCGTAGTCGAAGGATTGCGCCATTTGGTATCGCCTCTTGGTATTTCCGCTGCCGGAGCGCCGCTGCGTTCCGGTCGTATTCTTCTGCCGGGTGGGGGCTTCAGTGCTTGTTCAGATCGGCGGTCGCCGCCGTCGCGATTGGTGCGAGCCCGCTCCGCGCGTCGAGCGCCGCGATCGCCTCGTGGGCCTGGTCGATCTTCGTGCCCAGCACGTTGGCCAGGCGTCCGAGATTTGCGGTGGATTCGTGCGCCGCGGTAATCACGGTGTCGAAGGCGCCCGCGGTCTCGTGCACGATGGTCGAGAATTCGCCCTGATAGCTGCGCAACCGCGCCAGCTCGCGGTGCATCCGGGTCACCCGCATGCTGGTGAAGGCGAGCGCGATCAGCAGCACGGCATCAACGAGATAGGATATCATCGACGAACTCCCGTTTCTGATCCACGGGATCTGCCACCTGCATGGCGTAATAGCCATCAAGCTGGCCGATCTGACACCAGAACAGCACCTGATTGTTGCTCTCGAGGCGAGCCAGCGTGCGCGGCGTGGCCTCCAGCTCCAGCACCTGCCCCACCTTGAACTTCACGACGTCCTCGAGCGAGATCATCTTCTCGTCGAGCACCGCGCTCAGCGTCACCTCGGTACGCTGGACCTCGCTCTCCATCTGCTCGCGCCAACGCGGATCGGTCGTGCGGCCGTCGCTGGCGGTGACGGTTGCAAGCTTCTGCCTGAGCGGGTTGAGCGCGGAGTGCGGAATGATCAGGAACATCTGACCGCCGCGGTAGAGCGCCTGCACCATCATGTTCGCGCAGATCGACATGTTGCTGGCGCGTCCGATCGCCAGCGACGCCATCGCGGTCTCGACACGCTCGACGCGGAAGGTGACGTTGGACGTTCCGGCGAAGGCGCCCTGCAGCGCCTTGGCGAACCGCTCGAACAGCGCCTGGACCAGCCGGATCTCAATGTTCGAGAACGTGCGTTCGACGTCAAGCGGCGGTTCCGCTCCGTCGGAGCCGAACATCGCCTCGACCATCGTGAACACGAAGTCGCGGTCGAGCATGATGATGACGCGCGAGTCCCACTGCTCGGCATAGAGGACGGCCGCGACCGCGTTGCCCTCGTAGTCCTTGATGATGTCGCCGAGCGGATCGTTGGTGATGCCGTTGACCGAGAAATAGCAGGGCGTTCCGGCCATCGGCTGCAGGCTGTCGGTGCACGATGCCGCCATGCGATCGAAGATCACATTGAGCATCGGCATGCGGTCGATCGATATGCCGGCAGCGTCCAGCAGGTAGTTCGGCAGCTGCTTGCGCTGATCGACTTCGGCGTCTTCCATCATCATGCGCGCGCCGCCTTGGGTTCAGCGTCGGCAACGACGGCCTTGGGACCTGCGATCGTCTCGTTCTCGACGACATCGATCGAGGGACGTTCGCTGCTCGAGATCATCTTGCGGCCGTGCTCGACCGCGATCTGGGGCATGGCGCCGTTCATGAACGCCAGCAGCGTCTGCTTGACGATGATGTAGGGCCGGCACTTCTTCTCGCGCGTCATCTTGATCTTGATCGCGAAGGGCGAAATGATGCCGTAGGACAGGAAGATGCCGGCGAAGGTACCGACGAGAGCGGCGCCGATGAAGCCGCCCAGCAGCTTCGGCGACTGATCGAGCGCCCCCATCGCCTTGATGACGCCGAGCACCGCAGCGACGATACCGAGCGCCGGCATCGCCTCCGAGACCGTCACCAGCGCATGGTAAGGAGCCAGCTTGCCCTTGACGATGGTGTGGATCTCCTCGTCCATCAGCGCCTCGATCTCGTGCGTGCGCGCATTGCCCATGATGATGAGACGGACGTAGTCGCAGATGAACTGGAGCAGCGAGGGGTCGCCGAGCACGCTGGGGAATGCCTTGAAGATCTCGGAGTTCGAGGGGTCGTCGATATGCGCCTCCACCTCGTTGCGGCCCTTGCCTCGCAGCTCACGCATCAAAGCGTGCAGCGCGCCGAGCAGGTCGAGGTAATAGCGCTGTCCCGGCACCGCGTTGGTGATGGCCTGCATGCAGGCGACCCCGCTGTCGACGACCGTCTTCCACGGATTGGCCACGATGAAGGTACCGACCGCGGTGCCGATGATGATCACGAACTCCCACGGCTGCATGAGCACGGCCAGGTGCCCGCCCATGGCGGCAAAACCGCCGAGCAGCGCCGCTACCGTGATGAAAATCCCCACGAAACTGCCCAACGCGCCGCTCCATCGCCGATCCCACCGGGAATACCTAGTCGGCGACGCTTGCGCGAAGCTGGCTTTGAGGTCGCCAGCCCCGCGCAAGCAATCGGCGGCAGCTTGAAGCGGCGTCGCAAACGGCGCCAGAGGGGCGCGTGTCATGCTATCCACCATCGCGGACTACACCAGGCTGACCAAGGACATGGGCAAGTCGCTGACGCAGGTCGCGCAGCAGCCGGATGTCAGCCGCGAAACCGATTATTTCCTCGGCCATATCGGCAACGTGAAGACCGTCGACGACTTCCTGAAGGACTACCGCCTCTACTCCTATGCGATGAAGGCCTATGGCCTCAGCGACATGACCTACGCCAAGGCGTTCATGCGCAAGGTGCTGACCGAGGGCGTCGCGAGCAAGGACGCCTTCGCCAACAAGCTGACTGACGTCCGCTACCGGCAATTCGCAACCGCCTTCAATTTCGCCGCGCTCGGCGACAAGGCGACTCAGACCGCCGCGGCCACGACCGGCACGGCGACCCAATTCGTCACGCAGGCGATGGAGGAGAAGGCCGGGGACCAGAACGAGGGCCTGCGGCTGGCGCTGTATTTCACCCGCAAGGCTTCCACCATCACGACCGCCTACCAGGTCCTGGCCGACAAGGCGCTGACGCAGGTGGTGCAGACCGCGCTCGGCCTGCCGGCGACGATCAGCTCGGCCGACATCGACGCCCAGGCCAAGATGATCGCGGACAAGATCAATCTCGCCGACTTCCAGGACCCGGCCAAGGTGACGAAGTTCGTGCAGCGCTTTGCGGCGATGTGGGATGCGACCCAGGCCCAGAACGGCAGCTCGACCAATCCCGCGCTGGTCCTGATCGCCGGCGCCGCGACGTCGGTCAGCATGGATACCAACGTGCTGACGACGCTTCAGAACATCAAGTTCAACAGGTAAGTCATGCAATCGGCTCTCTATGTGGGATTGTCGGCGCAGGTCGCCCTCGAAAAGCGCCTGCAGACGATCGCCAACAACGTCGCCAACGTCAACACGGCGGCGTTCCGCACCGACGTGGTGAAGTTCGAGACCGTGCTGTCCAAGGCGGGCCCGACGCCGGTGGCGTTCTCCTCGCCCGGCGACAACATCATCTCGCGCGAGATGGGCAACATCACCGAGAGCGGCAACCCGCTCGACGTCGCCGTGGTCGGCCAGGGCTGGATCGCCTTCGCCGGTCCGAACGGCACGGTCTACACGCGCGACGGCCGGCTCCAGATCGCCCCCAACGGCGATCTTCAGACCGTGAGCGGCTTTCCGGTCGTCGATTCCGGCGGCGCGCAGATCACGCTCGACCCGAACGGCGGACCGATCTCGATCGCGCGCAGCGGCGCGATCATCCAGGACAACAACGAGATCGGCACCATCGGCCTGTTCAGCATTCCGGCCGACGCCAATCTCGAACGCTACGGCAATTCCGGCGTGACGCCCGACCGACCCGCCACTGCAATCGCCGACTTCTCCCGGGACGGCTTCAAGCAGGGCTATGTCGAAGGCTCCGGCGCCAATCCAATGATGGAATTGACCAAGCTGATCGCGGCCTCGCGCGCCTTCGACGGCACCAACTCGATGATCGAGGGCACCGAGAGCTCGCTGCAGAACGCGATCCGGACGCTCGGCGAACCCGGCAAGTAGAGTGTGCCGCGTGCGCAATAAGGTTGGACGGTTTCCTTGAACGCTCTTCGGCAACTCGAGTGGGCGCTGCTGGAGCTTCAGCAGAGCACTCCCCTGGCAAGCGTCAGCGGCGCGATCTCCGAGATCGCGCCGACGCATTTCCGCGTCTCCGGCCTGTCGCGCTTCGTCAGGCTCGGCGAGCTCATCGGCGTCGATTGCGGCGGCAAGCGCCAGATCGGCGAGGTGGTGCGGATCGACAGCGACGGCATCATTGCCAAGCCGTTCGACCGGCAGTTCGCAGGCGGGCTCGGCTCGGTCGCCTCCCGCATGCCGCCTCTGTCCTTTGCGCCCGATCCGAGTTGGAAGGGCCGCGTCATCAACGCCCTCGGCGCGCCGCTGGACGGACTGGGGCCTCTCACGCAAGGGTCGCAGGCGGTCTCGGCCGAGACCGAAGCGCCGTCCGCCATGAAGCGCGCACGCGTGCACAAGCCGCTGCGCACCGGCGTGCGCGTCATCGACCTGTTCGCGCCGATCTGCGCCGGCCAGCGCGTCGGCATTTTTGCCGGATCGGGCGTCGGCAAATCGACGCTGCTCGCGATGCTCGCCCGCAGCCAGGGCTTCGACACCGTCGTGCTGGCCCTGGTCGGCGAGCGCGGCCGCGAGGTGCGCGAGTTCATCGAGGACGTGCTGGGCAACGACCGTCACCGCGCTGTCACAATCGTGTCGACGGGCGACGAAAGCCCGATGATGCGCCGGCTGGCGCCGAAGACCGCGATGGCGGTCGCCGAATATTTCCGCGACCGCGGCGAATCGGTCCTGCTGATGGTGGATTCGATCACCCGCTTCGCCCACGCCGCTCGCGAGGTCGCGCTCGCCGCCGGCGAGCCCGCGGTAGCGCGCGGCTACGCGCCGACCGTCTTCACCGATCTGCCGCGCCTGCTCGAGCGCGCCGGCCCGGGCGAGGAGGGATCCGGCACCATCACCGGGATCTTCTCCGTGCTGGTCGACGGCGACGATCACAACGAACCCATCGCCGACACCATCCGCAGCACGCTCGATGGGCACATCGTGCTCTCCAGGCACATCGCAGACCAGGCGCGCTATCCGGCCGTCGACGTTCTGGCCTCGGTCTCCCGCCTCGCCCACAACGTCTGGGACCCGGAGGAGCGCGAATTGGTGAGCAAGCTGCGCGCCATGATCGCGAAATACGAGGATACGCGCGACCTTCGCCTGATGGGCGGCTATCAGCCGGGACGTGATTCGAGTCTCGACCAAGCGGTCGAGATGGTCCCGCGAATCTACAGCGCGATGCGGCAAGGCGCGTCGGCCCCGCCGAGCGCCGATCCGTTCCGCGAGCTTCGGGACATGCTCAAGGGCGACTGACGGATTGAGAGGGCGAGGCGCGTGCCGCGCGCCGTGCCCGTGGTTTTCGACGGGAGATTGCGCATGTCACTACGCTTCCAGCGCATGCGCATGCACACCGGTCGCCAATTTTTCTCTTGAACGAATTCACCCGTTCGGGTGAGCACAAGCCCGCAAACGCGATGCAAGCAATCGAAGGGTCGATTCTGCAAGCAGTGCGGGAACAACCGTCACGTGTAATTCCAACGAATTCCCTCGACGATTCCTCGGCAGAACGCACAAGTTGTGGATGACGTGCCGCCAAACCCGGTCGTGATGCACAAGCTTCGATCAATTTGCATCAACGCCAGACAACAACGTGCCGTGCAATCAAACCGTCGTATAGTTGCGTGCATGTTGCGCGCGGGGCAGCGTATTGCGTTCACTATCATGTGTCCCTGGAAGTGAAATTGTCTTGAACGTTACATTCGCCTGCAACGACATCCAGTCTGCGAGAGGGTCTCTACTTGATTTTGTTGAGAAGCTCATCCATCGTTTTGGTTGAGTAGAAGAAACGTCTGCTTGTGACTTGAACTTTTGGGGGCTTCGGTTGAGCTATTCCGGTCCACCGTTCGCCGGCGACGGCAATCCGAGCTCCCGCGCGACGACGACGCTGTCGGCATGCCATCAGCGATACGGCTTCTCGCTCCGGACGATGCGACGCTCATCCGCCCAGGTCGAGCGCGTTGCGATCCGTGCCTTTGTGCAAGAGTTCGATCCGACATGCTCGTCTGACACTCAGGGCGCAAAGCGGCTTCGGGACGCCGCAGACGAAGTTCCGGGGACGAGGTAGATTCATGCCATTGGCGCGGGAAGCCGTCGAGCTGCTGGTTCAGGCGGCGAGGGCTTGGTATTTCGAGGGCAATCAGCATGGATTGCGCGATCGGGAGTGGATGGCGCTGCGCTTTCTCGGGCGCGCCAACAGGTTTTCGCGCACGCCGTCCGCACTCGCCGGCTTCATCGGCGCCACGCGAGCGACTGCATCGCAGATCGTGAAGACTCTGGAGAGCAAGTCGTTCCTGGTGCGAAAGCCGTCGCACGAGGACAAGCGTTCCGTCGTCCTGAATGTCACGTCCCAGGGCGAGAAATGCCTGAGCCAGCACGATCCGATCAATCACGTGGTGAACGCGGTGACGGCGCTCGGGACCGACGAGTGCATCAAGCTGCGCGACTCTCTCCGCGAGATCCTCAATCACCTCGACGCGGCCCATCAGCGGCTCGAAGCGAGCATCTGCCGCGACTGCATGTTTCTCGCAGAGCGCGGCCCGGGCACCGGCAAGGGACGTGGAAACGCCGAGTTCATGTGCCGGCTCTATCGTGCTCCGATCTCGCTCGAGGAGACCGAGCTGCTCTGCACCAGCTTCGAGCGCACGCGTGACCGTCCCAAGATCGAGCAGCATCTCGACCGCGACCGCGTGGCGAGCCAGGGCTGAGGCCGCCAAGAAGCGGCATGCGGTCCATCAATATCGTCATTGCGAGCGAAGCGAAGCAATCCAGAATCTGTCCGCGGAAAGACACTGGATTGCTTCGCTTCGCTCGCAATGACTTGAATATGAGATCGCGTCGTCATTCACCAACTCTCATCTCGGCCTGCGGACACGCCTTCCCGTTCTCGCGGCTGATTTCGCCCGAGCTTTGCTTCGTCGCTCCACCCTCCAATCCAAAAGGGCGCAGGGAAGACCGGGTGCCGGCTGGCACCCACGGTCCGCTGTGCGCGTGTAGCGCAAAAGGAATTGCACAGCGGCATACAGGTGAAGCCGTACACACGGCCTTCCCTGCGCGATGGTCGGACGGCTTATGCCGTGCTCTCCCGGGAGCCGAACTTTCCTTCTGGCCTCCCTCGCCCCGCGAATTGCATGATGCAGTCTGCCCGGTTGGGCTCGCTCGCACCTCCGCAGAAGCTTGACCGTAGCAACGACGGCCAGGACCACACGGTTTTGCCGTACGCACGGCCCGCCATTTCGCCGCAGTTTTCCCGGCCCTGTCGACGAAGCCAGAAACTTACAAGCGAGACGAAGCCTAGCAGCGCCGTTCGTCCGCACGCGGCTACGGACTCACAGGGACTACCCGCCCTGCCCGCACCTCTCGTGCCGACGCTGCCGCGTCCACCGCAAGCCCGGCTCGCGACAGTGACGACCACAAGATCGCCCCTCTTGGTTGAGCCGGGATGGACGACACATACGCCAAAACCGAATTTCGGTAAAGCGGAATATTTTTGCCGGAGTGGGTTGACGGCAGGCGAAACAGGCACGATGGCGCAGCCGGGATGGAGCGCAATCCGAGACCGGGGCGAGACGTGGGGCTGGGCGGCGGCCGGAGCCCGGCCTCGCCTTGTATGCATTATCCCAGTTGCCATCCTTCCGCAGTTCGCTTTACATGCCCCCAACGCGCCCCGCGGATGACGGCCGGGGCCGAAAAAACACACACATTGCCAAAGGGACGGAGCATGGCGCGCAACATATTGATTCTCGGGGCTTCTTACGGCTCCCTGCTGGGCACGAAGCTGCTGATGGCCGGGCACAACGTGACCCTGGTCTGCCGCGCCAAGACGGCGGAGCTGATCAACCGGGACGGTACCGAGGTCCGCATCAAGTTGCGTGACGAGGCGGTGCACCGGGCGATCTTCTCCCGCAACCTCCCCGGCAAGCTCGATGCGGTGACGCCGGCCAATGTCGACCTCTCCCGCTACGATCTGGTCGGCCTCGCGATGCAGGAGCCGCAATACACCAACCACACGGTGCGCGTCCTCATGGTCAAGATCGCCGCGGCGAAGCTGCCGTGCCTGTCGATCATGAACATGCCGCCCCTGCCCTATCTGAAGCGGATTCCGGCACTCGCCGACATGGATCTCGAGGAGGCCTACACCAATGCGCAGGTGTGGGAGCGGTTCGAGCCCGGGCTGGTGACGCTGTGCTCGCCCGACCCGCAGGCCTTCCGTCCGCCGGAAGAAGCCGCCAACGTGCTGCATGTCGGCCTGCCCACCAATTTCAAGGCGTCGGTCTTCGCCGACGAGAAGCACAACAAGCTGCTGCGCGAGCTGGAGGCCGACATCGACGCGGTGACGCTCGACGGCCACGACGTGCCGGTGAAACTGAAAGTGTTCGATTCCCTGTTCGTGCCGCTGGCGAAATGGTCGATGCTGCTCACCGGCAATTACCGCTGCATCACGCCGAACGAGCCGCAGTCGATCCGCGATGCCGTGCACGGCGATCTCAATCGCTCGCAGACGATCTACGACCATGTCGACGCGATCGCCCGCCGCCTCGGCGCCGATCCGCAGGACCAGGTGCCGTTCGCGAAATATGCCAAGGCCGCGGAGAGCCTGCTCAAGCCGTCATCGGCCGCGCGCGCGGTCGCGAGCGGCGCGCCCTTCATCGAGCGCGTCGACCTCCTGGTGAAGCTGATCTCGCATCAGCTCGGCGTGCCCAACGCCGAGATCGATCGCACCGTCGACACCGTGGACCAGAAGCTGAACGAGAAGATCGTGCAGGGCGGCTCCGGCGCGCAGTAGCGCCGCTTCCAGCGACGTCGGCGCTCAGGCGATCAGGAACGATTGCAGCCAGATCAGGCCGGTCACCGCGACCAGCGTGACTGCGCCGGTGCGCGTGACGAGGTCAGGGCGCCCGAGGCGGCGCGCGCCGCGTCCGAGCGTTGCGCCCAGAATGATCCATGCGGCGCCGGCGGTGAGAATCTGAAGCGCGATCACGCCGAGCCACGGCACCAGTTCGAGCGGTCCGGCCCCAAGCGGCAGGAGCAGGAACGCGAAGACCAATGCTTTCGGGTTCAACAGGGTCGTCAGCAGCACCTGACCGAACGTCACCGCAGCACCGTCGCGCAGCTCGCGCGTGTTGACGCGCCAGAGCATGGCCGCGAGGCACAGGATGTAGATCGTCACGGCGACGCGGAGCACCAGCGCCGCAATCGGGATGTCGCTGATGACCGGACCGAGCGCCAGCCGCAGCACCGCGATCGCCAGCAGATAACCGCACAGCTCCGCCGCGAGCAGATGAAGGGAGCGCGAGATGCCGGCTCCGGCGCCCGATGTCGCGAGCAGGGTGTTGGTCGGCCCCGGCACCGCCAGCAGGAAATAAGTCGCCGTGAAGAAGGTCAGAAACGTCATACGGCCAGATAGCAGGTCTCGGGCTCATCGATCTTGATCTGCATCATTTCGGGCCGAGCGATCGCCGATGCGGCCCCTTGGTCGGCGAACCGACGCCGTTCGGCACCGGGTTCCTGCCGCTCACAGTGAATGCTTTCCGGTTTTGACGTGGGCAACACCGCCTGATTCGCGCTGGAGCGCTCGACGCGCCACCGCTGGATTGATAAGCCGCTGTCCGCGAATGACGGGGACTTGAGTCGGGGACATGACGGTTGCGATCGAGATGGGGCAGACCACGGCGGGCGCCGCGGCCGCCATGGACCTCGAGGAACTGCTGGCGACCCGTCTCCTGGTGCAGGGCAATTCGGGCTCCGGCAAGTCGCATCTCTTGCGGCGGCTGCTGGAACAGAGCGCGCCCTGGGTGCAGCAGGCCATCATCGATCCCGAGGGCGATTTCGTCACGCTGGCCGAGCGCTTCGGCCATCTGGTGATCGAGGCTGAGGACCACACCGAGCGCGGCCTTCAGGTCGCGGGCGAACGCGCACGGCTACATCGTGTCTCCACCGTGCTCAATCTCGAAGGCCTCGATGCCGAGAACCAGATGCGGCGCGCGGCTGCCTTCCTCGGCGGGATGTTCGACGTCGACCGCGATCATTGGTACCCGATGCTCGTCGTCGTCGACGAGGCGCAGCTGTTTGCGCCGGCGGTGGCCGGCGAAGTCTCGGACGAAGCGCGCAAACTTTCGCTCGGCGCCATGACCAATCTGATGTGCCGCGGCCGCAAGCGTGGGCTTGCCGGCATCATCGCGACCCAGCGCCTGGCCAAGCTCGCCAAGAACGTCGCGGCGGAAGCCTCGAACTTCCTGATGGGCCGTACCTTCCTCGACATCGACATGGCGCGCGCCGCCGACCTGCTCGGCATGGAACGGCGGCAGGCCGAAGCCTTCCGCGATCTCGAGCGCGGCCAGTTCATGGCGCTGGGACCTGCGCTGTCGCGCCGGCCGCTGCGTCTCAACATCGGCCCGACGGAAACGAGCCCGCGCAATTCGACGCCACGGCTGATGCCGCTGCCGGAGGCCACGCTTGAAGATGCCCGCGCAGTGATCCTCGCCGCACCACCGCCCGATGCCAGCCGGCCGCAGCGACGGCCGGCGCCGGATCTGCTCGAGCAGCTTCGCGCGGCGAAGGCCGCCGCCGTGCCGGAGATCCGGCCAGAGGCGGTCGAGGCGCCCGTCAGCGCCGAACAGCTCGCCGAGCGGCGCGAGCGCGTGGATCGTACGCTGCGTGCCGTGCTGGCCGAGCCCGACGCCGGCTTCCGCGCCATCGGCGTGCTCTATCAGGAGTTCGTGGTCCGCTGCCGCATCGAGGGTTTGGGGGCGGCGGTGCCTGATCTCAACGAATTCCGCCGCATGCTGACGCATGCGCGCGCCGGCGTCGGCACCGATCTCGCCGAGGACCACGCCTGGCAGGACGTGTCGCTGCGCGCCTCGATCCTGCCCGACGACATGCAAGGCGTGTTCAAGATGATCGCGCGCGCGGCGAAGGAAGGCTGGCCGTGCCCCGGTGATGCCGCGATCGCCCGCGCCTACGGCTCGCACTCGCTGCGCCGCGCGCAGCGCCTGCTCGGCTATATGGAGGAGCAGGGCCTGATCGTCGTCCAGCTCGACGGCGGCGGCCGCCGGATCGTGACGCTGGTGGAGCTCGCCTGGGCGACCGCGCCGGGCGATCCCAATGGCGACGATCTGCCGGCGGAGACGGTCGCGAGCGCGGCGTCGGCTTGAGCGTCAGGCCGCCTCGGAGCCGCCGAGATAGGCGTCGCGGATGCGGGGGTCGTCCTTCAACGCGCGCGCCGGGCCGGATAGCACGATCTTGCCGGTCTGCAGCACATAGGCCTCGTGCGCGATCTCGAGCGCGAGGCTGGCGTTCTGCTCGACCATGAAGACCGAGACGCCCTCCTGGTTGATGGTGCGGATCAGCTCCAGCACGCGGTCGACGTAAAGCGGCGACAGGCCCATGGTCGGCTCGTCCATCACGATCATGCGGGGACGGCTCATCAGCGCCCGCGCCATCGCCACCATCTGCTGCTCGCCGCCGGAGAGCGAGCCGGCGCGCTGCGCCAGCCGCTGGCCGAGCTTCGGGAACAGCGTCAGCATCCTGTCGAGATCCTGCGCAATGGCGTCGCGGTCGTTGCGCACGAAGGCGCCCATCAGGATGTTCTCGCGCACGCTCATGTCGGCGAACAGCCGCCGCGCCTCCGGCACCGAGGCAATGCCGCGGCGGACGATCTGCGGCGTGGAAAGCCCGATCAGCGAGGCGCCATCGAACGTCACCTCGCCCGAGCGCGGCTTTACCAGGCCCAGGATGATCTTCATCGTGGTCGACTTGCCGCTCGCGTTGCCGCCGAGCAGGCAGACGATGTGGCGGCGCGCGACCGTGATCGACAGGTCGAAATGCACCTGGGCCTGGCCGTAGAAGGTGTTGACGTTCGACAAAGTCAGCAGTGCTTCGGGTGCGCTCGTCATGCCGCGCTCTCCTGCTCGGTCGTCCCTGACAGGCCGTGGCCGAGATAGGCCTCGATCACCTTGGGATCGGTTCGCACCTGCTCGCCCGGCCCTTCCGCGATCTTCTTGCCCTCGTCCATGACGATGACGCGGTCGGACAGGCGCATCACCATCTCCAGCTTGTGCTCGATCAGGAGGATGGTCAGCCCTTCGGCTTTCAATTCGGCGACGAGCCCCTGCATCTCCGCGGTCTCGGTCGGGTTCATGCCGGCGGTGGGCTCGTCGAGCAGCAGCAGCCGCGGCTTCAGCGCGAGGGCGCGGGCGATCTCGATGCGGCGGCGGTTGGCGTAGGAGAGGCTATACGCGGGCTGATCGATGCGCGGCAGCAGCCGCTCGCCGAAGCGGGCGAGGATGGCCTTCACCTCCTCGCGCAGCCGTTCTTCCTCGGCCTTGACGCTCGCTGGACGCAGCAAGGCCAGCCCCAATTCCAGCAGCGGCCCGATCACCGGCACCGCCGGCTTCACGGCGCGCAGCCGCGTGTGTGCGCCGATCAGGACGTTGTCCATGACGCTGAGATTGCCGAACACGCGGCCGAGCTGGAAGGTGCGCGCGATGCCCTCGGCCGCGAGCCGCTCCGGCGACAGGCCGGTGATGTCCTGGCCTTCGAAGTGCACGGTGCCGGCGTCGGGCCGGTCAAGCCCGGTGACGAGATTGAACAGCGTCGTCTTGCCGGCGCCGTTCGGGCCGATGATGCTGATCAGCTCGCCCTTGGCGAGATCGAGGTCGATGGCGTCGACCGCGGTGAGGCCGCCGAAACGGCGCGTCAGCCCGCGCAGGGACAGCATGGGGTGAAGCTGCTCCGCCATCAGATCGTCCCCAGCAGGCCCTGCGGCCTGAACCGCACGAGCAGCAAGAGAACGATGCCGTAGATCAGGATGCGATACTCCGCCGCGATCCGGAACACCTCAGGCAGGCCGACCAGCGCGACCGACCCGACGATCGCGCCGACGACGTTGCCGAGGCCGCCGAGGATGACGACCGTCAGCGCCAGGATCGATTGCTGCGTGTTGAAGGTCTCGTGGTTGATGTAGGAATAAAGATGCGCGGCGATGCCGCCGCTGACGCCGGCGGCGAAGCCGCCGAAGATGAAGGCGAGCGACTTGTAGCGGTTCAGGCTGAGGCCGTAGGCGCGCGCGGCGATGTCGTCGTCGCGGATGGCGCGAAAGCTGCGGCCGAGATGCGAGGTGAGCAGCCGCCCCTGCAGCAACGCCAGCACGACCATCACCGCAAAACTGAACCAGTAGACCGAGGACGGACTGATCAGGTCATAGCCGAACAAGGTCAGCGGCGGGATGCCGGAGATGCCGATCGGGCCGCGCGTGACGCTCTCCCAGTTCAGGATCACCAGCGACACGATCTCGCCGATCGCGAGCGTCGCGATCGAAACGTAATGCCCGCGCAGGCGAAAGGACGGCGAGATCAAGAGCGTGCCGAGCGCAGCGCTCATCAGGCCGCCGCCGATGATGGCGAGGCCGGCCGGAACGTTGAGGGTCAGCGACAGCAACGCCGACGTATAGGCGCCGATCGCGAGCAGCGCGGCATGCCCGAGCGAGACCTGGCCCATGGTGCCCGCAACCAGCGTGAGGCTGAGCGCGAGCATGCCGAGCAGCCAGGCATTGATCAGGGTCTGGAGCACGTAGAAGGACACCGGGAAGAACGGCAGCACCGCGAAGATCCCCGCTGCAACGGCCAACGCCCAGCGCGGAATGCGCAACGGGCGGCTCGGCGCGATGAAGGTGCCGGTGAGCGGCTCGGGCGGTGCCTGCCGGGGGCTGACGAACAGGCCGTTCGGCCGCAGCACCAGGACGACGACCAGCAGCAGGAAGGCGAACAGGTTGCGGTAGCTGGTGCCGAACACGGCAACGCCGTAGCTCTCGACGAGGCCCAGCAGCAAGCTGCCGATCACCGCGCCGGGCACGTTACCGGCGCCGCCGACCACTTCGGCAACGACGCCCTTCAGCGTCGCCTGCAGGCTCATCGCAGTGTCGATCTGGTTGTAGTACATGCCGACCAGCATGCCGGAGACGCCGCCGAGCGCCGCCGCGATGCCGAAGACGGCCTGATTGACGCGGTTGACGTCGACGCCCATCTGCATCGCGGCGTCGCGGTCCTGCGACGCCGCGCGCACGGCCCAGCCGAGCTTGCTGTAGCGCAGGAACACGAACAGCAAGAGCGCGCTGGTGATGCCGACGCCGGCGATGAGCAGATCGAGCGGCCCGATCGTGCCACCGCCGAGCTGGAAGCGCACGTCGGGCAGCTGGCTCGGCAGCGCGCGCGGATTGGGCGAGAAGGTCAGCATCACCAATTGATCGAGCACGAAGCTGATGCCGATGGTCGCGAGCAGCGGCGCGATGCGCACCGAGTTCTGCAGCGGTCGCAGGCCGAACCGCTCGATGACTAGGCCAACCATTGCGGCGGCCGCCGCCACCACGATGATGGTGAGCGGCAGCGGCGTATGCAGCTGCACCACCGCGACCCAGCCGATATAGGCGCCGACCAGATAGATCGAGCCTTGCGCGAAGTTGATGAGACGGCTGACGCCGAAGATGAGCGCCAGCCCGACCGCGACCAGGGCGTAGACATTGCCGATGATCAGCCCGTTGATCGTGTAGTCAAACCAGGAGGACACGCAGCGTTCCTAATGCGGGATGAAGCGGCCGGAGCGGTGCGCTCCGGCCATCAGGTCAGGTCGGCTTGCCGTCCCACAGCAAGAACTGGCCCTTGCGCACGACGAGCTCGGCGTTCATGGCGCCTTTGACGCGGCGGCTCTCGACGTCGAACGTCGCCTTTCCGAAGATGACGCTGGAGACGTCCTTCACCTTGGCGAAGGCATCGCGGATGGCGCGGCGGTCGGTGCCGCCGATCTTCACCACGGCAGCGGCCATGTTCATCGCGTCGTAGGAATAGGCGTTGAAGGCGTCGGGCTCCTGCCCGTTGTACTTGGCCTTGAAGCCGTCGATGAACTTCCTCACCTCGGGCCGCGGATCCTGCGGGAAATAGCGGGTGCCGAGATGGACGTCCTCGACCGCCTCGCCGCCGAGCTCCAGGAATTTCGGCGAGTACACCGAGCTTGCGGCGCAGATCGTCTGCTTCAGGCCGACCTGGCGGGCCTGGCGCGCGATCAGTGCGCCGTCGGAATAATAGGAGATCAGGATCAACCCGTCCGGGCTGGCATCGCGCACGCGCACCAGGGTGGAGCGGAAGTCGCGCTCCTCGGCGATGTAGCCCTCGGTGACGGCGATCTCGGCGCCGTATTCCTTGGCCGCCTTGACGAAATGATCGCGGCTGGTGCGGCCCCAATCGGTGTTGAGGTGCAGCACCGCAAGCTTCTTCAGGCCGAGCCGCCTGACGGCGTAGGACGCCAGCAGCGGCTGCTCGTCGGCCTGGCTCACGGACGTGCTCCACATGAAGTCGCCGCCCTTGGTGAAGTCGGGGTGCGAATTGGTGAAGCCGAACTGCACGAGGCCGCCGCGCTGATAGATCGGCGAGGCCGCCATCGAGGCGGGGCTGGAGAAATCGCCGAGCTCCATGACGATGCGGGGATCGGAGACGAACTTCTGGGCGATCGCCACCGACTGGCGCGGATCGCTCTGGCTGTCCTCGAACTGGTAGGCGAGCTTGCGGCCGTTGATGCCGCCGGCGGCGTGAATCTCGTCGAGCGCAAGATCAAAGCCCTGCTTCCACTGCGCGCCATATTGCGCGTTCGGTCCCGTGAGGGGGCCGCTGACGCCGAGCAGGATCGGCTCGGCGGATTGCGCAAAGGCGCTGCGCGAGAAGGCCGTGCCGGCCATCATGGCGGCGAGAGAGCCTTTGACCAGGGTACGACGATCGATGTTGCTCATGCACGGCTCCATCCATTTCAGTTGATACAAGCAGCAATTCTCGTGCCGGTGAAATTGCCTATTTCGAGGGCTCGCCGAGCGACAGCATCAGCCGGTTTGCCCAGTTGAAGAACGAGGCGCCGTTGATGACATCGACGATCTCGGCGTCGTCGAGACCGGCGCGGCGCAGCTCCGCGATATTGTCGGGCCCGAACGCGATCGGCGTGGCCGCCAGCGCCACCGAGGCCTTGACCACCGCATTCCAGCGTTCGCCGAGATCGGCGTTGACGCCTTCGTCGAGCAGGCGCTGCACGTCGTCGCGGCGCTTGGAATAGGTGCTGGCGAAGCGCGCATGCACCGAGGCGCAATAGATGCAGCCGTTGTAGCGCGAGGTGGCAGCGGCTGCGAGCTCGCGCTCGGCGCGCGGCAGGCCGTCGGCGACGTTGTAGAAGATGTCCTTGTCGGTCTTGGTGCGGGCCTCCAGCACTTCGGGATCGCGCACCAGCAGGCGGAAATATTCCGACTTGGCGCGGGAGCGGTCGACGAGGCCGGCATAGTGCCGCTCGGTCAGCTCGGCCTCGGGCAGCGGGTCGATCCACGAGACCCAGCCGAGCTCGTCCTGAGTGAAGACGACGGGCGGATTGACGGTGCTCATGATTGGGCCTCCTAGGCGCTTGCCGCGGCGAGCGTGCGCAAGCCGCTGACGACGCGCAGCTGGAACGACAGGAACGCAACGAGCTGCGAGAACGTGACGATGCCGGTGGTCGACCAGCCGGCGGCCAGCAGCGCCTTCATGTCGGCGGATGCGGCGTCGCGCGGGTGGAACACCAGGAGATGCGCATGCTCAAGCGCCGCGACAAGCCGGGCGCCGAGAACAGGCTTGCGCTCCGCGTTGACGCGATAGACCACGCCGGCCTTGTTCTCGATCGACAGCGGGCCGGCCGGATAGGCGCCGTATGGGCCCGAGGTCTTGCCGCGCTCGATCTCGGCCTTGATCGCATCAGACAGCGGCGCGCCATCCGCAGTCGCGGCAAGCTTGTCGCGGTAGAAGGCGGCGACGGGGGATTCGCCATGCAGCCCGGTCACGAAGGCGGCGACCGCGGCGCGTTCGGCGAGCGAAAAATCGCCGGCGTCGATCGGCTCGAACAGGGAGAGATAGCTCTTCTGCGCGTTCTCGCGCGCCTGCAGTCGGCGCGCGCGGATGGCATCCAGGGTGGAGCCGGGCTCGATCCCGGCGAGCGTGTCGATGATATCCTTCGGTGCCATCATTCAGCCTCGTACAACGCGATTTCATTCATTCCGGCTAGCCTGCGAGGGCAACGTCTTTGGCGGCCGTCCGGGTCCAGCCCAGCGCCGGCGCGACCTTGTCGGCGACGAGCTCGATCGAGCGCAGGACGTAAGGATGCGGCGCATCGACCGAATGCACCTGGAAGACGAGATCGGTCACCCGCTCCAGCGTGGCGTCGGTGCGGAGCGAGGCGATGACGTGGTCGGCGCCTCCGACATGGGTGTCGAACGCGGTGATCATCTCCTCCAGCGTCTCGCCCGGGGGAAGGTGTCCGCCTTTCATAAATTGCGGCAGCGCGCGGCGCAGCCCGATGTCGGCGAGGCGCAGCGCCTCGCGATGGTCGTCGGCGACGAAGACGCTGCGCGAGGCCATGATGCGCGGCTCGCAGCCCGGGGGCAGCGCGGCGAGATAGGCGTCGATGATCGGGTTCTGGATCTCGGCGAGCGTCGCGTTCGGCGCGTCCTTGGCGCGTGGCTGGGTGCGCGACAGCAAGAGGCCATCACCCTCCTTGCCGGCCCGGGCACCGCCGGCGACGGAGAACGTCGCCTGCCAGATGCGCTTGTCCAGTTGCGGCCGCTGCGGATAGAGCGTGTCGCCGCCGTCGAGCGGCTTGCCGGTCAGCGCCTTGCGGACGATCTCCAGATTGCGGGCGAAGATCTCGTTGCGCTGCGCGCTGTCGAGGCCGAAGGCGGCGAAGGCCGATGGATTGCCGCCGGTGCCGACGCCGAGCTCGAAGCGGCCGTTGCAGAGGAGATCGAGCACCGCGGCATCCTCCGCCACCCGCACCGCGTTCTCCAGCGGCAGGGTGACGATGCCGGTGCCGAGGCGGATGCGCGAGGTCTGGGCGGCGACGTAGCCGAGGAACGTGAAGGGCGACGGCAGGCCGCCCTCGCGCTCATGAAAATGATGCTGCGCGATCCACGCGGAATCGAGCCCGGCCTTTTCGGCGCGGACGATCTGCTCGGCGGCGAAGCGATAGCGGTCCGCCGCCGGCGCCTCGTCGAGCAGCCGCGTGAAGAAGCCCAGGCGTTTCAGGTTGGCAAAGCGTTTCATACGATCCCTGTCGGGCGAGGATGGGCCCCGATGATGTCGGTTGCCGCAGCTCCAGACAAGCGGGCATTGCGCAGGGCACATACGCAAGGCCCATGCGCAAGGCTCCTGCGCAAGGCTGCCCCGCCGGATCGCCCTTAACTGGACTCTGGGCGGGCAGTCTGCCTACCAGCTCGGCAGCACCGCGCCCTTGAACTTGGTCAGGACGAACTCCTTGACCTCAGGCGTGTGGTAGCTGTCGACGAGGATCTTGACCCAAGGCTTGCCCTTGTCGGCGCTGCGCACCGCGATCAGGTTGACATAGGGTCCCTTCGGGTCCTCGCGCAGGATCGGGTCCTTGACCGGATCGAGGCCCGCCTGGGTTGCATAATTGGTGTTGATCGCGGCGGCGTCGACGTCGTCGAGGGCGCGCGGGGCCTGCGCCGCATCGACCTCGATGAACTTCAGCTTCTTGGGGTTCTCGGTGATGTCGAGCACCGTCGGCTTGAAGCCCGTGCCGTCCTTCAGCTTGATCACGCCCTTGTCGCGCAGCAACAGCAGCACGCGGCCGCCATTGGTCGGGTCGTTCGGAATCGAGACCTTGCCGCCCTCGGGGATATCGCCGAACGCCTTGTGCTTCTTCGAATAGACGCCGATCGGGAAGTTCACGGTCAGGCCGACGGCTTCGATCTTGTAGCCGCGATCGGCCTTCTGGTTGTCCAGGTAAGGCTGGTTCTGAAACGAGTTGGCCTGGATCTCGCCGGCATCGAGCGCGGCGTTCGGCACCACGTAATCGGAGAATTCGAGCAGCTGGATATCGAGGCCCTGCTTGGCGGCGATCGGCTTCACGGCTTCGAGGATCTGCGCATGCGGGCCCGGCGTCACGCCGATCTTGATGGTCTCGGCCGCGGCTGCGGCGGACCATGCGGCCAGCACGGCGGAGAGAATCAGGGGAAGGCGAAACGACATCTTGGTCTCCATGGGTCTTGCGGCAACGGAACCGTATTCCCTTTTCTGCGGTGCGAAATCAATGAAATGGAAATCCATATTGGCCGCGGGTCGAGGCCAGCCTTTCTCCATTCGGCGGCAAACAGGAAACGAATGCAGAGTGCGACAAAGTGCGCGCACGTCATCCGGCGCGATCCGGGGCCACTGCCGCTTGTGGCAGATTCCCGGATTACACTTTCGTTCCATGCGCACTTGGGCCTGCGCCCTTCTCTTTGACTCCACCACGCCCGACGTGCTGAGTTAGCGCGCACTGAGCCGGTGGCGACGAGGTGGGGATCCGATGAACGAGAACGAAATTCGCAATCTGGTCGCGGAGGTGAAGCAAGGCACGCTGTCGCGGCGCTCGTTCATCAGGACAATGGCCGCAGTCGGAATCGCAGCGCCAATCGCGAGCCAGATCCTGGTCTGGCACGACGTGGCGATGGCCGACGCCACGCTGCCGTACAAGCCAGCCAAGGCCGGCGGCGGCGGCACGCTCAAGATGCTGCTGTGGCAGGCGCCCACTTTGCTCAATCCGCATTTCGCGCTCGGCACCAAGGACCAGATCGCCTCGCGCATCTTCTTCGAGCCGCTCGCCGGCTGGGACAAGGAGGGCAACCTCATCCCCTGCCTCGCCGCCGAGGCTCCGACCAAGGCGAACGGCGGCCTTGCAGCCGACGGCATGAGCGTGATCTGGAAGCTGAAGCGGGGCGTGACCTGGCATGACGGCAAGCCCTTCACCGCCGACGACGTCGTCTTCACCTGGCAATACGCCGCGGATCTCGCCACCGCGGCCTACACCACGGGCTCCTACAAGGACATCAAGGTCGAGAAGATCGACGACCACACCGTCAAGGTGATCTTCCGGGCGCCGACGCCGTTCTGGGCCGATCCGTTCGTCGGCTCGGTCGGGATGATCCTGCCAAAGCATCATTTCGGCGACTATGTCGGCGCCAAGTCGCGCGAAGCGCCGGGCAATCTGAAGCCGGTCGGCACCGGCCCGTACAAATTCGTCGAGTTCAAGCCGGGCGACATGATCCGCGCCGAACGCAATCCCGACTACCACATCAAGAACCAGCCGCATTTCGACACGGTCGAGATCAAGGGCGGCGGCGACGCGGTGTCTGCGGCGCGCGCCGTGCTGCAGACCGGCGAATACGACTTCGCCTGGAACATGCAGGTGGAGGAGGAGGTCCTCAAGCGCATGGAGGCCGGCGGCAAGGGCAAGCTCGACATCGTGCCGTCCGGCAATGTCGAGTTCATCATCCTCAACACGACGGACCCCTGGACCGAGGTCGACGGCGAGCGTTCGAACGTCAAGACCAAGCACCCGACGCTGTCCGATCCCGCCGTTCGCCGCGCGATCAATCTTCTGATCGACCGCGATTCGATCCAGAAGTTCATCTATGGACGCGCCGCCATCGCGACCGCGAGCTTCGTCAACGCGCCCAAGCAGTTCAAGTCGCCGAAGCTCAAATACGAGTTCGACATCGACAAGGCCAACAAGATCCTCGACGAGGCCGGCTGGACCAAGGGCGCGGACGGCATCCGCGAGAAGGACGGCAAGAAGCTCAAATACGTGTTCCAGACCTCCACCAACGCCCCGCGCCAGAAGACTCAGGCCATCATCAAGCAGGCGTGCCAGAAGGCCGGCATCGACATCGAGATCAAGGCGGTCACCGCCTCCGTGTTCTTCTCCTCCGACGTCGGCAATCCCGACACGTACTCGAAATTCTATGCCGACATGGAGATGTACAACACGACGCAGCCGCAGCCCGATCCGGAGCGCTTGCTGAACCAGTGCGTGTCTTGGGAGATCGCCACCAAGGACAACAAATGGCTCGGCCGCAACAATTCGCGCTATTCCGATCCCGAAGCCGACAAGGCCTACAAGGCCGCGCAGAACGAGCTCGATCCGGTCAAGCGCGCCGCGCTGCTGATGAAGGTCGACGAGATCTTCTGCGAGGCCCACGTGTTCCTGCCCCTGCTCTCGCGCCACGTCGTCAACGCCGGCGCCAACAATTTGATGATCGACATCTCCGGCTGGGACACCATCACGTGGAACCTGGCGGCGTGGTATCGGACCTAAGGGGCACGCGAGCCCGCTTATGGTTGCAGCGCAGCGCGGGCTTCAGAGCGTGACACCGAATCCCTTTCACTGTGTGCTCCAGATCACAGCGGAATCGCGCGCCATCGCCTACAAGGATCGGGCATGGCCGCAAACAAGGTAACGGCGGTACGCACGAGGCTGGGAAGACGATCAACAGCCGTAGGGTGGGCAAAGGCGCACTTGCGCCGTGCCCACCACCTGTCCGAAACAGCCACAGCAGCGTGGGCACGCTGCGCTTTGCCCACCCTACGAGATCTGAGAGGCTTCTTATGGTTGCAGCGCAGCGCGGGCTTCAGAGCGTGACACCGAATCCCTTTCACTGTGTGCTCCAGATCACAGCGGAATCGCGCGCCATCGCCTACAAGGATCGGGCATGGCCGCAAACAAGGTAACGGCGGTACGCACGAGGCTGGGAAAACGATCAACAGCTACCGACTTTGCAAAGCCGTCAGGGTGAAGAGCCCGGCGGCTTTTTCGTTTGGCTGGTTCGGAAGGATGGGTAGAGCGAAGCTAAATCCATCAATACGAACGCGGGGGCATGATGGGTTCGCAAGGGGCTCTACCCATCCTACGCACTGGCTATGAAGCACCCCCGCCCTTCTTCTCCTCGCGTTCATCTTCGATCTGACGTTCGGCTTCGAGCCAGAAGTCCAGCTCCCGATTGCTCGGCCGTCCCGCCTCCTCCCAGAGCTCATATGCGCGTGTGCGCACCTTGCCACGGCGCATCATGCGAAGCAGCTTTCGTTTCAATTCCTCGGCGAAGCTCCTGAAGCGTTGTCCGGTGGTTTCGTCCTTGACGAGCGAGGCCGCTCGCGTTGCGAGTTCGATCTGGTGCTCTAGCTTCTTCTGCTCGTCCACCGCCGAAACTGCCGTGGGTAAGGAACGTTGTCGGAGCCGTGCAGACACTAAATTCCCATCCCGGATGGTCCGTTCCTTCAGGTGTTGCGCTTTCGGAAGTGAACACCTTCGCGGCATCGCTTGAACCGACGCAGCCGGCGCCGCTAATGCCACGTCGTGTCGGCTTCGACGATCACCACTCTGATTTCAGGGTCTTCCGTCGTATTGCAGGTGCACGGCATGCCCTCGCCGCAGCGGCAGCCGCCGAGCTTCTCGCTCCAGACCCGGAGCGGGTGGTTTTCGCAGACCCATCCGAGACCCTGGCAGAATGGGCAGGTCTTGTTGGTCACAGCGTATCCGGCGTCCGCAGCGTGTTCGACTTGTCCTCGTTGCGCAGCTCCTGCTCCGCCGCGTGCCAAAATTCCTCCTCGCGCCCTTCGGGCTTGCCCGCCTGCTCCCACAATTGGTGCGCGCGTTCTCTGATCTCTTGCTCGGTCGGCTCGGACAATTGCACCTCCTGCTTGGAAGCACGGCCCCACCCTGGGGGGTATGGGGGGCTTGGAGGCGGGGCCGTGCAGGCCAGCGATCGGCGGCGAGGCTGGCCCGCGGAGTCAAGCTTCGACCATGCGCAAGGGTTCCTCCGCGTCTGATCGCGTCGGACGGAACCCGCTCCGCCCCCGCCGGCTGGGCATGGGGCCGACGATCAGCGCGGCCGCTCCTCCTCGCCGTGCTGCCGCAGGAGGTCGAGCTGGCGCCTGATCTGAGATCAGGCCGAGGCCGGCTTAGCGCGGCTTGAGCAGTTCGCGCGCGACGATCAGCTTCTGCACCTCGGTCGCACCTTCATAGATACGAAGGGCGCGGACCTCGCGATACAGGCTCTCCACGATTTCGCCCTTGCGCACGCCGCGTCCGCCGAACATCTGCACCGCGCGATCGACAACCCGCTGGGCGGTCTCGGTGGCCGCCAGCTTTGCCATCGCAGCTTCACGCGTGGTGGGAAGCTTCTGGACGTCGCGACGCCAGGCGGCGCGGTAGGTCAGCAGCGCCGCGGCGTCGGTTTCGGTCGCCATGTCTCCGAGCGCGGCCTGGGTGAGCTGCAGATCCGACAGCGTCGCCCCGAACATGCGCCGCGTTTGTGCGTGCAGTCGCGCCTCCTCCAGCGCACGTCTGGCAAAGCCCAAGGCGGCTGCAGCAACCGAAGCGCGGAAGATGTCGAGGGTCTGCATCGCGATCTTGAACCCGCCACCGGGTGCCCCGAGGCGCCGGCTGTTCGGAATGCGGCAATTGTCCAGGCGCAGCGTCGCGAGCGGATGCGGCGCGACGATGTCGATCCGCTCGGCCACGCTGAAGCCGGGGTCGTCCGGAAACACGACGAACGCCGAAATGCCGCGCGCGCCGGGCGCCTCGTCGGTTCGGGCAAACAGCGTATAGACGTCGGCGATGCCGCCGTTGGAGATCCAGGTCTTCTCGCCGTTCAGAACATAGCTGTCGCCGTCTTCGCGTGCCGCGCAGGTCATGGCCGCCACGTCGGAGCCGGCCCCCTGCTCCGAAAGCGCGAACGCGGCCAGCCATTCGCCCGAGCGGACTTTCGGCAGCACAGCGTGTCGCAGCTCCGACGAGCCCGCAAGCGCAATGGCGCCGGATCCCAGGCCCTGCATGGCAAAGGCGAAGTCGGCAAGGCCATCGGCATAGGCCAGCGTCTCACGCGACAGGCAGATCGAGCGGGAATCGATGCTGGTCACGTCGCCGTCCGGCGCCGCGACCGCGCAATCGAGCAGCCCCGCGGCACCGAGCGCCCGCACGAGCTTGCGGCAGGCGCCGTCGACGTCGCGGTGATCGACAGCCTGAACACCACCCTGTGCGACGAAACGATCGAGCGCGTCGCAGATCACACGATGACGCGGCTCGAAGAACGGCCAGTCCAGCCAGTCGCGGGAGATTGTCTGTGCCGGTGAGTTCATCGGTCGCTCCGCAAGGTCGGGGGGCCCGCCGGACGGCCGGCATGCTCCTGCCGCACCAGCGACCGCCAAGCCGTCCGCATCATCAATTATTTCAAGTATAAACTATTTCCCTGGTCGGGGCCATTGTCAAGACGTCAGGCGGGGACGATATTCGAACACCTCTTGCTTGCGGCGACACAAGCGATGAAAAGCTGACGGTTCCGTCCACATCAGCAACAGGCCTGGTCCTGTCACGCCTTGAATTTAGTTTTGGCACGAACTATTCTGCGAACTGAACGGAATTCCACTCGCTTGCAGCCCGAACGAGGCTTAGGAGATCGATTTGGCACTCGCAAAGGAGTCCTCTCCGGCCTCCAGCAGGAAGGCGACCGACGCGGAGGCCGAGTACCGGGCTCAGACAAGGCTCTGGCTTCGGCTGCTGGCCTGCACCTCCATGATCGAGAGCGAGTTGCGGCGCCGGTTTCGCGAGGAATACGACTTCACGATGCCCCGCTTCGACGTCCTCGCCCAGCTCGACCGTGAGCCGAGCGGGTTGGTCCTGGGCGAACTGCCCAAGCGCCTGATGGTGTCGGCCGGCAACCTGACCCCGATCGTCGACCGCCTCGTCGAGGATGGATACATCACCCGCACGCCCTCGCATCTGGACCGGCGCGTCCAGATCGTCTGCATGACGGTCGAAGGCCGAAAGACCTTCAGGCGGATGGCGAAGAGTCACGGCGCCTGGCTCGCCGAATTGCTCGCCGATCTTCCGATGGACCGTCTCGACGGCCTCGTCGGCGAACTCGACGACGTGAAGAGTGCCGTGAGGGACGCCCTGCAGCGGCGCGAGCGGCCCTGAGCCTCAACGCCGAATTCGAATCCCGGCAGCTTCGCGATCCCAGGTCTCCGTCGTCACGCCGGCCTGTTGCAGCGCGCCCTTCCTGATCTTGCCGTTCTCCGTCAACGGCATCTCGCTCACGATGCGAACGTAGCGTGGGATTGCGAAATAGGCGATCTGCCCCTCGCAATGCCTGATGATGTCGACAGGCTCCAGCAACTGCCCCGGCTCCAGCAAGATCGCAGCCGCGACCTCGTCTTCGCCGAGCTTGGACGGCAGCGGATAGACTGCGCACGCTGCGACCGCCGGATGGGCAAGGATGATCTGCTCGACCTCCCAGGACGACACGTTCTCGCCGCGCCGGCGGATCGAGTCCTTCATGCGATCGATGAAGCGATAATGCCCGTCGGCATCCCTGATGACGCGATCTCCGGAATGAAACCAGAGATTCCGCCAGGCTTCGACCGTCTTCTCCGCCATGCCAAAGTATCCAGTGGCGAAGGCGAACGGCTCCCTGGCGCGCAGGACGAGTTCGCCCGCCTGGCCGTCCGGCAGCTCCGAATCGTTGTCGTCGACGATCCGCGCCTCGAAGCCATCGGCCAGATAGCCCATCGTTCCCGGACGGTCGGAGGGAATTGCGCCGGCAAACACGAAATTGGTCTCGGTCGATCCATAGCCGTCGACCAGCGTCACGCCGAACCGCTCGAGGAACGGCCGGTGGATCTGCGGCGGCACGCCTCCGCCCAAGGCGACGCGGAGGCCATGCGCATGATCGTCCTCCTTGCGAGGCTGAGCCAGCAGCATGGATGCCATGGCGCCGAGCAAGTAACCTACGCTTGCATTGTGGAGGCGCGCGGCGGCCCAGAAGCGGGACGCGGAGAATTTTTGCTCCAGCACGTAAGTGCAACCGTTCAGCAGCGCCTGATAGAATGCGTTGAGCGCGTTGGTGTGGAACAGCGGCAAGGTCGTGAACAGCACGTCGCCCTCGCGGATGCCGAGCGCCCGCGCCGAGCAGATGCCCCACCAGAACAGCTGCGCTTGGGGACAGCACACGCCCTTGGCCGGCCCCGTGGTGCCGGATGTGTAGAGGATGGCAACGGTGTCTCCCGGCCGCACGGCACCGGGCGGCGCCATGGATGCGAGCGCGGGCAGCGGCATGGATCCCTTCGCCGTCCCCTCCGCGACCTGATCGATGGTCCACACCAGCGTCGGCAGGCCGGCCTCGATGCCTATCGTCTCGATTGCGTCCAGAAATCCGGCCTCGACGATGAGGAGCGCAGGGCGCGAGTTGCGGAAGATGTGGGCGAGCTGGAGGCCACGCAGCGCCGTGTTGATCGGCACCGCGATGGCGCCGAGCCAGGCGCAGCCGAGACAGACCTGAAGAAACTCGGGCCGGTTCGAGCACATCAAGGCGACCCGGTCTCCCGGTTTGATGCCGGCCTCGATCAACGTCTGCGCCGATGCAGCGGCAATCGCCGCAGTCTGCGCATAGGTCCAGCGTGCCTGCCCCGCAACCAGCAGGATACGATCGCCGTAGCGGCGCGCTTGTTTGACGAGGATGGTCGAAAGCACGCGATCGGACGGGGGAAACAACTCGACCGCACGTGCCCAGGCCGGCGTATCCTGCTCCTGCCCGGCGTCATCCCGCATGCAATGCTCCGTCATCCGGCCCGAATGGCCTGCCCGAGATCAAGGCAGGAGCTTGTACTTACCGTCCTCGATCTGGACGAGGACGCGCGAACGTGCGTCGACACCATGACGATCCGCCGGCGTGAAATTGTAGACGGCTTGCGTGCCTACGACTTCCTTGGTGGCGAACAAGGCCTGGCGCAGCGCGCTGCGGAATTCCGGCGAACCCGGCTTGGCCCCGGTCGCCAACGCGCGCTTGGCAGCATCGACGAAGACGACCCAGCCATCGAACGAGTAGGAGGAGAATCCGTCCGTCGGCTGCTCGCCGTTCGCCTTCTCGTAGGCGGCCCGGTAGGCCAGGGCGACCTTCTGGATGGGATTGCTCGGCGGCAGCTGCTCGGCCGCGATCACCGGCCCGGTGGGGCAGATGATGCCATTGGCGGCCTTGCCGGCGAGACGAAGGAAGTCGGCGCTGATCATTCCGTTGTTGCCGTAGAGCGGCCCCTTGTAGCCACGCTCGGACAAGGCAATGGCGGGCAGCGCGCCCGGCGTTCCGGTGCCGCCGAGCATGATGGCATCGGGCCTCGCCGCCAAGGCACGCAGCACCTGCGCCGTCACCGACGAATCGGATCGGGCATAGCGTTCGTTGGCGATGACCTTGATTTCTGCCGCCTTGGCGCTCTGCGACAACGAATCGTACAGGAGATCGCCGAGCGCATCCGAGAATCCAATGAAGGCGACCGTCTTCAGCCCGCGCGCCTTCATGTGGTCGACGATGCCCTGGACCAGCAGCGGCATCGGTTGGGGTGTCTGAACGACCCAAGGGCCGCCTTCGCCGGCCGGAACGGACGCGATCGGGGAGACCGCGATCATCGGCACCTGCATCTCGATCGCGGCGGTGGCCATCGCCAGCGTCTGCGGCGCGCCCGACGTCCCGATCAGGACGTCGACCTTCTCCTGCTCGACGAGCTTGCGCGCGTTGCGCGCCGAAGCGGTTGCATCGGAGGCATCGTCGAGCTGGATGAGGCGCACCTTTTCGCCGCCGATCTCGCCGACATAGGCCTCTCCCGCAGCGATCCCCTTTGCGTTGGGAATGCCGATCGAGGATACCGGCCCGCTGAGGCCGGTGACGAAGCCGACGAGAATATCGGCTTGCGCGCAGCACGGAGCCGCCAGAAGGACCAGCGCTGAACCCAGCAGTGATTTCATCGAAGTCATGGCACCTGTCATTGGTGGTTTGGATGCGTTAATTCCGGCAAGCCGTACGCGCATGTCACGTGGACGAAACCAGCGCGATCACGCGCAGCGGACTGCCCGAGCCGTTCTGGATCTTCAGCGGGGAGGCGACGATGATCGCGCCAGTCGCAGGAAGCTGATCCAGGTTGCACAGGCATTGCAGGCCGTAGCGGCCCGCGCCGTGGAGGAAATGATGCGCCGGATAGGGCGGCTCGAAATGCCCCGCCTGTCCTGCATCGGTGCCGATCGTCTCGGTGCCGAAACCGATGATGCCGCGCTCCTCCACCAGCCATTTCATCACAGCTGCATTCGGACCCGGCGTGTGCGCCCCGTCGTCCCGGAGGTTCGAATAATCGCGCCAGCCCTTCTTCGACCAATCGGTCCGCAGCAGCACCCACTGGCGGGCCGGAATTCGGCCGTGCTCGGCTTCCCAGGCCTCGACGATCGGCACCGTGAGCACGAAGTCCGGATCCTGAGCGGCCTGCGCGGAGCAATCGATGACGCAGGCGGGCGCGATCATGTCCTTGGCCGGCATGGTATCGACCGCATTGTTGGCGAGGTCCTTGCCGGTGAACCAGTGTATCGGCGCGTCGAAATGCGTGCCGGTATGCTCGCCGAAAGTCACGTTGTTCCAATACCAGGCCGGGCCGCGTGCGTCATAGCGCGAGATCTCCTGGATGCGCACCGGCGCCGCCTGGCCGAATTCGGGCGGCAGCACGATCACGGGAAAGTCGGGGCTGAGCGTGAAGCTCAGGTCGATGACGCGCACCGCATCCGAAGCGATCGCGCCCGCGAGATCCAGGAGAGCCTTGCCGTGCATTGTCGCGTCCTCCAGCTTGGTCGAAAGGGGCTGACTTACCGGTCGAGCTCGCGCTCGAGCGCTTTCGGATTGGCCGCCAGACGCTGCCGAATCTCCTGGGCGACGTCTCCGACATACATTTCCTCGAGTCCGCCCCTGAGCCCGGCCACGACCGCCTGCGCGATGGCCCGCGGCGCCACCTTCGGCGGCGGCACGGTCTGAAACCACTCCGTGTCGACGGGCCCCGTGAAGACGTTCATCAACTTGATGCCGCCGGGCCGAAGCTCGGCGCGAAGACAATGCGAGAGCGACAGGCAGGCGGCTTGCGAAGCCGAGTAAGCACCGAAGGCGGGCCAGTTCGCCAACGCGTGGACGGACAGGATGTTGACCCAGGCCACGCTGTTGTTGATGCCGTCCGCTCCCCGCATCCGCATCGCGGGTCCGAAGGCCTGTGCGAGATTGATGAAGCCGAGATAAGCCTGATCGATCTCGTCGCGCGCGATGCTCGTGCCCTTGCGGTCCAACAAGCCGCCGGGCCTCACATAATCGATCGTATTCACGAGGATGTCGACCTTGCCGCCGATGTCGGCGGCGAGATCACCGGTCGATTTTTCATCGGCGGCGTCGAGGGGTAAGAGCTCGATGCCCTCCTGCCCGCGCAGCAGCTCTTCGCCGGCAAACGGCCGCCACGGCTCGGCGATGCCCACGAACACGGTCTTTGTCCCCGCGGCCTTCAACGCCAAGGCGACCTCCCGCCCGGCGGCACTGCGGCCGCTGGTCACGAGCACGCGCCGAAACCTGGGATCGGCAGTCATTTCGCGCCACTGCCTGTCGTCAGCCATGTTGGGCGTCTCCCCTTCGGGTCGGGCAAAGGCCACCGCCTGACCGCTCTTGTCGAGCTGAAACGACATGCGGACGGGAGCACCCTCGATGCAATCGGCATGAAGATGCGCCACGACGGTCGGGCCACAATCCATCTTGACGAGGCCGACGCGCCAGGGCGCCCGCTCCCGGAAATAGACGTCACTCGGCACGTGCGCCGTGGTGTGCGCCAGCAGCACACCGCGCGCCGGCGCGTCGACGAACGCAAGCGCGGCGGACAGGCATGACGGGCACGCCTCGCGCGCCGGATAGGTGAAGGTGCCGCAGCCCTCGCAGCGCTGGAGCATGAAGCGCCCTTCGGCGGCAGCACGCGTAAAGCCGTGCGAGGTCCTGCTGCGGGCGCGCGGCGGCGCGGTCGGCAGGCGCGTCCGCAGCAGCGGGTTCTTGCGTCGAGGCGGTTCAATCGGATCGATCATCGCGAAGGCCCGGCAAAGATCGCGGCACCGGAGGCAAGTCCGCGGTCATAATTGATCATACCGAAGCCGGACGCCAGGCCGAGACTCGCATCCCTGACCTGAGTCGGACCCGCAATTCCCAGGACCTGCCGCAGCCCTTCGACGAGACCGAGATAGGCGCCGGCTGCTCCGGCCTGTCCGACCGAGAGTTGACCGCCCGACGTGTTGTGCGGAAAGTCACCGTCGATGGTGAGATCGTGCTGGCGGACGAACTCGGCCCCCTCGCCCTTCTCGCAAAAGCCGAGATCCTCGAACTGCATCATCGAGATGACGGGATAGTCGTCGTAGGTCTGGACGATGTCGAGATCGTCGGGCTTGACGCCGGCCATCGCATAGAGCTCACCGACGTCCATCGCCCAGCCGCCACGAACCTGCATCGGATCATCGGCAAAGGCATTGTGCCGCTCGATCGTCGACAGCAGTTTTGCCGCGGGTAGTCGCAGCGAAGCGGCGGTGTCCTCCCGCATCACGAGGAATGCCTCGGCGCCGGCGCAAGGCATCACGCAGTCGAACAGATGAATGGGATCGGAAATGGGGCGCGCGGCGAGGTACTGCTCGATCGACAGCGCCGTCTTCATCAGCGCGTGCGGATTGCGCAAGGCGTTCGTGCGCTGGGCAACCGCGATCCTGCCGACGTCCTCACGGCTCACTCCGAAGGTCCGCATGTAGTTGCGGGCGATGAGAGCGAAGCTCGAATTCGCGCCGCCCGCGCCGTAAGGATAGACCGCATCCTGGTTGAAGCGGGAGAAATTCTCGAGCGTCAAGCGGAAGGAATCGACGTGGTTGGTGTCGCCGGCGACGCACGCAACGATGTCGGCATCGCGCGCCTGAACCGCGCGGGCCGCCTTTCGCACCGCCGCGATGGCGCTGGCGCCGCCGAGCGGAATCGTATCGAGCCATCGCACGCACAGTCCGAAATGCTGCGTCAGGCCGATCCCGCTGTCCGTCCCCAGGGTGAAGCTGGAGACGCACAATCCGTCGATGTCGGAAGGCCTGATGCCCGCCTGCGCAACGAGTGCGCTCAAGGCGCGGCCGATCCACCATTGAGCGCTGTCGATCGAATAGCGCACATAGGGTATCGTGACGGGGGCCGCCATCACGATGCCGTCGTAGGGTGTGCGAAGCGAGAGCGTCAACGATCGTCCGCCTTGTCCATTCGCCTCAGATCACCGTCAGCTTCACGTCGATATTGCCGCGTGTTGCGTTCGAATAGGGGCAGCGTTCGTGCGCGCCGGCAACGACGGCTTCCGCCACCGATCGCTCCACGCCGGGCAGATCGACCTTCAATTCGACGGCCAGCGCGTATCCGACGGACACCGGTCCCATCGCCACCTTTGCCGTGACCGAGGGCTCCGCAGACGGCACCACCTTCCTGGTGCGCGCCACAAGCTTGACCGCACCGAGGAAACAGGCGGCATAACCCGCCGCAAAAAGCTGCTCCGGATTGGTTCCCTCACCGCCGGGGCCGCCGAGCGATTTCGGCACCGACAGCGACACCGACAGCAGGCCATCCGCGCTCGCGGCCTTGCCGTCGCGGCCGCCGGTCGCGGTGACTTCGGTGTCGTACAGGATCTTCTCGGGCGTCATCATGTTGGTCTTCTCCAAACGTGCTAGCTGGCTCTAACGTCGGTTGCGCGCGAGCAGCGCGCGGAAATCGTCGCGGGCAAGCGCGCTGGCGCGCCTGAAGCTCGGACCCCGGCTCGGCTCGGTTCCGTTGAGACGCCTGAGCTGCACCCACATCTCGGCGCTCTTCAGCGCCACCGCCGCGCAATTGACCACCGGGGCGTGCCCGACCTTGAGACCGTGCTCCCGCCCGATCAACAGACCCGGCAGCACGCCAGCAGGTATCACGACGTCGGCACCGCGCTCGACGAGCGGCAACGCACAGGCGACGAAATCCTCGATCATGCGGGCGTGCGCGGCTTGATCGCCGGCGAAGGCATCTGCGAAATCCTCTGGCTTGCAGCCGAGGCCCGTGACGTGAACGACGCGACCGCCGAGGCCGTAACGTTCGGCCTGCTCATAGTGCCAGACCTCGAAAACGGGATCGAGCGTGACGAGGCCGAGCCGCCGACCAAGCTGCGAGGCAGCAAGCAGCGTCGCCTCGCCGGCTCCGATCACGGGAATATCGAGCGTTGCGCGCAGCTCGTACAGACCGGGATCCTGGAAGTGGCCCATGACGAATGCATCGAAGCCCTGCTCTTCCGCCGCGATGCCGTTGTCGATGGCCTGAACGGCGCAGCGCAATTCGGCGAGCCGGCCAAATTCGCGATCCGGCGGTGATATGCCTTCGACATGGACCGTCGTGCCCGATGCCGCGATGCTGTTGAGGTACTCCGACAGCCGCGCCATGTAAGGCGCGTTCACGCTCGCATCAACGAAGCTCTGCCAGAAGATGCGCATCGTCTCTTCCTCACCGGACCGCCGGCCCTAATATTTCAATCACAAACTAATTTGCGCGTCAAATGTGTGCGGCGCACCCAAGGAAGCGGGCTGGCACGCCGCAGCCGTCACTGCCGGTTTTGTCGTTCGCATCGCCCAAGAATCCGCCGCTAACTGCCGGAATTGTATGCATCAGCATTTTTTTGCAGAGAGCCGCCGGGCGCTGTTGACGGGCTCGCCGGATATACTTTAGGCTTTAACTAATTCCTGCCGCTCTGGCGGCGTAACGATGATGTTGCAGGACACCGCTCTTGAGCGACTCGATCGTGTGGGCAGTCTTCCGAGCTGAACGATGGGCAGCAATGTCCTGTGCAGGGCTGCGCGGCCCCGCCCTAAATGTTGAGACGCCCGCGATACACCAGGCGAGGTCGCCCGGCGGTGAGCGCCTCCGTCCACGGGCAGTGGCATGACGCCGCCGCCAACCAGGCGAAATCTTCATATTCGCGCCGACCTCCGGCGCCGCAATAGCGCTTCCGATTGCCGTCAGTCCCGACTGAGGTCCGGCGGCTTCCCGTCATTCGCACGCGTATCAAAGCAGGAGAAGGCAATGCGCAAGACCCTGGCCTTAGTGGCAGTTGCAGTTGGAATCACCGTCGCGCCGGCGGCGCGGGCCGACATCACCATCGGCTTCGTCACCTCGTTGAGCGGCAACGGCTCCTCGATCGGCATCCCCTATGGGCGCGGCATCAACGCCGCCTACGAGTACCAGAAATCGGTCAACGGCGAGGCCGTCCGCCTGATCCAGCTCGACGACGGGTCCGATCCCTCGGCGGCGACGCGCAACGCGCGCAAGCTCGTGGAGGAGGAGAAGGTCGACCTGCTGATCGGCACCGCAACGGCGCCCTCGACGATCGCGATGGCGGCCGTCGCGAGCGAACTGAAGGTGCCGATGATCGCGGTCTCACCGATCGTCAAGCTGCCCGACACGCCGGAGCAATGGGTGGTCTCGGTGCCGCAGCCAGCTTCGCTGCTCGTCAAGATCATCGCTGATCGCATGAAGCGCGATGGCATGAAGAACATCGGCTATATCGGCTTCTCGGATGCGTGGGGCGACCTCGTCTACAACGGCGCCAAGGCGGCGGAATCGGCCGACGGCATCAAGATCCAGACCAACGAACGCTATGCCCGCACCGACACCTCAGTCACCGCGCAGATCCTCAAGGTCATGGCCGCCCGGCCCGACGCCGTGCTCGATGGCGGTTCCGGCACGCAAGGCGCACTGCCTCTGCTCAGCCTTGCCGAGCGCGGCTTCAAAGGAAATACCTACGGTACGGTGGCGCTGGTCAATCCGGATTTCGTCAACGTGGGCGGCAAGGCGGCCGAGGGGATTCAGGTCTCGGCGGGGCCCGTGATCGTCGCCGAACAGCTTCCCGACGAGCATTTTGCCAAGAAGATCGCGCTGGATTTCCGCAGCGTCTACCAGAAGACCCACAACATTCCGACCACCGACGGCTTCTCGGCCTATTCCTTCGACGCCTGGCTGATCTTCGCCAACGCGGCCGAGCGCGCGCTCAAGTCGGCAAAGCCGGGGACGATCGAATTCCGCGCCGCACTCCGGGATGCCATCCTCAGCACCAAGGAGCTGCCGGGGGTGCATGCCGTCTACAATTTCAAGCAAGGCGCCGCGACGGGCGTCGACGAGCGCTCCCTCGTCGTCGTCCGGCTGACCGGCGGCGCCTGGAAGTACGTGCCGTAAGAAAACGATCGGCCATCAACAGGGGAACAGCGGCTCAATGACGAGCGATATCGCAGCCATTCTTGCGATCGACGGCATCGCCACCGGCGCCATCTATGCGCTGGTGGCGATCGGCACCGTCCTCATATTCACGGTGACGCGGGTCGTGTTCATCCCCTTCGGCGACATTGCGGCCTTCACCGCGCTGACGCTCGCGGCCCTCGACGCGAAGCGCTTCCCCGGAACGGGCGCGCTGGTCGTGGTGCTGGCCTGCCTTGCGACCCTGATCGAGATCGCTTCGCTGGCGCGCTCGGGCGAACTCCGCCTCGTCCCGCGCGCGCTTCTCTTCTATCTGGTGCTCCCCCTTGCGGTGGTCGGTTGCGCCTGGCTGGCGACGCGCATGGACCCACCCCTCGCCGTCAGGCTCGTGCTCGCACTGATGCTGATCACGCCGATCTCTCCGCTTCTCGACCGCATCGTTTTCCGCCCGATCGCGGACGGCACGGTGCTGCTGCTGCTGACGGTGTCGGTGGCGCTGCATTTTGCGCTCGTCGGGCTGGGTCTGCTGTTCTTCGGTCCCGAAGGCGTCCGGACCGAGCCGCTGACCTCGCTCTCGATGGAATTCGCCGGCGTCCTGATCTCGGGCCAGACCATGCTGATCGTGATGGCGGCACTGGTCTTCAGCGGCCTGCTCTATCTCTTCTTCGACTTCACGCTGGTCGGCAAATCGCTTCGCGCCACCGCCGTGAACCGGACCGGCTCGCGGCTGATGGGAATCCGCCCGGCGCGCGCGGGCACGATCGCTTACCTGCTAGGCTCGCTGATGGCCGGCGTATCGGGCATCCTGATCGCTCCCGTCAACACGGTTTTCTACGATTCCGGCTTCCTGATCGGGCTCAAGGCATTCGTCGGTGCGATCGTCGGCGGCATGACCAGCTATCCGGGGGCTGCGATCGGCGCCGTCGGCGTCGGCATCCTGGAAAGCTTCGCATCGTTCGAGAGCAGCGCGCTGAAGGACGTCATCGTTTTCTCGCTGCTGATCCCGATCCTGATCTGGCGATCGCTCGCATCGCTGCATTCCGAGGAGGAGATCGAGGAATGACGCGCCTTCACGTTCGGATCGCCGCCATCGCGGCCGTGTTGGGTCTCGCTGCGGCTCCCTTCGTCCTCAGCCCGTTCAGCATCACCTTGATGAACTACATCGGCATCTATTCGCTGGTTGCCATCGGGCTCGCGCTGCTGACCGGGGTCGGCGGCATCGTCTCGTTCGGACAGGCGGCGTTCGTCGGCGTCGCGGCCTACGCGACCGCCTGGGTCTCCGCGTTGAACGGCCATTCGCCCTGGCTCGGCCTGCTGTTCGGCGTGGCGCTCACATGCGGCGTCGCAACCGTTCTCGGCCTCGTCACCCTCCGCCTGCAGGGGCACTTCCTCTCGCTCAGCACCGTCGCCTGGGGTCTGGCGATCGGCTTCCTGTTCGGCAATTTGGACGGGCTCGGCCGCTTCAACGGCATCTCGTCGATCCCGCCGATCAGCATCGGATCGCTCGCTTTGGTGTCCAGCGCGCAGATCTATTTCCTGATCTGGGGGATCGTCGCCGTCGTTCTCTTCCTCGGCTACAATCTGCTGGACTCCCGGCTTGGCCGCGCCATGCGCGCGTTGCGCGGCGGCAATACGCTGGTCGAAAGCCTCGGCATCAATGCCTTCCGCATCAAGCTTGTGACGTTCGTGACCGCGGCGTTCCTGGCCTCGCTCTCGGGATGGCTGTACGCCCATATGAGCCGGTTCATCAGCCCGGGACCATTCGATGCCGGCATGGGCATCGAATATCTGATGATGTCGATGGTCGGAGGTGCCGGCAGCCTTCTCGGCGGCGTCGTCGGCGCCGCCATCGTCACCCTGCTGAAGAACAGCGTGCAGGACTATCTGCCCTTGATCGCCAAGGGTGCGTCCGGGCAGCTCGAGATCGTCGCGTTCTCGGCGCTGTTCATTCTGTTCCTGCAATGGGCACGCCAAGGCATCGTGCCCTATCTTGCACGCTACCTGCCGAAATTGAAGCGCGAGCGGCCGGCGCCGGCACCGCCCCTGCCCCGCCGTCCCCAACCCAAGCCGGGCGAGCTTCTCCTGAAGGTCGCCGGAGCCGAGCGCCGTTTCGGAGGCCTCGTCGCCGTCAACAACGTCAGCTTCGAGGTCCGCGCGGGTGAGATCCTCGCCGTGATCGGCCCGAACGGTGCCGGCAAGAGCACGATGTTCAATTGCCTCACCGGTGCGCTCAGGGTCAACAAGGGCGAGATCGTCTTCGCCGGGCGCGCGATCACGCATGACGCTCAGTCCCGCATCGCCAAGGCCGGGATCGCGCGCACGTTCCAGCACGTCAAGCTGCGGCCGCGCATGAGCCTTCTGGAGAACGTGATGCTCGGCACCTATGGCCGCACCGCCGCCGGCTTGTTCGGCGGGGCCTTCCGCCTCAACCGGCGCGAGGAAGCGAGCGCCCGCCACGAGGCGCTGCTCCAGCTCGAACGCGTCGGTCTCGGCGACAAGCCGTTCGAGCTCGCCGGCAATCTGCCGCTCGGAAACCAACGCATCCTGGAGATCGCGCGGGCGCTCGCCGCGGATCCGACCCTGCTGGTGCTCGACGAGCCCGCCGCGGGCCTGCGTCGCCAGGAGAAGCTCAGGCTGGCCGAGCTGCTGCGCTCGCTGCGGGAGGACCACCTGACCATCCTGATCGTGGAGCACGACATGGAGTTCGTGATGTCGCTGGTCGATCGCATCGTCGTGCTGGATTTCGGCTCGAAGCTCTGCGAGGGCGCGCCGGCTGCGATCCGCAGCGATGCGCGGGTGCAGGAAGCCTATCTCGGAGGCGTCGCGTGAGCTCGATGTTTTCCTTGTCCGACGTCACGGTCTGCTACGACAATGTCGAAGCGGTCCGCAACGTCTCGCTGTCGGTCGAAGAGGGGCAGATCGTCACCGTGATCGGCCCGAACGGTGCAGGCAAGACCACGCTGCTGATGGCGGCAATCGGACTGCTGTCGTCGAAAGGCCGCATGGTCTTCCAGGGCAGCGAGATCGGGAAGCTCTCGGTCGAGGACCGTGTCGAGCGCAGATTGTGCCTCGTGCCGGAGAAGCGCGAGCTGTTCTCCGAGATGTCGGTGGCCGACAATCTTCTGCTCGGCTCCTACAGCCTGCGCGACCGTTCCGGCGTCGAGAAGACGCTCGACGAGGTCTATGACCGCTTCCCGCGGCTGAGGGAGCGGCAACGCCAGGCGGCCGGCACGCTGTCCGGCGGCGAACGCCAGATGCTCGCGCTCGGACGCGCGCTGATGGCACGGCCCAAGCTGCTCATGCTGGACGAGCCGAGTCTCGGTCTTGCGCCGCTGATCGTGCGCGAGATCTTCCGCACCATCGCCTCCTTGCGCGATCTCGGCGTTTCGATCCTGCTGGTCGAGCAGAATGCCCGCGCCGCGCTGGAGACGGCCGATTACGGCTACGTCCTGGAAACCGGAGAGATCGTGCAGTCCGGCCCAGCCAAGGATCTCATCCACGATCCCCGACTGATCACCGCCTATCTCGGCGGACATTAGCGCCCAGGACAAATAAATCGAAAAACAACCCCATGCACAGTAGCCGCCGACAGCAATATCAACGGCTTGGCGTCGGAGGTGCAATGTCTTCTGATTTTTCGAAAGTCGTTTGACCCGTCGGGCAAAACAATGGCATTATGCCACCCTCGCAGCGTCCGGCCGCTAAAGCGCGATGAGATCGTGCTTTAGGGTGCGTACTCATAAGATCTATCGCCAAGAGTAGGTGCGCCTGATGTCGGCTTGTCCGCCAACAGCGGGGCGAAAGCGGACGTCGTCGGACTTCCGAGAAGGGCACGAGCGGACGTTAGCAACCGCGGCTTTCCAACCCGCCTCCTTGCTTTTGGGCGAGTTGAGCGAGGCTTTTGGTCGCCTCACGTTCGAACGATTTAGCCATCTGTTGTTTCGCAACGATCAGTGACTTTTCAAAATGAACTCGCGCCTGTTCCCACCTGGGCGGTGCTGAGGCGAGCGCCACCTCTCCCGCGATGCGACAGGCTTCCGCCTCTTGCCAGCGTTCACCGCTCTCGCTGATTCTCAACAACGCCTCACCAGTAAAGCGCTGCGCATCCTCAAGCCCTCCGGTTCGGGCGTAGGTGGCTCCCAAAATGCTGAGATACCACGGTGCATAGGCGGTTGCGCCCGTGGATCGCATGTCCGAAATCCCGGCCTCGATCATCTCAGCGGCAGCGTGGTCCTGCCCCTCCAGGGCAAGCACCCGGCCGCGAAGCAGCCTCCCATAGGAATTCCAGAACCGCGATTCCTTCTGGTCCGCGAGATCCATGAGCTCGCAAGCGAGCTCGCCCGCGAAGTCGAGGCTGCCCATGTAGATCAGTGTGAGGGACACATGGGCAAGTGCATACATCAGCGTGGCAGCGTGACCAAGCTCGCGCGCCTCGCGGATCGCGCGCTCCACGTCAGCCGTGGCGGCATCGACGGACCCGAGCGCCCATCGTGAAAAGGCGCGCCACGCCAACGCCGAGACGAGAACATCATGGCCAAATCGCGTCGCGAGCGGGCGGTGCTCGGCGTGACGGTAGCTTGCCACCACTTGATCGAGCTCGGCTGAGCCGGCAGCCAGTTCTCCGGCGAGCACGCGAGAAATTCCCATCAGGAGGTGCCCGATCATCATCGGTGTACCTGCCCGACTTTGCTTGGCGAGAGACCGGAATTGGGCGGCCAGCTCCCGCGTCACATCGGCGTGGAACGACATTCGGCTTGCCACCCAGAACCCGTAGAGCACCGAAAACAGCACGAGGGGATCTTCCGTCGCATCCCCGAGCTTCTCCGCATGCTCGATCAAGGCGCGTGCGCGATCGAAGGCCGCTCTTGTCTCGGGGGCGGCATGGCCTTTTGTGTGGATCAAGGCGTTGGCAAGTTCAATCTGTAGCGCAATCCGCTCACGGCGCGACGACGCGGTCTCGGCCGATGCGGCAATCAGGTCGAGGGCGCGGGCGAGTTGCTCCGCCGCCTCGACCAGAGCCGATCGGGAAAGCGAGCGCCTTCCCGCCTTGCTCCACTGCTGTGCGGCCTTTTCGAGCAGGCCAGCTTCGGCACAATGTCGGGCCAGCACTTCCGGGTGACTCTCCGCAACGTCGGCGAAATCGATTTCTATGGTCTCGGCGAGTACAAGGTGGAGCGCGCGGCGCTTCTCGCGCAAGAGCGCGTCGTAAGCAGCCTCCTGCACCAGCGCGTGATTGAAGACATACTGCGAATCGTGTGGCTCGCCCTGGCGAAACAGCAAGCCCGCATCGACCAGCCGGTCGAGTGCGCGGCTCAGATCGGAGTCCGTCAGCGGCACGATCGCGGCCAGTAGCCCACGGCTGAACTCCCGACCGATCGCGGCTGCCATCTGGGCAACCTCCTTGGCGTCACCGAGCCGGTCCAGCCGGGCCATCAGCGATGCCTGAAGAGTGGCCGGCACGCGGCTTGTAGCCGCAGGAATTGCCCCGACGAGATCGGTTCCGGAGCCTGCCTCGAGCACGGCCTTGGTCATCTCCTGCACAAACAGGGGAATTCCGTCGGCGCGATCGATGATCTCCTTGCGAATGTGTGCCGGGAGGGGGCGCTCGCCGATGACCTCATCAAGGAGAGCTTCCGTGTTGCGCGCATCCAACCGGTTGATAGTCATCGCCGCGATATGAGGCCGAACGGCCCAGGGTGGCGGAAATTCAGGCCGGAACGTCGCGACCAGCAATACCGGACGGGCAACAATCGCGTCGACGAGCTGGCCCAGCAGTTCGAGGCTGGACGGATCGATCCAGTGCAAATCCTCGAAAATCATGAGAACCGGGTTGGACCGGGCCTGGCTCCCAATATCCAGCACGATCGCTTCGAGTATTCGTTGGCGGCGCTGCGCTGGCGTCATGTCGTTGATCGGATACCGGCCGTCATTGCCGAGCTGGAGCAGGTCGGCAAGCGCCGCCCTGTGTGCGACAGACGGCAATGTATGACCGAGCGTTGCGTCAAGCTTGTCAAGCCGCGCTTTCCGATCATCGTCTCGCGTGAAATCCGCGCGCCGCTCCATCTGCTTGAGAATGGGGTAAAGCGCCGAATTGGTATGCTGCGGAGAGCAGTAGTAGCGCAGCTCCGTCGGCGCATCCGCGGCGACCTGCTCCAGAATGGCTGCCACTAGGCGCGATTTCCCGATGCCGGCCTCGCCGGCGATAAGGACGACCTGCCCCTCGCTAGCTCGAGCTCTGGACCAGCTCTGCTCCAGAACCGCACATTCGCGCTCGCGCCCGACGAGGGCTCCCAATCCGCGGCGATAGAGGGCTTCAAAACGGCCATGGATGGCATTGGTGTCTTCGACGGCCCAGGTCTGAACCGGTCCAGCGAGCCCCTTGAGCTGTTGCGGCCCAAGACCCCTCAGTACGAACAAATCGCCGACCAGCCGTCGCGTTGCATCCGCGATTACGACCATGCCGGGCTCTGCGATTGCCTGCAGACGGGCCGCGAGGTTCGGCGTCTCGCCCACAACGCCCCGCTCCTGCGCCTCTCCAGAGCCGACAATGTCTCCGACAACGACCAGCCCCGTTGCGATCCCGACCCGCACCTGCAGTCGACCGGGGGCTGCCGTTTCGAGCTTTCCCACCGCAGCAACGACTCCAAGTGCTGCCTGCACCGCGTGCTCCGCATCATGCTCGTGGGCCTGCGGATAACCGAAATAAACCAGTACGCCGTCGCCCATGTATTTTGCAACGAACCCGCCGTTCTGTTCGACGACTGCGGCGCAGGTCCGGTGATATGCACCGATGATCTTCCGCAAGTCCTCCGGATCGAGCTGCGTCGACAGTGCGGTCGAGCCGACGAGGTCGCAGAACATGACGGTCAGCTGACGCCGTTCGGCCTCCTCAGCCGCCCATTGCGCCGACGTGGTGGTGCTGGCGACTTTCTCGGACGCGTGCAGCTCACGGATGGCACGCAGGATCTTCTTGCGATCGCCAAGGACGATGCCCAGTTCCCGAAGGTCGTGGTCGTCAAGATCACCCAAGACCGAGATATCGATCCTGTTTTCAAGAAACAGCTGGGCGTAAGCGGACATGCCCAGCGTTTCCAGCCACTCTGTGATCTGCTGCATTCGCTCCTCGACCGATCGCAATCTGGCGTGGGGGTGTTGCTGGATCAAGCAGGAAATTTCCGCAAGTAGGGCCGACCGGCTAGGCCTGCGTAGGCCGATGACGTTGCTACTGCCTCCACGAGCAGTCGGCCGGGCAACTTTCTCCCATGGGTCACGAACGTCAAAGCTCAAGGTGAGCATAATAGGTCTGCTTCCTGGTGCATAGCGACCTGTTGAGCCTGGCAGCCGAGCCATGATTCAAGCCCGCCAACGGAAGGGGCCGAACCGTACGCTACGAACTCACGGACTACGAGCGGTTTGCCATTAAGCCGATGCTGCTGAAATAAGCCGGGCGGCGTGCAACGTGTGAATGACCGGCGTGTCCTCAATGGCATCGTCCGGGTCTTGTGATCCGGGCCGCCGTGGCGCGACGTGCCAGAGAACTTCGGTCCGTACCCGACCTGCTACAATCGGTTCATTCGCTGGCGACTGCCACTTCCAGACCTCGCCGATGGGTATAGGATCAGCGTCCACCCGGAGAACGGCAAGTGGCCCGAATAACAACCTTGGTATGGATCCTAACGACTTTCATCATCATTGTGGTCGCCACTCCAGGACGGGCTCTGGCAACACCAGAAGCGTCTGCATGCGGGTACCTCGCTGGCCTGATCGACAAGGCACCGCCAGGGCCGTTATTCTTGCCCAGCTATCCGACTGTGAACTCGGGGCCTCTCCATGGCGCCGCATACCTTTATGACAATGCGGTGGCCGCCATCGCATTGGTCGGTTGCGGTGAGCAAGACAAAGCACGTCGCATCGGCGCGGCGATTCTCTGGGCCATCGACAATGACCGGACCTGGCATGATGGACGGCTCCGGAACGCTTACGCCGGGGGTGTGGTGGCGAATGGCCCTGTCAAACTTCCGGGGTGGTGGGACAACACGCAGAACAAGTGGTTGGAGGATCGATATCAGGTCGGCAGCGATAACGGTAACATCGCGTGGGCCATGTTGGCGTTGCTGTCGATTGACGATGTGAACACCGGGTCTCGATTCCGCGACGGTGCAGCACGGCTTGGCAGCTGGGTCGCGCAATGGGCCGACCGGCGCGGGACTGGCGGTTTCACGGGCGGTACGTTTGGGCACGAACCGACGCCCGAGTTGCGGACATGGAAATCGACTGAACACAATACTGATCTCGCCGCCGCGTTTGGCCTTCTTGCAACCCGCACAGGCGAATCGCGCTGGCGAGACATGGCAACAGCTGCCGAGCGCTTCGTGGATACGATGTGGGATCCGGCATGCGGCTGTTTCGCCGCAGGCACCGCCGAAGACGGTGTCACGCGCAATCCGATGTTGGCCCTTGATGCTCAAGTCTGGCCGTTAACGGCGCTCCCCGGAGCGGCCAGGAAATTTGCATCGGCCATTTCGACCGCCGAACAGCGAATGAGTGTCGACGGGGGCTATTCATACGGTGAAGACCGAGATGGTGTGTGGACCGAAGGGACAAGCCAAATGGCGCTCTTGCTGAAATTGCTCGGCAGGACTGCGGAGGCAAAATCGCTGATCGTTGTCATCGAATCCCAGAGGTCGCCGGATGGCGGGTTCTATGCCACGAGTGTCCGAGCGCTCCCGACCGGGTTTATGCTGGATACCGATCCGGCCAAGCCACGACTCTATTTCCGCTTGCCACATCTTGGCGCTGCTTCGTGGGCTGCTCTTGCAGAACGGGGGTTCAATCCGTTTACGGCGACACAAGGACTTCCGTAGTTGAACCGCGGTGGCGCCCAATCGGAGCGAAACCGATCTTCCAGGTTCGCCCCGGCTGCGCCCATCAGCTTTCGCGCTTCCTTACGCAGAGCAGATTAATTCCAGACCAGCTTCGAACCTAATGCTGCGCTTGCCCGCAAGCGCCGTGCCCTCAAGGATACCGCCCTTCGCATCGCACGTCCCCGAAAAACCAATTCCAATCTCGTGTCCGCCAAATACCGGGTCTTCCCCTCGCGCTGGCGTATGCTCTTGATTGACCATCTGTCCTCTCCATCGACCGTTGGAGGAGGAATATGACCCCAGATAGTAGAAGAAAGCATCGCCACCCAAGATACGGCCGTTGTTTAACAGCATGACCCCAGTGAGGCCGCCGGCGACGCCGTCCAAGATTTTTAGATGGATCGAGTACAATCCGTTGGAAATGCCACCTTCACCAATCATCCCAGGCGGCGGAAGGTCGGTTTCATCCAGCGGGGTCATGATGGATCGAAAAACGGCACCCGGCACCTGTGGGGAACTGCCCTCGAAGTGAAACGCCTTACCAACCGCCCTTCCAACGACAGAAATTGACGAGACGTCGGAACCAAGCAAAGACTGATGATCGGCGCCAAAATTGTGTCGTCGGCTGGTCACATCGACACGGATTGAGTCCCCGTCGACATGGTAATTCCCAATATGAGCAAACCCTGAATTGCCGCCCAGCAGCTTGCCCTGGCGCACGTACGTGACGCTCCGTCCAACCGCTTGGTTGATCGAAAATTCGCTTTTGAAGAGGCCGTCGAAAGCGCTTGATAACTCGTTCATCCGGCACCAACGATTGACTCGGACTCGTCTTCTGCTCAGCGGCTAGACTCGGAACCATCGTAGGGGAGTATACGCGTGTTTATACAGGTGGTGCCAGGCAAAGCAATTTCTCGGTTCGAGATTGCAATTTGGTGCTACGAGCCCGGAGGGCCAAGCTGGCCCTAAGCTGTCACGCTACGGTCGTATTCTGGCATTTGGGCATTCGCCCAGCTCTCCGCGGCTCGCTACTAGGCGCGCTTGCGCTACCACCGCTAAACACCACCAAATCAATTCAATCAGAACCGATAGTTGATGCCGCCCTTGGCTGTATGAAGCTGAACCTCGGTGTCCGAGAAGGACGCTCCGGGGAACGCAAGAGCATTGCCGTTCGACTTTCCGAGATTGATGTAGATGTACTCGGCCTTGAGCGTCCAGCGCGGGTCGAAAGCCCATTCAAGGCCGCCACCCGCGGAGAAACCCACCTGGACCTCCGACGAGGACGCGCTTCGCGTCAGGGCCGGGAAGAAGCCGTTGAAATTGGCAATATTCGGCGTGGCGAGATTGGAGGTGAAGATGCTGTTCTTGACGTGGCCCCAGGCGAAGCCACCGGTACCGTAGATCAAGAGATTGTTCGCCGCGTATCCGAGACGTCCGCGGACCGTGCCGAAGACATCGATTTCCTGCCTGAGATTGAATACGCCGGTGAAGGCGCCATTGTCGCCGCCGATCGTTCCAGTGACGCTGAAGGGGCGGCTCGCCGTCTCCCTGATGGCTGCGCCGCTGACGTCCGCTTCCAGACCGTACACAAACGTGCCGGACTGCCAGTTGTAGCCGATTTGGCCGCCGCCGAATCCACCCTTGGGACTCACATCCAGGGAGAACGGCCCAGTGCCACCCGTGACGACATAGCCGGGGACCGTCCCGGTTGCGAGCGCGCCCGGATCGAACGTCGCGGTCGGATCGCTCCAGCCATAACCGCCATGCACGCCGACATAAAAACCGGTCCAGCTGAATGCGACCGGCGCGGGCGGCGCCTTGGTGTAAGCCCTGCCGAGATCGGCCGCGACGGCGCCCTGGGACAGACAGAGAGCCGAGACCAGGAGAGTACCGGAGACGATGGATTTCATGACTTCCCTCAATTGCGCCGAGAGGCGGCGCTCCCATGGAACGATCGACTAGCGGCTTTTCGCCGACCTAATTCATAGAGGTGATCGCAACCACCATCTGCATGCGCGTTTGCCGCCGCGCTTCTAGTCGCAATAGCAGAAGCCATAGACGGCGCCGATCTTCGCAATGTGGAGGTCTGCCCCGGTCTTTCGCGACGTGCTGTCCGCATTGGACCTCAGAATCGTCGTAGCGCCCAAGACCTGCGTGCTCGAGCTGGTCCGTGTCTCGTTGCGGTCGATGTCGAAATGCATGTAGCGATATTCGCCGCGCAGTGACCATCGCTGCGTCAGCTTGAACTCGCCGCCCGCGCCGGCCGTATAGCCCGCCACCCACTTGCCGTTGGGCCCGTCGGCATTGCCGGGATCGGGAAAGGTGAAATGGCCCAGCGCCAGGCCGCCGAGGCCGTAAAGCATCAACTTCGGGGTCACGAGATAGCCGGCCCGGCCGATCACGCCGACGTTCGAGCGCAGTTGCTCGCTGGCCTGTATCGTTGCCTGATTGACACTTGCAGTCACGACGCCGTTGAGAACCTGTCGGGTATTGCTGGTTCGCTCGCCGACCGTCTTGAACGCAACGTTGGAGAACAGAGTGCCTTCGATCTGACCGCCGGCCACGATATTGCCGGCGCGCCAATTGTAGCCTGCGAACAGATCGACCATCGAGCCCGTCGTGTCGCCCACGGCATTGCCGCGGGTGGTCGTGCTGCCGACGAAATTCGTCGTCAGCACGGCGCCGTTGAAATTCTGCTGGGCAGAGTCGGCCGTCGACGCGAGGTTTTGTCGGGCGCGGCCCGCGCCGGCAGCGAAATAGGCGCCGAGATAGGGGCCGGCCCAGTGGTCGCTGGGAGCGCCAGGCAGTGCCGCCATGGCCGAGCGCGGTCCGCCTTCACCGAACCGGTAGACCATGCCGATCTTCCCGGTGTGGAAGTCGGCATTGATCTGACGATTGGTGCTGTCGGTGGACACAGAGGTGCTGGAGGATCCGGTCGATTGCGAGCTCGATCCGAAGTTGCTGGATTCGTTGCGGCCGAAGCCGTAATGCGCATAGCGATACTCGCCGCGTAGCGACCAATTGCCTGTCAGCTTCACTTCGCCGCCGGCGCCCAACGTGTAGCCGGCCACCCACTTGCCATTGGACTCGCCGCGGCTGAGGTCCCCGTCAGCGTAAGTGAAATGCCCCAGCGCCAGACCACCGAGGCCGTAGAGCAGCACGTTCGGCGTCACCAGATAACCGGCCCGGCCGATCACGCCGACGTTCGAACGCAGCTGCTGCTGGACCTGGTTCGCGGCGGTTTGCGAGCCCGAGAACGTCGAGGTGACAACTCCGTTCGAGGTGTCGACTGAAGTGAATGTCTGAGGACCGATGGTCTTGAACGTAACGTCGGAGAACACCGAGCCTTCGATCTGCCCGCCGGCCACGACATTGCCGGCGCGCCAGTTGTAGCCCGCGAAAAGGTCAACCATCGAGCCCGTCACGTCGCCGACGGGACGGCCGCTCGCCGATTGAGCGCTGGTGGAGGTCGTGGTCCCGACGATGGTGGTCGTGCTGGTCCTGCTGTTGTTCGTTGCGATGGTTTCCGCGGCACGTCCGGCACCGGCACCGAAATAGGCACCGATATAGGGTCCGGCCCAGCCGTCGCTCCAGGCCGGGTCCGGCAGTGCCGCCATCGCCGACCGCGAGCCTGACGCGCCGAATTGGTAAACCAGTCCAACCTTGCCGACGTGGAAATCGGCGTCGATATGCCGCCGGTTGACGGTGCTGTTGGTGGACGTGGTGGTGCCGCCACCCGATACGGACGTCTGCGAGTTGCCTGACGGCTCGTTGCGGTCATATCCGAAATGCATGTAGCGGTATTCGCCGCGCAGCGACCAGCTGTCCGTCAACTTGACCTCGCCGCCCGCGCCCGCGACATAACCGGCCACCCATTTGCCGTTCTTGCCGCCGACCTGCACTTCCGAATCGGGATAACCGTCGGGATAGGTCAGGTGCCCCAGCGCCAGGCCGCCGAGGCCATACAGCAGCACATTCGGTGTCACCAGATAACCGGCCCGGCCGATCACGCCGACGTTCGAGCGCAATTGCTGCCGGTCCTCGATGCTGTTCGTCCCCGACCTTGTCGAGGTGACGACGCCGTTGTCGCTCGAAACCGAGCTGTATGCCTCGTTACCGACCGTCTTCGTGGTGACGTCGCTGAACAAGGTGCCTTCGATCTGCCCGCCGACCACGACATTGCCGGTTCGCCAATTGTAGCCCGCGAACAGATCGACCATCGAACCGGTCATGTCGCCGGCGAGATTGCCGAATCCCGATTGCGTGAACGCCGACGACCCGCCGGGGACGCTGACACTGCCTTCGTCGTCGATTCTCGTGGAGGTCTGCCTTGCCCGCCCGGCGCCGGCGCCGAAGTAAGCACCGATATAGGGGCCGGCCCAGCTGTCACCCCAGCCGCTTGCGAATGAAGCCCCGCGCGTTGCCGGAGGTATCGCCGCCATTGCGGACAGCGGCCCGGAATCACCGAATTGGTAGACCAGACCGATCTTGGCAAGGTGGAAATCGGCGCTTGTACGTGAGGAGGAGGATTCACTGTTGGTCGAGACAAACGTGGTTGCGCCCGTCGCCGAGCTGGCCGTTGCGCTGGCGGCCGCGCTCCGGTGGAAGCCGAAATTGAGGTACCGGTATTCGCCGCGCAGCGACCAATTACCGGTCAGCTTCAACTCGCCGCCGGCGCCGACCGTGTAGCCGGCCACCCATTTGTTGTTGTCGCCGCCAAAAGGATCAGCGCTGTCGGCAAAGGTAAAGTGACCGAGCTCGAGGCCGCCGAGGCCATATAGCAGCAGATCCGGACGCGCGAGAAAACCGATCCGACCGATCAGCCCGACTCGCGAGCGCAGCTGCTGGTTGCTCTGCACGATCGCCGAGCCGGCAGTCGTTGAGGTCACCGCACCAAGCAGCACGTTGGTGCTGACGCTGTTGAACGTCTGGTTGCCGAACGGCTTCAACGCGACATCGGAAAAGACGGTGCCTTCGACCTGCCCGCCCGCCACGATATTCCCGGCCTGCCAATTATACCCCGCGAACAGGTCGACCATCGAACCGGTCACGTCGCCCGAAAGATTGCTCGCAGTCGTCCCGACCAAGGTCGAGCTCGACGTCACCACGCCGGCGTTTGTCGAGACCGAACTGCTACCGAAACTGCCCGTCGAGGATTCCGTCACACTTCCGGCGCCCGCGCCGAAATAAGCGCCGATATAAGGCCCGGCCCAGCTATCGACCCAAGCCGGTCGGGGCGGCGCCTTCACAGTGAGGTCGGCGGCCAGCGCTCCTGCAGAAACCATGATCGAGGCACCTGCCAATGAGGCGCCCGTCAGTGATGTCAGCTTTTTCACTCCAACCCCCAATTCCAATTCCAATTCCAAAGCAGCTGCTCCAAAACCACAGGAACCGCGCCCGTCACCAGGCGTAGCGCATCACGCCCTTGCCGCCTTCGTTTGATGGCCAAGTTACTGACACGTCAAGGCCATCGGCTTCTTGTCCTGGCCTGCACCCGAGTTGGACGATTCCGCATCGTCTGCCCTTTTCGGACGCCATGTTGCTCGGTGGATACATTTACGGGTTCGCTGCGTCACGAAGTTTGCCAGCGGCGCGCCCGACTTGGACTCGTGCGACATTCAATCAATTCCGGCAGAGCGTGCGGCGCTTTACCGCATTGGTAGCGCTTGCGCCGCGATCAACTCTGCGGCGGTATCGCGTTACATCCACAGCTTTGCCGTGCAATGATGTCCAAGGTCGTATTCGCTTCGGATCAGCTTCCCGCTCAGCTTGACGCAGGTGCGCGCCAGCGGCTGTGGCTCGACCTGTTCACCGATCATTTGTGCGCGGCAGACATTTCGTTCTTTCCCGAGGCGCCGTTTTACTCGCGGTCCGAATTTCTGAAACTCGGCGATATCGCGGTCACCCAGCTTGAGGCTAATATTCAGACGGCAGTGCGTACCCAGCGTCACGTCGAAGCCGATACCCGCGGCGACTACATCATCGGCACCACGTTCAACGGTGTGAGTACGCTGATCAGGCAGGAAGGCCGCGAAGCCATTCGCGGCGCGGGGGAGGCGATGCTCTATACCAACGCCGCGCCGATCGCGTCGCAACTTGACGGGCCGATCGCCTTTCGCGGCATCACGGTGCCGCGCGCGCTGCTGGCCGAGCGGCTGCCGAATTTCGAGGACCTTGCCTTGACGCCGTTGGCTGGATCGCCGGCCTTGCGTCACCTGGAGCGCTATCTCGCCATCGTCATCGACTCCGACATCGATGCCGACCCTCAGCTGAGGGATAATATCGGCACGCATCTCATCGATCTGGTCGCGCTGGCCCTCGGCGCCCGCGGCGATTCAGCCGAACTCGCGACGCGCCGCGGCTTGCGTGCCGCGCGGCTGCAGGACGTGATCGCGAATATCAGGGCGCGTTTCGCTGATGCGTCGTTTTCGCCAAACGAACTTGCGCGCAAATTAGGGCTTTCGCCGCGTTACGTTCAGGAACTGCTACACGAGACCGGATCGAGCTTTACTGAGCGTGTCACCGAGCTGCGGCTGCAGAAGGCACGAAAGATGCTGCTCGACACGCGCTACAACCGATCGAAGATCAGCGATATCGCCTATGCCTGCGGATTCAACGAGGTGTCCTACTTCAACCGCTGTTTCCGCCGCCGCTTCGGAGCTTCGCCGAGGCATTATCGCCGCGATGTCGGCGAGCCGATGTGATCGGACGCGCAGTCCGACGATCCGCTGGCTCGCGTCCACCGCGACCATGAGCCACTTTTGTACCAGCACACCGATGGGTAGGTCGCGCGGCGCGTCCAACTCGCATCTATCCACCTATGGCTGGCCGCGCGTCATGAGTCCGCCCCCCTACGGCCGCACCGTCCGCGTCAGCATCGGAAAATGCTTGTTGCCGCCTGCAAATGGCGGGAACTGGACGAAGTCGGCGCGCATGCGCGCGATGACGTCGGAGCTCAGGGCGCGTGCGAGCGCGGCCGGGCTGTCGAACACCAGCTTGTTGCGCTGCATGTGCTCCACCCGCCGCGACGGCAACCGGTCGACCCAATCGATCCGCGTATAGATCTCGATCTGGCGGACATCCGGGAAGGTCCGCATGATTGCCGGGTGATGCTCGAGATAGTGCAAATGCCAGGCGTTCATGTCTTCGGCAGGCCCGGGATAGTGAACGAGATAGCTGCACGGAATGCCGGCGCCTTCCGGATGCGCGGCGACGTCGACGGGAAAGGCGCGCGTGAGCATCACCTGGTGCGTGACCTCCAGTCCGGTGAGGCTCGGCAATCCGTCGCCCGCCACGAGGCTGGCGAGGTTGCCGCCGCCGTTCATCGCCGCCTCGCATGCGAACAGATCGTCAAACCGCAGCTGAAGCGCAAGCGCCGGACCAGCGCCGTCGGCCTTGTAGGGATGATCGACCGACTGCTCCAGCGGCGTGAACAGCAAGGCCTCGGTCAGCGCCGGGACCGACCCCGCCAATTCGGCTGCGACGGCGATTTCTTCCGGATGGAGCCGCCGGTCGCCGGCCGGATCGGAGAATGCCACGAACAGCGAAATCATGACGGTACCGCCTGCGGTTTCTCGCCCGCGTGAAGATGTCTCTCGAGCGCGCCGCGAATATCATCGGGCCAGGGGACAGCATGGTGGTTCACCAGCGAGGTCGCAGCAAGAATCTGGCGGGCGCGCCAGCGCGTGCCGTCCGCGCCGGAGACCACGTGCGCCAAGTGAAGCGAGGCCCGCCCGACCTTGCCGATGCGCAGCTTGAAGGTCAGGAGATCGCCGAACATCGACGGCCGGGAAAAATCGCAGTCCAGATGCACCGTCGGTGTGCCGATCTTCCGGCTTCCGATCAATCCGGGCCAGGGAAATCCGATGTCGCACCAGAAATCCTCGACCACCCCGTTCAACATGTTCAGGTAGGAGGGAAAGTAAGCGATTCCGGAGGGGTCGCAGTCTGCAAACCGCAGCTTGCGCTCGAAGCAGAACTCACTCATCAGATCGCAACGACCGGATGCCGGATGACACCGACGCCGTCGACCCCGGCTTCCACCACGTCGCCCGGCCACAGCCATTCCTGCGGGCTCATGCCCGCGCCGACGCCTTCGGGCGTGCCGGTCGCGATGATGTCGCCGGGCTCCAGCGTCATGCCCGACGAAATGTCCGAGATCAAAACCGGGATGTCGAAGATCATGTATTTGGTGTTGGAATCCTGCTTCACGACCCCGTTTTTCGTCAGCCACAACCGCAGATCATGCGGATCGGGAATCTCGTCCGCAGTCACGATGCAGGGGCCGAACGGGGCATAGGTGTCCATGCCTTTGGAGAAGATCCACTGACCGGCCCGGCGGTTGTCGCGCGCGGAGATGTCGATCATCACCGAATAGCCGAACACGTGGTCCATTGCCCTCTCGGCGGTGATCCGCGTCGCGGTCTTGCCGATGATGACGGCAAGCTCGACCTCCCAGTCGAGCTGCTGCGTCATCTTCGCATTGTGCTGGATCGCCGCGCCCGGGCCGATCACGGAGGTCGGCGGCTTGGAGAAGACGACCGGCTGCTTCGGCAAATCCTTGTCGGTATCCAGGCTCTTGGCGGATTCGGCGACATGGGCGCGATAGTTCAGCCCGATGCCGAAGATGTTCTTGCGCGGCCGCGGGATCGGGGCCTGCAGCTTCACGTCTTCGAGAGGAACCGCGGCGCCGGCCGGCAGGCGTCCATTGGCGCTTTCCAGGCCACTCTTAAGCGCCGGCAGCAATGTCGCGTTGTTATCGATGAAGGAGATCATGTCGTTCGGCCACGCCAGGCCGAACGATGCGCCGAGGCGCTCGACATCGACGACCAATCCGTTGACGAGAACGCCAAGACGGGCGCCGGCGGCGCCGAGAGCATAGGTTACGAGACGCATGGAAGCTTGATCCGTCTGTTGAAATCCCGGGCGAATGAGGGCGTGGTCAGGCGGCCACCGGCTGATGGCCCGCATTGTCGCCATAGGCCTCCTCGCGATAGAGACCGAGCCCTTCGATGACCGGCAGGTCGTTGAAGCAGAACAGGCAGGCGTCCTCGCTCTTCGAGGCATTGCCATGTTCGTGCCAGGCCCAGGACGGAACGCAGAAGATATCGCGCTCCCGCCATTCGAAGCGTTTGCCGCCGATGACGGAATAGCCCTGCCCCTTCGCGACCTGGTAGATGAAGCTTCCGGTATGCCGATGCGATTTCGTGCTCTCGCCCGGCCGCAGCAACTGCATGCTGGCGCCGATCGTCTGCATCACGTGGCCACCGGTGACCGGATTGACGTAGTTCATGAGAATGCCGTCGTAAGGCGATCCGTCGGTTGCCGCGGCATATTTGTTGAGGGCATCGTAGGTCGGCTCCCACTCATATTTGAACATCGGCGAATAGCCCTTCGACCAGGGCGCGTTCACCGGGCGAAGGCCCGGATTGCCCCAGGTCCTGGCCATGTCGTCGACCGGATAGCCGGATTCCTCCTGCTGGACCTTCGGATGCACCACGAAGAAATTGGCCTCGAGCGCGTTGACGAGGGGAATGTCGAGCCCGTCCTGCCAGATGCACACCGAGCCGCCGGCGTCGACGCCGTGCTCATGCCAGGTGCCGTTCGGCGTGAGCACGAAGTCGCGGGCCCCCAGGGTCATCTTGTGACCGTCGACGATGGTGTAGGCTCCCGAACCTTCCATGATGAAGCGCAGCGCCGAGGCCGAGTGCGCATGCGCGGTGGCGACCTCGCCGGGATGCATGACCTGCAGGCCCGAGTAGAGCCAGCCGACGGCAGCCGACACCTCGCGACGACCGGGATTGTTGAGATAGATGACGCGGCGACCGGCCTTCTCCGGCGACACCAGCTCGACCGACCGCAGCACATGCTCGCGCAGATCCTCGTAGCGCCAGAGCACGGGAACGGACGCCGATTGCGGCTGCCACGGCTCGATCTTGTTGGCGACGGTCCATAAAGCGCCAGCTTCGTGTTTCTCGAGGTCCTTGTAATAGGCCTTCAGCTCCGGAGTGTCCTCGACGTTGGCGCGGCCGATCACGTTCTCCCGCATCTCATCCTCCAAGTCGTTTGTCGTGGTATCGTGCGATCGAAGCGGCCGCCCGGAGGCGTTGACTTACTTTACATGTAAAAGTATGGTAATGCATATTTCTGGAGGACGCAATGGCTGAACGGTCTTTCGCGCGCGAGGTCGAGGATCTTCGGCTCGGCGCCGGCGACACCTTTCGCGGCGAAGGCATCCTGGCGATCACCAAGGCGCTGCTGCAATCAGGCGTCGCCTATGTCGGCGGCTATCAGGGCTCGCCGATCTCGCATCTGATGGACGTGCTGGCCGACGCCAAGGACGTGCTCGACGATCTCGGCGTCGTGTTCCAGAGCTCGGCGAACGAGGCGGCGGCCGCCGCCATGCTCTCGGCGTCGGTGATGTATCCGCTGCGCGGCGCCGTGGCCTGGAAGTCGACGGTCGGCACCAATGTCGCGTCCGATGCACTCGCCAATCTCGCCTCGGGCGGCGTCACTGGCGGCACCATGATCATCGTCGGCGAGGACTATGGCGAAGGCTCCTCCATCATGCAGGAGCGGACCCACGCCTTCGCCATGAAATCGCAGATGTGGCTGCTCGACCCGCGTCCCGACCATGAATGCATCGTCAACCTGATCGAAAAGGGTTTTGAGCTGTCGGAAGCCTCGAACACACCCGTGATGCTCGAGGTCCGCGTCCGCGCCTGCCACATGCATGGCAGCTTTGCCTGCAAGGACAACGCCAGGCCGGCGCACACCATCAAGGACGCGCTCAACAATCCCAAGCGCGACGTCAATCGCATCGTGCTGCCGCCGGCGGCCTACGAGCACGAGCAGGAGAAGATCAAGACACGCATGCCGGCCGCGATCGGCTTCATCCGGGACAACAAGCTGAACGAACGGATGGGACCGGCGCGGGGCAAGGTCGGCATCGTCATGCAGGGCGGCATGTACAACAACGTCATCCGCGCGCTGCAATATCTCGGTCTGTCGGACGCCTACGGCAACACGCAAGTCCCGCTCTACGTCATGAACGTCACCTATCCGGTGATCGAGGCCGAGGTGGCGGACTTCTGCATCGACAAGGACGCGGTCCTGATCGTCGAGGAGGGCCAGCCCGAATATCTGGAGCAGGCGATCAACACCGTTCTGCGGCGCAAGGACATCCAGGCGCGCGTTCACGGCAAGGACGTGCTGCCGATGGGCGGCGACTACACCGCGCAGGTCCTGCTCGGCGGCATCAGGGACTTCCTCGAGAAGACGGAGCCGCGCCTGCTCGGCAACCGGCCGCCGGCGCCGGACGCGGCTCCCGTGCTGAGCCATCCGGCGGTCGCGAAGCTCAAGCAGGTCGTGCCGGCGCGCCCGCCCGGGCTCTGCACCGGCTGCCCGGAACGACCGATCTTCGCGGCCATGAAGCTGGTCGAGGAGGAACTCGGCCAGCACCATGTCTCGGCCGACATCGGCTGCCATCTGTTCTCCATCCTGCCGCCCTTCAACATCGGCGCAACCACGATGGGCTTCGGCCTCGGTCCAGCCTCGACCTCGGCCTTCAACGTCAAGGCCGACAAACGCGCGATCGCGGTGATGGGTGACGGCGGCTTCTGGCACAACGGGCTGACCAGCGGCATCGGCAACGCCGTTTTCAACAAGCATGACGGCGTGTTCGTCATCGTGGACAATTTCTACACCTCGGCGACCGGCGGACAGGACATCCTGTCCTCGCGCGCTCTCAACAAACGCCGAAAGACCAACAATTCGATCGTGCAGGCCGTGAAGGGCATCGGCGGTCAATGGGTCCGGCAGATCGACCGCACCTATGACGTCGCCAGGATGCGCGACACGCTGAAGGAAGCGCTGACGACCAAGGAGGAAGGTCCCAAGGTCATCGTCGCCTCTTCCGAATGCATGCTGAATAAGCAGCGCCGCGTGAAGCCGCAAGTGAGCAAGGCGATCAAGGACGGGGAGCGGATCGTCAAGGAACGCTTCGGCGTCGACGAGGACGTCTGCACCGGCGACCACGCCTGCATCCGTCTGTCCGGCTGCCCGTCGCTCTCGGTGAAGCAGCTCGACGATCCCCTGCGCGACGATCCGGTCGCCGCGATCGACAATTCCTGCGTCGGCTGCGGCAATTGCGGCGAGGTCGCCGAGGCTGCCGTGCTGTGCCCCTCGTTCTATCGCGCCGACGTCATTCACAATCCGACGCGCTGGGACGCGCTCAAGTCGAGGATCGCCATGGCGGTGATCGGCTGGCTGCAGCGACGGCGCGATCGCAACCGGCCGACATTCGGGGCCCTGGCATGAGGGACGAGACGGTTCGGCTGGCGCTTCCCGCGGCCGGCGAAGCGACCGAACGCCCGATCTCGATCGCGATCCTGGCCATGGGCGGTCAGGGCGGCGGCGTGCTGACCGACTGGATCGTCGAGCTTGCGGAGAGCCATGGCTGGGTCGCGCAGTCGACTTCGGTGCCCGGCGTCGCGCAGCGCACCGGCGCGACCATCTACTACATCGAAACGATGCCGCCGCTCGATGGGCGCAAGCCGATCCTCTCGCTGATGCCGACGCCCGGCGATGTCGACGTGGTGATGGCCGCCGAATTCATGGAGGCGGGGCGCTCGATCCTGCGCGGCCTGGTGACGCCGGACCGCACCACGCTGATCGCGTCCAACCACCGGTCATTTGCCATCGGCGAGAAGATCGCACCGGGCAACGGCGTTGCCGATCCCGGCGCTGTCACCGGCGCGATCGGCGTCGCCGCCAAGACCAAGATCATCTTCGACATGAACGCGCTGGCGATTGCCCACGGGAGCGTGATTTCGGCCGCGATGTTCGGCGCGCTCGCGGCCACCGGCGTGCTGCCGTTCGACCGCGACAGCTATCTGTCGGTGATCCGCGCCGGCGGGAAAGGCGCCAAGGCCAGCGTCGAGACTTTCGAAGCCGCTTTCGATCGCACCCGATCCGGCGCGCGGGAGGCCGTCGAGCTCCCGCGAGCCGCGGAGAGCAAGGAAATCCGCCCGCTTGCGACGCCGGATGCAGAGCTGGCCAAGCTGCTCGAACGATCAAGACAGGAGCTGCCGGAGTCGGCGCTATCGCTGGCGCAGGCCGGCCTGAAGAAGGTGGTGGATTTCCAGGACATCGCCTACGGCGCCGAATATCTCGACATTCTCGGTGCGTTGCACGCGGCCGATCGTGGTGCCGGCGGCATCGACAGGAGCTTCGCCTTCACCCAAACCGCCGCAAAATACCTCGCCAATGCCATGACCTATGACGACGTCATCCGCGTTGCCGACCTGAAGACGCGCACCAGTCGCCGCACGCGGATCGAGGGCGAGCTGGAGCTGGGGCAAGGCCAGGTGCTCCAAACCACCGAGTTCATGCACCCTCGCCTCGAGGAGATCATGGGAATGCTGCCGGTGTCCTTTGGCAATTGGCTCGACACCAAGCCGCGCCTGATGGGCTGGCTCGATCGCCGCATCAACCGGGGACGGCGGGTGCGGACCTATTCGCTGCCCTGGTTTCTCGTGCTCTATGCCGTCGGCGGGCTTCGCGGCATGCGCCGCCGCTCACGGCGCCATGCGATCGAGACGGCGCATCGCGACGAATGGCTCAAGGCCGCCACCGAGGCTATCAGGACCAACTACCAGCTCGGCGTCGAGATCCTGCAATGCCGCCGGCTGGTCAAGGGCTATTCCGATACCCACAGCCGCGGCCTGTCGAAGTTCGACCGGACGCTGGCGACGATCAAGCTGGTTGCGCAGCGCGAGGACGCCGCCGATTGGGCCCGGCGCCTGCGCGAAGCGGCGCTCAAGGACGGCCCCGGCAAGGAGCTCGAGGGCGTCATCCAGACGATCAAGAGCTTCGCCTGACGGGATCGGCGTCGGCAAGGGATTGCGGTTCAGCCGACGCTGGTCAGAACCGGGCTGCTTGACTGCGCTGCCCGGTACGCTAATCGGAGCCCGACCACCTCCTCAAAGAGCTTTGGAATATCTCCGTCAGACCAACCCGCCCTCCTGGTCATGCGATGCCGGCAGCACTCAAAGAGAATATCGTTCCCCTCGGGCAAATCGAGACCCGGCTCTGGCTGCAGCTGTTGTCGCTGCACGGAGACGTCTTCGCGTCGTTGAATTCCCTCCTCGGCGCCGAGTTCGGCTTGTCGCTGGCGAAATTCGACGTCCTGGCCCAGCTCGACCGCGACAGGAACGGCCTTGCGCTCGGACAATTGTCGCAGAACCTGAAGGTGTCCGGCGGCAACGTCTCGGGCCTGGTGCAGCGCCTCCTCGCTGACGACCTCATCAGCAGGGAAATGTCGAGTGAGGACCGCCGGTCGTTCATCGTGCGCCTCACACCGAAAGGTGAAGCCTTGTTCAGGAAGGCCGCCGACGTGCACAAGAAGCATCTCAGCCAAAAATTCGAGAACATCTCGGCCAAGGAACTCGACGCGGCGCTGTCGGTGCTGCGCTCGCTTTCGGCCAAGATACGAACCCCCAGCAAGAAGCAAAGTCGAAAAAGCTAATGGCAAGAGAATCCAGGAGCAGGTGGAGATCCGGCCCGCCAAGGTCGAGAGATCAGCTCTACGCCTACATTCCCTATCTGTTCAATCGGCTGGCCAATCGCTGGAACCTGGATCAAAACCGCGATCTCACCGAGCATGGCATCAACAACGTCGTCTTTCGTACGCTGTCGGTGCTGTTCATCTACAAGACGCTCACGGTCAACGAGATCGCCGTGCTCGCCGTGACCGAGCAATCGACGGCGAGCCGCATGGTCGAATCCATGGTGTCCGCCGGTCTCGTCAAGCGCGAGATCGCGGAGGAGGACCAGCGCCGCCGGGTCGTGGCGTTGACCACTGAGGGCGAAGCGCTGCTGCGCAAGATCTGGCCGATCATGGCAAAGAACTACGAGCGCCTGACCGCCGGCATCGATCCCGACGAGATCGAGACTTGCGCGCGCGTGCTGGCCAAGATGATGGAAAACGTCAAGCAGAACCAGATCTGACGCGGGTCATCCGATGCGCAGTTGATGCGCGTCATTGATACGCGTCATGGGCCGAGGCCAACGAGGCTGGTGCCGCCGCAGACATAGAGCACCTGCCCGGTGACGAAGTCGGAGCGTTCGTCGAGAAAGAATTCGATCGCGTGCGCGACGTCCTCGCGCGCGCCGAGCCGGCCGACCGGGACGTTACGCGCCATTGTTTCCTGCCGCTCGGAATCCTTGGGGATGATGCCCCAGAAATTGTCGGTCAGGATCGGGCCCGGCGCGACGACGTTCACGGTAATGCCGCTGGACGCAAGCTCCAGCGCCCATGTCCGCGCCATGCCGTGCACGCCGGCCTTGGTGGCGGAATAGGCCGAGCGGGTCACGGCGCCCATCGCTGCGCGCGAGCTGACGAACACGATGCGGCCGAAACGGCGCGATCTCATTCCCTCCAGCGCGGCCTGGGTCAGGAGCATGGGCGCGCCGAGATGCAGCTGCGCCAGCGCCAGGATGTCTTCGGGCTTTGCATCGGGCAGCAGGTTCGGCAGGATGATTCCGGCATTGTGCACGAGGCGATCGATCGCATGATTGGAGGCGATCTCCCGGGCAACTTCCCGCGTCTGCTCGAGGCTGGTCAAGTCCGCGGAATAGGCCGTGAGCAGATCGTGTGTCCAGTCCGGTCGCTGCAGCCCGACCGAGACCACGCGCTGGCCCTTGTCGAGGAGGCTCTTCGCCAGCGCTTCGCCGATTCCGGAATTGCCGCCGGTGATGAGGGTGGTGCGGACCTGGCTCATGCTCGGTTATCCCTGCGTTTCGTTCAGACCTGCCGCCGCTTCAGATCGCGCAGATCGAAGAAGGCGCCGTCCTGCATCAGCTTGGCGACGAAATCCTTCAAGCCGCCGCGCTGGATCTTCTCGGTCGCGGTCAGCGGCAGGGTATCGACGAAGCAGATCCAGCCGGGCGCCTTGTAATAGGCCATCTGCTCCAGGCTCCAGCGGACGATCTGCTCGGCGAGCGCGCGGTCGGCGCCGGCCTGCTCGGCGATGATGACGGCCGCCACTTCGTCGCCGCGCACCGGGTCCGGCGTCGCGGCAATTGCGGCCTGCCGAATCTGCGGATGCCGATTGAGCACGGATTCGACCTCGACCGCGGCGATGTTCTCGCCGGAGCGGCGGATGACGTTCTTCTTGCGATCGACGAAATGCAAATCGCCGTCCGCATCGCGCGACACGATGTCGCCCGTATGCAGCCAGCCTCCGGCCCAGGCCTCCGCCGTGGCCTCGGGGTTCTTGAGGTACTCCCGGAAAAAGCCGTAGCGCGGATCCGCGCCGGCCCGCCGCACCAGCAGCTCCCCCGGCGTCCCGGCCGGCACGTCATCCCCGCTGTCATCGACGATGCGAATGTCGATCTCCGGAGCCGGGCGGCCGAAGCAGCTGGTGCCGACCTTGCGCGGCTCGACATTGGCGGCGATCACGCCGCCGCTGCCGGTCTCGGTCATCGCCCAGGCCTCGAGCAGGGGGAAGCCGAAGCGCGCCTCGAACGGCGCGTGAAGCATCTTGTCGACGCCCGCGCCGAAGCCGAAGCGAACCGCGTGCTGCCGATCCTCTTGCGAGGGCGCGGCGCTCATCAGCATCGACGGCATCACGCCGAGATAATGCAGGCACGTGGCCCGGCTCTGCCGCACCGAGCTCCACCAGCTGCGCGGGTGAAAACGATCGAGCATGGTCAGGCAGCCGCCAACCGAGACCATCGCCATCAGCGAGACCGCCATTGCGTTCATGTGGAACAGCGGCAGCGGCGTGATCATGCGCTCGACATCCGGCTTGAGGCCAATCAGCCCGCCGGCATCGCGATACCAGTTGCCGCTGTGCAGGAAGTATTCGTTGGTGAGGACGCAGCCCTTCGGCTGGCCCGTCGTGCCCGACGTGTAGAGCAGCGCGCATTCCGTTGCGCCGTCCGCCGGCCGCAGCGGCCGCGCACCGTCATAGGGCGCGGGCACGTCTGCGTCATCGGTCACGACAGGAATCGGCCGGCCCGCCTGGCGCGCCGCCGTCTCCACCTCAGTACGGCGTTCGGCCAGCACGAAGGCGGCGTTCATCTCGGAATGCGCGATGATGTATTCGAGCTCGCTCATGCGCAAATCGGGGTTGATCGGCACCACGGAGACGCCGAGCGCGTTCAGCGCAAACCACAGCTCGATGAACACCGGCCGGTTCTGGAGCAGGAGCCCCACCCTGTGGCCTTCGCCATAACCGCTCTGCGCGAACGCCTGGCGGCGGGCCTCGATCCGATCGAGCATCGCGCGGTAGGAGATCTCGCCGGCCGGAATGCCGTAGATGCCTGATGTCTCCGGCAGCACGTTGAGGAAGCCGGCCTCGCCGCGGCGGAGCGCGGTTTGGCGAAAGCGGGCATGGACTGTCGTTGCAGCGGTCAAGGCGCACTCACATGAAGAGCTGGATGTTGCCGAACGGCGCGTCGAAATTGACGAGATCGAGGCGCTTGAGCTTGATCTTCAGGCCGTCGCCGACCTGGACCAGATCGTGCGATGCCCATCCCGAATAACGCTCCAGCAGGTCGCCGCGGGTCTCGGTGTAGATGTAGGACGTTCGTGTCTTGAACACGCCCGCCGCGACGTCGCAGGCGACGATCCTGGGGGCCTGGAGCAGATGGTGGCAGCGGCTCTTCGGCTTCTGGCTGAAGGTGCGCTCGCCGGCGAGGCGTTCGACCCGGACCTTGAGCAGCAGCAGATCCTCGTACATCAGCGACGGCTGCAGCACCGGATCCTGCTGCTGCCATTCGAGCGGCATCCAGTAGCGCCCTTCCGGGTGAAACAGATCGAGCCAGCTCTGCCACTGCATCGTGTCGAGAAGCTCGGCCTCCCGATAGATGAAATCGATGATGGCCTTGTCGTCGATCATTCCGCCGCCTCGGTGTGCTCGTCCATGCCCATCGTCATGAATTTGGCCCAGGCTTGGAACTGGTTGCGCATCTGCCGCTCGGACGTGCCGTTGATGACGGCGGTGACGTCCGGCTGTTCGCCTGCTACGTAGAGGCGGCGCAGATTGATCCATTGATTGCCGTTGGACTTGAGGCCTTCCTGCGCCCGCTCGTACATTTCCAGGTCGTCGTGCCCGACGATGGAGGTCGGCGCGTTGATGAAGCGGTTGTACATCAGGGCACGCTCGTAGAGCTTGTCGGGTGCGCCGACCAGGCGGTAGACCCAGCTCTCGACCAGAGTCCTGTCGACCGCGATCGGAATGAAGTTGCGCAGGATCTGCACGGCGCCCTTGACCATGATGTTCGGGAAATAGACGGTGTTGTGCCTGACCTCGCCGAGGATTTCGTGCGCCCGCGTCTCGCCGTAGGCGGCGACCATCTGATCGAGATAACCGTCGACGTCGGAATAATTGGAGTGGATGGAATTGGCGACGCCGGTGTGGCCGTGGCCGTTGGGCCAGATCCTGATGCCGCTCTGCTCGTAGAATTCGTACGGGCTCATGAACGGTCCGTAGAGCTGAACCGCCATGGGCGTCTCGGTCGAATCGCCCTGCTCGCGCTTCCAGACCTTGACCGCGGTGCCGGCCGAGCTCTCGTGCGCGACCATGGGATGGCAGGTGTCGGTCTGGTTCTCGACCAGCATCTTCCAATTGCAGGTGTGCATGTAGCGGATCGGCGCCGCCATCACCGCGAGCTTGCCCTCCGGCGAGCGGTCGACCATGTTGTCGATCGTCGAGAGGCTTTCGCCGAAATAATCCTCGAAAGACAGGCCGCGCTCACTCAGCCGCGCGAAGATGAAGTCGCGATAGATCGCGACGTTCCTCACGCGCGACAAGCCTTCATTGGCCTGGGTGTCGCCGAAGCCGGTCGCCTCATAGCCCTTCTTCAGGGGAATCGCCAGCAGCGATCCGTCGGTCTTGAACGACCATGCATGGTAGGGACAGCGAAAGAACTTCCCGGTGTTGCCGCACGGCTCCGAGGCGATCTTGACGCCCTTGTGCGGGCAGCGGTTGTAGAAGACGTGGACCTGGCCGTCGGTGTGGCGGCTCGCCAGCACCGGTTGCCGGCCGATCGTGGCAGTGATGAAGTCGCCGGGCTTTGCGAGCTGGCTGGCATGGCCGACATAGATCCAGCTGTTGGGAAACAGATGCTCCATCTCGAGATCGAAGATCTCCGGGTCGACGTAGACGTCGCGGTGCACCTCGGCCTCGCGTACCAGCGCCGCGATCGAGCGCCTGTCACTTGCGTGCTTGCCCATGGTGTCCTAAGTCCTTGTCCTAGAGATCCAGCACCAGTCGGTTCGATTTCGCGCGCGAGACGCAGATCTGCATCACCGTGTTCGACGCCTTCTCGTCGTCGCTGAGAATGACGTCGCGATGATCCGGGACACCGGAGATCACGCCGCACTGGCAGATGCCGCAATCGCCGCGCCGGCAGTCGGAGAGAACCTCGTGGCCGGCAGCTTCCAGCGCCTCGATGATGCTCTGGTCGGCTGCGACGGCGATGACCTCTCCCGTCGACTTGAGCTCGACTTCGAAGGCACGGTTCGGCGCATCCGGCGTCTCGGCCTTGAAGAGCTCGTAATGGATGCGATCGGCGGCGATGCCGCCGGCGAGAGCGGCGGCCTTCACCGCATCGATCATGCCTGCGGGACCGCAGACATAGACGTGGGAGCTCGCAGGCGAGGCCTGCAGCGATGCCGCGATGTCGAGGCACGACGCGTCGCTGTCGTAATGGACCGTCAGGGCGCGCGCGCAGACGGCCTCGAGCTGCGGCAGGAACGCCAACGCGCCCGGTGCCCGCCCGGCATAGTGGAGACGGTAGGTCGCTCCCCGGCCCTCGAGCTCGGCCGCCATCGACAGGATCGGCGTGATGCCGATGCCGCCGGCGAACAGAAGCGCGGGCGATGCGTCCTCGTGCAGCGGGAAATTGTTGACCGGCACTGAGGCGGTCACGACGTCGCCGACCTTGAGCGCATGCATGTAGGCCGAGCCGCCGCTCGACATCCGCTCACGCAGAACCCCGAGCGCGAGGTGGCCTTCGGGCAGGCCCGGCAGGGCCATCAGGGAGTAAGGCCGGTCTCCCCCGCTCGGCAGCGAAACACGAAGATGTGCCCCTGCCCGCCATCGCGGTGCCGCACCGCCCTCCACGCCGAACACGAGGCTTCGTATCGTCGGCGTTTCCGCCGAGACCGACTGCACCCTGAGCCTCAGCTGACGCGTGTCCATTCGCGGGGTCTGCACAATGTATGAATTTGCATATTTTTAGACATATAACAATTCGATGTCAATCGGCTTGCAGCCATGGCCGATTGGCGCCGGCGGCCGCTATTCGATCGGCGCCGGACGCGCCAGCTGGAAGAGGTCGCGAGGCCTCGCATACCAGCCGGAGCCGTGCATGCGGGCGATGAGGTCGAGGCCGATCGTGTCGATATGCCCTCGCTGTGCATCGATCACGAACTGCTCGGCGACGTGCGCACAGACGATCTCGCCGATCACCGCGATTTGCCGCGGCCCGGTTTCCTGAACAACGAGGGAGCGGCATTCGAACGTGACGGGGCAGCCCTTGAGGAGCGGAGGCGAGACCATTTGGGAGGGTAGCGTCTCCAGCCCCGCAAGCTCGATCTCGTCGATCGCGGCCGGAGCATCGACGGCGGTCGCGTTCATCGCTTCAGCCATCCGGTGCGGCACGAGGTGAACGACGAACTCGCCCGTCTCGACGATATTCTGCGCCGTGTCCTTCAAGCCTCGTTTCGGATGACGCAGCAGACCGAGCACGACCGTCGGCGGCTCGTGTCCCAGCACGGTGAAGAAGCTGAACGGCGCGGCATTGGCGGCCCCGTTCCGGGATCGCGTCGTGACCCACGCGATCGGTCGCGGCGTCACCGTCGCCGTCAGGATCTTGTAGCGGATATCCGCCGGAAGCTGTCCCATATCGAAGAGCATCGAACCCTCAGTTGTTCGCGCGAGCGGCTTGAAATTTGCGATCGCTCGTGCGTCCGTCTGTTTTTTATTTAATCATATGCATATGATCTTATCAAATACACCGACTGTATCGGGACCAATCCCGGCTTAACGGTTTGATTTGCGAGGACATTCCGTGAAGAAAACGCGCCGCCCCCGTCCGCCGGATCCGGCGCCTGCCTCCGCGCGCGGGGCCAAATCCAGCAAAAGCGCCACCACCGAGCGCCCCGGCCGGCGCGGCATCCAGTCGATCGAGATCGGCTTCAGAATTCTCGATTATCTCCGGACCGAGCTGCGCCCGGTGCCGCTGAAGATGATCGCGGCCAACACCGGAATGTCGGCCGCGAACGTCCACTATTATCTCGTGAGCTTCCAGGCGGTGGGCATCGTCCGCCAAGAGACCGACACCGGCTGCTACGCCCTTGGGCCCTATGCGTTGAAGCTCGGCATGGCGGCGATTGAGCAGTTCGACGTCTTTGCCGTCGCACGTCCGGCCATGACCGAACTCGCGACGACCATCGGCCACACGGTGTTTCTCGGCGTTTGGGGCAATCGCGGCCCCACCATCATCTATCGCGTCGAGGGCGGGGCCGGCCGCCCCATCATCGAGCTGCGCGTCGGAAGCGTCCTCAGCCTGCTGCGGTCCGCGTTGGGACGCAACTTTCTCGCACATCTGCCGCGCTCGCTGACGGGTGAGATGCTCGATCAAGAGCTCAAGGAGGAGCGCTCGCGCAAGCCGCGGATGGATGATGCGCCAACCACCAAGATCGAGGTGGAACAGATGATGGCTGCAATCCGGCGCGAGGGCATCAGCCGCTGTCGTGATGCCCTGCTGCCGAACTTCACCTCCCTATCCGCACCGATCTTCGATCAGGCCGGGTTCATGATCGCCGCCATCACGATGATGGGGCCGATCGGCATTCTCGACGACGACCTGAAAGGCCCGACCGCGACCGCGCTGACCGTGCATGCGCGCGCCATCTCCGCGACCGCCGGCTGGCAGCCCGAGACGTGACGGCTCCACGACCGGGCACGGCGGCAACAATGGCCATTGATGCTGCCGATCTCGCGCGTGACGAGACGAGGCTTGCATTAGTCATCCATGGTGTGAATGTCACAGATCAAAACAATCGATTTTTCAAATCTGAACATCCCCGCTAATCGGGCAGTGCGCAGCTCGGAGAGGCTGCCGATGCAAGGGGAGAACGCATTTGATCAAGCCGTGGATTTTCGAGTTCATGCAGGCTCCGCATCCGAGCGATGGGGAGACCCCGGCCGGCGCCGTGTCCGCTGCGTTCAACGAAGGGTACGCATTCTGGCTCGAAGCCGAACGGCTCGGCTTCGAAGGAATATTCTTCAGTGAGCATCACTTCGGCCACTCGTTGAGCCCTTCTCCCAATCTGCTGATCGCAGCTGTGGCGCGCCACACCACTCGGCTGCGCCTGGGAACGATGGGCAACGTCGTGCCCTTCTATGAGCCGTGGCGCATCATCGAAGAGCTGACGATGCTGGACCACCTGACCAACGGCCGCCTCGAGATCGGCTTTGCAGCCGGCGTGCCCCAGGAGCTGCAGCGAATTGGCCTGGGAATGGAGGACGCCCGAGAGCGGTTCAATGAGGCTCTCGAGATCCTCGATGCCGCCCTGGTGAACCCGGTCATCAGCCACAGCGGAAAATATTGGAAGCTCGAAGGCATCAACCTGATGCCAGGCGTCTTCCTGCAGAGCGCGCCGCCGAAATGGACGACCGTCGTAAGCACCGGATCTGCGCAGAAATCCGCCCAAAGACGATCGAAGATTTGCACCGGCTTCGAGTCCGTCACGCGCATTTCGGAGATCTTCGAGGTCTATCGAACCGAATGTGCCCGGCTGGGAATGCCGGCGGGGCGCGATCAGCTCGCGATTCGGCGCAATATCTCCATTTCCCGCGATGCAGCCGAGGCGCGAGAAGAAGCCAAGGCTGCGAAGGACGCCACCCTGAAGATCGTGGCTGGCGATCCCCGCGTCGTCAAGCACGCCGCCCACTCGACGCTCGATGCACCGAGAGCCGGGGCCGGATTTTCATTGCATGACGATGACTATATCGCGGGCACGCCGGCGCAAGTCGCTGAGCAAATCATCGATCAATGCCGCAGATGCGGTGCAGGCCATTTGCTCGCGATGCTGGGGAGGAGCGTTTCGGGACGCCGCCGCGAATCGCTCGCCCTCTTTGGCGAGGAGGTCATTCCTCAACTGCACCGCGCGCAGGTCGGTTGATCGGCCTCATCGGCCGACGAGCGGAGACAAGAGCGGGAGCAGAAGGATGATGCAGGACAGACCTCTCATTGTCGGAATTGGTGGCACGCCGCGGGCGGGGTCCTCATCGGAACGCGCGCTCGCGGTCAGTCTCAAGGCGGCCGCGGAGCGCGGCGCCAGGACCCTTCTTCTCTCCGGCGCGGAGCTTGTTCTGCCGATGTACATGCCAGGGCAACCGCAATCGGAGCAGGCGTCTCGCTTGCTGGCCGCGCTACGCGAGTGCCACGGTCTCATCATCTCGTCCCCCGCCTACCACGGGTCAATATCGGGATTGATCAAGAACGCCCTCGATTACGCAGAAGAGCTCAGAACGGACGCGCGCGCGTACCTTGACGGCGTTCCAGTCGGCTGCATCGCATGCGCCGGCGGCTGGCAGGCCGTTGGGCAGACTTTGGCCGCCTTGCGGACGATTGCGCACTCGCTCAGGGGCTGGCCCACGCCGCTTGGCGCAATGTTGAACACGTCAGTGCCCCTGTTCGATGCCGACGGCAATTGCACCGACAAGGCAACCAAGCGCCAGCTGGAGACGGTCGGGCACCAGGTGATCGACTTCGCGCGCATGCAGCGACTTGGCAGACAGAGAGCACAGCCCATCCCGACCGAGGCAACGGCCGACCCATAGGTCCCGACGCAACCGGGGGACCACGTCGACAGCAAGGGAGTGTGAAGTGACATTCGAAACGAGAAGACTCGAGCTGGACGGCGTCGATACCGTGATCAAGGTCATCGGAAAGGGCCCGGCTGTCCTGGCGCTGCACGGCGCAGCAACGATCGAGGGACACGAATGGGCGCGCGGTTTAGCCGATCGGTTTCGGGTCTATTTGCCGTTTCACCCCGGCTTCGGCGAAAGCGGGCCTGCGCCACACATCTGCGGAATGCAGGACCTGATCGTTCATAACCTGAGCATCATCACAGCACTCGGACTGGATCGACCGCACCTCGTCGGCCATTCCATGGGCGGGTGGATGGCGGCGGAGATCGCCGCGGTCGCCGGTGAACGTTTTGCTCGATTGGTGCTCAATGCGCCGGCCGGGCTCAATGACCCCGATCATCGAGGTGCCGACCCATCGAAGATCGCTCCGCAGGAGCTCCCACAATATCTGGCTCACCGAACGGAGGTCGCAGCCCGGTATTTCCCTGGAGGCACCCTTGCGCCTCCGCCAGAACAATTCATCGCGGCAAGGGAGAAAGAAAGCAACGCGCTGCGCAACATCCAGAAGTCTCACGGCATGGGGCACCCGAACCTCCGCCGATGGCTGAGGCGGATCCCCAACGAGACGCTCATCTTCTGGGGCAGCAAGGACAGGGTCGCACCATCCGGCCAGGCGGAGCTCTGGGCAAGAGAAATTCCGAACGCCCGCATCCATATCGTTCCTGATGTCGGGCACTTGGCCATGCAGGAGGACCCGGCCTGCGTCAGGGCGATTGGCGATTTCCTCGCGGGTTGAATTGTAGGGTTGCCACCTCCAGCGGGCGTTCAAGCGGCGATCGACCTTTCCAATCACCACAAGACTTCAGGGAGACGTACATGAAGGCCATCGCGATTGCACTCGCTCTCGCCGCAAGCATGATATCGCCATTGTTGGCGCAGACTTCGGCCAGCCCTCCATCCGCCTCTTCGCCGCCCCCTTGGCCCACCCATCCCATTCGCCTCATCGTCAACTTCCCTGCGGGTGGAGCTGCCGACCTGCTCGCCCGTCTGATCGGACAGTCGCTCAGCGAGACCTTTGGTCAGCCGGTGGTCGTCGAAAACAAGGCTGGCGCCAACGGAAATCTCGGCGGCGAGATGGTGGCCCGCGCGGCACCGGACGGCTACACCTTGCTGATGTCGTCGGGCGGCATGGTCGCTATCAATCCGCATCTGTATGCCAACATGCCCTTCAATCCGACGAAGGATATCGTTCCCGTCGCCTCCGTCGCGCGCGTCCCGTTCTACCTCGTCGTTCGCGCGACCAATCCGGCTCAGGATTTCAAGGCATTCGTCGCCGATCTCAAGGCCAACCCCGGCAAGCGCAATTTCGGATCGCCCGGCATCGGCAGCTCTCCGCATCTCGCAGCGGAGTTGCTCAAGAAGATGACCGGCACGGATGCCATGCATGTGCCCTATCGGGGTGCAGCTCCGGCGCTAAACGACTTGCTTGCCGGGCAGATCGACTTCCTGTTCGACCCCGGTATCGCCATCGAGCATGTGAAGACCGGGGTCCTGCGGGCGATTGCGATCGGAAGCCCGCAGCGCTCGCCTCAACTTCCCGACGTGGCGACGCTGGATGAGCTTGGCCTGACCGGCTTCGACGCCGACGCGGTCTTCGGCGTCTATGCACCTGCCGGAACACCGGCCGAGATCATCGTACGCCTCAATACCGAGATCAACCGGGCGCTCGCGACGGTCGCGGTGAAGGACCGCATCATGGCCGTCGGCAACGTACCTGCGGCGATGTCTTCCGCTGAGTTCGGCGCGAGGGCCCGCGGGGATTCCGAGCGGTTCGGCGCAATCATCCGCGAACGTGGAATCGTGGCCGGCAATTAGCGAAGTCAGCGTCTTCCCGTTTCGAACCGAAGCGGAAGGGAGAGATCCACCAGCAGCGTTCGAGGCGGGCCGAGCGGGTCGAAGACGGTCACGTCAGGCGATCGCGCACGTGCGCCAGGCAAGCATTGCGATCATCGCCGGCACGAGTAAGCTGATGATCCTGCGTCCCGGCATCACTGCAAATGAATGCATGTACCATGCGCTTCAAAGGTCTCGACCTGAACTTGCTCGCAGCGCTCGACGCGTTGATGACCGAGCGCAGCCTCACGGTTGCGGCACGCAGCCTCAACTTGAGCCAACCGGCGATGAGTGCGGCCGTGGCGCGGCTGCGCGATTACTTCCGCGACGACCTCTTCACCATGCAAGGACGCCAGCTGGTCCCTACACCGCTTGCCGAGGCATTGGCGAGCCCGACTCGCGAGGCGCTGCTGCACATCCAGCTGTCAATCGTTTCTCGCGAGACATTCGATCCCGGCAAGTCCGATCGACGCTTCCGGGTGGTCCTGTCCGACTTCATGCTCCTGGTCTTCTTCAGGAAGATCGTGCAACGCGTGTCGCGGGAAGGACCCGGGATTTCTTTCGAGCTCATTCAGTTCGATCATCCGGCAGACGAGCCTCTTCGCCGCGGCGAGGTGGACTTTCTCATTTTTCCAGACCTGTTTCTTTCGAACGCTCATCCCAAGGCCAAGCTGTTCGATGAGACGCTCGTCTGCGTGGGCTGCCCCTCCAACGCACAATTGTCGCGAAAGCTCACGCTTGAACAATACATGTCAATGGGACACGTCGCAGTCCAGTCCGGACGGATGCGGAAGCCGTCGGTCGAAGAACGGTTCTTGCTGGAGCATGGCCTCAAGAGGCGCATCGAAGTCGTCGTGCCGAGCTTTGGCCTGATACCGGCACTGCTTTTGGGCACCAATCGTATCGCGACCATGCACTCGCGGCTGGCTAGCTACTTCGAGGAACTGTTCGATCTCAAGATCGTCAAGCTCCCGCTTCCGCTTCCATCTCTTGCTGAAGCCGTCCAGTGGCCCACACTCCACAACAGTGACCAGGCCAGCATCTGGTTGCGCGACATCATCTTCGAGGAAGCCCGGCACATGGCGCAGCCGCGTAAAATCACCGCGCGACGTCCGACCAGGCGAAAGTAAGGCCATGACCTGATTGGGATCAACGTCCCGGCGCTCGCGATACCATTTGCGGCGCTGCCGCGGTGGATACCGGTTTCCTGGCCGGCAGCAATAGGCCGATCCACGCGCCGACCAGCGACAACAGCGCCGCCAATGTCATCGCTGCCTCGAAACCGTCGGCGAAATGAGCCGCGCTGTCCATTGCGCCATTCGCCGAGAAAGTGGCAACCAGCGCCGCAATCCCGAACATGCCGCCGAGAAATCGGCCCATGTTGAAGATGCCCGAAGCCTTTGCCATTTCAGCCAATGAAACCGAGCTCAGGATGGCGTTCTGCGCCGCGGGCATCGCCATGGACACCCCAACGCCGGCGATCACCAGCGGAGCAATCAGCGCGGCGTAGGCGACGTCGGGCGAAGCGATGAAGGCAATCCAACCAAGCCCGATCGCCTGCATGATCAGTCCCGTCACAGTGAACAGCGCGATGCCGCCAGCAAACATCCTGCGCCGCCCGAACCGGTCGCCGAGCGCGGCTCCGGACAGCAGCAGCACGGCGAAAGCGAGATTATAGGCGTTAACAGTCCATTGCAGTGTCTCGACCGAGCTCGAGAACTCGATGCGGATACCTGCGAACGCCGTCGTAAGGACCATCGCATCCAGCGCCATCATGAACGAGGCAAGCGAGGTCAGGGCGAGTACCCAGGTCTTCTCCGCGGGGGTGGGAGCGTCTTGCATCTCATCAATCTCCATCTTGGGGCCGGAACGGCGCCGTCGCGGAGAGGACGAAGCAGGAGAGCCCAAGGATGCTGGCTGAAAAAAACTTGTGCGGGCCGCATCCTTTGGACCCAGCCAGACGTCCTATTGATCGAGAAGCCGCAAGTTCGTGCTGCGGTGAGATGAGGAGACAGCGATGAAACGAAACGTGATCCGCTACAGGACCAAGGCCGACATGGCCGACAAGAATGCCGAGCTGGTCGAGGCGGTGTTTGCCGAGCTGAAGGCGGCGCACCCGGAGGGGGTGCGTTACTTGACGTTGCGGCTCGAGGACAACACCTTCATCCACATCGTCGAAACCACGGCCGAGGACGGCTCGTCACCGCTGCCGAAGCTTGCGGCCTTTCAAGCCTTTCAGAACGGTTTGCGCGACCGCTGCGCCGAGCCGCCGGTGCGCAACGGTGCTATTGTCGTCGGCAATTATCGCGTGCTGGCGGAGCCATAGGGCTCGTGGTGGAGACATGATGAACTCGGCTCGGGAAAGCGCGGCCCACGACATTCCGGCGCTCCTGGTGGCTATCCGGCCGCGGCTGCACCGCTATTGCGCACGCATGGTCGGATCCGCCATCGACGGAGAAGACGTACTGCAGGACGCGTTGATCAAGGCCGTGGAGGCGGCCCCTACGGCCGGCCCGATCCGCAATCCGGAGGGCTGGCTGTTCCGGATTGCCCACAATACGGCGCTCGATTTCCTGCGCCGGCGCAACCGGCAAGAGGCACTGCATTCGCTTCAGGAGGTGGACATGATCGTCGACGAGATCGACACGGTCGCCAGCCGCCAGATCGCTGCGGCCAGCCTGCGCACCTTCATGCGCCTGCCGGTTGGCCAACGCGCAAGCGTGATCCTGATGGACGTGCTCGGCTGCTCGCTTCAGGAGATCTGCGATGTGATGGACTCGAGCCTGCCCGCAGTAAAGGCTGCGCTGCATCGCGGCCGCACGCAGTTGCGCGAGCTTGCAGAGGAAGGCGACGATGCGCCGCCTGCGCGCCTGTCGGCAGCCGACCGCGCGCGGCTCGCCAATTATGTCGATCATTTCAATGCAAGGGATTTCGATGCGATCCGCGCCATGATCGCCGAGGACGTCAAGCTCGATCTGGTCAACAAGACGCGAATGACCGGCAAGGCCGAGGTGTCGCGTTACTTCGGCAACTATGCAAAAATCAATGACTGGCATCTCGTACCGGGCCTCGTCGAAGGCCGTCCGGCCGTCCTGGTGCTCGATCCCGCGGCGATCCCCGGTTCAAAGCCCAAATACTTCATCCTGCTCGGATGGGCGTCGGGCAAAGTCGCCAGGATACGGGACTTCAGGCATGCCTCGTACGTTGCCGAAGACGCTGACATCCTGGTCGACCAAGACAAGATCGGGCGTTAGGAGCCCGACCAGCGTTTCGATGCACTGGGTTCAGTCACGGAGCGGGCCATTGGAGTTGCCATCGGTGCCGCGCCCCAAGGCACGCCCCCAAGGCACTGCAGCTACGTCATCCGAACCCAAGCGCCCTTGCTTGTTGCGGACTTCACAGCAGCATCGATGAACTGCACCCCTGCCAGACCATCCTCGACGGTTGGGAAGATCACCTCAGGATCCGGCTTTTGGCCGGCCTGTGCCGCGCGGATGGCGCGCGCTGCTTCGGCATAGATGGTCGCGAAACCTTCGAGGTAGCCTTCAGGGTGACCTGAGGGGATGCGGCTAACGCGGGCGGCGTCGGCCAATGTGCCGGCCCCACCGCGCGTCAGGAGCTGCTTCGGCCGGCCGTACGGCGTGAACCAGAGATGGTTCGGATTCTCCTGCGCCCATTCGAGACCGCCTTTGCTGCCGTAGACGCGCAGCGTGAGCCCGTTCTCATTGCCGGCGGCGACCTGGCTCGCCCACAGCATGCCCTTGGCGCCGCCCTTCCACTTGAGGAGAATCTGGACATCATCGTCGAGCCGCCGCCCCTCGACGAAGGTCGACAATTGCGCGAGCAATTCGTCGAGCGCGAGCCCGGTGACGAAGCAGGCCAGATTGTAGGCATGGGTGCCGATGTCGCCGATGCATCCGCCGGCGCCGGACCGGGCCGGGTCCGTGCGCCATGCCGCCTGCTTCTGGCCGGTGGTTTCCAATGGCTCGGTCAGCCAATCCTGCAGATACTCGGCCTTGACGAGACGGATCTCGCCGAGTTCGCCATTTGCGATCATCGCGCGCGCTTGCCGGACCATGGGATAGCCGGTGTAATTGTGCGTGACGACGAAGATCCTGCCCGTCTTCCTGACCAGCGCCACCAGTTCCTCGGCCTCCGCAACCGTTGTCGTCAGCGGCTTGTCGCAGATGACGTGGATGCCGGCGTCAAGGAAGGCTTTCGCGACCGGGCTGTGCATGTGATTGGGCGTCACGATCGAGACCGCCTCGATGCCATCCGCTCTCGCCGCTTCTGCCCGCGCCATCTCCTCGAACGAGCCATAGGCACGGTCGTCAGCGATGCCGAGCTCCTTTGCGGAGGCTTTGGCTCGAACCGGATCCGACGCGAGCGCGCCGGCGACCAGCTCGAACTGGTCGTCGATGCGCGCGGCAATGCGGTGGACGGCACCGATGAAGGCACCCTGGCCACCGCCGACCATGCCGAGGCGGATCCGACGATGGCCGCCGGTTTCAGTGCTTGCTTCGATAGCCATGTTGCACCCTCTCTTCAGGAGATGCCGAGCATCTTGCGGTTGGCAGCAGCATCAGTGCCGCTGCCTGCGAAATCGTCGAAGGCCTTTTCCGTCACCCGGATGATGTGGTTTCGGATGAACTCGGCGCCCTCGGCCGCGCCTTGCTCGGGATGTTTCAGGGCACACTCCCACTCGAGCACCGCCCAGCTGTCGTAGTCGTATTGCGTGAGCTTGGAGAAGATGGCGCCGAAATCGACCTGGCCGTCGCCAAGCGAGCGGAAGCGGCCGGCACGGTCGACCCAGCTCTGGAATCCGCCATAGACGCCCTGGCGGCCGGTCGGATTGAACTCGGCGTCCTTGACGTGAAACGCCTTGATGCGCTGATGGTAGATGTCGATGTAGTCGAGATAGTCGAGCTGTTGCAGCACGAAGTGCGAGGGATCGTAGAGCAGGTTCGCGCGCGGATGGTTGTTCACCCTCTCCAGGAACATTTCGTAGGAAACACCGTCGTGCAGGTCCTCGCCCGGGTGGATCTCATAGGCGAGATCGACACCGTGCTCCTCGGCATAGTCGAGGATGGGCCGCCAGCGCCTGGCGAGCTCGTCGAAGGCGGTCTCGATCAGGCCGGCGGGACGCTGTGGCCAGGGATAGACATAGGGCCAGGCCAGCGCGCCGGAGAAAGTCGCCTGGGCAGTCAGCCCGAGGCGCCTGGACGCCAAGATGGCGCGCTTGACCTGATCGACGGCCCATTCCGTGCGGGCCTTGGGGTTGCCACGCACCTCCGGCGCGGCGAAGCCGTCGAATGCCGCGTCATAGGCCGGGTGAACGGCGACGAGCTGGCCTTGCAGATGGGTCGAAAGCTCGGTGATGGCAAGGCCGTGGCGAGCCGCAATGCCCTTCACCTCGTCGGCATAGGTCTGAGACTCCGAGGCCTTGTTCAGGTCGAACAGCCGCCCATCCCAACTCGGAATCTGAATCCCCTTGTAGCCCAGGGATGCCGCCCATCCGCACATCGCATCGAGCGAGTTGAACGGCGCCGCGTCGGCAGCGAACTGAGCCAGGAATATCGCAGGCCCTTTGATCATCTTCATCGAATGCCTCCTTCTGCCTTGGACACTGATAGGCCCTGGGGGCTCAGGCGAGCCCAGCCAGCTTCAGGCTCTGCTTCAGATGGGCCATACCCTGCTTGGCATAGGTCAGCGGTTGTGCCTTAAGCGGATCCTGCTCGGCCTCGATCACGATCCAACCGGAATAACCCCTGAGCTCGCGGAAGACAGCGGGGTAATCGACCATGCCATCGCCTGGCACAGTGTAGATGCCGAGCTCGCTGCCCTGCCCCAACACGGCATCAAGGAAGCTCCAATCCTCGCTGCGCGCTTGCTCCATCACTGCAGGACGTACGTCCTTGGCGTGGACGTGGCTGATGCGGGTCCGATATTTTCGGGCCAGCGCAGCCGGATCCGCACCGCCCCACGTGGCGTGGCCGGTGTCGAGCAGGAGATGAGCAGCCTCGCCGGTCGCGCCCATGAAAGCGTCAATATCATCGGCGCTTTCGACGATGGTGCCGATGTGATGATGGAAGACCAGCCTGACGCCCTCGGCGAGCGTACGCTTCGCGACCTCGGTGATGCGGCGGCCGAACTCCGCCCAATCGCCCGCTTTCATGACCGGCCGCTGCGATAGCGGCTTGCCGCGATCGCCATGGATCGCATTCGAGGTCTCGGCAAAGACCAGCACGGTCGATCCCATTGCCTTGAGGAGATCGAGATGCGGTCGCAGATGCCGCATCTCCTCGTCGGCATCGCGTCTCAAGAGCTGCGCCGAATACCAGCCGGAGATGCAGTCCATGGCGAAGGGCGCGAGCGCAGCCTTCAGGGCCTGCGGCTCGCGCGGAAATTTGTGGCCGAGCTCCATGCCTTCGAAACCCGCCTCGCGCGCTTCGGCGAGGCACGTCTCGAGCGGCGTCTCGCCGCCGATCTCCTGGAGATCGTCGTTCGACCAGCCGATAGGGTTCGCTCCGATCCGGATAGGCATGTCGTCCTCGCTCGATCAGTCCTTGCGGCGCGCGAGCGCCTCGACATAATTGCGCCTGGCGGCCTCGACCTCGGCGCGCTCCGAGACCTCCGGCACCGCCACATCCCACCAATGGCCGCCGGCCTCGGTCGCGCGCAAGGGATCGGTGTCGATCACCACGACACTCGTTCGATCGTGGCGCCGCGCCTCGTCGAGCGCTGCTTCCAGCTCGGTGAGCCCTGCGACCTTGCGCGCAATCGCTCCCATCGCGGCGGCGTGGCTTGCGAAGTCGATCTCGGGCAGGGTCTCGTGACGCGCGTCGCGCAGCAGGTTGTTGAAAGACGCGCCGCCGGTCGCGTTCTGGAGCCGGTTGATGCAGCCGAAGCCGCGGTTGTCGAGCACGACGATGATGAGCTTCGCACCTGACATCACTGACGTCGCGATCTCGGAATTCATCATCAAATAGGAGCCGTCGCCGACCATCACGATCACGTCGCGCGTGGGATCGGCGAGCTTGACGCCTAGTCCGCCGGCGATCTCGTAGCCCATGCATGAATAGCCGTATTCCATGTGGTAGCCGCCGGGCGCGCCCGGCTGCCAGAGCTTGTGCAGCTCGCCGGGCAAGCCGCCGGCCGCGCAAAGCACGACATCGCTTGGCCGGCTACGGCGTTGAACCGCGCCGATCACCTGAGCGTCGCTCGGCAAGGCTTCGTTGCCGGCAGCCAGGTAGCGCGCTGCCGTGTCCAGCCAGGCTGTGCGGGCCAGTCTTGCCTGCTTGGTCCAGGTTGTAGGTGCCGTCCAGCCTTGAAGCGCGGCGCCGAGCTCCGCCAATGCGGCCTTGGCATCGGCGACGAGCGGCTGCGCGCGGTGCTTGCCGGCATCAAAGGTTTGCGTATTGAGACCGATGATCCGGCAATCTGGATCGGCGAAGAGCGAGCGTGAGCCCGTGGTGAAATCCTGCAAGCGCGTGCCAATCCCCAGCACGAGATCGGCCTTGCGCGCAGCATCGTTGGCTGCGCCCGTGCCGGTGACGCCGATCGCGCCGAGATTGAGCGGATGGTCGTGAGGCAGCGCGCTCTTACCGGCCTGCGTTTCCGCCGCCGGGATGCCGTGCGCCGTACAGAAGGCGGCGAGAGCGTCTTCCGCCTCACTATAGAGCACGCCTCCGCCGGCGATAACGAGCGGGCGCCTCGCCGCCTTGAGCAGGGCCGCGGCCTGCGCCATTTGCGTCTGGTCGGGACGTGCCCGCCGCTTCTGCCAGACGCGTTCGGCGAAGAACCAGTCGGGATAATCGTAAGCTTCCGTCTGCACGTCCTGGCACAGCGCGAGCGTCACGGGCCCGCATTCGGCCGCATCCGTTAGAACCTGCATCGCGCGCTCGAAGGCGGGCATGATCTGCTCGGGTCTGGTGACGCGATCGAAATAACGCGAGACCGGCCGGAAGCAATCATTTGCGGAGACCGTGCCATCGCCGAAATCTTCGATCTGCTGCAGCACTGGATCAGGGCGGCGCCCGGCAAAGACATCGCCGGGCAGCAGCAACAAGGGCAGGCGATTGACGTGAGCGACGGCCGCAGCCGTCACCATGTTGGTCGCGCCGGGACCGATCGAGCTGGTCACCGCCATCATGCGCCGGCGGCGCGAGGCTTTCGCGAAGGCGATCGCGGCATGTGCCATCGCCTGCTCATTATGCGCGCGCCAGGTCGGCAGACGGTTGCGCGCGGCATACAGCGCCTCGCCGATCCCCGCCACATTGCCATGCCCGAAGATAGCCCAGACACCGGCGAACAGCGGCTGCTCCTGTCCGTCGATCACCGTCTTCTGCGCGGCCATCGCGGTGACGAGCGCCTGTGCCATGGTGAGCCTGATCGTCGCCATCAATTGCTCCCGCTCAACTGCGCCACGACAGGAACACACGCTCCGACCTTGACGAGGCGGCGCAGAGAATGGAATGCTTATTCGAATAGTCAAGCAATGATGATGACAATGCGGTTTGGACTTCTCGGCGCCGGCAGGATCGGGCGCATCCACGGCCTCAATGTTGCGGCGCGTCGCGATGCGCGGCTCGTCGCCGTGGCGGACGCCTCGCGCGAGGCTGCATCCTCGCTGGCGCAGGCGATGGGGGCGAAGGTGGCCGATGCGGATGCGATCCTGGGCGATTCCGGCATCGCCGCCATTCTGATCTGCACGCCGACCGACACGCATGCCGATCTGATCGAAGCCGCCGTCGCGGCCGGCAAGGCGGTGTTCTGCGAGAAGCCGGTCGATCTCGATTCGGGCCGCATTCGCCGCTGCCTCGCCGCGGTCGAGACCTCAGGCAGACCTCTGATGATCGGCTTCAACCGTCGCTTCGATCCGAACTTCGCAAGCCTGGAGCGGCGGCTGCGCAGCGGCGAGGCCGGCGAGATCGAGATCGTCAGCATCATCTCGCGCGATCCCGCTCCCCCGCCCGTCGACTATGTCAAGCGCTCGGGCGGCCTGTTCCGAGACATGATGATCCATGACTTCGACATGGCGCGCTTCCTGCTGGCGGAGGAGCCGGTCGAGGTCTTCGCGCTCGGCGCGGCGCTGGTGGACAAGGCCATTGGCGAGGCCGGTGACGTCGACACGGCTGGCGTGCTCATGAAGACGGCGAGCGGGCGCATCGCGCAGATTTCGAATTCGCGTCGCGCTGCTTACGGCTACGACCAGCGCATCGAGGTGCATGGCTCGAAGGGGATGCTGCGGGCCGGCAACATTCACGAGACGACTCTGGAGATCGCGACCAGCCAGGGCTTCCGTGCCGATCCGGTGCAGAACTTCTTCCTCGAACGCTATGCCGCCGCCTATCGCGCCGAGCTCGCGGCCTTCATCGATGCGTGCACCGGCAAGGCGGCGCCCTCTCCCACCGGTCTGGACGGGCTGCGCGCCCAGATGCTCGCTGACGCCGCCACCGAATCGGCCCGCACCGGCCGCCCGGTCGCGATCGGGGCTGCCTGACCAGCTGGGCCCCGAGACCCACCTGCGATGACTTCATTAGACCGTTTGGACACGAACGAGCGGTGACGGAATTCCTCGCCTTATGCACGTTGGAAATGTGATGCCGTCGCAACTTCGCATTCTCGCGGCGCATGTCGCCCGAGCTTTGCCTGGTCACTCCACCCTCTTGAGCCAAGAGGGCACAGGGAAGATTGCGGCTTTGGTAGATGAGCCTAAACGGCATGGTGGCACCCTCCTGTCGGTCCCGTACGTTTTTGGGATTTTCGGGAAGTTAGCGCTGGGCTTCAGGAGCAGGCTTGGGCGAAGGCGTCGGTGAAGGGCTGGCCTCCGGCTTCACGACGGCGCCGTCACCATGAGGCACGCACGTTCCAACATTGCTCAACAAACGCTTGGCTTGCGCATCGCGGGCTTTGGAATAGTCGCGACGCCGCTCGATGTTCATCGCCGCCCACTTGTCCCAAGCCTCGAAAGCGTCAGCATAGTGCTTGCGCATCTGCTCTTCCGCCGAAAGGCAATCGGCGAACTTGTCAAACAGCAAGTCTGTGTTGACCGGCGTCACGCCGCCGACCAGAACCACCAGCATCCATTTCATCGCGGTTCACCGTACTTCCCGGATGCAAACAGCGAACAAAGCTCGCCGGTTCCCTGGGGCGGGGCATCAACATCACCTCGAAGGCGTCCGCAATAGTCCAGCGCGGGCGCGGAAAGGCGGGCGGCGCTGCAGGGCGGCCTCATCGAAGCAAGGGCTCCGTGCCCAATGCTCGCCTCTCGCCGATGGGTGCGCCCGGCAGGCCGAAACCTTATGGCTTCTGCAACACGGTTGAGAGCGCCGAACCGTCGTTCAAGATCGAAAAGATTTCCCGCGAGGACAGATGCCCTGCGGCCTCCTCGAAAGTCTCGCTGGCATCGATCTTGGCACGTCCGACCGCCAGGTTGGCGTCGACCGTGTCGGGCCTGGTGGGCCGAGGAGGCGGCAGCTGAGCGAGGTGGAAGGCCAGGAGCGCGGGGTCTTGGCGCAGCTCCAGCAACGCGCGGTTGCCCTCTGCGTCCGCCGACGCGCTCAGTTCGTTCGCTCGCCGCAGCACGGGAGGCGGCTCTCGTTCTTCGGGGGTGACGAACAATCTTCCGGAGACGGGCATGGCGGTCAGCGCGCCTATGGGAACGGCGAACAGCAGCCCAACGACGACTGGCGACATCCAAAGCAGCAGGGGCAGCGAAACGGCGTAGGCGCTTGCGGCCATCGCGACGCCGCACAAGGTTGGAATGCCGTACTTCCGATAGAGTTCGCGGCGCTCGACCGTGCCGTCGTCGCGCCTTTGCGTCTGCCAGCCGGCATCGCGGCCGGCCAGAATCTCGACCACGGCGATCGACTGAAAGATCATCATCACCGGCGCCATCAGCGCGGATACGATGATCTCCGCGAGAACTCCGGCCGAAGCACGCAACGCGCCGCCGAACTGGCGCCTCACCGAGCCCCGCATCCAAACGAGGACAAGGCTGAGCAGCTTCGGCAACAGCAGCAGGCCCATCGTGGCGACGAACACCCAGATGGCGAGCACGGGATCCTGGGCGGGCCAAGTCGGAAACAACGAGAAACCCTTCGGAAAATACTCCGGCCGCACGAAGCGGGCCTGCAGCGAGATCAGCATCCCCAGCAAGAGGAACAGCAGCCAGAGCGGTGCCGTCAGATATGCTCCTATCCCCACCATGAAATGCAGGCGCGACACCCAATGGAGACCCCGCGCCGGCACGACAGCCAGATGCTGAAGATTGCCCTGGCACCAGCGTCGGTCGCGCGCTGCGAAATCGAGCAGCGAGGGCGGCACCTCTTCGTAGCTTCCGCCGAGCGTCGGCAGCATGTAGATGCCCCACCCCGCGCGCCGCATCAGCGCAGCCTCGACGAAATCGTGGCTCAGGATGTGCCCGCCGAATGGCTTGCGCCCGCGCAGCTGCGGCAGCGCGGCCGATTCCGCGAACGCCTTCACGCGGATGATCGCGTTGTGGCCCCAGTAATTGCCTTCGGAGCCGTGCCACCAGGCGACGCCGGCGGCGATCAACGGTCCGTACAGGCGGCCGGCGAATTGCTGGACTCGGCTGAACAGGCTTCGCGCGTTGACGACCATGGGGAGCGTCTGGACGAGCCCGGCGCTCGGATTGCTCTCCATGGCATGGACCAGTCGGACGATGGTCTGCCCGCTCATGAGACTGTCGGCATCGAGCACGATCATGAAATCGTACGCGCCGCCGAACCGCGTGATCCACTCGGAGATGTTCCCGGCTTTGCGCGCCGTATTCTCGCCTCGGTGGCGATAGTACAGCCGTGGCGTCCCCACCGCCTGTCGCAGCGCGAGGAGCGCTTTTTCTTCGGCGACCCAGATGTCCGGATCGGTGCTGTCGCTCAGAACGTACCAGTCGAACAGCTTTCCTTGCGAGGTCGTCTCCAGGGATTCGATGATCGCGCGGAGCCGCGCCGTCAATCGGTGCGGGTCTTCGTTGTAGGTGGGAAGCAGCATGGCGGTGCGGCTTGCGATCGCAGGCAGCTCCGCGTCCGGCGCGAAGGCGCCCGGACGATGGGCGAGCAGCACGAAGAAGCCGGCCAGCGCGGAGGCGAACGAGAAGGCGACCCAGGCGAGCAGGACCAGGAAGAGCGCCAGCACCATGGCTTCAAGGACGGTGACGCCGCCGACCTGCAGCACGCGATACATCTCATATCCGCCGGCCGCCGTGAGCGCCGCCGTCGAGACGACGATGAGGCCGCGCCGCCAAGCCATCGCGGGAGCAACCGGCGCAGGAATGCGGTGGGCGACCCGGTTTTTTCCGAGGTCGCCGGGAGCCATCGGAAGGGGGGACTCGCCCGGCAGCAGGCGCTGGGTCGCGATATCGCCGGCCATCGGCCGCGGTGCCGTGCTCAGGGCGCCCATCGGTAGACCCAGATTTCCGACAAGGGCTTGTCGCCTTGGGCCAGGAACGCCCGCAGCTCGATCGGCTCGCTTTTCACCTGGCACTGGAAGCTGAGCCGCCACCCACCTGTGTGGGGATTGGGCTGCGTGACGATGTTCTTCACCTCGGACTTCTCCGCCGTCACCACGCCTTTGACACCGGCAGGATCGATGCCCTTGAGGTTGTCGCCGAGCAGATCGAGCACGAACAGGCGCGCGTCCTCGCCCCTGGCGCCTATCCCGCTTCGCGTGAATCTGGCGAGCGAATGCGGCTTCGGGCTATCCGGCCCCCAATGCAGCCGATAGGTGTAGTTGTGTTCGCCCTTGGCCTGCAGCGGGTTTTTCGGCCGCCAGAAGGCGGCGATGTTGTCGTGGACCTCCTCCTTGGTCGGGATCTCGAACAGCACGACGCCGCCCTCGCCCCAATCCCCGATCGGCTCCATCCAGAGACTTGGGCGTTTTTCGAAGCTGGATTCGATGTCCTGGTAGGCGAAGAAGTTTCTCTCCCGCTGCATCAGCCCGAAGCCACGCGGATTGAGATCCTGGAAGGTGCTGATCTGGAGATCGCGGGGATTGCTGAGCGGCCGCCACAGGCTCTCGCCCTTCCCATTGAATATCCCAAGGCCATCGGAATCGTGGACTGAGGGGCGGAAATCGTCGATGTCGTTGCGGTCGTTCGGACCGTAAAAGAACATGCTGGTCATGGGCGCGAGACCGGCCCGCGGCATCTCGACGCGCGGGTAGACCGACATTTCGACGTCGAAGACCGTCGTCTCCCCGGGCCGCACCGTGAACCGATAGCTCGCCGCGCAGCTCTTGCTGTCGAGCAGGGCATGGATCACCAGCGAGGTCGCACCCGGCGCCGGCCGCTCGAGCCAGAACGTCTTGAAGAGCGGAAATTCCTCGCCCTTGGCTTCGCCCGTATCGATCGAGAGCCCCCGGGCGGAAAGTCCGTAGGTCTGCCCCTTGGCCACGGCGCGGAAGTAGCTCGCCCCCAGGAAAACGCAGACCTCGTCGTAATAGTCGGGACGGTTCATCGGAGCATGGATGCGGAAGCCTGCGAACCCGAGATCGCCGTCCTCGAACGCCGGGACCTTCTCGCCGAAGGAGAAGTCCGCCTTGCGGTACTTGAGCTCGGACGCCTTTCCGTCCGCGACCTCGAAGATGTTCACCCTGTTCTTGTAGAAGAAGCCGCGGTGGAAGAACTGCGCCTCGAACGGAAGATTCTTGCCGCGCCAGAGCGCCCGCTCCGGCAAAAAGCGGATCGAACGATACTGATCGTAGTCCAGGTCCTTCAATCCACCCGGCAGCTTTTCGTCCGGCGCCTCGTACGGCTTGCTCGCCAACCTCCGCGCCAGGTCCCTCACGGTGGACGGCCCGAACATGTCATCCGAAGGGGCGGCCAGACTGCGTCGGGAAGCAAGCAGCAGCGCCGGCAGCGCTGCCGACCCTTGAACAAGCTGGCGTCGGTTCACGTACTCTCCTACTCGCTTGCAATTGCCGCGGCCAAGCAACGGCCGACGCGCCCACGAGTTCCAACCGAGCCCCGTCGACGAAGCCGGAAACTTACAGACGAGACGAACCTAGCAGCGCCGTTCGTCGGCGCGCGGCCGCGAGCTCACCGGGGACTACCCTCCCTGCCCGCCCGCGACAGCCAAAGCCTTGCGTCTCATTTCCCGGCAACGAAGTAAAAATCCTGCCGGCCCGAGACCGATCCGTAGCTGAACGGCTTTTGTGCACGATTGGTCGCCTCCATGACGTCATCACGCACGACGTCGAACAGCCGGCGCACCTCGAGACCGGGCTTGCTCATATTGTTGACGAACGCCGTGGCGAACGGGCTGTTCCTGCCCACTCCGTCGAGCGCCATCTCTCCGTCCTTGGCGGCATACACCACCAGCGTGCCCGCCTCGGGCTCGATCGCCGCAAGGCCGCGCGACACCGAACGCGACGCCAGCGTCATGGTGCGCTTCATCTGGTTGGCGAACGGATTGTCGCGGCAGGCATCGAGAATGATGAGGCGCAGCCGCTTGGCGCGTTCCGCCGCGTTCAACACCTGGTCCAGCGCCACGGCTTCGAAGCTGACGTCGCGGTCGGAGGCGATCTTCGCGTCGATCGGGATCAGATAGTTGACGCCGCCGACCTCCATGCCGTGACCGGCGTAATATACCATCGCCCAGTCGGCGATTTCCGCCTGCCTTGCAAAGTCGCGCAGCGCCGCGGTCAACGCATCCTTGCGCAGATCGGTCAGCAGCGTGACGGAATCGAATCCGGTGAGCTTGAGCGTTTCGGCGACGAGCGCCGCATCGCGCGCCGGATTGGCGAGCGCTGCGACATTCTCATAAGCGGAGTTTCCGACCACGAGCGCGATGCGCCTGTCATTTCTACTTGACGGTCCCGGCAGCGCGATGACCGACGTGGTGGTGGCGGGAACGGTCTTGATGGACGTATCGTCCAGCGCGGCGAGGCGTTCGCGCGCCTTGTCCATCGCCCATTTCGCGCTGTCGTACTTCTGCGGGGCAGCCAGAGCTGCGTTGAAGTCGGCGCGGGCCTTTGCGACCTCGCCCAGCTTCTCGAACACCATTCCGCGGTTTACCAGCGCACTCTGATGTTGCGGATCATTGCGCAGCGACTCGTTGAAATCGGCGAGGGCTTGATCGTACCTGCCCTGAAGGAGATAGATGTCGCCACGGTTGTTGTAGGCCAGCGTTGTCCTCGGCAAAAGCCGGATCGCCTCGCTGAAATCGGCCACGGCACGCTCGGACTGGCCGGTGTGCTGATAGGACAGTCCGCGATTGTTGAACGCATAACCGTAGGTCGGGTCAATGCGAATGACCTCGGAGTATTCGGCGATCGCCCGGGTGTGATCGCCCTTGCCGGCATAGAGCCGCCCTCGATTGAAGTAGGCGAACTTGAACATCGGATTGATGCGGATCGCTGCATTGTAATCCGAAAGCGCGCGCTCGGAATCACCTGCAGCGGCATAGGCCATGCCGCGGTCGTTCAAGGCGTTCAGATTGTATGCATCGAGCCGGATCGAGGCGGTCAGGTCGGCGATGGCCCGATCCACCTCGTTCCGGCGAAGCAGGGCGGCGCCGCGATGCTGCCAGGCAAGCGCGTATTTCGGATCGATGCGGATGGCCTCGCTGAAATCGGAGATTGCGCGATCGTAGTCGCCCTTGTCGCCATATTCGGCACCGCGATTGTCGAACGCCAAGGCGTCGCGCCCGCCGCTCTTTGCGATCAGCCGCGAACACGCGGCGATGCGGTCTTCATGGCCGCGCTGCGCGCAGATTGTCCGGTCGTCTGCGGCCGCAAGATCAGCGGCTGCCAGAAAAGTGAAAAAAAAGAAACTGAAAACCAGTGCAATCCGATTCCGCATGGTCGCCACCCTGCTTCAGAGCCGGCAGTATAGACGGGGAAGGCGGCCATGCCTGTGATGGTGATCACAGAACCGGTCGCTTGCTTCCCGAGTGCGGCCTGCCACCACGCGCTTTTCATCGCAGACACGCCTTCGCAGCCTCGCGGCTGATTTCGCCCGAGCTTTGCCAGATGTTTCGTCCCTCTGAAAGTCAAGAGGGCACAGGGAAGGCCGGGTGCCGACATCGCACCCGCGGTCTGCTGCGCAAAATGCACACGCAGAAAACCGCACAGCAGCATACAGGTGGTGCCGATCACTCGGCCTTCCCTGCGCGATGGTCGGACGGCTTATGCCGCGCTCTCCCGGGAGCCGAATTCCTTCTGGCCTCCCTCGCGCCACGGAATACACCGGCACCCGCGCCGGTTGACGCGACTGCCGCATCCGCAAGAGCTTGACCGTAGCAACGACGGCCAGGACCACACGGTTTTGCCGTACGCACGGCCCGCCAATTCGCCCGCAGTATTCCCCGCTCCGTCGACGAAGCCGGAAACTTACAGACGAGACGAGACCTAGCAGCGCCGTTCGTCCGCGCGCGGCCGCGAGCTCACCGGGGACTACCCTCCCTGCCCGCTACCATCGCGCCCGACGCTGCCGCGTCCACCGCAAGCCCGGCTCGCGATCAAGACGACGACGCGATCGCCCCTCAAGATGAGCCGGGATGGACGACACATACGATATTTCCGAAATTCGGTAAAGTGGAATATTTTTGCGGGGAGGGGTTGACGGGGTGCGAAACAGGACTGACAGCTCACGGCGAAAGCCGAAGCGGGGGCCCCTACCCGTCATTGACACTCAATTCAATGCACCCATAAATTGCAGAACGAGACAATTGATTTGCATACGAGCCGGAGAGGCCGAGATGCATCGCAAGCAGATGCGCGCTTTGTTGAGAAGTCATCGATCGCAGCCATCGGCAACTCAGGCAAATCGATGGTCGGCAGCCGTACTAGCCAGCATAGTGACCTTTCTAATTACTGTGTTCGGCTTCGGCATTTCGGCATTTGGATTTTGGGCGAAGCTTCGTCAGACCGACGACCTGAGGGTCCTCATCACATCCTCCGCCCCCCTCATAACAACGGAAACCGACCGGGTTGGATTTACGCAGCCGATCAGCCTGACCTACATCAATTCAGGAAATCGGCAGGCTCGCATCAGCAACCTTGGGCTGGTCGCGCTCAAGTACAATGACACCAGGACACCGGCAGACGAGAGTTGCGACGCGGGCGAACCAGACACAAAAATTTATCCGCGGTTCGATTTTTCATCGATTGTAATAAAGCCAGGAGAAATTACGGACATTCGCGACCTCAAATATACCTTTGGGCTCCTGAGTAAACCACTCGGAGAACAGGGAATTGTATTCCCGAACATCCTTCGGCTCACGGCGAACGACTCCTTGCTGGTCTGCCTGCAGCAAAGAGTCGTCACTCCTGATAGCTATGTGGTGTCGTTGAGCAAGGCACTCTGGTTGCTGCGATCCCGCGACGGAGATTTCAAATTTCTGTTCGATCAGGGGAAGCCAATCGTGGTGAAGAAAACGATCACATACTTTGATTAGATCGTAGGATGGGTAGAGCGCAGCGAAACCCATCGAGATGTTTGCCAGGGGGAGACATGATGGGTTTCGCTGCGCTCTACCCATCCTACGGTCCGTCAGCCTGCGCAAGCTCGCTCGATTTCAGTCACGTAGGATATCCAGTCGAACGCGAAGGGCCCGACCTTCGACAGCTTGGTTTCGCTGTCATCTCCATTCTCGTACGCAAAGTCGGACCAACGCACGATACCGTCGCTCCGCGATACGATCGCGGTGATGGCTCCGCACGCGAGGTCTCCACATTCCGGACAGACAAACAGAGCCACGCGCTCATTGCCGCCGATCGGCACGGCCGACGTTAGAAGTCGCGCAAGTCTGTCGTTGATCCGAAGGGCAAGCTCCGGCTCTCGTTGAGGAACCGAAAGACAACCAGACAAATCGAAGCTGGCGGCGCCGGTGGCGGCAAAGAGAGATTGCCCGCTAACGACGAAATCGAACGTATACCGCTCCGTCTTCGCGGGGCTTCCGCAACCGCTCCGATGAAGCACTACAAGCTCAAGCAGGTCGGACATTCTCCATCACCCTGGGCCTGGTTGCGTATCAATGCCGCACGAGCGGCGCCGACGCCCAGCAGCCGAACATCAGAGCGATGCGAGCAGCATAGGGCAGCCCGTTAGCAGCGGGTCAAATGCACTCGAAATCCTGGCAAAAATGTCAGCTGCTTAGCTGGATTTGGTAGCGGGGGAGCGCTACCGCCTACCCCCACACCGACCAAACCTACGATATCTTATCCAACCGCCCGCGTAAGACTTTTGCGGAGAGCTCGCACCGCGGGCGTCGACGCCTCAAACTGCGTCGTCACTCCGGCTCAGACCGGATGATCCGCGAATGATGGCTGAATGGGCCTGCCGCCGAATACCCGATGTCGTGGTGTCGCCTTCACACGACGCGGACGAAGTTCCGCCAACGGTGCGAGGACACCCCCAAGCCGGCTGTGCGAGGATCTCCGCCTGCACGTTGCGTGGCATTCATAAATGACGACGACGCTTGAAAGGCCTGTAATGTACGCCAAAACGATCGAGCGGGCCCGTTTTCCCGCGACTAAGGCGCGCCCTCGTGCGCGAAACGTCTCAAAAAATGAGCCATTGACCTCGCCTGGATGCCAAGACGATCGAGCAGAAATACCGCAGATGAAGGACCTTCTACGCTGATTATCATCATGGCCACCGTGCTAACGTAGCCCTGCTACTTGCTTGGGGCCAACATTGTCATCGCAGGAAATTTCTCCCCAGTCGACTGCTGCAGCCGATCGGGATCTAATCTTCCTAGTGATCGAGCGTCATCGCGAGCTGTTGGCACATTACGATGCGGCCCTGTCCGTATCGGCGAAGCTCGATTCGGGACCCGAGTTTGATGCCGCCGACGAAATCAGCTGTCAAAGGAACCATGCTCTCGCGGAGCAAGGGAACGTGCTCATCCGTTCAACCCCAACCACGATCGCAGACGTGATTGCTCTGACGCGTTACGTCGGCAGCCTACAAGAATGGGACCTTCCGACGATGATGCGTGGTATCGGACTTTCTTGGAAGGGCTGGCAGACGCGATCGATGGAATCGCCATGGCGCAGCGGCTTGGGCAAGATGGCGATTAAAATGGCGCTCGCTTTCATCTTCCGCGGCATACTTTTCTGGGTGGCAATCGCTGCGCTTCTCTATTTCGTGTGGAAGTTGCCTTTCTGAAGTCTGACGATTGGGGGCTCACCCGAGCCAGTGTCGAGGCAATGAGGAGGGGCCGCTCTTGAACCGGGGTACTCGCCGGATCCCTGGAAGATGGATGCGATTTCAGTTTCGTGGCCTTGCCCGAAGCTGATCCGTCTTAGAATCGTCGACCACGACGCCTTTGCCAGCGCTGCGCGGCAGGCGCGCCTGCTCCACTGCTGCAGAAGGGGCATCGCTTGAGGAAGATCAAGAGAACTGCGCCCAAGTGAGGCAGCAATGTGCCAAGGGGGCCCCGTGCCCATAGCCTAACGAATAGCTGCACCGTGGATGCTTCCGGGCATTATGGAACAAACGACCGCAGGAGCCGCTGTGGACCAGCCCTACCGCCGATGCCACGACGTTCCGCACCATGGCAGCGGCTCGGTCTATTGTCCAGTAGACAAAGACGCCGGGCAAGCCGCCGGCGAAGTGAACTTAGCAACCCGCAATCGCGCATTGCCTAATCGGACCGCTCTGGCGATCTTTACTGGCGCAGAGGCTTGCGAGACGCCATCCTGGTCTCCCAGCAAGCCGCAAGCCGAACATATGGTGCGGACATGGAATTTACATCGCGGTCCACGCCCATGGGCCGATTGAATTCTTCGAGAATCTCAATCGCCCGCTTCAGATCGTGACGCGTGACCAATCCCCATGAGACATGACGTGCGACGCCGTGGGCGGTCAGCGATGCTCCCGCGGATATCATCGCGATCACCATGATGGGAGGCAAGCGCAAGATGAGTCACCGCCCGTGCCTGATCGCATTGGTTTCTCCACCGGCCTAGCGGCGAGCAAACTGACACAGGACCAAGAAAAACACAGCTTTTATCCTACTTCAGGACCGAGACGATAATGTGCATAACTGCCGCCAAGAGCGCCGCTCGAAAGAGAGCGATCTTACATCTGCAACTCTCCCGGGCTCCAGCGGCATTACAGGAGATTACCTCGGGTCGTCAATTAACTCGCGAATTCGCCAATGGAACAGTCAGCTTGAGCTTACTAAAGTATGTGGAGAGTTGTCGGTATTCCGACAGAGCCCAAATCCCGTGTCAGGTCGAGTACAGCGGGTAGTAACCGAACTCTCGAAAGGCCCATTCGGCGTTATGGCTTGCCCACCGCCGCCTGGTATGGCCATTGCCTAAAACGATCTATCAAGAAACAGAGCCACAAAGCAGCAAATGGTCACGCTTTCCACCCGCATTTCATCCTTGAGGAACGGTCAGCTGATTCACATCGCGGACATATCCGCTATGACCATCGGAGACATGTAGACCAGCAAATACTCTCGAACAGGTTGATATGGCACGATGACGGTCGATGGCTCGCGGCAAAT